>NZ_CP032157.1:5407198-6014396 GCF_003555545.1 Paraflavitalea soli | reverse complement strand
TATATGCCGATTCCATTAAAGCGGATACACGTCATTGGTGGTTTCTGACCGGACGAAAAGACAGTTTATATAATACTGCCCGTACCAGTTATTTGTTGGATGATCCAAAGAATAACCTGCAGAATATTGATGATCAGTTTTTGCATACGCAGTTCTTCGCACTGGTTGACAAAAGTGGTCAGGTAAGAAAAATCTATGACGGGTTGAAGAAAGATGAACTGGAAGAACTTAAAAAAGATATCAAAGGATTGTTGGATGAACCTGTTGCTCAAAAACGATTTAGTAATAACCTTTTTGGAAATTAACGATTATCAGAAAAGATAAAAAAGTTAAACATGGATACACAGATTGATAATATTTTGAAGCGTAGTCAGCTAAGTGTAACCGGTAGCCGTAAAAGGATCCTGGAATTATTTTTGGCAACCAATGGCGGCGCGCTTGCGCATGGCGATATTGAAAAAAAGACCGGTGAAAAATTTGATCGTGTAACGGTATACCGTACACTGCAAACGTTTCTGGAAAAAGGGATTATCCATAGTATCCCCACCGTAGATAACTCTGTTCGCTATGCCATGTGTAAAGAAGGCTGCGCCGGTGGCCACCACCATGACAACCACGTTCATTTTGTATGCAGCGCCTGCGGTAATACTACCTGCCTGGAAAGTGTCATGATCCCTGAAGTGAGGCTTCCCGAGGGATTTCAGCCGGAAGAATTTCAAATGGTGATTACGGGTGTTTGCAAGGATTGCCACTAAGGTACAGTCCTGTTTAGCTTGTTATTCATTCGCCTCATATCCTTTCCTGGACTGTTTTAGCAGAAAATACTATCTTATTGGTTGACCAGGGCGGCCTGACCCGATTCGGGTATAAAAAGAAAGCCCCGATGTAGAAACACCGGGACTTTTGGTTAAGGCTCTGATTAGTAGCTATTTTATGATGTTCAGATGATTGCTCATCTTACTATCGTAGACAAGTATTCCTTACAAAGATAATTGTTAGAACGAATAAACCATATACCACTAACTGGGTATTTTTTTACCGACTATTGCTCAACGTTCTATTGCTTTCATTTCCTCCTGCACAAACTTCATGAGGATTTTGATACGTTCTGGCGAAAAGTTGAATTCCAGCCCGGCCGCCTTATACAGTTCCGGTAGAGTCTTGGTTCCGCCCAAACTTAAAGACTGCATATAGTTGTCTAACGCTGCTTCCTTATTTTGCCTGAATTGCATCCACAAACCAATGGCTCCCAATTGTGCAATGCCATATTCGATATAGTACAATGGTACCTCAAACAAGTGTAACTGGCGCTGCCAGCTATAAGTGCGGTAGTCATCAAGACCGCTGAAATCGATTACATCGGAAGAGAACTCATTGAGTATCTCCATCCAACGTGTGGCGCGTTCTTGTTCTGTATGGTTTGGATGCTCATATACCCAATGCTGGAATTTGTCTATCGTAGCAATCCAGGGGAAGATCGTAATTACACGTTCCAGCTGATGTTCCTTGGCCCGTTGCAAATCTTCCTTATTGTCAAAAAATACTTCCCAGGCATCCATGCTAAACAGTTCCATGGCCATACTGGCCACCTCCGCTATTTCCATGGGGTATTCCTTGAATGAACTAAGCTCCAACGGATGTGCCAGGAAGGAATGCACTGCATGACCCCCTTCGTGTACCATGGTGGTTACATCACTCATTTGCCCTGCCGCATTCATAAAAATGAAAGGCGCGCCTGTTTCTGCCAGCGGGCAGTTATAACCTCCCGGCGCTTTTCCTTTCCGGCTGTCCAGGTCAAAGCGTTTCATTTCATTCATTTTCCGAAGACAATCGGCAAAAAAGGGACGTATGGCTTCGAAGCATTGGATGCTTTTTGCCAGTAGTTCATCACCTGTTTTGAAAGGAGTTAAAGGCTTAATACCTGCGGGCTGGGCTTCGAGGTCCCAGGGCCTGAAGGTATCAAGACCCAGCTTTTCCTTCTTTCTTTTGTAAATAGCATTGACCAGGGGAAGCACATGTTGTTTAACAGCTTCATGAAATTGATAGCAATCTTCTTTGGTATAGTCGAAGCGGCCCAGCTCTTTGAACTTATAATCACGGTAGTTATAAAAACCGGCATTATTTGCTACCTGGTGGCGTTTTTCAATAAGTTTCGAGTATAAGTCATTCAAGGCCTCTTTATCCTGGATCCTTCTATCGTTCACTTTCCTGTAAACGGTTTCACGCAATGCCCTGTCCGGACTTTCCAGTAGTTTGGCTGCCTGTTGCAAGGTGTATTCCTGTCCATTCACCTCCACTGTCATTTTACCAGAGATCACGGCATATTGTTGTTGCAACACGCTTAATTCTGACTGAAGAGAAATATTCTTTTCCCTGAACAGTTCGATATTCTTCCGCACGCCACGCAGGTAGGTAAAATACTTTTGCTGGTCCAGTTGGTCGATGTAAGGACTTTCTACCAACTTACGGTTCAGTTTATCGCCATACAATTGAATCTGGGGTTGCAAGGCGGTAACGAAGAACACGAATGCTTCTTCCAGAGACTTATTCTCTGTATCACAGGTCATTTTTATCTGCCTCCAGCAGGCATCTTCACTTACCACAGCTTCCAGCTCACTCATATCCAACAGCCATTTTTCCAGGTCGGCATAACTTCCGATAGAGCGGTCCAGCAAATCCTTAAAATAAGGCTCCAGGGTATTCCAGTCTGTTACCACAAAATCGGCGGGTAAAAAATGCCTGGGCAACTTCTTGATATCAGCGCTAAAGTTCATAGATCATTGTTTAAATACTAAAGCTACAACCCCGGCTGCAAAAAACAGGTTCCGGAAGGTTGTAGCTTTTGTTATAAATAGGAAAAAACTATTCCTTGGTCTTTTTCGGAGCGGTTTTCTTTTTAACCGGCTCTTCTGCGCCTTCCTCGGTTTTTTTAGCCTTGGGGGCTGCTTTTTTCTTGGGTTTTTCTGCTGTTTCAGCCTCTTCCTCTACAACCTTTTCTTTCTTAGCTGTTGATTTAGCGGCCGCTTTTTTGGCGGGTGCTTTGGGCTCTTCAGCTACCGGTGCTGGTGCTTTTTCTTCCACTACAACTTCCTCAGCAGGCTCTTCTGCAAGTTCCCGTAGCTTGATTTCCACCTTGTTAGCATTGAGTACAGTCAGCCATTTCACCATTTTCTTCATGTCGCTGGCATATACGCGCTCGAAATCCAGATCGGGGTACACTTTCTCAAAATACTTCTTCAGGGCATTGTTGTCCTTACCGTCGGGCAGCTTCTCTCCGCTGCTTTGCATGGCCTGGAAAATGCTTGCCAGGTTCACATTATCACGAACGGTATATATCTCAATACTTTCCAAATGTGAGAAATTATGTACCCGGCTGGATACAAACCGGGTAGTCTGATCGTCCAGTGAACGGACAATAGCACCATCGCTCTTACTGCTTACTAACTCGTACAATCCTGGTAACCCTGTTACCGCTATGATTTTTCCATATTCCATATCGGGCTGAAAATTTAAAGGATATGCAAGATAAACGGAATTCGGCAAACCCTGTTCCAAAAGTTGACTAACTCTTTAAATACGGGCCTTTTTTATCTACGGGCTCCCGATCGCAGGGTTTCCACCCGCCGGGGTGCATTGTTAACTACCGGTTAATTTTATAGGGGTAAACCGCAGGTTTTACCCGCCATTGTCATCCAATTTATAACAGTCAATTTTAAATCACATAAACAATTATTGCAATGAAAAAAGCAATCTTCCTATTGATAACTGTAGCCATTGCCGGCATGTATACTGCCAATGCTCAAGGCGGTGGTGGTTTTCAACGTCGTACGCCCGAAGAACAACTGAAGGCAGTAAAAGAAAAACTGGTAGATCTCAAGCTTACACCTGATCAAACTACCAAATCCGACAGCACTTTTGCGAAATATTTCCGTACCAGGGAAAAAATGATGGAAGAAATGCGTGCTGGTGGTGCCCAACCCGATCGTGACGCAATGCGTGAAAAAAGCCAGAAAATGGCGGCAGACAGGGATGATGAGCTGAAGAAGATCTTCGATGAAGCGCAATACAAAAAATGGAAAGACGAAATTGAACCTTCTTTACGTCCTCAGCGCCGTCAGGGCGGTGGAGGCGGAAATAACTAATTAGTCCGAGCTCTATGATCGTATTAAGACCCTGGCAGATGGCCGGGGTTTTTTTATTATTGCTCCATCCACTGCTTGAAAGCCGTTACATTTTCCTGGCTGATCACAATTTCCTCCTGTAAGGCAGGCTCCACTTCCAGCAGTAATTTACTTTTGGGGTAGGTTTTTATCCTCCTGATGGCGCTCATATTGACGAGGTATTTACGGTTTACCCGGTAAAAAAAACCGGTGTCCAGCTGCATTTCGATATCACTCAAAGACTGATCAAGAATAAATTTTTGACCTTTATTGTCTACCATGCAAACCAGCTTATGGGTAGCGTAGAAATAAGCAATGTCTTCAGTCTTAATACTTATATAATCCGATCCGCGTTTTACCAGGAAGCGTTTTTTGTATCCGCTTTCTGCAGGCTTTTGTTGCCAGTTGACCAGGTTTTGATAGTTGGCAGAAAAATACTGTTTCAGCTTTTCATATTTTTTTAAAGCTGCTTCAAGCTTTACCTGCTTGATGGGTTTTAATAGATAGTCTATACTGTTGTGTTCAAAAGCCTCTTGCCAGTACTCGTCATAGGCCGTTGTAAATATTACCGGGCAACTGATCGTTGTTCGTTCAAAGATCCTGAATGACAATCCATCGCTGAGTTCAATATCCATGAAGATCAGGGCTGGGGCCGGATGTTCTTCCAGCCAGGCTGTGGCCTGTTGAATACTTCCCAATACATTTACAACCTGTATCGAAGCATCGCAGGCCATAAGGGCTTTCCGTAATTTTTCCGCGGCGGGTTTTTCGTCTTCAATGATCAATACATGCATATCAGCCAATTTTTAAAACGGGTAAAGAAACAGTAAAATCGTGGTCCGTAACAGTTACTGCGATCTCTTTGCCGGTCGTCAATTTGTAACGCTCGTCGAGGTTGTTCAATCCGATGCGGGATGAAGGTTTACGTAATATTTTTTTGCGTACCTGGTTGTGGATAGTTAAGACCTCCTCCTGCAAATCAATGTTCACCACCAGGGGGGAGGCTTCTGAGAATTCATTGTGTTTGATCGCATTTTCTACCAATACCTGCAAAGAAATAGGAGGGATCAGGAATTGATCCATCAGGCTATCGGGTATGTTCATGTTTAACCGAACAGCGTTTTCGAAACGGATCACCAACAGGGAGAAATAGTCATTCAGGAACTGCATCTCTTCGCGCAGCAATACCAGTTCCCGTCGTTTGTTCTGCAAAATATACCGGTACACATCGGCCAGGTTATCATTGAACTGCCTGGCCCTTTGTGGTTTTTCTTCTATCAGGTGCGATAGGGTATTGAGGGAGTTAAAAATAAAGTGCGGATCTATCTGGTTTTTCAGGGCTTCCAGTTCGGCCTCTACTTTTGCCCGGCCCAGCTGTGCATTCTTCAACATTTCATTTTCAGATTCTTTTACCAGGAAGAAGGTTTCGTATACATGCACAATGAAAACCACGCAAACCATAATGATCAACGTAGCTTCTGTAACAGTATTCCAATTGACCAGCCCGGCTTTGAAGATATGATACCATCCCATTAATAATAAGATGCTGACGGGTATGGTATAAAACGATACGGAAAAGATCAGTACCACCAGCTTGCGTATGGGTTGGTTGAACCAGTTGAAATAAGTGCGCAGGGTAAACAGCAGGTAACGGTTGCCTTCCCAGATCAGGAAGGACAGGCCAATGGTATAGGCATAACTCAATTTGATCTCCCAGTTGGAAAAACTGTTGTGGTCTACCAGCCTGGTGATAAGCGGAATGGCAATGCCAAAGAAAGGGATGAGTATCAGCCGGAAGCCGATATCATTGACCTGGCTGGCAACCGGAACTTTCGTCGCCGTGCTATTTGATTTCGTCAGCTCTTTTTCCATGCCGGTTCGCTTTTCGTTGGCACCCAAAAATTAGTGAAATAGATTCGATAAATCATAATCTATTTAATCCCTTAAAGTGTAAACACATGGACATGAACTCAATTAACTGGCTGGCGGTGTTGGTAGCCGGTGTTTCTGCCTTTGTACTGGGCGGTGTATGGTATTCCCCTGCTTTATTCGGTAAAGCCTGGATGAAGGAAAATAAAATGAACATGGAAGATGTTCAGAAAGGCAACAAAGCCAGGATCTTCGGCTGGGCTTTTGTGCTTTCGCTGATCATGGCCGTAAACCTGGCGATGTTCCTTACAGAGCCTGCCCAACCCTGTCCCGGCGCACCCGTCGTCAACATTTCCTGGGGCGCCACGGCGGGTTTTCTTGCCGGCATCTGGGTTTTTTGCAGCATTGCTGTAGTGGCATTGTTTGAACACAAAACAGCCCGGTACATTTTCATCAACGGAGGTTATTGTGTAGTGGCCCTGATACTAATGGGCGCCATTATTGGGGCCTGGCGTTAGGTGGAATGAGCGGTATAGCCATAAAAAAAACTGCCCGCCCGGTGTAGAACCAGGGCGGGCAGCTCATTATCGGGCTATTATTTTTTGGTGTACTCTATCTCCATGGTCTTGTACTCTTTCGCGCCTCCGGGCGTATTGTACATTTCCATTTTTTGGTGCTTGTCATCTGTGAAGGTCATGATCTCGCGGAACTTACATTCTTTTCCGGTGGAGGGATCTACCATGCTGCCGGTAAAAGTAATGCTTTTGCTGGCAGCATCCCAGGGACCTTCGGCTACCATTACACCTGTACCCATATTATCGATCCAGGTGCTGATAAAAACTTTTTTGATATTGTCATATCCTACAATGCTCTTTCCTTCGAAAGGCATACCTCCAAAGCTTCCGGAATGTTTTGATTCCTGGTAGCGGCCACCCAGGATCATTTGATTAACTGTTGTGCTTTTGCTTTCAGAAGGGGGTGCTCCTGGCGCCATCCACATCGTTACCTTTCCTTCCCACTTTCCATTCTGTGCGGCCAACATTTTATGTTGTTCGCCCGGTGTCATGTATGCTCCCCAGGCTTTCATCATGGCTGCAGAATCAAGTGGCGGGGCCGGTGCTTCAGTAGCAGCGGTAGCGGTGGTGTCGGGTTTGCTGGCCGTAGCAGTATCGCCTTTGGCGGCGCTATCAGTAGTAGGGGCATCATTACAGCCGGCAATGGCCAGTGCGATCGTTGAACAGAAAATGACGGTTAGCCGTTTCATAATAAATGAGTTTTGAGAAAGATAAACAAATTACCTGCCTACTTCCACATTACTGCTCCCCAAAAACGACGATCCCGGAAATTTTCCGGATGAACTCTTGCAGGCTAATCTGCCGCCTTCTGCCAATGGTCAACCATTAATCGGGAAACTGGGTTTTGTCAATATTAGGAATGATCCGCAACGCATTTTTATAGTATACTTTCTTCAGGATATTGTCGGGCAATCCCATGCCATACATGCGCCAGAAAGCATGGTATTTTTTATGATAAGGGAAATATTCGTCCTCTGTTTCCAGCACCCGGAAATAAGTGGCATACTCTTCCGGCACCCAACTGTCTTTGCCAAATAATATCCTGTCCTGGTACTGCTCAAAGAATTTACGGGCAGCCTTTGGCTGGCGGCCAAGTTCGGCAATGACGGCCCCAAACTCTACCACTACATTGGGCATTTCATTCAACAGCTTACCAAGTTTGGTAAGGTCATTGGGATACCAGCCAAAATGAGCGGCAATAAAAGTGGTTTTAGGATGCTTTTTAAACATGCGGTGTTGCTCTTCTATAAGTGTCTCCCAGGGCACGGGGTTGGTATCACTGCGCTTACGGCCCGGGTGGGTAGCCAGTTCCAGCCAGCGCTCATTTTTATCATCCTGCGCATCCCAGAAAGGTTTGGGATCGGCCGTATGGATCAGTACAGGTATTTTAAGGGAGCCGCACTTATCCCAGATAGCATCCAGCCGTGGATCATCGACCGTTACACGATTGCCCTGGTTGTCTTTCACAGAAAATCCCAGTGATTTGAATATCTTAAGGCCATTGGCACCGGCCTTTACATCTTCTTCCAGCTGTTTCACCGCTTTCTCTGTCCAGCCGGGTTCTCCAATACCTGAGAAGTTGATATTGGCAAACACAATGAATCGTTTAGGTGCATTGGTCCTTACTGAGCTTGTCATGCTCTGCAGGCTGGAACCGTATCCGCCGCTCAGGTTCACCATCACCTGCATGTTGAGCTTATCCATATCCTGCAGTAATTGTTTGATATCGTTTGCACGCAGCCCATTTTGATGGTTATGGACATCAATAAATGGATATTTGGCCCGGGTTAAAACATGTTCCGGTACTACCAGGGTAGATATAGGATTGTATTGTTCGAAGTCCATCCCCCGGCCCGATTGGGCACAGGCAGCCACTGTAATGACCAAAAAAGAAATGACAAAGGATAATTTTTGCATGTAGGAGGTTTTGAGTAGGGGCAAGCTATGGGAACCACAGCCCTTTAAAGAACCAGTGATCAAACTTAACAATCCTTTTTGATGTCAATGTGTACCCAATCCTTGCGAGGCGGGTTTTTTTTAAGGCCGCTTTTAAGAAGATTGAGCTATTTCCTGCAGCACCGCGTCTATCCGCTGCTTCAGCACACTGTATTCGGTGAAGCCGCGGGCCAGCAGGTAGAATTTGGATTCTGATGCCTGCAACAGCACAGCGGGAAATCCGGTTACCTGCAGCTGTTTGCAAAGCGCAAATTCGTAATAGGCCTTCTCTTTGTAAGCCTCGCTGTGCAGGGAGGCATAAAACTCGTCAGCCGGTAGCTGGTATTTCTCCAGCAGGTGCCGGTAGGCTTCATCATCACAAAGGTCCCTGCCTTCATAATTCAGGGCGTACTGAAGATCTGCGGCAAATGCGACCTGCTTCGCGGGAAAATAATCTTTGAACACACATAGGGCAATAGCTGGCTTTTCGGAGTCAGGAAACCAGTCGCTATCATCCGGGTTGTTGATATGCCACAGGAAGTCGGAGCCAAATTTGATGCCGGTGCGTTCTTCCACTACTTTGTAGGCCTGCCGTATATAGCCCGCCATGGCGCCAATTGGCTTGGGTTGATCGGAAATGATCATGCCGCCCGAAAGCACTTCAAAGAAGATCCTGTCCTTATATTCTTCCGCAATCTGTTTGATTACCGGACTAAAACCATAGCACCAGCCACAATAGGCATCATAACAATAATAGATCGTTATCATCTGTAATTAATAAGGGACCAAAATTACAGTCTAATTGTAAGAACCGGTGTACTGGATTTGCACGACTTATAGCGTAAACTTTATTGACGTCCGATGGCCGAATTGTAGAATCGAAGAAATTGCTGGTGAGGGGATATGATTAATTGTGGAATACCGGCTACAAATGATAGAGATAGGCATAAAAAAAGAAACTGTCTTAAAAGTCTCTTCAGATTGGAATGGTGGGCTTTCGCCTACTCTTCCTCCTTCACTGTCCGAAATGCTATTCCGGAACGATCTTATTGACTTGTAAGACAGCTTCAGTACGATAATGAAGACAGATATATGTTGAGTAATTGTACTCCTTTAAATTAGCTTACTTCCATCTCACCGGTAGCGCTGTTCTTCCGCAGCCCCTTTTTCACTTTATTCACCAGGTCATCAGCTGTATCCTTGATCTTTTTTCTGGTATCCGCTCCTTTTTCAGGTGCAAATAATGTGCCCACCAAAGCGCCTACAGCGGCAGCAGCAATCATCCCTACAAGAATATGTTTTGCTTTCATGATAATAAAGTTTAAACGTAAATAATAAAGGTACTTCGGTAAAATAAATACCAACACTGTGCCAAACCAAACTGGTAAATGCTTCTACAATTAAAATAAATGTTAACGGCATTCTGTCAGGTATTCCTAAAAGCAATAATCCCCACCTGTCCGGCGGGGATTACTTTCTGTATGATGAGGAAGAAAATTTATATTAACCTCTTCTACCTGGTCTGTCGCCACCACCTTCGCCACCTCTTGAAGGTCTGCCGCCACCCTGACCGCCACCACCACGGTTGCCGCCTCCGCTTCCATTATCCCTGCGCTCAAATGACCTTTGCTGGGGAGCTGATTCCCGTTGCTGACGGGGTTGCGGCTGCATCTGCTGTTGGCGCTGTGGTTGTTGCGGTTGTATCACCCTGGGGCTATTCCTTTCGCCGCCTCCTGGTCTGTTTTGCCATTGACGGTTATCATCGTTGCTACGGGGCTGGTATACTCTTGGCTCACGGGTTACAGGCGCCGGATTATTATTCCGGTTATTCCATCGGCTGTCATCACGGGAGCCATTATTGTCACGGATCGTCCGCTCACGGCTACCTGGTGCTGTAATTGCGCCAGGTCTGCTGCCGGTATTACCGCCTCTGTTCCCTTCAACTGATTTCCATTCGCGATTGGGACGTTGGATGCCATTATTATCGGCACGGCTACCCTGACCATTATTATTGCCAAACCGGTTGTTATCACGTTGGCCGGTTGCATTACGATCGGTTATCCTGTTTGGCCTGTTGTTGAACCGGTCATTATTGTCGGGGCGATTGTTGTTGTTGTTGTCAAACCTGCCGCCGCGGCCACCATTATTGCTGTTGTTATAGCTCCTGTTGGCATAACCTTGCCTGTTATTAAACTCACGCCCCCTGTTATTGGGGGTATATCGTTGGTTATCCCTGGTCACTACCCCACGGCCACCGCGGTAATTGTAAATATTATTGGTGCGGTTGATGTGCACGATGTTCACATTCGGCCGGCTGCGATAGCCGTTGCCATAGAATCCACCACTGTAATAGCCGCCATAGCTACGATAAGGGGCATAACAGTAGGAAGGGCGATAAACTCGTGGACCCCACCAGCCGCCATAGCCATAACCCCAGGGACGGCCAAATCCTACGCTGGCGTGGAACCAACCATTGTTGTAATTGAATCCAAAGCCCCAGCCAATCCAGGGATTGTAGCGTATATTAAACCCCCAGGTGTACGGACGCGGGAAATAATAGTTACCATACCAGGGCCGGTAATAATAGCCGGTACCATATACGATGGTGGGTCCGTAGATATAAGTATTGAGATATCCGGGTGTATAACCCATCCACACATAATCGGGAGTTACATCATAGATGTACACATATTTCATTTGGTATACCGGATAGCGGGGAGGGATCAGGGCCACTGCAGAAGGTCTTACGACTGCTACTGACCAGGGCCCTACGGCGCTGTACGATTCAAACCAGATACCATTGTCTACAGAATAATAACGACCTCTCCAGCGGATCACGGAAGCAGAAGTGTTTACTGCATAATCCATATCGGTACCATCAATATCTTCAAACTGCGGATCGCCGTCATACACTACATCGGCTTTGGCTTGTTGCCTGTCTACTTTAGCGGTTTGTGGAATTTCTGCTTCCTGCAAAGCTTCCTGAGAAGCCTGGGTGCCGGCTACACTGGCCAGCACATTGTCTTTGGCTGAGCCCTCGGGTATGCGGGCAAAGTCTTGCGGCAGTTTGTCAGAAGCTACATATTGCCACTGACCACTTAATGTTTTTGATTTAAACCAGCGACCGGAGATCAGTACATAATATTGCTGGGACTGCACATCCATGAAAATATCATCGTCGGAATTAGAAACATACAGTAATTCAGTGCCTGATACCGGTGCAAAATTGGCCTCTCCGTTGGATTGGATCAGCTCAGCTGGTTCGGTGCTGACTACTATTTTATACATGGTGTTTTCATCTGTTTCCTTTTCAGTGTCACCATCCTTATTGGCATCATTTACCTGTTGGGCAATGTTGTTGAGGTTTTGTGATACCTGGGTAGTTAAAGTATAAGGGCCGGTGGCAGAAGCGGCATTGTACCAATGTTTACCACCATACAGGTAAAAACGGCCATCATTGTTCTTTACGATCGTAAAAGGAGTATTGACCACTGCGTCCATTCCCCATGCACTGTTGCGTTGCAATTTGGGTGCGCCGTCGATCAATACCAATATGGAAGGGGTATTGCTGTATAATACTTTGGGAGGCGTATTGCTGATTTGTTGATCCAGTTCTGATTGCTTGTTGTTCAGGTCCAGGGATGACTGCAGGTCGCTATGCGAAAAACTGATGCCTCCCCGCCCAATCTCCTGCTCCAGGGCATCGGCATAATCGTCGAGCTTATCATCACTTATTTCACCGGGTAACTTAATATTTTCAACCTGGGCCTTTTCCACCTGCACCCGGCTGCCACTGTTGCTGGTAGTAGCTTTTAACCAGGCCATCCCGAAAACGGGATCTGTTTTACCACTTTCCAGTACAGAGATAGCGGCCTTAGCCTGGAGGGTATTACCGGAATAGGAATCCGGCTGCCACTGGTATATTTTGATTACTGTGCCCTGCGGGGTGGTTACGGTTTTGGGCCATGCGTCCTGTGCTGAGACAGAAAGGCCAGACAGTAAAATACCGCCCAGCGCGCATAAGAAGGTAAAGAATGATTTCATAAAGAGGCAGTTTGCGTTGAATGAATCCCTGGTGGGTTTTGTTATTACTTTCAATTTACACTGGTTAGACGATGAAAGCTATTAGTAGTTTACTAAAGTGACCAACGTTTGCAAAACATTAGCAAAAAGAGGTGTTAACGACGAGGCTAATTTTTCTGAAATCCAATGGTTTAGGCAGGATCAAGGAGGTAAACCGCACAGTGATTGTATCAGAAACGAACAAATTCGTAGTTAATACAATAGCTATTTAATTCAAAATCAATCTCTTTCGAGTCTGGCATTTTTCTGGCTGCTTTTCGGAAGACAATACAGTTCTTCCCCATTCAAATCATTGGTCCATGTTCAAAAACTATTTTAGAACCACTTTCCGGCTGCTGCTGAAAAACAAGACCTTCAGTTTTATCAACATTATTGGCCTGGCTATTGGCACCTTGTGTTGCCTGTATATTGTGTTGTATGTAGTGGACCAGTATAGTTATGACAAGCACCACAAAAATGAAAAGGATATTTACCGGCTCACCACTTATCTGTACCTGACGGGTGATAAACATACGATGGCCACCGCTTCACCGCCCATTGCCCCGGCCATCAAGCACGACTTTCCGGAAGTAGAACAATTTACCCGGGTGATACCTACACTGGGTGTAAGTCGCCACTTACTGAAATTCAAAGACAAATCGATCTATGAAAAAGAGGCCTTCCTGGTAGACTCTACCTTCTTTGAGATCTTTACCTACCATTTTATCAGTGGCTCACCCGCCACGGCTATGGCACAGCCTTATTCCATAGTGCTGGGTAAACCGCTCGCCGATAAGATCTTTGGCAACGAAGATCCCATGGGAAAAATAATAGAGGTGGACAATTCCTGGGGGAAAGAATCCTTGAAAGTAACGGGTGTAATAGATGAAAGCCTGGGGAAGTCACATATCCATGCCGCTTTCTTCCTTTCTCTGAATGGGTACGGAGAAGGGTTGCGTAGTAACAATGTGTGGACGGGTAATAATTTTACTTATTCTTACCTGAAACTACAGCCCGGAGCCAGCGCTACTGCCCTGGAGGCAAAATTTCCGGCCTTTTTGAATAAGTATGCGCAGGCGGATCTCAAGGCCAGGGGCATGGAAAAGAAACAGTTCCTGCAGCCTATCACATCTATTCACACGACCAGTGGATATGAAGTGGAGGCCGGAAAAGTAGTAAGCAGCTCCTTTCTGTATATCTTATTGCTGATAGCGATCCTTATACAGGTGATAGCCTGTATCAATTTCATGAACCTATCCACCGCCCGTGCTTCCAAACGAGCCAAAGAAGTAGGGGTAAGAAAAGTAATAGGCGCTGGCCGGAAAAGCCTGATACTGCAATTTCTCAGTGAATCATTTTCACTTTCATTGATCGGCGTGCTTATTGGCTTGCCTTTGCTGATCATGGCTCTTCCCTGGCTCAACCAACTTACGCAGGCCGATATTACGCTTTCCTTCCTGACGCATTATGAAATATGGCTGGCACTGGCAGGTGTGGTATTGGTTACAGGATTATTGGCGGGTAGTTATCCTGCCTTCTATTTATCAGCTTTCGACGCCATCAAGGTGATCAAGGGCAATTTTAAGAGTCATATTTCCGCTTCCGGCATCCGTCGCGCACTGGTTGTATTCCAATTTGCCTTGTCGATCATTCTTATTGTAAGTATCCTTGTTATTTATAACCAGCTGAGCTTTATAAAAAACAGGGACCTTGGCTTCAATGCCAATCAAAAACTGGTATTCACTTTTTATACGGATGATACGAAGGCAAAGATGTCATCCTTTATGACCGACCTGCAGCAACTGCCGGAGGTGAAAGGGGTGACGAAAACGACCGGCATTCCCGGGCAGGCAACTTATTTTAATTGGGGCGTATTTCTTGCCGGCGGCAACCTCACCACTTCTGTAAACCAGGAAAATGTTACAACCGACGAATATTTTATCAAGACCATGGGCATTCAATTGGCCAGCGGCAGGGACTTTCATTTGTATGATTCTGGTAAGGTGATCATCAATCAAACGTTGGCAAAACGCCTGGGTCTTTCTGTTGAAACGGCGCCGGGAACCAAGCTATATACAGAAGATAATGGCAGGAACTACGAAATAGCAGGTGTAATGAAAGACTTCAATTACCAGTCCCTTCATGAGGCCATCAGCCCGTTTATGCTTATTTATAACGCGAATAACCGCTCTGCTGGTAATATCATGGTGAATGTTGATAGTAAAAATTACCAGGTGTTGTTGTCAAAAATGGAGGCCATCTGGAAAAAGGATTTTCCGGCCGTGCCATTCGATTATGCTTTTCTGGATAGCCAGGTGCAACAACAATACCAGACCGAAATTACTTTATCACGTATCATCAATTCCTTTACAGGCATTGCCATCCTGATCTCTTGTCTGGGCTTGTTTGGCCTGGCGGCTTTCAGTGCGGAGCAGCGTACCAAAGAAATTGCTGTACGGAAAGTACTGGGCGCCAGTGTGCCGGGCCTTGTACAGATGCTATCAAACGATTTCGTTAAGCTGGTGGCCATTTCCTTCCTGATAGCCACACCGGTAGCCTGGTGGGCCATGAATAAATGGCTGCAATCTTTTGTATACCGCATTGACCTTAGCTGGTGGATCTTTGCATTGGCAGGCTTGCTTGCTTTGGGCATCGCTATATTTACTGTGAGCTTTCAGGCTATCAGGGCGGCCATTGCCAACCCGGTAAAGAGCCTGCGCACAGAATAAGCACCTGATAACTTCAGCAGCTTACGCCACTGATGAATAAGAAGACAGTTTAAAAGGGCCCGGGAGGGCCCTTTTATTCCCATATAATCATTAATGCTATCCAGATCAGTCCTTAACCATGACTAGTGATAAAAGAAAAGCTGCTCAAAGATAGAAAATAAGCGGTAATATATAACCTCAACAGGTAAAAATATTTAGTCAAATAAGACTTGGCTCGAAAATGAGCCAAACGGTCTTTATTTCTTCATGCTGTGTGCACGAATTGCTTCCATGAGTTTGTTTTCTGTCACAGGTATTTGACCTATAGTCTTTTTTTCTACACCTCATTCGTTGTTTTTCCCAACTCATACCGATCTGCTATTCATATAAGTCTGACGGCGGGTAATATTGCACTCCATTTTGCTTCTAAGGGCATCATACCGGTGAAGTATAACCATTTAAAACAAAAAAATAGTCATGAAAAAAGCAATCTTACTCGCAGGCATACTGTCTGCATTGGTGTTCACATCCTGTAAAAAGGATAAAGATGATAACGGCGGTGATAATAATGGAGGCGGCGGTGACAATCCCACCACCAAACTTATTAAGAAGATGACAAAAGTAGAGAACGGTATTACTACTGTTTACAATTTTACCTATGACAATGCCAAAAAGCTGACCGGTTTTGCCAGTGCCGACAACAAAGAGTCTACTACGTTTTCTTATGATGCAGCCGGCAATCTTATTAAAGTAGAGTCTATTGAGCAGGAGTTCAAAAATGTCTACAACTATACTTACGCCAATGGTGTGCCCGTATCCGGCACATTCAAAAGCTGGCAGAAGAGTGCGGGAGAACCTGATGAGCTGGTAGAAGATGACGAACTTACTTATACTGTTGCTAATAACCAGGTAACAAAACTCAAGCTTCATATGAAGCAGGCAGATGAAGACCTGGACATGGACTTTTCCTATACCAATGGCAATCTGTCAAAGGTAGAAACTGTGCAGGGTAGCGCCTTTTCGTATAAGGCAACCTTTACATTTGGTACCAAAAAGGCTCCCTTTCCCCAGGTTTCCAAATATGTATTGGACCAGGCAGGCTTCTCGCTCTTCTTTAGTTCAAAGAATGAGCTGATCACCACGGTGCTTGATTTTCCAGGCACACAACTGGACGAAACAACCACGCTCACCTATACTTACGATGCAAATGGTTATCCCCTTACCTCTAATGATGGTGCAGTAAAACTTACTTACGAATACCAATAATCATTGATCCTTACTCCGATAAACCCCTTCTGCATCCAGCGGAAGGGGTTCTTTTTATTAATGATATCTTTGGCATCGAATTTATACATGTACCACGATGTCAACACTCTTCACACAGCTCACCATCAAAGACATTACTTTTCGCAATCGTATTGTTATCTCGCCCATGTGCCAATACTCATCCGTAGAAGGATTTGCCACAGACTGGCACCTGGTACACCTGGGCAGCCGCGCAGTTGGCGGTGCGGCGCTTATTATCCAGGAAGCTACGGCTGTATCGCCCGAGGGACGTATTAGTCCCGATGACCTTGGCATCTGGAAGCCTGAGCACCTGGAAAAGCTAAAGGCTATTACTGCCTTCCTGCGTGAGCAGGGTGCGGTGCCGGGTATCCAGCTGGCGCATGCGGGCCGTAAGGCCAGTAGCCAAAGCCCCTGGAAAGGGGGAAGGCATATACCACAACAGGAAGGTGGCTGGCAAACGGTAGCTCCTTCGGCCATTCCCTTTCGAAGTACCGATGATACGCCTATAGCGCTGGATCGTGCAGGAATAGAAAAAGTGATCAGGGATTTCACCGCAGCTGCTTTTCGGGCTGTGCAGGCAGGCTATCAGGTGCTGGAGTTGCATAGCGCCCACGGCTATCTCATACATGAGTTTCTTTCGCCGCTCAGCAATCACCGGACAGATGAATATGGCGGGAGTTTTGAAAATCGTATCCGTTTGCTCCTTCAGGTACTGGAATCTGTGCAAACTGCCTGGCCTGCCAATCTGCCCTTATTGGTGCGCATTTCTGCTACCGACTGGGCTGAAGGGGGGTGGAATGAAATAGAGTCTGTTCAACTGGCCCGGATACTAAAAAGCAAAGGGGTAGACCTTATTGATTGCTCATCGGGCGGGCTTATACCCGGTGTTACCATACCCGTAGGCCCCGGCTACCAGGTGCGCTTTGCAGAACAAGTAAAAAAGGAGGCGCCTGTTTTAACAGGCGCGGTGGGCATGATCACTACGGCCCAACAGGCCGAAGAAGTGCTGGCCAATGGTCAGGCGGATATGATCATTATAGCCCGGCAATCCCTTCGGGATCCTTATTTTCCCTTGCATGCAGCCCGGGAACTTGGTGACCACATGGATTACTGGCCATCCCAATACCTGAGGGCTAAAGAATAAAAACGCTTTCAAATGCCCGTCTTAAGACCTGAGTGATTCGATCTCCTCTGCCGACTTTGGTAAATATTTTCCCAGTTTACGATTGCCGTCGGCAGTAACCAGGAAATTGTCTTCCACCCTGATGCCGCTAAAGTTGCGGAAGGTTTCCAGGGTTTTATAATTGATAAAGTTGGTATGCTTCTTTTCGGCCACCCACTGGTCTATCAGCGAGGGTATGATATAAACGCCGGGTTCGATGGTGAGCACATAACCGGGTTCTACGGCACGGCCCAGCCGCAGTGATTTCCAGCCAAACTCTTTGCTTTTTTGCAGGTCATCTGAATAGCCAACATATTGTTCGCCCAGGTCTTCCATATCGTGTACGTCCATGCCCATCATATGACCCAGGCCACATTGAAAGAACAAGGTATGGGCACCGGCTGCTACGGCTTCTGCTGCATTGCCTTTCATAATCCCGATAGCCGTCAGCCCTTCCACCAGCTTTTCACAGGCGCCTGCGTGCACATCGCGAAAACGTATCCCTGGCTTCAGGAGGTTGATGGCGTGATCCAGGGAGGCCAGTACAGTATTATAGACCTCTTTCTGCTCGGTGGTAAACTTTTTACCTACGGGAAAAGTCCTTGTGAGGTCGCCCGCATAGTGCAGGTCATTTTCTGCCCCGGCATCCAGCAATAGCATTTGCCCTTCCCGGATAGTATTGCCATAATAATGGTTATGGAGTGTTTCACCGTTCACGGTACAAATAATAGGGTAGGAGAGCCGCCCGCCTGCTGCAAAAGCTACTTCCTGCACTTTAGCAGCTACCTCATATTCTTTCATGCCCGGCCGAGCATATTGAATACCTGCCAGGTGCATGTCGGCGCTGATAGAAACAGCCTTTTCGATCTCCGCCACTTCTGCGTCTTCCTTGATGACCCGTTGGCTGATAACAGCTTTGATCAGCTTCAACGATACCTGCCGGTCTACATCCTGTACGGGCACCTGCAGCCATGTTGCCAGTTTGATCCTGTTTTCCGGGCGGTAAGGTGGTAAAATATGTACCGTACGCCCTGCTAATTGAGCTTTTCGTACGTGGGTGGTAATATCGTTATAAGGAGCTGTATGCGAAACACCTACAGCTGCCGCCATCTCTTTTACAGAGGGTAAAGGACCTGTCCACACGATGTCATCCATGCTCAGTTCGTTGCCGAAAATGACCACTTCGCCACTTTCTGCATCCAGCACGGCTGCCAGCCCTGCCACATCCAGCCCAAAATAATACAGGAAAGTACTATCCTGCCTGAAAGGATAGGTGTTATCCTTGTAATTCATACTGCTTTCTTCGTTGCCCATCAGGAGAATAAGACCGGAACCTGTGTTTTGGAGCAAGGCCTGGCGCCTGCTGCTATAGACAGATGTGTTAAATAAGGTAAAATGCATGCGGCAATTTATTGAGAAATCCCGACTTATATACTACCTTTATAAAAGCCTCGTTATTAAGAGCATCAGTCTCTGTTTTATATTCTTTCAGTTTAGTTTTTTTCAGTATTCCATTTAGTAAGTGACAATAAGGCAATCCTTATTGTGTGTCCGGACAAAGCAATCAGCCTCGTTACGAAATGTCAGTTATTTCTCTTAAGAGAGTCACAACTAAAATCTGTAACATGATCCTGTCAGACTTTATACTACTCAGTGAAGCAGAAAAGAAAACGGTGATGCTGCACCAGGGCATATTGATCGCTAAGAAGGCCAATCAGCAATTCATGATCTTTCTCTTCCAGATGCAGGCTTTTTATGTGGAGGTTTTTTGCGACAAGGCTACCAAGCAGACGCACGAATTCCGGGTATTTAACCAAACCAACCAGCTTGATCCCTGGCTGGATGCCATTCCGATTCCGGATCTGATATAACTACAAGCATTCCAAGGCTGTGGGCCGGGTAATATCCATTTTACAGGGATATTTGCGGGCAAATTCTTATTTCACTAATAAATAGGCTGGTGTTATAATTAATCGTACCTTCGATCCGTCAATTTTGAGCCTCGCAGTCAGTATCGTTACATTATGCCGCTTTTAGCAAACCGCATTTTAGTTAGTCTATACTTCTTGCCTTCTCAGATAATTGTTAAATTTTAATTTTTAGTTAGTATGAACATTTACGTATCAAACTTAAGCTTCAACGTTCAGGATGAAGACTTAAAAGAATTCTTTGCACCCTATGGAGAAGTTACCTCAGCCAAGGTGATCAATGACAAGGAAACTGGTCAATCACGTGGTTTTGGATTTGTTGAAATGCCAGACGATGCAGCAGCTAAGAAAGCTATTGCTGAACTGGATCAGGCGACTGTAGAAGGTCGTTCTATTCGTGTAACCGAAGCAAGACCTAAAGAGAACAACAGGTCTGGCGGCGGCGGTGGCTACAAAGGTGGCAACGGCGGCGGCGGTGGTTACAACAGGAACAACCGTTGGTAAAACTGAGTATCCCTACGTTTTAATAATAAGCCCCGGCTCTCCGGGGCTTTTTTATTGCACATAACTTCCAGTATTTTAATGCGATGCGTTTTTCTGCTGGTTCTAATACGAAATTTAATACCTACCTTCCTCGCTAAGATATTTTGGTAAACCAGGGGGATTACCCAAAAAGAATCTTCCAAAAAAATGCTCTTCCCTATGCGCCTGTTACTCATTATTTGTCTTATTGCTCTTTCCGTAACTTCTTTACAAAGCCAGACTGTCAAAAAGAAACCAATTCTCACGGGGGCAGACCAGGTTAATAAATACCTCCCTTACCTGAGAGGCAAGAGGGTAGCGATCATGGCAAACCCGACTTCTATTATTGGGAAAAAGCACCTGGTAGACAGTCTACATGCCCTCGACGTAAATATTGTTAAAGTATTCGGCCCCGAACATGGGTTCAGAGGTAATGTAGGCGCCGGGGTAGAAGTAAAAGATGAAACGGATGCTGCTACAGGTATTCCGATTATTTCTTTATACGGCGCCAAGAACAAACCGAGTAAACAGGACCTCGCCGATGTAGATATCCTGATCTATGACCTGCAGGATGTTGGTGTCCGGTTTTATACAAATATCAATGCCCTGGTCCGGTTGATGGACGCCTGTTATGAAAGCGGAAAAGAAATGTTGATCCTTGACCGGCCCAATCCAAACGGGTACCTGGTTGATGGCCCCGTGCTGGATATGAAGTATAGATCAGGCATTGGGATGTTTCCCATTCCTATGTCTCACGGATTGACCGTGGGTGAATTTGCGCGTATGGCCAACGGTGAGGGCTGGCTGACCAATAAAGCAACGTGTAAGATTAAGGTAATACCAGTGGCGAATTATAACCACGATATGGAATATGTGTTGCCTGTTAAGCCCTCACCCAACCTGAACACGCAGCAGTCTATTATGCTGTATCCTTCTGTCTGCATGTTTGAAGCCACTTACCTTAATCACGGCAGAGGGACTTTATTTCCTTTCACCGTGTTTGGCAGCCCGGAACTAAAAGGTATCTATGAATTCTCTTATACACCTACCAGTATAAAAGGTATGTCTGCAACACCCCTGTTCATGGACCAGGTTTGCTATGGCATTGACCTGCGCAAGTATGATGTGAACCTGCTGCGTAAAAGCAAAAAGATCAACCTGCAATGGATCATGGAGTTGTATAAGGCTCATCCCCACAAGGAAAAGTTCTTTGATTCCAAACTTAGCCGTGAAATGAACTCTATTGAAATACAGATTGGCTCAGGCCTTTTTCGTCAACAGATCATTGATGGTAAATCGGAAGAAGAGATCCGTGCCAGCTGGGAGCCCGGGTTAAGTCAGTATAAGGTGATGCGTAAGAAGTATTTGTTGTATCCCTGATAGGTTGTGAGTCAGGTTGTAGGAGTATTGTAGTAGTGACATGAAAAAAGCGACTACGCTTGTTAACGTAATCGCTTTATCTTCCTGGTGGTGTGGGGCGGGATCGAACCGCCGACACAAGGATTTTCAGTCCTTTGCTCTACCGACTGAGCTACCGCACCTCCTGTTTCCCCTTAACACTAACAGAAGGACCGAAATCCTTTTGTTTGATTAGGGGCTGCAAAAATAGCAAATCTGTGTAAATCAAAAAATTAATTATTGATTTTAGTGGATTTAGTTGACAAGATCTTTTCATAGGCCCCATCCCACAATAACTTCCTCAATTCCAGGGCCTGTAATGCGCCCTCCGTAGTCCTTTTCCAGGCCTCTTGATCCTCTCCGCACAACTCCCGCACCATTTCCATGGCCAATAAACTGTGATGGTCCCCATCTACCTCAATATGACGCTCCAGGTAATACTTAAAAATGGAGACCTGCCCAGGAAATTTCTGTTCCAGGTCTTTCACCAGACCATAAAACATATCGGGGATCAGGTCCTCGCGCCCAAAGGTGAATACCGCTGCTGTAATGGCTGCATCCTGCCGATCTAGTGTGTCAAAAGTAAAGCCCACAAACTGTTGTACAGCTGGTGGCAGATCCAGCTGCTGTAAGGCTGTCCGGATCTGTACGCCTTGTTGTACCAGGGCCAGTAAAGCCTGTATCTCTTGGGTGGAGGCGCCTAATTGCTGCATGGCCCGGCAATACAATTCATAGTGACTGCAACGCTGGCCTTGCTCATCCACGTCGCTTTCCTCACCCGTCACGATCTCATTGATCAGGTAGCGGGTATTGGCATTGCCCACCGGCACCCAGGGGTATTGTACACAGGTAAGCCGGGCCTGCAATCCTTTCAGCAGACTCATAAAGTCCCAAACCGCAAATACATGATATTGAGTAAAAATGCGCAGGTCTTCCAGGGAATTGATGGTACGGTACAAGGGGTGGTCTACGATCTGTTGCCTGGCTGCCCCAATGCTTGCTTTTAATTTGTCGATATACGGATCCATAAAATAAAAAAGTTGCGGCAAGGTAGCCACAACTTCAAGTATAATTAGTTAATATAGTAAAAGAATTTCACCGGCTCCTACATACCATATTGGGCAAGGAACTTAATGCGCATGATCTTCAACTGCTCCCAGGTGTAATTCCCGTCACTCAATTCTTCCTGCGCTACCTGTAAGGAGGATGTTTCACAGCTTTTGAAATAATCCAGTATCTCGTCCTGCTCGTGCTCGTCCAGCATTTCATCAATCGCGTAATCCAGGTTGAGCTTGGTGCCGCTGGCTGCAATGGTTTCCATCTCTTCCAGCATCTCATCCATCCGCCAGCTTTTATTCTTAGCAATGGTCTCCAGCGGGATCTTCTTATCGGTTTGCTGAATGATGTATACTTTATTACCACTCTTGTTGACCACACTCTTCATCACAAAATCATCCGGCCGCTCGATATTATTCTCCTGCACATACCTGGCAACCATTTCTATGAAAGGTTTTCCATAACGCAGGGCCTTGCCCTTGCTTACGCCAGAGCATTTTTCCAGCTCCTGCAAGGTAGTAGGATACAAAGTAGCCATATCCTGTAAGGAAGTCTCCAGGAAGATCACAAAAGGAGGCAATGCTTTTTTCTTCGCCTCTTTTTGCCTGAGTTCTTTCAACATCTCAAACAACTTCTCATCCGTAGCTGCCGTACCGGTAGGATTCTCAGCCCCCTCATCATCATCTGCATTGGCTTCTTCATAGAGGTTGTTGAGAATGATCTTGAATGATTTGGGCTTCTTCGCAAATGCTTCCCCGGCCTTGGTGATCTTCAATACTCCATAATCTTCGATCTCCTTGCTCAATAATCCTGACAGCAATAACTGTCGGATCAACGTACTCCAGTAATGATCCGGCTCATCTTTACCAATGCCAAACTCGGCCATACCTTCATGACGGAACATGCTGATATTGGGGGTAAGCCGGCCTATTATAATATTTACGGTGTAATCTGTTGCAAAACGTTCATCCAGGGCTTTCACGGTCTTCAATACCTTCACCGCATTGTCTTTGGCCTCTATTTCTTCCTTCGGATGCAGACAGTTATCGCACTCTCCGCAGTTCTTATCGGTATACTCTTCTCCAAAATAACTCATCAACACCTTACGACGGCAAACACCACTTTCAGCATAAGCCACCGTCTCGTTGATCAACTGGGCTCCCACCTCGCGTTCACTCAGCGGCTTGTCGCGCATGAGGTGCTCCAGCTTGGCTACGTCTTTATGGGAATAATAGAGAATACACTTTCCTTCCAATCCGTCGCGCCCTGCACGGCCGGTTTCCTGGTAATAGTTTTCAATGCTTTTAGGAATATTATAGTGGATCACAAAACGGATGTCCGGCTTGTCAATCCCCATCCCAAAGGCAATGGTAGCCACAATTACCTGTACATCTTCATTCAGGAACAGGTCCTGGCGTTCAGCCCGCAATTTGCTATCCAATCCCGCATGATACGCCACAGCCTTGATGCCATTGGCCATCAGCATATCTGCCAATTCTTCCGTGGTTTTGCGGTTCAATGTATAGATAATACCGCTTCTACCCTTCATCTGAACGATGAAGCGTACAATGTTTTTGATCGTTATGTCTTTCTTGATCTTGGGCTGGATCTCATAGTAGAGGTTCGGCCGGTTGAAGGAAGATATATAAACGGAGGGATCCCGCAGATCGAGGTTCTTGATAATATCACTCTGTACTTTGGGAGTTGCCGTGGCCGTAAGCGCGATCACCGGAATATCCGGGTTGATCTGTGTCATCATCTCCCGCAGTCTCCGGTATTCAGGACGGAAATCATGGCCCCACTCGGAAATACAATGGGCCTCATCCACGGCGAAGAAAGATATTTTAAGTTCGGCAAAAAATTCAAGATTCTCCTGTTTGGTGAGCGTTTCAGGAGCAACGTACAACATCTTGGTGCGCCCGGTCAACAGGTCTTCCTGTACTTCCCGGATCTCCTTTTTGCTTAAAGTAGAGTTGAGAAAATGCGCTACATCATCTTTGCTGCTGTAGCTGCGTACCAGGTCTACCTGGTTTTTCATCAGCGCGATCAGGGGGCTTACAATGATGGCCACTCCCTCGCTGATCATGGCCGGTAACTGATAACATAAGCTTTTGCCACCTCCCGTAGGTTTGATAACAAAAGTATCTTTGCCGCTTAATAAACTTTTAATGATAGCTTCCTGGTTGCCTTTAAAGCCTTTGAAGCCGAAGTGTTCCTGCAATGCTTCGTGCAGGTAAGAACCGGTAATGGTACCGTTGGACTTGGCAGTCCCATTCTTTTTAACAGCGCCGTTTTTAGATGCTTTTTCTGTCTTCGATGCCGTTTTCTTGGTTGTTGTTCCCATGCTCAAATAGTTTCCTTCACACAATAAGTGATGTAAATAGACATAAGATGTAAGGTTTTAATGTTAATGGTAGCTCTTCAGATATATAAACTGAATACATCCGGCATTTGCGGATGACAAGTAGAATCTCATGTTTGGCCAGGTCGTCAGATCGGTAGTTAGCGTTGGTTAGAGAGTGTTCCAGCCTAATTGGAACCGGGTTGTTTCAAAGGGTGGCGAATTTAACTCATTTTGAGCGTTCGCCAATCAATAACGCAGGCTTTAACAAATATGATATAAACGATAAGTCTTGTTTTTTTAATCCTATCCCTTTGTAAATCACTTAAATTACTGAAATTTAATTGTTTTACAAGCGGTTCGTTTCATCATTTATCGGTTAAAGCTTATTAATTCACGCTAACAGGCTCATCTATACCTTGTTTTAGTGGTTTTGTGAGCCAACAATTTTCAAGTAGGTTTGTCATTTAATAATTATGTCTGTAGTGTCTACCATTGATATTAAATCAGTTGCAACCCGAACGATCACCCGGGAGGCGGAAGCGGTGGCTTCCCTGCTGCCCATGGTCAACGCGGATTTTGAAAGAGCTGTCCAGGCGATTGTTGAGACAAAGGGCCGCCTGGTGGTAAGTGGTATTGGTAAAAGCGCCATTATCGCCCAAAAGATCGTTGCTACGCTTAATTCTACCGGCACACCTGCCATCTTTTTGCATGCTGCCGATGCCATTCATGGAGATCTGGGTATGATCCAACAGGAGGATGTCGTACTTATCATCAGCAAAAGTGGTGAGAGTCCCGAGATCAAAGTGCTGGTGCCCCTGATCCGGAATTTTGGCAATACGCTCATTGCGATGGTTGGCAATATAGAAGCCTATCTGGCCAGACAGGCGGATATTATATTGAATACAACGGTTTCTCAGGAAGCCTGCCCCAATAACCTGGCGCCTACTTCCAGTACTACCGCTCAGCTGGTGATGGGAGATGCGCTTGCAGTAGTATTGATGGAGCTAAAAGGTTTCGGGTCCGATGATTTTGCCCGTTTTCATCCGGGGGGTACATTGGGCAAGAAACTTTACCTGCATGTATCGGACCTCTATGTAAACAATGAATGTCCTAAAGTGCTATCCACGGCAAGCCTTAAGCAAGTGATCGTAGAGATCTCGAAAAAAAGATTGGGTGCTACTGCTGTTGTAGATACGAATGATCAACTACTTGGCGTTATTACGGACGGTGACCTGCGCCGTATGTTGGAGAAAAGTATTACCCTGCAACTGGACGAAATTAAAGCAGCAGAGATTATGACGAAGCATCCCAAAACCATCCATGCAGATGCATTGGCTGTGGAAGCACTGGACCTTTTGCGTCAATACGATATTACCCAACTGGTGGTAACCACAGGTTCTACCTACCTTGGCTTTATACATTTGCACGATCTCGTAAGAGAAGGACTTATTTAGACTTGAACTATGACAAAATCACAAATTCCTGCAATGGGCGGTTCTAAACATCATTACGTGGCTATTATGGCAGGAGGTATCGGCAGCCGTTTCTGGCCCATGAGCCGTACCAACTATCCCAAGCAATTCCTGGACATTCTCAATACGGGTAAAACGCTTATCCAGTCTACCTATGATCGTTTTGCAGCCTTTATCCCCAAAGAGAATATTTTTGTGGTGACCTCCAATGAGTACATCAATATCGTAAAACACCAGTTGCCCGAATTGCCGCTGCAGAATATTCTTGGTGAACCTTCCCGCAAGAATACAGCGCCCTGTATTGCCTACATTTCTTTCAAACTTCAGCAACTTGATCCACAGGCTTCGCTCATCGTAGCGCCATCGGACCACCTGATCCTGGATCCTGTTGCTTTCAATAAAGTGTGCCTCGAAGCCCTGAGCTTTGTGAATAAACACAATGCCTTTATTACACTGGGTATTAAACCTACCTACCCCAATACCGGGTACGGGTATATTCAATACGAGCAACATGCCGTAACTGATAATGTGTATAAGGTGAAAACCTTTACCGAAAAGCCCGAACTGGAACTGGCCAAGACCTTCCTGGCCAGTGGTGAGTTTCTCTGGAATGCCGGTATTTTTGTGTGGCAGGTAAAAAACATTATTTCGGCTTTCGAAAAATACCTGCCAGAGATGTATGATGTATTTGTGGCGGAGAAGGATAAGTTCAATACCACTGAAGAAATTGCTGCGCTCAATAATATCTATCCTCTTTGTACCAATATTTCCATTGACCATGGAATCATGGAAAAGGCGCAAAATGTGTATCTCATTCCTTCTTCCTTTGGCTGGAGTGACCTGGGTACCTGGAACAGCGCCTATGAAAACCTGGAGAAAGACTACCTCGGTAATGCGGTGGCCGGCGACCAGGTGATGGTATTCGACGCCCATAACAATATGGTGCATGCTAAGAATGACAGGCTGGTGCTGCTGCAGGGCCTGGAAGGCTATATCGTAGTAGATACCAAAGATGTGCTCCTGATCTGTAAAAAAGACAAAGAACAGGAGATCAAAGAATATGTGGCGGAAGTAAAAAGAAACAAAGGCGATAAATTCCTTTAAATATTGCCGCACCTGCGGCGTCTGCCAGGCCCGGTGAGTTAATGTGTCAATTGGGAAATGGGAACTTCAATAAGTTTCTTTACCTTTTACCTTTTATTCGCACATTACTATTGTATGCTTGCAGCCTTAAATAACATTCTTTTCCTCGACATTGAAACTGTTTCCCAATACGCTACGTATGAAGAAGTGCCCGAAGAATGGAAGGAACTGTGGAGCCTGAAAGCGGGTTACCTGATACGTAATAAGGAAGTAGAGACAATTGAGTCCATCTACAATCGGGCAGCCATTTATGCTGAATTCGGTAAGATCATCTGCATCAGCTGTGGTATTATACACGGCAATGGAGAATCTAAAAAGCTGGTCATAAAATCCTTTGCGGGTCATGATGAGAAGGAGTTGCTGCTGCAATTTACCGAGATGCTGCGCCGCTGGGCCGTAGACCATCAAAAATACCTTTGTGCCCATAACGGTAAGGAGTTTGACTTTCCTTACCTCTGCCGCCGTCTTATCATTAATAGCATAAGGATCCCACCCATGCTGAACATTAGTGGCAAAAAGCCCTGGGAAATAGCCCATCTGGATACCATGGAACTATGGAAATTCGGGGATTATAAAAGCTTTACTTCCCTCAACCTGCTCGCCCGTACCCTCAGTATCCCTACACCAAAAGATGATATTGATGGTAAAATGGTGGGAGACGTTTACTGGAAAGAACATAACCTGGAACGCATAGCCACCTACTGCCAGAAAGATGTGGTAACGGTGGTCCAGATCTATCTCCGGTTTAACGGCGAAAGCCTCATCAACCCCGAGAACATTGAGGTCAAATAGACTTGCAATGCCTGCCACATTTCTCTGGCTGGGTCTGTCAAAGATTATAATAAACTCATCAAAAAATATAGTTATGTCCAATCGAATGAATATTTCTTCCGGGGCCAAATGGGAAGATATTGTGGGGTATAGCCGTGCAGTTAAGATCGGCAATACCGTAGAAGTAACGGGAACAGTGGCGGTTGATGAAAACAACCAGCTTGTAGGCAAGGGCGATGCGTACCAGCAAGCCCACTTTATCATTGGCAAAATTGAAAAAGTACTACAGCAGGCCGGCGCCTCTCTTACAGATGTGGTGCGCACCCGTATGTTTGTAACAGATATCAGCCGGTGGGAAGAATATGGAAAAGCACATGGCGAATACTTCAGTACGATCAAACCCTGTACATCCATGATCGAAATAAAAGGGCTGATCGAGCCGGACTACCTCATTGAAATAGAAGCCACCGCTATCATTGCCGGATAGTTTATAATGCTATAAATTTGGGATCAGCATTATCAACTATTCAAACCGGCACCTTGTATATTCAATCTAAGCTACCCAATGTAGGCACTACCATTTTTACTGTCATGAGTGCCCTGGCCACGGAGCACAAAGCTGTTAACCTCGGACAAGGATTTCCCGATTATCCCATGCCCGAAGCTTTGACAGCCCTGGTCAATAAAGCCATGCAGGAGGGATTTAACCAATATGCCCCCATGCCCGGTTGGATGCCTCTGCGGGAATCCATTGCCGATAAGATAAAGTTCCTGTACAATACAACTGTCAATCCCGATACAGAGATCACCATCACCCCTGGTGGCACCTATGCTATTTATACAGCTTTGACGGCCGTATTGCAGCCCGGCGATGAGGTCATCGTGTTTGAACCGGCTTACGACAGCTACATTCCGAATATTGAGGTGAATGGCGCCATCCCTGTATTGATAGACCTGAAGTTTCCGGATTACCGGATCGACTGGGAATTGGTACGCAGCAAAATAACCCATCGTACGCGCATGATCATGCTCAATACGCCCCACAATCCCACCGGCGCGGTATTGCGGGAGGATGATATGGAGCAATTGCATGCCCTGGTCAGGGATACCAATATCCTCATCCTTTCTGATGAAGTATATGAGCACCTGATCTTTGATGGGATACCCCATCAAAGCATTTTGCGCTATCCTGATCTGCTGCAGCGCAGTTTTGTATGTTTTTCTTTTGGCAAGGTATACCATTGCACGGGTTGGAAACTGGGCTACTGTGTAGCGCCTGCCGACTTTACCAAGGAGTTCCGGAAAGTGCACCAGTTCAATTGCTTTAGCTGCCATACCCCTTCGCAGGTGGCGCTGGCAGAATTCCTGAACAACCGGGATTCTTACCTGCAGTTGTCGCCGGAAATGCAGCAGAAGCGGGATTATTTCAGCGGACTGATGAAGGACACCCGTTTCACGCCGCTGCCCAGTTACGGCAGTTATTTCCAATGTTATCAGTACGACCGCATCAGTGATGAAAGCGATAAGAACTTCGCCATCCGCATTACGAAAGAATATGGTATTGCCACCATTCCGGTATCGGCCTTTTACCAATCGGGGAAGGATAACAAAGTGATTCGGTTTTGCTTTGCCAAGAAAGAATCCACCCTGGAGCAGGCAGTAGAACGACTACGGAAAGTGTAAAGTGAAAAATACTTCTTTGTCATTTCGACTTTTCCTTGTCATTTCGACCGCAGGGAGAAATCCCGCAAAGCGGGACAGGTTCTGCTATCGAAGCAAATGGATTTCTCACTTCGCCTCACTTCATTCGAAATGATACTTAAGAAAATAACGTTTAGGCCGTCTTCTGCTTCGCTTCTTCCAGCTCTGCATAACGGCGTCTGCGGCGTTTGAGGTATTTGTTGTAAATGATCTCGCTCATGGGTTTGCCCGATACCTTGCTTTCCACCCAGGAAATCACATCCAGGTAAGCAAAGGCCCGTGTTTCATACCGGTTTTTTTCCAGGTGCTTGATCTTTTCCAGGAACTTTTCCAGCTCCGGCTTCAACTGGCGGGGTGATACGCCAAAGGAATGCCGCAGGAAGCGGAACATCTCTTCTTCCACTACCGTAAGGTTTTCCATCTTGGCCATAAAGCGGTATACCGACTTGGTCAGCGACTCCATCAGTTCATAGTTGCCCAGTTCATAATGGGCCATGAGGTGCAGCAGCCGGGCATAACACTGAAGGTCATTACGGATCTCCGTATTGCCATTAATGATCTTTTGCAGGTAATCAATAGACCTGTCATAATCACCATTGCCAAAATGAAGAGTGGCTATTTTATAAGTGAACACCATAATACGGTGCCCGTCTACATAGAGAGCATAATCTTCCAGGTCTTTTTCAATCTGTGGCACTTCCGCCAGGCCTTCCTTAAAGGTTCCCCGCATGAGGATCCAGTTGAGCTTGGCGCTGTTAATATAAATAGACGTATGGGTTCTGAAATTGTCGTGGAGATTGGCCACTGGGGTTTTGGCGTATTCCTGGAACTTCTGCAGCGTGATCTCAAACTTTTCAAAGTTGCGCAGGTCAAAATGGGCGTTGAGCAGGTTGTGCATCCCTTTGATGTAGTGACCGGTTTCCACCGTGATCATGAATGGATCGGCATCAAAGAGGTCAATCCACTTCTGGCTATAGCGGTAATACATTAAGAAGTCCTGTCGCACGAAAGCATACCAGCAATAGCTTTGATACAGGTATAGTTTTTCGTAAAAGCCGGTGATCTCGTCATTGGGCGGAAGGTTTTTATGCAAAAACTCCCGGATACCTACTTCGTCTTTTTCATTGCGCACGTGACCATTCCTGATATACCAACGGTATAGCTGAAGCGCGAGGTTGGACAAACGTGTTACCCGGTCAATATGCCCACTGATCTCCAGGGCTTCTGCTGCCAGCTGGTCTGTTTTTTCCTGCGAGCTGCGCGTAATGTGTAGCGTTTCAATTTTTTTCTCGAGAGAGATCACCTGTGCCAGGAAGTTGAACTTCTGGTTGGTGCGGGCAATATCTTTTACACGTTCCAGTATCTTAAGACTCTGGATCTTCAATCCTTTCGTGTACAATATGCGGGCATAGTCCAGTTGTTCGGTTAATTGGAGGTCTACATTCTCGGCGGTCTTCAGCAAACGTAAGCTTGCTAACAACTGTTTGTATAAATGCGTCTTAAGATTATTCAGCTGCGGCTTCTGAATAGAGGGGAGTTTTTTCAATAACAATTTTTCATCATATTCGCTCAATTTATCCAACGCATCAAATAACTGTATGATTTTCAGGTCTTCATTACCTGAACTCCTTTTTATATAGAGTTTAAAATGTCTCTTCTCCGACTTCTCCAAAGAATGAACTAACTGGAATAAGGTATCTGTTAATCTGTTGGCCATCATCATGAAATTTTCCTGAAACACAATACCAGCAAGGGTTCTGTGGTGACATCACCCCTTTGGCATAATCAAATCCCTCATAAGATGTTTTGAATTAAATGAAACCTCATCTTATTTTTGTTTCAGCAAAGAACAAGATGAGGTTTTGATTATCGCAGGCAAGTGAGTTAGAGGCCGGGGTGAAATTGAGCAAAAATACGTTCACCCATACAAAAAGAGATAGAATTTATTACCTTTTTTCATATGGCAAGCAATCGTTAGAGGTCAGCTGTTTCTACAGTGGACCTTTTTTCTTTTTAGGCCGTGCGAATATAGCGGATAAAACATATTCCGTGTTAATTTTTCTTTAAAATCAGCAAATCCCCTTGCTAATACCGTATTTCCTGCAGGGTATCATCCTAATACATAACCCCTTACATTCCAATTCAGGCAAAAAGCTGGCTCAAATATTTTTCCGGCGACGCTTTAATTGTGGCCGGATTTTTAATTTCGGGGTATGATCACCATTGAACCCATGCAGGCAACACAAGCCCCTATTTTACTGGATATCTACCGCCAGGGCATTCTTTCCGGCATGGCCACCTTTGAAACAACAGTGCCGGAGTGGCCTGTCTTTGACGCCAAGTACCTGCCGCATTCCCGCATTGTAGCTTTAGAAGAAGGGGAGCTGACAGGCTGGGCGGCCCTTGCGCCCGTCTCAGCACGCGATTGTTACAACGGCGTAGCGGAGGTAAGTGTGTATGTAGCGCAGGCCCACCAGCGCAAAGGTATTGGCCGCATCCTGCTGCTGGAATTGATCAATGAAAGTGAAAAGAATGGGATCTGGTCACTGCTCAGCGTGATCCATGAAGAGAACAGGGCCAGCATTCACCTGCACGAACAATGTGGTTTCCGGTACATCGGTTATCGTGAGCGCATTGCCCAGTTGGATGGTATCTGGAGAACGACGGTGATGCTGGAAAGGCGCAGCCAGAAAGTGGGAGTATAATTCTTCAAATAAATTATTTTCGTCGCACAATTTAAAAGAGCATGGGCCGCATAGATACGATCGTTTTTGACCTGGGTGGAGTATTGGTAGATTGGAACCCCGAATATGTATACAAGACCATTTTTGATAAGGAAGAAGACATGCACTGGTTCTTTCAGAACATTACTACCGGCGATTGGAATGAAGAGCAGGATGCAGGCCGGTCCCTGGCAGAAGGCACAGCGCTATTGGTGAAGCAATTTCCGGAACATGAAGCCAATATCCGCGCCTTTTATGGCCGCTGGGAAGAAATGCTGGGTGGTCCCATCCAGGAAACAGTAGACATCCTCCACCACCTGAAATATAAAACGGATTATCGCTTATACGCACTTACCAACTGGAGCGCAGAAACTTTCCCCATTGCACTGAAGCGATATGACTTCCTGCATTGGTTTGAAGGCATTGTGGTATCGGGCGATGAAAAGACCCGCAAGCCCTTCCTGCCTATCTATCAAACCTTACTCAGCCGCTTCAATATTGATCCCGCTACAGCGGTGTATACAGATGACAATGTGCGCAACCTGCACCCTGCCCAAGAGCTGGGTTTGCATACCATCCACTTCCAATCACCTGAGCAGTTTAAAAAGGATTTACTGGCGCTGGGCGTTGATTTGTAAATAGTTACCCGCGCACTCATCTCAAAAGCTTCCCCGTTGGGCAAGCTTCGGCATTTAGTACCTACCGGGTCTGGTCAAACAGGGACCAAAGACGGACCAAAGACGGACCAAACTCGGACAAAGGACGGGTTTCAAGCCTGTTTGATCCTTCTTTGTTTATAGTTTACTTAGAGTGTGTGGTGATTCAGTTTGCTACTTTTTCAGGTATTGTTCCGGGATAGGTAGCTGGGGCGTTTCGGGTTGCCAGAAAACGGAGAGTATCCACCAGCGCTTGCCGTCATGCCAAAGCTGAATGCTGTTGATGCCACGCATGAAGGGTTTTTCATCGGCCAGTGTTTTCCGGGATTCATATGTGCTGAATACATGGGCCACCGCTCCAAACTGATCGGTTTTACGGCTCACTTCGGCTTCAAAGAAGCCATTTTTCTCCAGAAAGGGTCCGGAGGAACCAATATAATCTTCTACACTCATCACCCTTTTGCCCGTTGTGCCATCAGGCCGGATGCCCGTAGCGACCAGTTTCCCTTCGGGGAGGAATAGGGTACGCATACGGTCCCAGTTGCGTTGCTGTCCGGCAGGCCCTGAGATCACATCATAGAGGGCTGAAAGGATGGCGTCAATAGATTTGACATCCTTTTCCTGCGCCGGGATGCTGTCAGTGGAGTGGCCGGTGCTATGGGCGAAAGTGCCCTGAGCGAGTAGTGCGATGACGCATACAAGTATCATTCTTTTCATAAACGGGTTGTTTTCTTTACCTCAAACTACTTATTTCCAATTATTATCCGGGGAGCATTTCTACCAACGGTAGCTATTGGCTACCAATCACTTACCGCTTTCATTTTCGAAGCAATTGCTTCTAAATGCTGTATCCTGTCTTCTGTATTCTTCTTTTATGATTCCCCTAACAATCTTTCGGAGCCTTTTGCAGTCAATGTATGGAAGGAGATTTTTTATGAAACACTTAATAACCTCTATGTCTTTGGCCGCGGTACTGTTTGTATCCTGCGGCGCCCCTAAGTTCCAGGCTTCTTACACAGAAGACAAGCCTTTGTATAAGGCCGTGAACGAATTGGTGAAACATCCTGATAATACAAAAGCACAGAATGACCTGAAGGAATTGTATGCCTTATCAGTAGAACGTCACGAGCAGGCGGTGGCCGTATACCGGACCAGTACAGATGAAAAACGCTGGGATAAAATGCTGAGTGAGCTCAATGCCCTCCAGCAAATGTATACCAGCGCTCAATCGGTGCCTGCCCTGCTGAAGCTGGTACAGCCCAACAACTATTTACAGCCATTACAGGATATCCGTGAAGAAGCTGCCGGATACTTTTACAATAAAGGAAATAACCTGCTGGCTGCCAACAACCGTGAACAGAACCTGCAGGCCAATGAAGCTTTCCGTAAAGCCAACTACTATGTAAATGGCTATAAGGATGCAAAAGAACTGATCGCTGAATCCTATGAAAGAAGTGTGGTCAATGTGGTAGTTAACCGTATTGAAGATGATAACCTTTTCTTCAACACCTGGGGCAATACCGGTTTCCGCTATCGCCCGGAAGATTACCAGGAATCACTGGTACGTGAGTTGGGTGGACGTAATGCCAACATTGTACCGGCCCGTTTTTATACCGACCGTGATGCAGACCGTGAAAACATTGATGCCGATTGGACCGTGGACGTAAGGTGGAGGAATATCGATGCCAACGCTTCCGTACCCTATCAATTTACCCGCAACGTATCGCGCAGCATTGAAGTAGGTAAGGATACCACCGGTAAACCTGTGTACAAAACCGTGTATGCCACCCTGCGCATTACCCGCCGCACCTTCACCGTGAATGGTGCCCTCGATTACCGGGTAAGCGATATTGTCAACAATAAGAGTGTAGACCAGGGCCTGCTTACACAAAACCTCAGCTGGGATGATAGCTATGCTACCTATACCGGTGATTCAAGGGCACTGGACAACAACGACTGGTTGCTGGTACGCAACAGGAACAGCAACTTCGGGCCTTCCAAGGAAGAGATCCTGAATACGCTGATGAAGAGAATATATCCCGACTTACGCCTTCGCCTGGAACGGGCTACCGGCTAATAAAATAATTGGACGGATGGTTTACTTTTCATTTGGGTTTTTCATGGGTAGAAAAGAGAAAGGAGCTCCTGGTGGGCTCCTTTCATGTTGATTGTGTTGGGGTGTATGAAATCGTTAGAGATCAATTTTATTCGCTCAAAGCCGAGGTTACAACAGGAGAAGCGCCCCTGGTTTTCACCAGCAAAGATTTCTGTCCCGTCTTCACCGTTTCCTTGCTTAGCATGGTCTGTACATTGGGCGATCTTCGCTTGCTTACATAATAGCCGGCAAAAATATCGTTCTGCTTTTCCTCAAAGGAGGCGTTGAATAAGGAGAGTTGTCGCCATTTACCAGGCTCGTCTTCTATGTAAAAACTGAGGTCATCAAAGTAGAAGTTGCCATTTCCATTGACAGAGGCATAAAACCACAGTTTTTTGGCTTCCGGTGCTACCGTGCCAACCACGGTATAAATCGTCCACTCCTGTTCTGAGCGGGTCTCTACCGTAAAATGACTGTTGAGGTAATCTTCCTGGCCTTTGCCTACCCCAATGCCATGGATACGCACTTTGGATAGTGTGTCGGCCGGATCGGCTTTTACTGCAATTTCATACCGGAAATTTTTGCCCTGTAAGGATGCCGCGGGGACCTCTTTCACGAAATAGAATTCTTCCGCATAATGATACCACGCAACGGGTGTTTGGGCATAGGACGTTAATACACAGACGGATGCAAAAAAGATAATACATATCTTTTTCATAGGGAGGGGATTTAGATAGGCTAATAACGACCAACCAGAAATGTTTGTTGCGTTTACCTGCTGTTCCCTACCGCTTATTGATACCGCTCAAATCTGTTAAGGGGAATACTAATGTATAGGATATTGTAAACGAATGTCAGGAGCCTTTCGCCTGTCAGGCTGAGCTTGTCGTCGAAGCCGTCTCGTTGCCTCAGTGCCTTGATGCCTCGTTGCCTTTATTTGAACAACTGAAAAGCCAGGAGGCTCATCACATAGGCCAGTCCTGTCATGTAGATCAATTGCAGCAGCGGCCATTTCCAGCTGCGGGTTTCCCGCTTTACAATGGCCAATGTGCTCATACATTGCATCGCAAACACATAAAAGATCATCAGTGAAAGCCCTGTGGCCAGGGTATATACCTTACTGCCGTCGGACCGGGTGGCAGCGTTGAGTTTTTCGGTAAGCGTGGTCTCATCGGCATCGGCGCCGCCCTCTACACTATACAGCGTAGCCATGGTGCCCACGAATACTTCCCGGGCAGCAAAAGAAGTGATCAGGGCGATGCCGATCTTCCAGTCGTAGCCCAGGGGGCTGATGGCTGGTTCGATACTTTTGCCCAGGATGCCGGCATAGGAATTTTCCAGCAGGTCGGTTCCTTTCTCGCGCTCCAGCAAATCCTTTTGATCAGGGTTTTGCTGCGCCAGTTGCTCGTATTTGGTGTGTACCGCCGCCATTCTTTCTTTGGGTCCATAGGAACTCAGGGCCCATAAAATAAGGCTGATCACGATGATCACTTTACCGGCATCCACCACAAATATCTTGGCTTTGCTCACCATAGTCACCACTACATTCTTCCAGCGTGGCGCCCGGTAAGTAGGCAGCTCCAATATGAAAAAGCTCTTCTCTTTGATCTTAATGAACCACTTGGCTACATAGGCTGTGATCAATGCCATCACCAGGCCCAGCAGGTACAGCCCCATCATCACCAGGCCCTGTACACCAATGAATCCCCACAGCATTTGCTTGGGGATCACCAGCCCGATGAGGATCGTATACACCGGCAGACGGGCGCTGCAACTCATCAGCGGGGTTACAAATATGGTGAGTAGTCGTTCTTTCTTGTTCTCAATATTCCGGGCGCTCATGATCGCCGGCACTGCACAGGCAAATCCGCTGATCATGGGCATCACACTTTTGCCGTTGAGGCCCACCTTGCGCATGAGTTTATCGGTGAGGAAGCTGATGCGGGCCATATAACCCGTGTCTTCCAGGATCGTGATCAGTCCAAAAAGGATCATGATCTGCGGTATGAATACCACGATACCGCCAATACCGGCGATCAGGCCATTGATGAAGAGGTCGCTCCACCAGGCTTCGGGTAGTATACGGTTAAAGAAACCACTCAGTTCGGCAAAGGTCCACTCGATCGCTGTCATGGGATATTCCGCCAGCCAGAATACACACTGGAACAAAAGGAATAAAACCGCTATCAGGATCAGGTAACCCCAGCGGCGGTGCAGGAGCACATCATCCAGCTTTTCCGTGAGCATCGTTTTCTGCAGCGGGGAAGGTTCTGATACCGACTGCTTCAGGATGACGCTGATGCGCTGGTAGCGCTGCAGGATCTCTTCGGCCTGCGTTTTGGTATGGTTGAATTTATTGATCTCTTCAATTGACTCGATCTTTTCCTGCAATTTGTTGTGCAGGGCAAAAGATTCATGGTTGATCAGGTAATGAATGGCTTTGTAATCGCTCAGGTCGGCTACCACCTCTTTTACCTCCTTCACTGCATTGGGCGCCAGGGCTTCATTGTTGATGAAGTCGCGCACTGGTAGTTTGTAGAGGTGGAGGGCGGTTTGCTCGATGGCCTTTTTAAGTTGGGGAATGCCTTTGTTCTTACGGGGATTGATGGGGATAATGGGTACTCCCAGCTCTCTTTCCAATTCAGCGACGTCGATCTTAATGCCTTTCTGCTTGGCCAGGTCCATCATCGTAAGACCAATTACCACCGGTATTTTGAGGTCGATGATCTGAGAGGCAAATAAGAGGTTGCGTTTTAAGTTGCTGGCGTCCGCGATCAGCACCACCATTTGCGGGTCTACTTCTTTATCCTGCTGCATCAGCACCCGGTAAGCTACCCATTCATCCTCCCGGCGGGGGTAGAGGCTATAAGTTCCGGGCAGGTCGATAATGGTAGCCGTCATCGTTTCAGAGATAACCGTACTACCTGATTTTTTATCTACCGTCACACCGGGGAAATTACCCACTTTCTGGTTCATCCCGGTTAGGGCATTGAACAGTGAGCTTTTGCCACTGTTGGGGTTGCCTACCAATGCAATTTGAATCTTCTCCCTCATGATAGAAATGTAGCCTTCCCACTTTAGGCGGGGTACAAGGCCGCGAAATTACCGAAATGAATGGGAGAGCCTTTACGAATTGAGTAAAAAAGCCCCTCACAGCCCTTATTTATGAGATTATTAGGACAGATAGCCACCGAGGTAACGAGGCATTGAGGGTAACTGCCCTACTTTCTTGTTGCCTTCTAGGCAATCCTGTTTACCAAAGCCTTCCCCTGCTCAAAGTCGTTGATACTCTGGAGGGTAGTTTGTGCGATCTGCGTGAGGGCCTCATCGGTAAAGAACCCCTGGTGGGCCGTTACCAGTACATTGGGGAAGCTCATGAGCCGCATAATGACATCGTCGTGAATGATCTCGTCCTGCAGGTTGTGGAAGAACAGTTTTTCCTCCTGTTCGTACACATCGATGCCCAGGTAACCCAACCGCCCGGTTTTCAGGGCATCAGTAGCCGCCTGGGTGTCGATCAGTCCGCCCCGGCTGGTATTGATCAGCATTACACCGTCTTTCATCATGCTGAGGGTTTGGGTGCTGATGATCTGTTTGGTTTGTTCGTTCAGGGGGCAATGCAGGGAGATAATGTCACACTGGGGCAATAATTTGACGAGGGGCAGGTATTCTACCCCCTTGGCTTCCATGTCTTTGTTGGCAATAACGTCAAATGCCAGCACCCGGCACCCAAAGCCTTGCATAATGCCGGCAAAAACCTGCCCGATCTGTCCCGTACCGATCACCCCTACCGTTTTGCCGTGGAGGTCGAAACCCGTTAACCCCTGTAAGGAGAAATTGCCTTCCCGCACCCGGTTGTAGGCCTTGTGCGTTTTGCGGTTGAGGGTCAGGATCATCGCCACAGCGTGTTCGGCTACCGCAAAAGGAGAGTAGGCGGGTACCCGCACCACAGGAATTTGGTGGGCCCTGGCAGCAGCCAGGTCCACATTGTTGTACCCGGCGCAGCGGAGGGCGATCAATTGCACTCCCTGGGCAGCCAGCTGCCGGATGACGGGTTCGGAAATGGTATCGTTCACAAAAGCACAGATGGCGGTGAAGCCACTGGCCAGGTTGACCGTTTGCTCATTCAGCGGCGCCTCAAAAAATACCAGTTCATGACCCCTGTTGTATTGGTTGAAATAGGTGCGGTCGTACAATTGCGTGGAGAAGAAGGCTATTTTCATTTGTCTGAACCCGGATTTGGTGAAATTTGGCTGATCAACAGGAAATTACTGTTAACCAAAAGTATCAGATAATCACATTGCACCCCCAATCCTTATCTTTGCCCTCCTGCAAAAACGCAGATTATAATAGTATTAAGCTTTAACATCATGTTCAACAAACGGGTAAAGATCAAGGAACTGTTGGCCTCCGAAACAACGGGCCAGGAAGTAGTAGTAATGGGTTGGGTGCGCACTTTCCGCAACAATCAATTTATAGCGCTGAATGACGGTTCCACCAATAATAACCTGCAGGTAGTAGTTGAACTGGGTATGCTGGATGAACCCACGCTGAAACGCATTACCACCAGCGCTTCCCTGAAGGTGACCGGGCAGGTAGTAGCTTCCCAGGGTAAAGGGCAGAAAATAGAAGTAAAGGCTACCCTTGTTGAAATATTGGGCGATAGTGATGCGGAGGTATATCCTTTGCAACCCAAAAAACATAGCCTGGAGTTTTTGCGGGAGAAAGCCCACCTCCGGTTCCGTACCAATACTTTTGGCGCCATATTCCGGGTACGCCATTCTCTGGCCTTTGCTGTTCACAAGTTCTTCCATGAAAAAGGATTTGTCTATATGCACACACCGATCATCACCGCCAGTGATGCGGAGGGTGCCGGTGAAATGTTTCGCGTAACCACTTTGCCAATGGACAATGCTCCTAAGAATGAGGATGGCAGCATCGACTTTAAAGAGGATTTCTTTGGCCGTTCCACCAACCTGACCGTGAGCGGACAACTGGAAGGCGAACTGGCAGCCACAGCTTTTAGTGAGATCTATACTTTTGGCCCTACATTCCGTGCCGAAAACTCCAATACCGCCCGTCACCTGGCCGAGTTCTGGATGATCGAACCAGAGATGGCGTTCTATGACATAGAAGACAATATGAACCTGGCCGAAGAGTTCATCAAATACCTCATTCGCTTTGCGATGGATAATAACCGGGAAGACCTGGAATTCCTGGCGCAGCGGCTCACAGAAGAAGAAAAACAACTGCCGCAGGATAAGCGCAGCGAAATGGGATTGATAGAAAAGCTGGAGTTTGTACTCAACAACGATTTTGAGCGTATTACTTATACCGAGGCCATTGATATATTGCTCAACTCACCTGCTTATAAAAAGAAGAAATTCCAGTATGAAGTGAAATGGGGCGTGGATATGCAAAGTGAGCATGAGCGCTACCTGGTAGAAAAGCATTTCAAGAAACCGGTGATCGTTACCGGTTACCCCAAGGCCATCAAATCATTTTACATGCGGGAAAATGAAGATGGGAAAACCGTAGCCGCCATGGATATCCTGGCGCCGGGCATTGGCGAAATCGTAGGCGGCTCTCAGCGGGAGGAACGCCTGGACAAGCTTACCAAAAGAATGGAAGAGTTGCATATCCCTGCCGATGAAATGTGGTGGTACCTCGATACCCGTCGTTTTGGCACCGTGCCCCATGCCGGCTTTGGCCTGGGTTTTGAACGCATGGTATTGTTTGTGACAGGTATGACCAATATCCGTGATGTGATCGCCTTCCCAAGGACGCCAAAAAGTGCAGAGTTCTAGAACACGCATTACATGAATGAATATATCAGAGAGCTGTCGCAAGACGGCTCTTTTTTTATTTATGGAAAGTTTTTCCTGCTGCGTCTCACTGTAAAACATACCCATATGGCTGAAATCAGTACCGCCACTACCAGTGATAAACCTGGTGTGCGCCGCAGTAAAAAACTGTCTACCCGGGTAGACCTAACGCCCATGGTAGATCTTGGCTTCCTGCTCATTACCTTTTTTATTTTCACCACTACGATGTCCGAGCCCGTGGCTACAAGGCTGATCATGCCCGATGACACAAAGCCGGTGCCAGACTCACCCAATGTGGGAGAGAGCTCAGCCCTCACCATACTGCCGGTAAGTGGCAATAAAGTGTTTTATTATCATGGCGATATGGAGGGCGCACTACGAAGCGGTGCTTATGGTATTACCAATTTCTCTATGAAAGATGGTATTGGTCAGGTGATCCGGGATAAGCAACTGGCTATGGACAGGAGTAAACCTGGCTCACGGGAAGACCTCACGCTGATGATAAAGCCTACTGCAGCCTCCAGTTACCAGGATGTGGTGAATGCATTGGATGAAGTAGCTATCAACAGGGTGCCCCATTATGCACTGATGAACATTACCGATGATGAGAAAAAGATCCTGCAGGAAAAGAATGGCGGATTGTAACCAGGGTCTGTAAATATTACCTGCACGGATAAATAGTTCTACACAATAGCCAAATGAATTTCGTAAATTGTAATTTACATCCCCGTTCAAAAAGCGGGCTGTATTTAACATTAAAACGTTTGTTATGGCTATACCCGTCGTCAACCTCGCCGATTTTACTTCCGGCGATCCTCAACTGAAGCAGGCTTTTGTAAACCAATTGGGCAAGGCCTATGAAGAAGTAGGTTTTGTGGCTGTCAAGAACCATGGTATACCCGATGATCTCATTGCCGACCTCTATAAATATGTGCAGCAATTCTTTGCCCTGCCGTCTGATACCAAGCGACAATATGAAGTGCCCGGACTGGCAGGCCAGCGTGGCTATACCTCCTTTGGCAAGGAGCATGCGAAGGGAAGTGATGCGCCCGATCTGAAAGAGTTTTTCCAATACGGCCAGATCGTGGAAGACAATGATCCTGTGAAAAATGAATACCCCGACAATGTGAAGGTAAAAGATGTGGCAGCTTTTAATGTCACTTTTGAAGAAGCCTACCGGGCTTTTGAAAAGTCGGGCAAAGCCCTCTTGCAGGCTATCGCTTTGTACCTGGGGCTGGATGAACATTATTTTGATGCGCATATCCACAATGGCAATTCCATCCTGCGGGCTATCCATTACCCGCCTATTACATCCGAGCCCAAGTCGGCTATCCGTGCCGAGCAGCATGAGGATATTAACCTCATCACCCTGCTGGTGGGCGCTTCTGCCGACGGCTTGCAGATATTGACCAAACAAAATGAATGGGTAGGCGTTACTTCCCTGCCCGAACAAATTGTGGTGAATGTGGGTGATATGCTGCAAAGACTAACCAATAATAAACTGAAAAGTACTACCCACCGCGTGGTGAATCCGCCCCGCGCTATGTGGCATACCTCCCGCTTCTCTATTCCTTTCTTCCTGCATCCCAAAGGAGAAATGAGCCTGGCCAGCCTCGAAAGCTGCATCGATGCCGAGCATCCCAAAGCATATCCCGATGCTACAGCCGGTGAATACCTCGATGAAAGGCTGAGAGAGATTGGGCTGAAGAAATAATTAAGCAGTAAAAAAATAATTAAGCCGTCCCGGTTCTAACCGGGATGGCTTTTTGTTTTGGTATACTTGAAATATTACCCGGAAGAATATTCGATTATTTATATATTTGATATCCTTCACCAATATCCATGCAGATCAAAGCTTAACTACCATTTATCATCTTGTAGTTATAGCTAATGGAATTACATTACTTAAGAGTGTATGAGTCCGTATCTGGTGGATGGGTTGACTTACATCCCTTACATGGAACAGATGAGTTGCCGGATAACTTGGAGGCGTGCAAGCTACTTGCTCAAAAAGGGTACAGGCTTCAGTTGTTGCCATGCCTCAACCAGGAAGCATTGGAATTAAGACAAAAATTGTTACCAGAGGTATTTGGTAATAAAAATCCAGATGTCAGGATCAACAATAAAGCGATTGCAGACATCAAAAAACCCAACAACAGAGAAGCGACCAAAACATCAGTTAAAAATGCCATCTATCGGGCAGCTCAGCAAAGAGTAGAAATAGTCATTATCAATTTACACCAAGCTTCCTATTCATTCAGCGATATTAAAGAAGCGCTTTTATCAACCTTAAGAATTGGCAGAAACAGCAGTATCAGGGAAGCCTGGATAATCACTCATGATAATAACGTGCTAATTATTCCAAAAAAAATGATCAACACAAAGAGCTTTTATGCAGTGCTTAATTGTCTATAAACAGTCAGGGTGATCACCTCAAAGAAGTGATCACCCTGCTGCTTAGGCTCAGGGCCGCAGCCCCATGCACCACAAATATATAAATTAAACATAAAATAACAAAACAGTCTTCTTGAACACCTCTTAGTATAACATCGTATTCTCATGTAAAACCTTCTTGATCACATCTTTACCCACCTTCCATGCTGTATTCCGAATGCTGGATTCTATATTCTTCTTATCCTGTCACATAATCATGTATTTTTATGCGTATTGCTTGCATAAACTGGTGTTTAACATTATCTTGCATGTGCAACGACCTTATTTAACGCTCACTTAACGCATCGCTGATTAGCTTTGTATTGTCAATTGGTCACTTCAAAAGCTACAACTATGAAAAGTATTTTACTTACAGCTTTCCTGATCGTAACAACCGTACTGGCCGGTACAGCGCAAAACTTAGCGCCTGATCAGAACCCCAGTTTTATGGTAAGCCAGGCCCGCTATATGCAGATGGCAGACTCTATCAATAGCTGGCATGGTACTACCGTGCAGAACACCTATAAAGCGATCGATTACCTGGAAGATAAAAGAGAATTACGTGCCAACCGCAAAGCCTGGCGCCGCGAGCTCCGTATGGAAAGAGCCCGCAACAGTGGCTGGTACAATGGTTATTATAATGATTACTATTATCCTTATAACTCTTACAATCGCTGGGGTAATGGTACCGGCTGGGGCAACTATCTCTGGAGCACCCTGCCTTTAGCAGCTTCCATCGCATTTTGGTGCAGGTAACACCATGGGCCACCCGTTTTACGAATATTCACTTACTAATCTTTTATAAATATCCCAATATGAAAAGAGTTTTATGGATTGTTACAGCCGTTGTAGCTGTAAGTGCTATTACTGTATCCTGCTCACGCAAAGTAACCCGTATTGATCCAGGCGAACAGATCGACCTCAGCGGACGCTGGAACAATACCGACTCCCGCCAAACGGCTGAAAAAATGATCGATGATATCCTCAACGACAAATGGGTAGGCAACTACCAGGAAGGTCACAATGGCCAAAAGCCCGTGGTGATCGTAGGTTTCGTGACCAACAAAAGCACCGAGCATATCGATGCCGAAACCTTTGTAAAGGATGTAGAACAATCTTTCATCAAGTCGGGTAGGGTGCGCCTCGTACAAGGTGGCAAGAAACGGGAAGAACTGCGTGCTGAAAAAGCCGATCAGCAAACCAATGCTTCTACTTCCAGCATGAAGAAATTTGGCCTGGAACAGGGCGCCGATTTTATCCTGCAAGGCTCTATCAACTCTATTGTGGATGCTCAAAAGCGGAAGAAAGTAGTATACTACCAGGTAAACCTGGAACTCACCAATATTCAAACCAATGAAGTAGTTTGGATCGGCGATAAGAAGATTGCCAAATACGTGACCAACTAATTGGTATTAGAATTCAAACCCGTGAATGGCAGATCCTACCGGCATGGCATTATCATCTAAAAATATGGTAAGAGCATTGGCTGTTCTATCGCTGATGCTCTTTTTATTTTCCTGCGCTACTTACAATAGCCGCATTGGCAATTATTATTCCGAAGTGCGGAACGGTAATTACCAGAAAGCGGATGCTGATCTGGAAAAGGTCAAATTGATCAAGGCCCGGCGCAACCAGTTGCTCTACCTGCTGGAGAAAGGTAAAATCACACACCTGCTCAAGCAATACGACAGCAGCAATGTCTATTTCAACCAGGCCGATGTATTCATGGAAGACGTACGCACTTCCGCCAGCGATATCGCGTTGGGTACCCTGCTCAATCCCATGATGCAAACCTACAAGGGGGAGGATTTTGAGAAATTCATGGTCCATTATTACAAAGCCCTCAACTACCTCTACCTGGGGCAGCCGGATGAAGCGATGGTAGAAGCGCGCCGTATCTCCCTCACCAGTTATGCCCAGCAGGATAAGAGCAAGCGCGAAAACCGCTATTCCGACGATGCTTTTTCCCTCATGCTCCAGGGCGTCATTTATGAACAGGGCAATGATATCAACAATGCTTTCATTGCCTACCGCAATGCAGTAGATATTTACCTGAAGAACAACAACCAGTACTACGGCACCAACTTGCCCGGCCAGCTGAAGAAAGACCTTTTACGCACGGCTGAGTTAATGGGTTTCCAGGATGAGGTGCAGCGCTATGAAGGGTTGTTGAATACCCGGTTTGAGGCCGTCGCACCACCCGAAGGAGGCGAACTGGTACTCTTCTGGGAAAATGGCCTGGCGCCGGTAAAGCAGCAACAAGACTTCTTTTTTGCCCTCACCAAGGACGGTTTTGGCAACTTTGCCTTTGTAGATCCCGCCGGCTCTTTCAATATCCCGTTTGACTTTGCCAGCACAAATGCCAGGAAGGAAGACCTGAAGCTGGACGACCTCCGTTCGCTGCGGGTAGCTTTCCCCAAATACCAGGAGCAGCCTCCCTTTTTCCGGAGCGCCAATGTTTCCCTCAATCATGCTACTTATCAGTTTGAACCTGCCGAAAACATCAATACCATTGCTTTTGCTACTTTAAAGGAACGTTTCCTGAAAGAAATGTCGCAGGCCCTGAGCCGCCTGGCGGTGAAGAAGCTGGCAGAGATTGCTGCCCGCCCCAAAAGTGACGACAAAAACAAGGATACCAAGGAAGCAGTAGCCCTGGCTATACAGGTCTTTAGTTTTGTGTCTGAAAAGGCCGATACCCGCAACTGGCAAAGCCTGCCCCATACCATCTCTTACATGCGCATCCCCCTCAGCCGGGGTGTCAATGTGCTGCAAATCAGTGTTTCCGGCCAATCGAACCAAACCTTCAACCTGGTGGTGGAAGGCACTGGGAAGCTGCAGGTACAAAATATCTGCACACTCCGCTAAAATTCCCCGATTACATCATTATGCCTGCTTTACCAGGCAACCGGCACGTCCCTAAAGCGGCGGATAACGTTCTATTATACATCCGGCCGGGTGGACGCCTTTCATCCAGCGTTATTAACCGCTTATCCATTGCCTGAAAACTTATTCCGCGGCCTTTATCCTGTGCAAATGCTTATCCAGACAGCATTTATGGCAAAACTTATTAGCAGTTTATAAAGATTACCTTTGGACGGTAGGTACTTTGTGTTGCATAGTACTAAAATTCACCCTATATTTGTGTTGTAAATGATCACATCGACCGGCAGCAAGGGGTCAACCACAAGTATAGCCAACACAGTTCTTAGGAAAGTATAGCCATGAGCCCCTGCTGCCGGTTTTAAAAAACAGTAGCATTGTATGAATATCGAGAACACACAAAGCCAGATGCGGAAGGGGATACTGGAGTTCTGCATTCTGTCCATCATTCGCCGGGGGGAAGCTTACCCGAGTGATATTGTGGACGAAATGCGGGGTTGCAACCTGCAGATACTGGAAGGCACCCTTTACCCACTATTAACCCGCCTTAAAAACTCGGATATGCTCACCTACCGCTGGGTAGAAAGTAACTCCGGGCCGCCCCGCAAATACTTTTCGCTCACACCAAAAGGCGAAGAGTTTTACAAAGAACTGGAAGCCACCTGGAATGAACTGGCCAACGCCGTCAACCAGCTTACCAGTAAAAAAGAATCGCTGGTCTCAACCGCCGGCAATGTTTCCTTTGGTTTCGATTCCTCCAACATACCAACTAACACTTCAACCACCGACAAACAAGACGAACAATGAAAAAGGTAATCAACATAAACTTTCAGGGCAGGGTGATCCCCATCGAGGAGACCGCTTTCGAGCTCCTGAAACAATACATAGAAAGTTTGCGACGGTATTTCGCCAACGAAGAAGGTCGTGATGAGATCATCAATGATATTGAAAGCCGTATTGCTGAACTTTTTTCTGAACGTATCAAAAAGGGATCTATCTGTATTACGGATGATGATGTGAATGCAGTGATCGCCAGCATGGGCCGCCCCGAAGATTTTGAAGCGGAAGCAACAAGTGGCGGTACAGACACCAATGGCGGCAGCGGTGCACAGCAGCAGTCATCTTCCCAAAGTCAGTCTTATGCTGGCTCCTCCAGCTCCCAAAGCTATGGCAGCTATAACAGAGGAAAGCGTGGTAGGCTGTACCGCAATGCTGATGATAAGATCGTTGGTGGTGTGGCCAGTGGCCTGGCCAACTACTTTGGCATCGACCCGGTGATCATGCGTATTCTCTTCGTGGTACTGTTTGCACCCCTGTTCTGGGTGTACATCCTCTTGTGGGTGATCATACCTTCCCAGTCGGTGGAGACCAGCATCACCAAGCGCCTGTACCGCAGTGCGGATGATAAAGTGATCTCGGGTGTGGCCGGCGGCCTGGCAGCCTACCTCAATGTAGGAACCTGGGTGCCCCGGTTGATCTTCGCCCTGCCTTTGATCATCGGACTGGTTTCCGGCATCTTTAATAATATGTGGTGGAGCCACGATTGGGATTTCTGGTGGGGACCTAAAGTGATCACCGGCTCCCTGGGCAGCACCCTCTTCTTTGCTTACATCATCTTATGGATAACAGTTCCCATCGCGGTTACTTCCAGCGAAAAACTGGAAATGCGGGGAGAGAAGGTAGACCTCAACTCTATTCGTGATACCGTAAAGGAAGACCTCGAAGGTTTTAAAACAAAAGCTGAAAAATGGGGAAAGGAAGTCAGGGAGTCAGCACAGCAGTGGGGCGAAAGGGCCAAAGAGTTTGGCCAGACAGCCGGCTCACGCGCCAAAACCTTTTCTACCGAAGCAGCACCCATTGCCCGCAGTGCAGGAAGTGGTATCGGCCATGTGATCGGTGTGCTCTTTAAAGCCTTTTTCCTGGTGATCGCAGCCATTGTTGTGGTAGCCTTGTTTGGGGTATTTGTAGGGATCATATTTGGTGGATTCACCATGTTCCCGGTGAAAGACTTCGTGTTTGATGGATTTGGACAAAACCTGCTGGCCTGGGCTACACTCATCCTTTTCCTCGGTGTACCGCTGATCGCACTGATCACCTGGTTGATCCGTCGCATCATGGGCGTTCGTTCACGCAATCACTACCTGGGTTATGTATTTGGCTCCTTGTGGTTTGTAGGCCTGATATGTGCGCTGGTATTGGGTGGTATTGTAGCCCGTGATTTCAGAACTTTTGCCCCTGTGGAAGAGTCCGTGAACATTATACAACCCGCTGACGGTAAAATGTATATCGATGTATCGAATAACTTTAACCGTTATTATGGTGGCGACTGGTTTGGTATTTCCTGGGAAGACTGGCCTTTCTATGCGATCAACCAGGATACCCTGATGCTTAATACCGTAAGAGTAAATATCAAAAAAAGCAAGGATGCCAACTTTCATGTATCCCGTGTAAGGTTTAGCCGTGGTATGAATCCCGAAGCTGCAAAAACCCTGGCAGAGCGCATCAGTTTTAATGTAGCACAGCAGGACAGCGTGCTGGTATTGCCCAAAGGATTTGCTATCAGCCGTAATGAAAAATTCAGGAATCAACAGGTGTTGGTCATAGTAGAAGTTCCGGTAGGAAAACGTATCCAGATAGACAGAAAGGTAGAAGATTACGAATGGTTCAGCATCAATTACAATCGCCGCCGTGGCTGGAACTTTGATAATGACTGGGATAATTCCTATGGCTGGCAAAGTGACCGCGAGATGATCATGACACCCGATAATGGATTGCAGCGTGTAGATAAATATGATCAATTCGAATTGAAAAGCGGCAAGTTTAAATTGAAGATAAAAGACGGTGACCAGGAGATCCACATGGAAGGAGAAATAAAATCCGACACGGGCGAAGAGTACCGCTACCGCCGGGAAAAAGAAGGCATTGATTCAGCAGAAAAGAAGAAAGCGCCCAAAAAGCAACGGGTGGAAAAAGTAGCAGATTCGAATACCGAGGCTGAGGGTGAAGATGGATCAACAACAAGTTCTTCGGTCCGTAAGATCGCTGACCTGAGCGGTCCTTTAGCTACGCTTACAAAACTCTTTTAATAGTTTGGTCTGGGATCTTCCATCCGGGACCAGGTTGAAGTTGGAACAACGGGGCCGGTTACACTACGGCCCCTTTTTTTATGGTAGATGCCGGGAGCTCCCGCCGGCTGGTTGTTTGAAAGTGTAGAAAATACGTATTCCGACCCTCCCGGGAACAGTAGCTGCGTATTATTAATCATTTTTATATGCCGATCCTCTTTTTGTTGGCGACCTTGGTGGCAACCTTTATTTTTGCGGCACAAAATCACCAAATGAAGAATACTCCTTTCACGCAAAAACACATTGCCCTCGGCGCTAAAATGGCGGAGTTTGCCGGTTACAACATGCCCATTTCTTATACTGGTATTAACGATGAACATGCGGCAGTACGTACCAATGCCGGTATATTCGACGTAAGCCATATGGGTGAATTTATTCTGAAAGGAGAAAAGGCGCTTGACCTGATTCAGCGGGTTACCTCCAACGATGCTTCCAAGCTTACCGCGGGTAAGGCACAGTACAGCTGTTTGCCCAACAAGGAAGGCGGCATTGTGGATGATCTGCTGGTGTATTGCATCGAGGAAAACAAAGTGTACATGTTGGTAGTCAATGCTTCCAATATTGAAAAGGACTGGAACTGGATCAGCCAGTTCAATACCGAAAACGTGGAAATGCACAATGTGAGCGACAAAACCTGTCTGTTGGCCATACAAGGTCCCAATGCCACTAAAATGCTGCAGCCGCTTACTGATATAGATATTCTCAACCTGAAATATTACACCTTCGCCAAAGGCAGATTTGCCGGTGTAGACAATGTGGTGGTGAGCGCTACCGGGTATACCGGGGCGGGTGGCATAGAGATCTATTTTGAGGACAAGGACGGTGCTGCGGATAAAGTATGGGATGCCATTTTCGCTGCAGGAGGCCCGCAGGGACTGAAGCCTATTGGCCTGGGTGCGCGTGATACCCTTCGCCTGGAAATGGGCTTTTGCTTATATGGCAATGATATTGATGATACTACCTCTCCGCTGGAAGCAGGGCTGGGTTGGATCACCAGGTTTACCAAGGAGTTTACTGCCAAAGACATCCTGGAACAGCAGAAGAAAGCCGGTGTAACCCGTAAGCTGGTAGGTTTTGAAATGATCGATAAGGGTATTCCCCGCCATGATTATGTGATTGCCGATGCAGAAGGCAAGGCTATCGGTAAAGTAACTTCCGGCACACAGGCCCCCAGCCTGGGTAAGGCCGTGGGCATTGGTTATGTGGAAACAGCTTTTGCACAACTGGATACTGTGATCTACATTAAAGTGCGGGATAAGTTATTGCAAGCCAAAGTGGTAAAGTTCCCGTTTGTATAGAAAACAAGCTTCGAGCTACTAGCCACGAGCTGCGAGCCCTGGGCGTTTGTCTGAGCGCCTTTGCTTGCAGCTCGTGGCATTTTTAGGGTACTGCTCCCGGGCCATTTGTGGCGAAGCAAACGGCTCGCAGCTCGCAGCTTTCTTCAAAGCTGGCTTATTTCTTGCTGTTGACTATACTCCTCACAGCAAACCAACGCACCCCATGCCCACTATCCACCTCACCAACTTTATAGCTGCCCCCGTAGAAAGGGTATTCGACCTTAGCCGAAGCATTGAGCTGCACAAAAAAGCCATGGCGCATACCGGCGAAAAAGCCGTGGCAGGCACTACCATGGGATTGATCGGATTGAATGAGACCGTGACCTGGACAGCCAAACACCTGTACAAGACCCGGATCATGAAAGTGAAGGTGACAGCCATGCAACAGCCTTTTTCCTTTACAGATGAAATGGTGGAAGGGTCTTTCAGGAGCATGAAACATGAGCACCATTTTAAACAGATTGACAACGGTACACTGGCCATTGATATCTTTACTTTTGAAACACCTTATGGCGCCATCGGCAAGATGTTCAACACCATTTATCTCCGGAAATACATGGAACAGCTGCTGGATCAACGCAACCGGGTGATCCAGGAATATGCAGAAAGCGATAAGTGGAAATTCGTATTGCAGCGATAAACAGGTGGTTTAGCATATAATTAACCTCTTTTCTCCCCCTTTAGCGAACATCTTCCCACACATTTTGTTTTTTTAGCTGGTATCTGCTCCTTAACATTGCAGCCAATTTTAAAATCGTTTTTCCCGGCATGAGCAACAACAAACCGACGCTGTACACTTCCTTATCTCCTGCATTATTACACCTGTATGACCTCAACAACGCTGTTGTAGTGATCATTGACGTACTAAGAGCTACCTCTACCATTGCTACCGCCTTGTATAACGGTGCCAAATGTGTGATACCGGTAGACAGTGTGGCCAGGTGTATAGAGTTGGGCAAAAGAATTGATTCCATCACTGCTGGCGAGCGCGATGGACAAATTGCCGAAGGCCTGGAATATGGTAATTCCCCTTTTGAATACCCGGAAGCGTTCATTCGTTCAAAAACCCTGGTACTGACCACTACCAATGGCACGAAATTGTTACACATGGCACTCGAAAGAGGTGCGGGACAGATCGTAACGGGTTCCTTCCCCAATTTATCGGCGGTATGTGATTACCTCGTTGATCAGAAAATGCCCGTAGTGTTGGGATGCGCAGCATGGAAAGACCGTGTAAACATTGAAGACACACTGTTTGCCGGTGCAGTGATCAACCGGATAAAAGAACATTTCTCCATCAATTGTGATTCATCACAGATAGCAGAAACGATGTACATAGATGCCCAAAAGGACTTGTATGGCTTCATGGCAGAAAAGAATGCATCACACTATCATCGTCTGACTGGCTTTGGGCTAGAGAAAGACATTCGTTATTGTTTAACACCAGATGGCGCCAATGTGCTGCCATTTTACGAAGATGGAAAGCTGGTAGTACATAATTATCGTTAATAATGATTAACCATCGGTTATAACTTGTTCATCAAATACGCAGGTATGCCGGGTTTTTACTATATAACATCTGTGCTATCAAGGCATTGAGTAATCGATCGTAGTTACGTTATTTTTACCGTTTATAACAGGAAACCCTTATCCCACGGGCCAAAAATTTTTGCTTTTTACAAATTTGACGTATTATTGTGCCGGAATAGGACTGATAAGTCATACCCGATCTCTGCTAACTCATCAGTTTTTGTGCATTCCAACTCAATATAAACTCATTTCAAAAGATTTTTTTTCAACACACACACAAAGATTGGTCTTCTGATCAAGTGTTAAACTTTCAAGTTTTGTTATGTATGATATTCTCCAACTGAACGACATGCTCGTTCCCGAACTGCTTGATATAGCGGAGCAGCTTAAAATTCCCAATTCCAAGAAGCTCGACAAGCAGGGTCTCATCTACAAAATCCTCGACAAACAGGCCGTCCTGGCCAGCGATGAGAAAGGCGCCGCAACAGATGATAAAGGCAAGCGCAAACGAATCATTAAAACTACCACCGCCAATGCTACAGAAGAAGCAGACGTTATGAGCACTGGCGAAGAGAAAAATAAAAAAGAAACCAAGAAGGAAGCCCCCAAGAAGAAAGCAGCAGAAAAAGTAGTGATAGCCAAGAAGGGAGCCCGTAAGAAAACAGAAGATGAACAGCAGGTTTTAGACCTGCCACCTGCACCACAGGAAGATGATGATGACGATGATGATGATCAACACGACAGACAGCCGCAGCAACAGCAATCCGGCAATGTGATGAACCAGGAAGATGAAGGCGCACAGGATGATCATCAATCCAATGGCAATGGCGGTAACCAGGATCAACAACACAAATCATACCCCCGTCATCGTGAAACAGCCTTCAACATTGAGTTTGACGGTGTTATCCTTGCAGAAGGCGTATTGGAAATGATGCCCGATGGCTATGGTTTCCTTCGCTCTTCAGATTACAACTACCTTTCTTCTCCCGATGATATTTATGTATCTCCTTCCCAGATCAAACTGTTTGGGTTAAAAACTGGCGATACCGTATACGGTGCTGTTCGTCCTCCCAAGGAAGGGGAGAAATACTTTGCCTTGCTGAAGGTTGAAACCATCAACGGTAAAGCACCGGAAGATGTGCGCGACAGGGTTCCATTCGATTACCTCACGCCCTTGTTCCCTTACGAAAAGCTGAATATTTTCACTGCGCCCAATGCATATAGCACACGTATCATGGACCTGTTTACACCCATCGGTAAAGGACAGCGTGGATTGATCGTGGCACAACCTAAAACAGGTAAAACTGTATTGCTCAAGGAAGTAGCCAATGCTATTGCCGCCAACCACCCGGAATGTTATCTCATGGTAGTGCTGGTCGATGAGCGCCCTGAGGAAGTTACCGATATGGAACGCAGCGTAAAAGCAGAAGTAATTGCTTCTACTTTTGATGAGCCTGCTGAAAAACACGTGAAAGTATCTACCATTGCTTTGCAAAAAGCCAAGCGCCTGGTAGAATGCGGTCACGATGTAGTGATCCTGCTGGACTCCATTACCCGCCTTGCCCGTGCACACAATACCGTAGCGCCTGCTTCCGGTAAAGTACTGTCTGGTGGTGTGGAAGCCAATGCTATGCAAAAACCTAAACAGTTCTTTGGTGCTGCCCGTAAGATCGAAAATGGCGGCTCATTAACTATATTGGCAACTGCCTTGATCGATACCGGTTCCAAAATGGATGAGGTGATCTTTGAAGAGTTCAAAGGTACCGGCAACATGGAGTTACAACTGGATCGTCGCCTGGCCAATAGAAGAATTTTCCCTGCCATTGATCTGGTGGCTTCTTCTACACGCCGTGATGACCTGCTGCTCGAAAAAGAAGTACTGCAGCGTATGAACCTGCTCCGTGTATACCTCACTGATATGAACACAGAAGAAGCCATGCATGAGCTGTTGCGCCGTATGCGTGGTACGAAGGACAACCAGGAGTTTTTGGCAAGCATGAACGGATGAACAGACCAAAGAAGGCCTGGTAATCAACACCATCCTGCTCCAAAAAATGGCAACCATAATCATAATGGTAATCATAAGAAATAATAAAAAAGGCCCTGCTGATAAGCGGGGCCTTTTCAATGTATATTTTACCGGCAGTAGGTGGGTCGCCTTTTGAAAGGCGGCTCACCTGCTGCCTTCTTATTGTATGATGACCTTCTTCAATCTTTCTGTTCTCCAATAACCCATCAGCGGATCAGCAAGCGTAGTATCCGGAATTTCATAGAGGTAGAAAGTCTTGGTGGGCAGATGGAACCGCCAAAGCGTAGGCATCCTGGCACCTTTCTCATTTTCCAGTACACCCATCAGCACCAGGGTTTGGTTGTCGAGCCAAAGCGCATCTTCTATAGAGCCGCCAGGCCCCATGAATACAAGTCTTGTTTTGGTGCCAGCTTTCACATCCACCAGGCTTACTTCATAATCGGGCCCTATTTCATTGCCAATGAAACGGCCTTTGTCATCCTTCTTGATATCAATATTGTAGCTGTCCAGATCAATGAACTGCGAACTGTCAGGAGAGTATTTCAGGAAAGGGCCATAATACTTATAAAAATCCTTTTCCGGCTGGAATGGGCTTACCAGCATCGAATCATCCTGCCAGGAGCTTGTCATCCGGAATTTGTTCCAGTCGAACCCCGTAACTTTCTTTTTGGCATAATCGGAGAAACCCGTAGTGCTGAAAGACTGGACCGTTTCAGCCGATAATAAAGTGTCGAGGATCTCAGTTACAGAGTCCTCCTGAGGCCCTTCAGGAGCCTGTGGTTCCTTTTTGGGGTCGTCTTTACACGATACAGCGATCAATAGAATAGCGAGGCAGGTATATAGTAGATATTTCATAGTGTGTATGCTGATCTTTTCAAGTTACAACAATCCCCGTGAAGGGGCTGGCCTTTAACTTGTTTTTAAGAACGCACAAAACCACATGATTATGCGATAGTTTGTCGGAAAGGCAATCCTTTTCTTTGATTATGGCTAAGATCACGTACAGGCGAAAAAGAAGACGTTTATGGATGGCATACGGTATTGCTATCATTATTGGCCTCCTGCTCATATTGATAGCTTGTTATATGTAGCCAACAACGAGATGCCTGCCCGGTAATTAATATTGATAGCCGCGGTAAGGACCATATCTCCTTGCGGAAGCCGCTCCCCATACCAGGCCGATAGTAATGGGATTACCTTGCAGGTTCGTACCTCCTTTGTTGCGGTAATTGGTGACATTATACCTGGCCTGAATGCCCAGGAAAGCCTCCTTCCGTTTAGTATAGAACAAACTGTATTGAACGCCGCCATTGAAATTGTAGGTGAGGATAGACATGGGTTTCATCTGGTCGCGTTTGTCCTCATCCGAAGTATGGTATACATCAAAGCCATCAAGCCCCCCTCCGCCGATCAGCTCAAACAGATGCGTTTCGTTCCCAAACATTTTTCTGCCGTAATCCAGCCCGATAAAACCGCCAAAAAAGTCTTTTGTTTCATATAGCTGATCATTGCGCTTTATCAGGTAAGGCTGCTTTGAGTTGACGAATTTGAAATATAATAGTAGGGCGAAGCGGTCTCTCTGGCCGCGGGTGCCCAGTTCCAGGCCTATATAGGGGTGATTGCCCAGTACAGTAGCTGCGCCTGTGGGTATCCACAGGCCGGAAGTGAGCGCTAAATGCCCCCTCGGGATCCGCTGTACACGTTCCCCGTACCGGCGATAGTAATTTCTGAGCGAAGTGTTGGCAAAACCAGGTTTGTCGAGAACCGCAGCTGTATTACCTGTATCAGCATATAGCCGGCAAAAGTAATTTTCCAGGCTGGCCGTATCTGTCTCCGGCAATAATGTGCGGGCCAGTTCCTTCGTAAAGGCATTGTACCCCACCACCCGGCTAAGTTCTACAGAATCCCGACGGTATCTATACCCATAGAACAGATCGCCTGGCTGCAGGTCCTTGATCTGCTTAAACTGGTCGATCATAATAATGATCGAGCTATCATATAAGAGCTCTGAGAAATGGCGGTTGCGGATGGCTACCAGGATCTTGATCCGTTGGATCTCTTCCGAAAGTCCGCAGGTCCCTTCCCAGAAGGAGATAGCCCTGATAACAGAGTCAATAGGCGCCTGGCGGTATAAATGGGGGATAGCCTGCAAGGCATTCAGCCTTACGTCTTCACAACGTATGACAGGTTTTACCAACTGTTCTTCTACAGATTGGGCGTGCAGAGAGAGACCGGTAAGCAGCAGCGTACTGCTGTAGAGTATTTTTTGCAGCAGGTTCATGGTATCAGGTTTTTTTGGGCAAACCAAGATACTCATTCAGAACTTAATAAAAGGCTAAGATTTGTGACCGGCCCTGTTGGTTGCCAGGGCTAACAAGGAGGTGTCAGGCTTGAGATGCTGTCAGTGCATCGATCTTCTTTGATAGTTTCCGATCTTTATCCGTCACTACATCCCCGGCATCGTGCGTAGAAAGCCATATCTCAACAGTATTGTATACGTTGGTCCACAGCGGATGGTGGTCCATTTTTTCAGCTGCTATGGCTACCCGCGTCATAAAACCAAAGGCTTCCGAAAAGTCCTTGAACTGGAATTTCCGGTACAGCTTGTTGTTCTCTTCTTTCCACATATTAAATAGTTTATTGTTACCTGTATGCAAACGGCTAATACCTGATCACTAACCGCTAAAACTAATACCTAACAGCTAACACCTAAAAGATCAAATGCCCTTTATTCCTGATCTTCTCATTGGTAAGCTCCGTTACCAATTGCACGCTATTGATGCTTTTAATGGCCGTTAAGAGGTTTTGAAGGAAATCGTCGGCCACCAGGTCACCTTTTAGCAGCCATAAGAAATCGAGGTGCCGGAATTCCGGTAATAGGTATTCTCCGTCGAACTGGTTATTGTATAAATAGTGTACCAGCGAGCTATTGGGTTCGCGGTATTCAAAGATCGAAAAGTAATAATTCCGCTGTTTCTTAAATAATTGGATCTCAATATCATTGTTGATGCGGAAGTCAAGGCGCAGCAATTGGTTGAGCTGCCAGCAGAACTGGTAGTTCTTTACCGGCGCCACAATACCCATGAGGCGGGTATTGTCGAAAAAATCATCCGCCATTTCGTCAAAGTCCAGCTTGAGCTTCATGGTGAATAGCTTTACTAAAACTCAACTTCCGTTTCTTTCGTCTCTTCACCCCGTTTGTACTTTACCTTAGCCTTATCCCCCTTTTTAAATTTAGATAACGCCTGCATATATCCTTCCATGGAAGTAGTAGAGAAATCACCCAATTGTACGATCACATCGCCGGTTTTGATACCAGCTTTACTGGCCGGCCGGTTATCACTCACCCCATCTACCCGCACGCCGGCGCCGTTAAACGTGTAATCGGGCATTATACCCATGGTTACACTGAAGCGCGTGGAAGTACTGGTTTGTGCTTCCCGCGTTTTGGTAAACGCCAGTTTACCTTTGCTGGCGGCCGACTGCACAATTCCTTCGATCAGCTTAATGATCTGCCACTCACCGTTATAATTGATCTTGTCGAAATCATCCGAAGGCCGATGATAATCCGCATGCAGTCCCGTAAAGAAGAACAGTACCGGAATGTCTTTGCGGTAAAAAGAAGTATGATCACTGGGCCCCGTACCACTGCTGTCGAACTTGAGCGTAAGCGGCTGTTTTTTGTTGTTCAGTTTCGTCAATGCTTCCCCCCAGAACGGAGAAGTGCCATAACCACCCACCGTTACCGTTTTGCTGGAATCATTTAACCGGCCCACCATGTCCATATTGATCATGTACGTCACTTGTTGCAGGTCTACCGTAGGGTGTTCTGTAAAATATTTGGACCCATTGAGGCCCAGTTCTTCTGCCGAAAATGCGATCAGTAAATAGTTATTGTTCTTTACCTTGGAAGCTTTCAATAGTTTGGCCAGTTCAATCAGCGCGGCAGTGCCGCTTGCATTGTCATCAGCGCCGTTGTGGATGAGCTTTTCGCCTGTGCGCAGCATAGAATTGTTATCTTCCCCATATCCCAGGTGATCATAATGCGCGCCGAGCACCACCGTGGTACCCGCTCCGTTGTCGATATAACCCACCACATTGTGGCCGGTACGTTTTTTATCCGCAATGGCAATCCTGATCTTCACATCGTACGTGGCTGATTCATCTTTCAGCAGGTCTTTCTTCACCTTGTCTTTTATATACACAATGGGGATGCGGGAAGGTTCCGGACGGTCTTTTCCGTCAAATTTCAATCCGTCCGTGATCGATGAACTGTTGTAAATGATCAGCGCATTGGCTCCTTTGTCGGCCACTTTTGCGGCTTTGGTGCGGATGGCCTGCAGAAGGTCGAAATGCGGATTGTCTTTGTTTTCTTCCAGCAATTCTTTCAGGTCAAAAAACCAGGGCACGCCCCGTTCGGGAAGCGCAATCGATACAGCTTCTTCCAGGCTGCCATTGGGGCTGCCGGCCAGCGGAAAAAATTCGTCGTTTACCTTCAGTTCGTGGTTATTGATAAAGAAAAAGGTCGTGTTGTTGAGCTGTTTGCCGTCATTGATCTCAAATGCCTGCAACCAGCCATTGTTATCCCCTTTGGGTTGCAGCCCGGCCAGCTGAAATTGGCTGCTAATGTATTCTCCTGCCAGCTTTTCTCCGTTGGTGCCGGCCCGGCGGCCTTCCAGTTTGTCATCGGCCAGATAGCTGATATGTGCCTGCAGACTGGCAATGGCAGCTTTATCGGCTTTTTTTAACTTTTGGGCAAATAAGGGAGAAGCGAACAGGAAAAAGGCAAGAAACAAACGCAAGGTTCGGGTCTTCGTCATATTTAGCATTTTTATCACGGGAATGAGCGATGACAAAGGTATAGCTGACAAAGGCCATACCAATAAATGTTAGGGGAATTTTATAAAGAATTTCCCGGTTTCACAAACTCATAACAATGGCTATCCTGTTGATTGGCAGCCAAAAAGGGCTGTAAAAAGAAAGTCCCTAATTAAAAACATGATTTTGGTATTAATAATTGATTTTGTGCTTTATAAGCTCACTTTTTTTCCTTTACTTTTGCAGATTGCCCTTTCCTCAACGGAGGGTGGCAAAACCGTAAATTATAACGCAAAGCATGGCACTACCCCATCTCATAAAGTACGTCTATACGAATGGAACAGATGAAGTAATCCGTCGCGGTAAAAAAATACATGCTATCGGGTATGTGGAATTGGTGGATTATGATGAACTCACAGACTCTGTTGTGTTCCGGGTGAAAGACGATAGCTATTCTACTTACTACAAAGTTAACATACAGAAATTCAAGGATCCACGCACCTTATCCGTACGTTGTGCCTGCCCCTACAACCTGGGTGATATCTGTCGCCATGAGGCCGCTGCCCTCATCCAGTTGCAGGAAATGCTGGATAAGAACATGCTTAAGGCCGAGGCGGCTGATTATGATCAGAAGCATACCGTGGTGAAGATGAAGATTATCGACCTCAAAACCCTTCGCCTCCTGTGCTCTCCGGAGAGCTACAGTGCCGCAGAAGTATACCTGCGCACGCAAAGGGCTGATATTGAATATGCTAAAGACGAAGTGGTAAAAGCTACCGTCAATATTGAAGGCAAAGACTGGAAGGTGGTGATCCGCAAAAATGAAGAGCGCAACTTCGATACCAGCTGTGAATACGAAGACCGCCTCCATCCCCTGGGTTTGCCCAAGGTCATTGTATTCCTCCAATTGCTGAATAGCTATGGCCCCTTCTATTTTGATACCATCCGCAACTGGGATAAAGAAAAGAACAAGCTCCTGGAAGCCTATGGCTACAGCCTGAGCGATAACCTCGAAAGTAAATTTGAATTTACCTACAAAGAAGGCAAGCCCTTCCTGCGAGTACTCGATACCAGCATCAAACGTATTACCCCCTCCGCCTCTTCCCGGCCTACCGCCAGGCCTTTGCCCGTAGCAGAAGCAGAACTGCCGCAAGAGGGCGCCACAGGGCCTGAAACGACCACAGAAAAGGTCGAAAACCCCGCACAACGCCTGGGTGTCGTATTTAATTTTAACCAGAAAGGATACCCTGGCTTTTCCCTCGACGCCATTACCGGCGAGTCAAATGAAGAGGTAACAGCTTATGTGGGAAAAGTAGAAAAGCTGGACCTGTCGAAATTCATTAACATAGATGTCTACAATGATAACGACAAACACCTGATCGCCCCCCTGCGGAAAATGCAGGAAGGAGAAATTACCAAGTACCTCAACCGCAACTCGCCTTTCAGCGGTATCTGGGAAAACATCATTCATGCTGAGGAAGATGACCTGCCCGAAGAGACGAAAGCCCTTATGGTAGAATACCTGCATCCCAAGCTCAAGAAGATGTTCTCCGATATTGCTGCCAGCCCCTTTGTCTTTTACCTCAACGGTAAAAAGCCTTTCAAAACAGAGAACCTGCACACCGTAGGGGTGGTCACCGATCATATCAGCCCTTACTTTAAAGTAGTGGCCAATAAAAATCAATATGAAGTGGAGTGCTGGGTAAAACTGAATGGCCAGCATGTACCCGTAACGGAAAATGCGCTGAACAGCAGCCTGCTCTTCTTTTACCAGGACAACCTCTTCCTTTGGAATACCGCAGAAGAAGTAAACCTGGTGACGCGCTTCCACGGCAAGGGGAAGCTCACCATCCCAAAATCACAATGGGCCGAACAATTGCGGCAGCTGGTATTACCCCTTACCAAAGAGTACCATGTAGAGTTTGACCCGGCCCTGGTGAGTGAGATCAAAGAAGGCGATCCCGAAAAACGCATCATATTACAGGAGAAAGGCGATTACCTGGTTTTCCAGCCCATCTTCTCTTACAAGGGTTTTGAAACAAAACCCGGAGGTAAAGATGAACTGATCATTCCCGATGGCGACAAGGTATTGATCGTGCACCGCGATAAGGAGAAAGAGCAGGCATTCATCCAAAAGCTCGAAGCCCTCCATTCCAACTTTATCCGGCCCGAAGGCGGCCAGCAGCTGGCGCTCAAAGGAAATGATGTACTGAAGAATAACTGGTTCTTCCTGTTTGTGGATGCCATGAAGGACATGAAAGTGCCCGTATTTGGATTCGAAGCATTGAAGAACTTCCGTTTCAATACCGCCAAACCCCAAACCAAGATCCACATCAGCAGCAATACCGATTGGTTTGATGCAAGGGTGGATATCCTGTTTGGCGAGCAGAAGGTAACAGTAGCCGATGTAAAAAAAGCCCTGGCCAACCGTCAGCAGTTTGTACAACTGAATGATGGCACATTGGGTATCCTGCCCGAGGAGTGGATCAAGAAATACTCCTTACTGTTCAGGGTAGGGGAGGGCAAGCAAAATCAGTTGCGCCTTTCCAAATACCACATGAGTGTGATCGATGAATTGTATGATGGCCGCAGTGAAGAAGAACTGGTACTGAAGCTGGAAGAGAAATACGATCAGTTAAAGAGTTTCAATAAGATCAGGGAAATACCTGTTCCGGAACACCTGTCCCATATTCTGCGGCCCTACCAGGAGCACGGTTTTCACTGGCTCAATTACCTGGCCGAAATCGGTTGGGGTGGTATCCTGGCCGATGACATGGGTTTGGGTAAAACCGTGCAGGCCCTGTCGTACATGCACTATTACCGCAAGCATCATGGAAAATTGAGAGCCCTGGTCGTTTGCCCTACCACCCTGATGTTTAACTGGGAAAATGAGATCAGGAAGTTTACACCCGAGCTCTCCTATTATATTCACCATGGAGGTGAGCGTACCCGCAATAAAGAGCAGTTTGCCCAGTCCGAAGTAATGATCACCACCTATGGTACCCTGCGCAGTGATATCAAGCTGCTGGTAGATATTCCCTTTGACTATGTGATATTGGATGAATCGCAGGCCATTAAAAACCCTTCCAGTAAGGTAACCCGTGCAGCCTGCCTGCTCAATTCAAAGCATCGTATCTGCCTCAGTGGTACGCCCCTGCAGAACAATACTTTCGACATTTTTGCGCAGATGAACTTCCTCAACCCCGGTATGCTGGGCAGCATTGAGTTCTTCCGCCAGGAGTTTGCCATACCGATTGATAAGTTTGGAGAACCCGACCGCAAAGACCATTTGCGTAAACTGTTGTTTCCCTTCATCCTGCGCCGTACCAAAGAACAGGTGGCGAAGGACCTGCCCGATAAGACCGAGACCATCCTCTATTGCGAAATGGACGATGAGCAACGTAATATATATGATGCCTACCGCAATGATTTCAGGGATAAGATCCTGGGCACCATTGAACAGCAGGGTATACAACGTTCCCAGCTTACCATCTTGCAGGGCCTCATGAAGCTGCGCCAGATCTGCGACTCTCCCGCTATCCTGAATGAAACAGAAAAGTTTCCCAACCATTCCATCAAGCTGGAAGAACTGGGCCGGGAGATCACAGAAAATATCAGCGATCACAAAGCACTGGTATTTTCCCAGTTCCTGGGCATGCTGGCGCTGATCAGGGAAAAGCTGAAAGAGCTCGACGTGGATTATGAATATTTTGATGGCAGTACATCCGCCGTTGACCGGGAAAAAGCCATCCAGCGATTCCAGAATGACAAGAATTGCCGCGTGTTCCTCATCTCCCTCAAAGCCGGTGGTGTAGGTTTGAACCTGACAGCTGCCGACTATGTGTACATTGTTGACCCCTGGTGGAACCCCGCAGTGGAGCAACAGGCTATCGACCGTACGCACCGGATTGGCCAAACGAAGAACATCTTTGCTTATCGTATGATCTGTAAGGATACCATAGAAGATAAAATACTACAGCTCCAGGACAGGAAGCGTTTACTGGCCAAGGACCTCATTACCGATGATGAAGGCTTCGTGAAGAGCCTGACCAGGGAGGATGTGGAATACCTGTTCAGCTGATGAATATTCTTTATTTTGTATGTTATGTCAGCCTGAGCCTGTCGAAGCCCTCTTGAGGGAGGGTCACCCTTCAAGGGTGGCTCACCCTCAAGACCTCGATTTACTCCTCCCAACACTATCCTTTTTCAGCCCCCTGTTTGATATTTGACAAACATACCCAACCATTTAGGTAGAAAATAAATTCCTCCCATTCGCCGATCCATTGGAGTGCCCTGTCGGTCGTAGATTAAAATCGGCCAGGTACTTTTTAATTTATGACTACTTATCCACACAAGTTTAACAAAGCTGTAGCGTCTAACTTTTATATTTCGAACTTTTACTTATACAACCTGCATGAGCAAGATATTGACCCTCTTGATTTTACTGACCGGATTGGGATCTGCCGCCCTCGCACAAAAGGGAAGTGTGAAAGGCAAGCTCACTGATTCTACTTATAAAGAAGTACTATCCGAAGCCACCGTTTCTATATTACATATTCAGGACTCCTCCGTAGTAGCTTATACTATTTCCAATGCCAAAGGCGAGTTTGAGATCAAAAACCTCGATACCGGCACATTCCGGCTGATGGTTTCCTACCAGGGTTACCAGCCTTTTTCCAAAAAGATTACCATCAGGGCCGATCAGCCCACAATAGACCTGGCTACCTTATACATGGATAAAAAGACCACCTTATTGGATGAAGTGATCGTGGAAGCACCGCCCATATCCGTTAAGAAAGATACCGTAGAGTTCAAAGCCAGTGCTTTTAAGACCAAGCCCAATTCTACCGCGGAAGATGTATTGAAGAAGGTGCCGGGCATGCAGGTAGATAAAGACGGAAATGTAAAAGCCCAGGGCGAAGATGTACAAAAAGTATATGTAGATGGAAAAGAGTTTTTTGGTAGTGATCCTAAGCTGGCTACCAAAAATATTACCGCCGATATGATCGAGTCTATACAGGTCTTTGATGATATGAGCGATCAGGCCAAGTTTACCCGTATTGATGATGGAAGCCGCTCCAAGACCATCAACATCAGGTTGAAAAAGGACAAACGCAAAGGATATTTTGGAAGGGCCGTAGTAGGTGGTGGATACAGCGAAGACCCCAACGATTTCCGGTATGATGGCAGCTTCAACTTCAGCCGCTTCAATGGCGATCGTCGTATCTCTATACTCGGGCAGTTCAATAACGTTAACAAACAAAGTTTCAGCTTCAATGATATATCCGGCGGCGGTGGTGGCGGTAACCGTGGCGGTGGCGGCGGCTTCGGAGGTGGTGGATTTGGAGGCTTCGGCGGTGGCGGCGGAGGATTTGGTGGCGGTGGCCGTGGTGGTGGCATGGGTTTCGGTTTATTGAGCAACGGCGCCAGCGGCGGTATTACAAAAACATTCTCAGGTGGTATCAACTACACCGATAAGTGGTCGTCCAAAGTAGATGTAACCGGAAGTTATTTTTATTCTAATACCAACAACCACGCAGAACAAGCCATTCAGCAAACCAGTGACCTCAACCGTTTTGCCAAAGACTCTTCTGCCATACAAAATGAAATAGTTGCTACCGATACAAAGAACCAGAATCACCGGTTCAGCCTGCGTATTGAGGCAGCCATTGATTCCATGAACTCTATCCTGTATACACCCACTGCTACCATACAACGTTCACAAACACAAAACTACCAGGTAGATACCATTCACCGTTATTCACCCAAGTTTGGTGGCAATTACATGGCCAATACCATCCTGACCAACAATTACAGCGACCGCGAAGGATATAATATTAATAACAACCTGCTCTATCGCAGGAAATTCCATAAGCCCGGCAGAACGTTTACTTTGGGCCTCAACAACAGCATTAATAACAGTGAGACCGATGGGAAGACCTATTCGCCCATCCGTTCTTATGATTTTGGAGGAGCCCTGATCCAGGACTCTACCCAGGATTTTATCAGCAACTCCACCACAAAATCTTCCTCTACTGTAGTAAGCACATCGTATACAGAACCCATCGGGCATAATAAGATCATTGAATTGAACTATGCCTATACCAATACACACAATACTTCCGATAGGGTAGCTTACAATTATGACAGCTCCGTTAAAAATTATACCATCAAGAACCTGGCCCAATCGAACTATTTCGAGAATGACAATATCAAACACCGCGCAGGAGCCAACTTCAGGATACAAACTGCCAAGTATAATTTCCAGGTAGGTGGTGCTGTAGAATATTCCGACCTTACCAACCGTACCGTAAGGCCGCTCACTGCCAAGGATACTACCGTGCAACAAAGCTTTGTTAACTTCCAGCCCATTGCCCGGTTGAATTTCACCTTTACCCGTACCAAGAATCTCCGGATCTCTTATATGGGTAGGACCAATCAGCCCAGCATTACCCAATTGCAGGATGCACCCGACTTCTCCAACCAGTTCTCTGTTTCCAATGGTAATCCATTCCTGAAACAGGAGTACAACAACTTTGTCAACATCAACTATAGCTCGTTTAATATTTCCACGTTCAAGCTCTTTTCTGCCAACCTCAACTTTAATAATACCAGCAATAAGATCGTGAACAATGTGGATACCGTTCCTGAAAAGTTTAAGAAATACAACAATACACCCGGCGCGCAATACATTGTACCCGTGAACCTCAATGGTTCTTTCAGCGCCTCCTCCTTCATTACATTGGGTCTTCCTTTAAAAGGTAAGCTCAAAGGAAGTAACCTCAACTTTAACAACAATGCTGCTTACAACCGCACCGCAGGTATTCAATCCGGCAGCACCTATTTCACCAATACATTTAATATTACACAAACTGCCAGCATCAACATTGATTACAAAGGGCTCAATGTGGGCCTTAATGGCAGTGTCACCTATAACAACGTAAGCTATTCAGGCAACCTGAGCGGCACACCCAAACAAAAGTATTATACCCAGAACTATGGGATGGACCTCAGCTATACATTCCTGAAATCGATCGTGTATTCTTCCGACTTTAATTATATTATTAATACTGGTCGTGGTGAAGGATTTAACCAGAGCGTTCCTTTATGGAATACCAGCCTGGCCTTGCAGTTGTTTAAAAAGAAGAACGGCGAGATCAAGTTTTCTGTGAATGACCTGCTCAACCAGAACCAGAGCATTACACGTACCGTCAACGGGTTGAATATAACAGATACCCGCTCATTGGTACTGAAACGTTATTTCATGTTGACCTTTACTTATAACCTGAACCGTGCCGGTGCTCCCAACCAACAAGGACGTGGAGAAGGCGGTCCGGGTGGTATGCCCCGTCAGTTCCGTATGGGCGGACAGCGTGGCGGTTAAACGAGTTCAATCCAGCCCTTCACAAAGCGTAACTGGCCTCCGTAAGGAGGCTTTGTTATTTACTATTGCCAGCTTGTTGACTGTCAGCCTGAGCCTGGCGAAGGCGGCTAAAGCTTGTCGAAGACAATAACCACGAAGTGGTTATTGTCTGTGCAAATCCGTGAGATCTGTGAGCTGCCTTACCGGGAACCTAAAGGAGCTTCGTACAAAAAAATAGCCCCCCGTTGTACACAGGGGGCACAGCACATACTGATTGTGGTTTCAGAGGTAAGTGCTGAAAAAGTTTAGTTACCCTAAAGTTAGGTAATTCTGCCTGTTAGCGTTGGTGTAAACGGTATTTGGTGAGGGGGGTGCCGATAGGCGATTTTCCGACCATCAAAACAGCCAGGAGGCTCCCGAAAAACCGGAAAATATTGGAGGAAGGGCGGTACATATCCTTACAGATCTTAGCCCGGTGAGTGTCGTAATACATCGTGTTCTTTTGCATGAATAGTGGATTTAGGGACAAAAGTTTAGGTTTAACCCACCATCAACGCTCCTTTTATTCTTTTATTGTGCAGGTGACTAAAAAGTAGATTTCCTATTCCAAGTGCCAGACCAATTGCCTATTTTTCGGGCATAAATCCGCTCTATGAAGAAGATATACCTGCTCTTGTGGTTAGCTGCCTGCAGCGCCTCCCTCCAGGCGCAGGGCGTATTCAGCACCAAAACTACCGCAGCCCTCCAAAAAGTCATTGAAGATTATCCCAACCGTTTTAAGAATATCAAAGGCGACAGACTATCCGAGCATACCCGCGCCGTGGATTATAAGTCCCGCGTAGAAATTGCCGGGGCCGTGAATTGCATCATCACCCAATATACCGCCACGCCCAAAGACCGCTATAGCTGGAGTTGTGAGCTGGCCCGCTCCCTGGAATTTGAACAGGCCAAAGCCAGCTTCCATGATCTGTACAGCCAGATCAGCAATACCATCATCAAAATAGAAGGCGAAAAGCCATTTATCCTCAACGGTAAATATGAAGCCCCTGCCGGAGAAAAAAAGCCTACTACCGTCCGCTTCGAACTGCTGTCTGCACCCGAAGCAGTGCAACACCTGAAAGTAGAACTTACCTTGCAGTATACTACCGAATGGAAGATCATACTCACCGTATATGACCAGGAACGACAGTTCGATGTAGCTATAAACTAGTCCGTAAGTCTGAAAGATGGAAGACAGAAGTTTTGCTTAGGAACTTTCGGACTCACCGACTTTCCGACTTGTATTTATTAACCTTCATTAACATTAAAGCAAGGCTGGTTAACCTGCTTTCATACCCAGTACTAATATTTTCGTAGTCTAATAAACTCCGAAAATACAACCGGTATGAAAAAGATCTACCTGCTTATCATCACCAGCCTTTGTTCCCTGGCTACCCTGGCGCAGAAGAATGGTTCCCTCAAAGGGCTGTTGTATGATAGCGTGGCCAAACAACCCGTAGCCTCTGCTACCATTACCGTCCTGCAGAAAAAGGATTCTTCGCTGGTGACGTTCACCATGACCGACAGCAAAGGCCGCTTTGAAATAAGCGGATTGGGTAATGGCGATTACCGGTTATTGATCACCCATGTCAATTACCATGGCAGCAGTAAAAGCTTTACCATCGATGATGCCAATAAGAATAAGGACCTGGGCAATGTCATCATGCACGATGCTGCCCAAATGCTCAATGAAGTAGTGGTAACCGCCGAAGCCCCGCCCGTAACCCTCATCGGCGATACCGTCCAATACAATGCAGGCTCCTTCAAAACACCCCCAAATGCCAATGTAGAGCAACTGCTGAAGAAGATGCCAGGCATTGAAGTGGCAAAAGACGGTACAGTAAAAGCACAGGGCCAGGAAGTAAAACGCGTACTGGTAGATGGCAAGGAGTTTTTTGGAACCGATCCCAAACTGGCCACCAAAAACCTGCCTTCCGATGCGGTAGATAAAGTGCAGGTATACGACAAGACCAGTGACCAGGCCCAGCTTACAGGTTTTGACGATGGCAACAGCGAAAAGACCATCAACCTCAAACTGAAAAAAGACAAAAAGAAAGGCCTGTTTGGCAAAGCCTCAGTAGGCGGCGGTACAGCCGACCGGTACGAAGGACGTTTCAACCTCAACTCATTCAAAGGCGCCCGCCAGTTGTCTGTCATCGGCATGGGCAACAATACCAATGCAGAAGGATTCTCCTTTATGGATATGCTCAGCTTTTCCGGTGGCCTCAATGGAGGACGCGGCGGCGGCAGTACGTTTACCATTTCCAGCAATGATGCCTCCCTTGCCAGCTTTACGGGCGCAAACAACAACAACAGCATTCGCACCATCTGGGGCGGGGGCATCAACTACAACAACATTATTGGTACCAAAACCGATTTCACCAGCAATTACTTTTATAACCGGTACAACCCCAAAATAGAGAAACAAACCCAGCAGGAATACTTTCTGCCCGATGGGTCAACACTGCTCCGGAACTCAAACAGCCTGAGTGATAATATCAATAACAGTCATAAGTTGAACCTCAGTGCTGATATAAAACTGGATTCCTTCCACTCTATTAAAATATCTCCTTCCCTGGGATATCAGTCTACCGACAACAGTACCGTGAGCGATTATGCTACCATCGGGAAAAACAATATCCTTACCAACCAGGGTTTCAACAACAGCCAGTCCAGTAGCGACGGCTATAATTTCCGCAACGATATCCTGTTCCGCAAGCGATTCCGTACCCGGGGCCGTACCTTTTCACTGAGCCTGCAAACCAACCTCAACGCCAGCGACGGCGATGGAAAACAATTGTCCGTCAATAAATTCTTTAACCCCGATGGCAGTCCCCTCAGAACCGATTCCATTAACCAGCACAGCAGCAACTCCAGCGACCTCAGCAGCTACAATGTGCGGGCAGTATATACCGAGCCGATTATAAAGAATACCTTACTGGAGCTGAGTGTAAGCAATAGCCTCAGCAAAAGCACTTCCGAAAAAACGACCTGGGACTATAACAAGGCCAGTGGTAAATATGATGCTGTCAATCAGGCCCTTTCCAACCATTATGAAAATACTTATGCCTATACCAATGCCGGTATCCGGTGGCGCAGCCAGTTCAAGAAATGGAATTTTGCAGTGGGAGCCAATTGGCAAAAGGCAGAGCTGGAAGGCAATATCATTGCCGGCACCAAGGATAGCCTCATCAATCAAACCTTTTACAACATACTGCCCAACGCGCGCTTCCAGTATAATTTCACCAAATTCAAGAATTTGCAGATCAATTATACCGCTGTTACCAACCAGCCCGGCATGTCGCAGCTGTCACCCGTACCAGATATCAGCAATCCACTCAACATCCGGGAGGGCAATCCTGATCTGAAGCAGGAGTATACCCATATGGCCACTTTCAACTTTATGTCTGTAAACCCCTTTAAGAATAAAAACTTTTTTGCCTTTTTCAACGTACGGCAAACCAATAATAAGATCGTGAATTATGACAACATCGATGCGCAGGGTGTCAAGCGTACCCGCCCCGTGAATGTAGATGGCGTGTACAATGTGAATGGTTCTTTAAGCCTGGGATTGCCTGTGCGTTTTCTGTGGGGAACCATTAATCTCTCTTCCAATGTAGGTTATGATAAAGGCAAACAGTTTATCAACGGTGTAGGCAATACGATCAACACCCTTACCCTCGGCCCTTCCGTAAGGCTTGATATGAGCCCTACCAGCAAGTTCGATGTTTCCCTCAATGCGGGAATTAACCACAATAAGAGCAAATATTCCCTGCAGGAAAGTCTTAATACCGCCTACTTTTCGCAGAGCTATGGGGCTGATATAAACTGGCAACTGCCCAAAAGCTTTTATTTCAATACAGAGTTCACCTATACCGTCAACAACAGGCTGGCAGATGGATTCAACCTGCGGGTACCCTTGTGGAATGCTTCTGTCAGCAAACAATTCCTGCGTTACAACCGCGGCGAGCTGAAGTTGTCGGCTTTTGACCTACTCAATGAGAACGTGAATATCAGCCGCAGCAGCAACCAGAATTATATTGAGGACAGTCGCATCACTACCCTTAAACAATATTTCCTGCTCAGCTTCACCTATAGCCTTAGCAAAATGGGCCTCGGTGCTGCCAGGCCCAACGGTGGTGGCCCTATGAGGATCATAGGACGATAATAATAGCCCTGAAGAATAGTCTCTTCTACAATCCATGGTCTGATACAGGCCATGGGTTAATTTTTATGTCATTTCGATTCTGCCTTTCTTGTCCTCGACTCTCCTTTCTTGTTCATTTCGACGCTCCCTTTTTGTTCATTTCGAACGTAGCGCAGTGGAGTGAGAAATCTGCTGTCAAAGCAACCGTTTCGAAGCAAACGACTGCCGATCACATCTTACCCATTACAATCTAAAAAAAGGAGCCCGAAGTAATATTCGGGCTCCTGTACTTATCTATATCCTGTGTTTCCTAAAATGTTTGAATTGTGCTTTCCGGGCCAGTCTGATTAATTGGAAAACCTGATGGTATTCCTTCCTCCATTGTTTCGCTGCATATCTTTCATCATTTTATTTCTTTCTTCAGCAAACTCTTTGGAGGTTATCTTCTTACCATCCCTTGGTTCTTTTACCGTGGCTACATCTACAGTAGGCGATACCTGGATCGCCTTGTATACCATACGACCGTTGTTGACGTCAATAGCCAATACAAGCCCCGGTAATTGTCCCTGGTATTCTGGGCTGGCCGCTACCGGTATAGCCAGGGTAAACCAGGCTGTAATATTGGCGGTATCAGGTACTTCTTCCCTTTTTACCTCGCCATTTACAACCGAGGAACTGAAGCGCGTGGATATGCGCTGCGTAATAGCCTGTTGGCAGGTATATCCTAAGATCGTGCGCGTTTCCCCCGTGATCTTCCAGTTCAGTTTGCGGATGCTGTCCGCAACAAGGTATTTTTTGGTACCCAGGTCCCGCTGCTCGGTAATGGTACCTTTGGCAAAGTCTGAAAAAGTGATATCATCTTGTCCGGCCGCCATCACACGAATTGACATGCCTCCGCCGCTGGCGCCTGTAGCATTGTTAAACGCCTGTTCGTCTGTTTCTTCCGGGGGCAACTGTCTGCGGACAGATTGATTGTTGGCAAAAAGGATCTCTATCTTGTCCGTTCTTGTTTTAGGGATCTGTTGTTGCATCTCTTCACTGATGCCTGCAAGCCTTATCTGCATTTCCATGGTGCGTTCATAAGTGACCTTTCCCTGGGTTTGTTGTGCGCTGGCTGCCTGCACGCCAATCATAGCCAGACAACCTATCCATACTTTTTTCATAACTTGGTTGATTTTGTACCAAAGCTACTGTGGTGTACTGTGGAGGCAGGTTAATGCACCTTGCTTTAATGTTAATTAAGGTTAAAGCGGACCAACCTTCAAAAAGCAATCACCTACTTTTGTACCATGCCGGCGCGTAGATCAGTCATATCAGTGTCTTCCATCTCAGTAGTCCTTATGCTGCTGGCCATCCTGGCCATTGTGGTATTTCAGGGATACTGGCTGCGTAAGAATTACCGCGATGAATTGCAGACCCTGCATATCCGTACAAACGTACTGTTCCGCGAAACCATACAACGCTGCCAGATAGAAAAGCTGAAGCTCGACACCAATGTGAAGATCAGGATCTCCCCGCGCGAACCGGGTGTAAATGCTACTTATGGAGCAACTTTCAGAATGGCCGATGATTCCTCCTTCCGAAAACACCGCCTGGGCTCCGTGATCTATTCCCTCAATAAATCCTATCGTCCCTTTCGCAGGGATAGTATACATGGCAAGGTCGATTCCTTACAACTCGAACCGCCACCCGGCGCTATGATACAAAGGGCATACCCCAGTCAGCGCATCATCCAGTTTTTACAAGGCGTAGATTCCCTGCAGGATTCCATTACCGTAAAAGAAGCCACTACCCGGTACAGTAAAGTGCTGGCCAGAGAAGAGATTGCTATCCCTTTTACCATATGGCGCGACCAGGTAGTGGACGAGACTGATTTCGGACCACCCGACGACCTGGCTTCAGACAATACCGTAACCATTGGTTTTGCACAGCCCTATACCCTCGCCCTGGAGTTGGAAAATACCATACCCTGGGTGCTTAAAAAGCTAACATCACAGATATTGGTATCATTACTGCTGGTAGGGCTTACCATTTTCTCCTTTGTGTTGATGTACCGCAACCTGCGGCGGCAGCGAAGACTTACCCACCTCAAGAATGATTTTATCAGCAATATTACCCATGAGCTCAAAACCCCCATCGCTACCGTAAGTGTGGCCATTGAAGCCTTGCGCAATTTCAACGCCCTGCACGATCCCCGGCGTACCGAAGAATACCTCGATATATCTGCCAATGAATTACAAAGACTGTCCTTACTGGTGGATAAAGTACTGAAGTTGTCCATGTTTGAAAAGCAGCAGATAGAACTGAACGGAGAACCTTTCGACTTCAGAGAGCTGGTAGAAGAAGTAGTGGCTTCCATGCGCCTGCAGTTTGAGAAGTACAAAGCCAAGGTGAGCATACAGGTGCATGGCGATGATTTTATTATCCAGGCCGACCGGATGCACATCACCAGTGTTATTTTTAACCTGCTCGACAATGCCCTGAAGTACAGCAAGGCCCATCCCTCCATTGAAATAGACCTGGCCTCTTTGCCCCAATTTATTGAAATGAGTGTGACCGATAACGGTATTGGCATTTCATCTGAGTACCAGAAAAAGATATTTGATAAATTCTTCCGTGTCCCTACCGGCGATACACACAATGTAAAAGGTTATGGCCTTGGCCTGAGTTATGTGGCTTATATCATGGACCGGCACAAAGGTGTTATCAACGTGGAAAGCCAGCCTGGCATTGGCACCCGCTTCACTACTAAACTTCCTAAAAGCGCATGAGCAAAACCAAAATACTGTATGTAGAAGATGAGTTATTCCTGGGCAAGATCGTAAAGGAAAGCCTCGAAAGCCGGGGTTATGAGGTAGTGATGGAGAGCGATGGAGCCGATGTATTGCAAACCTTCAAACGGATCAACCCCGCCGTATGTGTGCTGGATGTAATGCTCCCCAATAAAGACGGCTTTACCCTGGCCGGTGAAATACGCGCCGTTGATGAAAAAGTGCCCATCATTTTCCTGACCGCTAAAACACAGACCGATGACCTGGTGAAAGGGTTCACCTCCGGGGGCAACGACTATATCCGCAAGCCATTCAGTATGGAAGAATTGATCGTTCGCATTGACAATGCTTTGCGCTACCGGCAAAACAACCAGCCCATCAATGGTAGTCAGGATGAAGTAAGACTCGGACGGTTCCGCTTTCACCTCACCCGTCAAACCCTGATCGTAGGAAAAGAAGAACGCAAGTTGTCCTTCAGGGAGAGTGAATTACTCAAATTGTTGTACGAAAACCGCGATAAGATCATTGACCGCAAAGACATTCTTACCCTGCTCTGGGGCAATGACTCCTTCTTTAATTCCCGCAACCTCGATGTATACGTTGCTAAATTAAGAGGCTACCTGAAGGATGACGATAGCCTTGCCATCATCACCATCAAGGGAGTAGGGTACAGATTTATTATTGCTTAAAAAACAAAGAAAAAAAGAAACCTACGCTTAATTATCAATTTACAACGTCAGCGACCATTGCCGATTCACGATTGCCGACTCACGACTGCCGGTTTCTTCCCCCGCTGCCATACCCACATGATCGTAAAACTGGGGATGAAATCGAGCCCCGGAAGTATTTCCTCTACGAAGTTAAACAGGCCGCCAAAAGCGCCTTTCCAACCGCCGAACATACGATAGAAGATAATAGCAGAAACAGGCGCCCATATGATATCTCCCAACTCGCCCAGTCCCGGCAGCGCGTAGGAGGCATAACCAATGAGATCCATGAGAATACAGATCAGTAAAGAAGGTTGGGAGATCGTTTTGCTCATCGGTTTAATGTTAATTAAACCCAAGACGGTAATTCCTTTCTGGCAGTTGTAAGTAGAAAGAAATAATGGCATCAGCGGCATTCCGCCAATCCGAAATTCTAAATGCTACATTCGGAATTACACCAGCAAGGTCCTGTTTTTCAGCACACCTATGATCTCTTCAATACGGAATGGTTTGGAAATATAATCGTCCATACCCGCTGCCAGGCATTTCTCCCGGTCCCCCTGCATCGCATCCGCCGTCAAGGCTATAATAGGCAGGTGGTTATAAGGTTCTCCCATGGCCCGGATATGCCGCGTAGTGGTATAGCCATCCATTTCGGGCATATTCACATCCATAAAAATAAGAACCGGATCGTAGTGCGGCAAGACCTCCAATGCTTCTTTGCCATTGTTGGCCCGGATGATATCAAAGCCCATTTTCTTCAACACTTCCGATATCAGCAACATATTGATCGGGTCATCTTCCACTACCATGATCGAGGCTGCTTCTGTAATATGCTCCACATTCGTTACCGACAGGTCCGGTTTGTTTGACTCATGCCCCGGCATAAACATCGAACTTAACATCGCGTACAGCTCATACATCTTTACCGGTTTGGTCAGTATCTGCCTGATACCCAGCTTATCCGCTTCGTGCTGAAACAGGTTTCTTTCCAGCGATGACAACATCAGGATCGTAGGTTGTGTAATACTGGAAGCCTGTTGCTGCAGCTCCTTCACCAGTTGCATACCATCCATTTCCGGCATATGATGATCCGTAATAATAAGATCCAGCTGCTCTCCTGCTCCCTTCATCCGTTCCATCATCATCAGCGCTTCCTTGCCGCTGCCCGCTATTTCGCAGGGTATATTGAAATAACGGAAGATATCCTGCATCAGCCAGCGATTCGTGGCGTTGTCGTCTACCACCAGCACTTTGCGCAAAGGAGGTTTATGTTCCGAGGCTATCTGTGCGTGTTCTTTTACTACTTCCAATGCAAGGTGCAGCGTGAATGTGCTGCCACGGCCAAGCTCACTGTTCACTGTAAGGTTGCCATACATCAGTTCTGCCAGGCTTTTCGAGATCGTAAGCCCCAGGCCCGTACCGCCGTATTTGCGCGTGGTGGAAGAATCTGCCTGCGTAAAGCTTTCAAATATCTTGCGCAGCTTTTTGGGCGAGATACCAATACCTGTATCCCGTACCGAAAGCTCTATATCGAGATAGGGCTTGCCGTTCTTTTGATAAATGCCGCCCGCCTTTACCAGCGAAATAAGTATTTCCCCCTGCGGTGTAAATTTAATGGCATTGCCCAGCAGGTTCACCAACACCTGTCTGATCCGTACCGGATCACCGCCAAACTGCACCGGCAGCTCCGGATCAATATAACAGATCAGTTCCAGGTTTTTCTCAAATGCTTTTACCATCAGGATGTCCACCGTCTCTTCTACCAGTTCATCCAGCCTGAAGGGAACATGGTCTATCTGTAACTTGCCCGCTTCCAGCTTCGAGAAATCAAGAATGTCATTGATAATATCGAGCAGGCCATTGGCCGATTTCTTCACGTTGCCCAGGTAATCCCTTTGAGTCTTTTGCAGATCGGTGGTGAGCACCAGGTCCGTAAACCCGATAATGCCATTCATCGGCGTACGCAGCTCATGACTCATATTCGCCATGAATTCACTTTTAGCCTGGCTGGCCGATTCTGCTGCATCCTTCGCCTGTACCAGCTCCTGCTCCATCTGTTTGCGTTCAATGGCCGCTGCCAGCGTAGCGGCAAAAGATTGTAAAATCGAAAACTCGGGAATGGTCCAGTCCCGCTCCTCCCGGTCACTGAACCCTACAATACCCCAAAACTGGTGTAAGGTGAAGATCGGAACAATGGCTACAGACTTTACCTTCATCTTTTCAAAATAAGCGCGGTCTGCTTCTTCAGGAATGTCTTTTACATAACCACAGTATAATTCTTCTTTCTTCAATGTTTTGAAAATGGCAGCTTCTTCATTCAAGACCAGGCGCTGGTAAGCGGGGTCTTTGTGCGACAGTTCTCCCGTAGCACTGTCCCAATGCAATAACTGGTCAGAATACCATTTGGCTTCCTGGTAATTGTATTCATTCCTGTACACGTTTACCGAATTTACCTGCAGCTTGATCCCCAGCAGCTGGATCGCTTCACCGATCGCTTCTTCCAGGTGATTGTTGCTGATGAGCTGATGCGTGGCTTCTGCCATCGCCTGCAGCAGCAGGTCCTTGTGCAGCAAACGGTCTTCCGATTTCTTCTGCTCTGTAATATTGTGCGCAAATCCCAGCACCCCCCATACCGCCCCGTCAGAATCGCGCAGCGGCACTTTCACCGTTGTCATCACCTGAGCCTTTCCATTGATAGAAGAAGGCTCTTCCTGTATAAACTTGGCATTGCCCGTTTTTACTACTTCAATGTCGTCATTCCAGAAACCGCGTATATCATTTTCGGGATCACCTTTTACTACTTCTTCCGGGAATCCTATTTCAATGTCATCTTTACCGATAAAATCCTGTGGCAGGCGGTGCATCGAATCCGCAAAAGCCTGGTTTACCAGCAGGAATCGGTGCCCAAGGTCTTTGATAAATATCCAGTCCGGAGTAGAGTTGATCACTGTCCGCAATAACTCTTCCGATTGTTTTACTTCTGCCAGCAACTGTTCCCGTTCTGCTTCTGCCCTTTTGCGTTCTGTAATATTCCGGGAAGTGCAGATCAGCCGGGTTACAGCCCCTTTTTCATGCACCGGCTTGATGATGCTCTCCAGCCAGATATAGTCTCCCGATTTGGTGCGCATCCTGTAACGGAGCGTCAGGTTTTCCAGTTCCGCTAATGCCGGCCTGTCGTCCTGCTCCAGGAACTTGTACTGATCTTCCGGATGAATGTATTCCATCACCGAATGTCCTTGTACCTCTTCCGGAGAAAAGCCCAGTGTTTTTTGAACCGAAGGCGACACGTACACCAGCTTTCCATCGAGCTGGTTCACCGTAATGATGTCTTCAGAGTGTTCGGCCAGCAGGCGGAACTGCTGTTCACTGTGCTGCAGCGCCTGTTCTGCTGCTTTTTGCGTAGTAATGTCCTGCGCTATGCCAAAGCCGCTGGTGGCATCCACCATCTTACCCCTGATGTAGAGGTACCGGACATTGCCTTTCCGGGTAATGATCCGGCAGCTGAAATTGGTCTCGTAATCGTGGTTGTACTTGTTGTGGATCGAGTTCGTGAGCTCCCGGATCACCTGGTTATGGTCTTCCGGTACCACGTATTCCTGCATAAACTGCTCAAAGGTCATCGTCAGTTCTTCCTGCTCATCGTGTTCCAGCAGGCTGGTAAACTCTTTGCTCATCGTCATTTCCTGCGAGAAGAAATCCAGCTTCCAGCTACCCATGCGCGCATACGTCATCGCATACGAAGAAGTGCGGATCGCCTCTTCTTTTAGCTGTTCCGCCATTACCTTGTCTGTAACATTTACCCCGATACCCTGTATTTCCTGCGTTCCTTTTTCATTTTGCAGCGCTATGAACTCCCATTCTGTCCATTGAAACGTTTTCGTTTGCTGTATCGGTTTACGGATGAGCAGCTTAAATACCTTGCCGGGGTTTTTCCAGCAGTCCTCTGCCATTTGCTGGCAGCGGTAGAGATCTTTGGGATAGATCGTGTTGAAATAAGGCTCTCCCATCAGGAACTTTTCCTGGTAGCCAAATGCCTGGAGGAACTGCGGGTTGGCATACGTAAAATTGCCGTCATTGTCAATCCGTATAACATAGTTTGTTTGCGAATTCAGGATCGAAGAGAAATACGCCTTTTCTTTCTGCAGTTCATTTTTTGCCAGCTGCAGTTCTTCGTAGTTCCGTTGATTGCTCCGGAACAGCGGTTCCAGTACCAGGAATACCAGGCAAATGAATGCCACGATGAGCGAAATGAACTTGCCTGTATTGATCGTGGAAGCCTCGCCCATTTTCTCCGAAATGATGTTGGAATAATGGTGGGCAAGCTTATCCATTACCGGGCTGTACTTTTTTTCTTTTTGCAGGATATCCCGCCTGAACGCAGGCCTGTTGGCATTCAGCAAGCCGCTGTCCGCTTTCAATACATCCCGGCTGATGCTAATAATATCTTTAAAATGAAGCTGCGCGTGGTTGTGAAGCTGTTTTATTTCAAACTGACGCTGGTGCGAGAGCGTATTGACCTTTCCTTGCAGGAAATCGTTGTTGATGATAAAAGTGTCGACGGAGGTTTGCAACTCCTGGCGTAGCTCCTGGATCTCCGGATTGGTTAGCCGGGGCCTCGTTAGCAATACAATATCTTTGCTGATGATCTGACTCAGCATACGTTGCTCATTGGCAACACGGTTTACCTGTACAAGCTGCTCATTTTCCTGGCTCCGCAGATTGATCAGGTAATAACCCGTGAAGTTGAACAACAGAACTGTTGCCAACAGCACAATTGCAATACGAATCAGCTTACGGAACGGATTCTTCATGGTTTTAAATGGGATATTCGGCCAATAAATAACTGCAAAACAATGCTTTCTATTGAATACCCGGGTGCTTTTTTTTAATATAATAAGTGATTTACCGTAAAATCACTGGTAAAAAATCAAATAAAAGACGGGGTTGACGGGGATAACTATAAAGATAACCCCTTGGCGGTAGCCGCAAGGGGTGTTGATATTATATTTTTAAAGTATCTAAATGGGCGGTAATCAATAATTAATAGTCAATAACCTGCTCTTCGATGATCGCCGGCATTTCCCGGAATTCATATTGCTGGTTGCGCAATTGCGGTTCAAAACCAGCTTCGCGGATAGCCTGTTGAATACTTTTATAGGTAAAACGGTGCGGCGCCCCGGCGGCACTCACCACATTTTCCTCCAGCATTATACTGCCAAAATCGTTGGCCCCGCCATGCAGGCATATCTGCGCCGTTTGCTTTCCTACCGTAAGCCAGGAAGCTTGGATATTTTTTACATTGGGCAGCATGATGCGGCTGATGGCGATCATGCGGATATATTCATCGGCCGTGGTAAGGTTATGTACCCCACGAATGCGCGTAAGCAGCGTATCTACATCCTGGAAGGTCCAGGGGATGAAGGCTAGGAATCCTTTGGCAGTGGCTGGCTTGCGGCTCTGTACTTCCCGCAGCTTTACCAGGTGCTCAAAGCGCTCCCGCAGCGTTTCCACATGGCCAAACATCATCGTGGCCGAAGTCGTAATATCCAGTTTATGCGCTTCGTGCATAATGTCAAGCCATTCCTGCGAACCACATTTCCCTTTCGAGATCAGCCGTCGCACCCGGTCTACCAGTATTTCGGCTCCCGCCCCCGGCAGGCTGTCCATGCCCGCTTCTTTCAGCGCTGTCAGCACTTCCCGGTGGGTCGATTTCTCCAATTTTGTAATATGTGCTATTTCGGGTGGCCCCAGCGTATGCAATTTCAAATGTGGATAGAGCGACTTCAATTCACTGAAAAGGTCTACATAGAACTGTAAACCCAGCTTGGGGTGGTGGCCTCCCTGTAGCAGCAGCTGATCCCCTCCCCAGCGAAAGGTTTGTTCAATTTTCTTTTTATACGTATCTATATCAGTAATATAGGCTTCCGCATGCCCCGGTATCCGGTAGAAATTGCAGAATTTGCAGTTGGCCGTACAAACATTCGTCGTATTGACATTCCGGTCTATCTGCCAGGTCACTTTATTATAAGGGACCTGCTTTTTCCTTAATTCATTCGCCACATACATCAGTTCCGTCAGGGGGGCTTCTTCAAATAATTGCATGCCTTCCTCAATGCTCAGGAATTCAAACTGCAGTGCTTTCGAGTAGAGATCATCTGTTTTCATAACAACACATTGAATAACAAAAGTACTAAACCCCCGGTTTTAGCCCTAACAACTATTTTTTATTCCAACCGCCCCATCTTTTCCATTAAAACAACTAACTTAAATAACGATTGCCGGTAGATGTCGTTTGTCCATCAAAACCGGTGATTCGCAGACAAATCCATAGCATACCCGGGAAAATTAGTAAAATAGCCTATGCGATTGCGCCCCATTACTACACTGCTACTGCTAACCTTAGCCCATATCTCCCTGCCTGCGCAGGAAGTATTTGAACCTGCCCCTGCCAAACACATTACCAGCTTCGGTTTCAGAATGCTCACCGGTGGCATTATCACCCTGAGGGCCAAATTGAGCCAGTTTCCCGATTCACTCACTTTTATCCTCGATACCGGCAGCGGCGGCATCTCCCTCGATTCCACTACAGCAGCCGGTATAAAGCTCAAAACAGTTCCCAGTGACCGCACCATCCGCGGTATTGCCGGCAGCATGCTGGTGCGCTTTGCCTATAATCAAACCCTGCGCCTGCCGGGTCTTACCGTAGACAGCCTCAACTTTCACATCAACGATTATGATATCCTCACCAGCGCCTATGGCGAAAAGATCGATGGTATAATCGGCTATAGCTTTTTATCCCGCTACATTGTAAAAGTGGATTACGACAGCTCGAAGATCCATGTTTTCACAAAAGGCTCCATTAAGTACCCCCGCGGTGGTTTTATGCTCAAACCCCAGTTACAATTCATTCCTGTGCTGACCGTGCAGGTAAAGGATGCCCGCGACCTCACTGCCCGCTATTATTTTGATACAGGCGCCGGCATGTGTTTCCTCATGTCCTCCGACTTTGTCAACGACAGCGCCGTGATAAGCAAGCGTCGTAAATGGTATGCTACCCAGGCCGAAGGCCTTGGCGGCAAAGCCCCCATGAAACAGGGCGTGGTAAAACAACTGCGCCTGGGGCCCTACAAGTTCAGGAACGTACCCACCTATATTTTCGACGATGAATACAATGTAACCCAATACCCATCTGTGGGTGGCCTGATCGGTAATGACCTGCTCCGCCGCTTCAACCTCATCATCAATTACGATCGCCCCGAGATACACATGATGCCCAATTCCCATTTCAAAGATGTTTTCGACTATGCTTATACCGGTCTCGGCATGTATGTCGTGGAAGGCGAGATACTCGTCATTGATGTGATGCCCGGCTCACCGGCAGAACAGGCAGGATTCAAGCCCGACGACCTGATCGTAGCTGTACAAAACAACTTCAGCAAGAATATTCAGACCTACAAAAACCTCATGCAAACCCCCGGCGAAAAGCTCAAAATACTGGTGCTCCGCGAAGGCGGCCCCATTGTACTCACGCTGAAGGTGAAAAACATCCTCACCGGTAAATAGTTCCGCATTCCGGGTTCAGCGTTTCGGGTTCTTCAGATTATAGAGCTCGCTGTAGATTGGATCTCCTGCTGTCCCAGGAGTTTTTATCTCACCGGTAAATTTGAAATAAGTAAGCAAGTTCAAAGCGCAGAGCAACCCGACACTCAAAACCCGAAACCCCAAACTCATTAACAATGAATTAATTATCCCTTTTTCAGACCAATCTTAGGGCGTTTTAAACATTATACCCCAACTTGTCGTTAATTTGCTGTCCCCCTCACAGCCCCCGCAGATAATCATATAATGGGATTGCTAAGTCGTAAACCTATGATCGTCAATGCGGTTTGTGAGTAAAAAGAAAGGAAAAAATCCATGATACAATTTGAGAAGTTTACTTTGCCCAATGGGCTGCGCGTAGTAGTACATGAAGATGCAGCTACCCCCATGGCCGTCGTGAATATAATGTACGATGTAGGCGCCCGTGATGAAGACCCCGGCAAAACAGGCTTTGCCCACTTGTTCGAGCACCTAATGTTTGGTGGTTCTGTCAATATCGAAGATTTCGAAACACCCCTTCAGATGGCTGGGGGTGAGAACAATGCCTATACCACCAACGATGTCACCAATTATTATGTGCAGCTGCCTGCCGAAAACCTGGAAACTGCCCTCTGGCTGGAAAGCGACCGCCTGCTCTCCCTGGCTTTTGATGAAAAGAGCCTGGAAGTACAGCGCAAAGTAGTGTCCGAAGAGTTTAAAGAACATTATATCAACAAGCCTTATGGAGATGTATGGTTCAAACTCCGCGAAATGGCTTACCCCAACCATCCTTATCGCTGGATGACTATTGGAAAGGAATTGTCCCATATTGAAAATGCCACCCTGGAAGATGTAAAACAGTTTTTCTTCAAGCACTATCGTCCTGTGAATGCCATCCTCGTAGTGGGCGGTAACGTAAAAACAGTCGAGGTGAAAACCCTGGTGGAAAAATGGTTTGCCGATATTCCGGCCGGTGAGAAATATGTTCGCTCCATTCCCGATGAACTGCCCCAAACCGCCCCGCGCCGCATGGAAGTAAAGGCCGATGTACCCCTCGACGCCTTATACAAATGCTGGCATATGGACGACCGCATGAGCCATGGCTACTATGTGGCCGACCTCATTACAGAAGTACTGGGTGGTGGTGGTTCTTCCCGCTTATTCCAATCCCTGGTAAAGGAAAAGAAACTCTTCAGCCATATTGAATGCTATCATTTTGGCTCTGTCGATAAAGGACTGGTGGCCATTGAAGGCAAGTTGGTAAAGGGCGTAAAGATGGAAGATGCTGAAAAAGCCGTGGACGAAGAATTAGAGAAGCTCAAAAAGGATGGCATCACTGAAAAAGAGCTTACAAAGATCCAGAATAAAACAGAATCGTCGATTGCTTTTGAGGACATGAGTGTGATGACACGTACCAACAACCTGGCCTTCTATGAATTGCTGGGTGATGCCGACCTGTTCAATACCGACCGGGAAAAGTATTTTGCCGTTACCCGTGAAGATATCCTGCTATACAGCCGGAAAATATTCGATGTGAATAATTCCAACACTTTGTGTTATTACAGTAATAACTAGAGTGGGATGAGCTCGGGGTGGGTCGCCTTTCAAAGGCGGCTCACCCTGAGCCCGGGTTGACTGAAAAAGATTTTACAACAATTAGTGATCTGATTTAACAATGCTCAATAGAACCATCGCTCCAATAATAAAAGAACCGGTTGACTTTACAATCTCCCTGCCCGGCTGCCAGAAACATACCCTTTCCAATGGGATTGAGGTATATACTGTTGACATGGGCAGCGAAGAAACACTCATGATCAATTGGGTGTTTTATGCAGGCAACTGGTATGAGGATACCAAGGCCGTAGCAGCTGCTACCAACTTCCTCCTCAAGAACGGTACCTCCAAACGTTCAGCTTTTGACATCAACGAACATTTTGAATATTACGGCGCTTACCTCAGCCGCTCCTGTTATAATGAAACATCTGAACTCACCCTGCATTGCCTCAACAAGCATACCAATGAGTTGCTTCCCGTAGCGGCAGAGTTGATCACAGATGCCGTGTTCCCCGCAGAAGAACTGGCTATTTATAAGCAGAATGCCAAGCAGCGCTTACAGGTAAGCCTGCAGAAATGTGAGTTTGTGGCAGGCCGTTTGATTGATGCCTACCTTTTTGGTGAGCAGCACCCTTATGGTAAATACAACAATGCAGAAGATTATGATGCCATCCAACGCGAGGATATAGTAGCCTTCTACAATAACTACTACCGCAATGGCCGTTGCGTCATCTTCGCTGCGGGTAAACTGCCTGCTGATCTGATCAACGAACTGGAAAAACATTTCGGATCATTGCCCCTCCGCTCACACCGGCAGGAGCTGACCGTAGTACGCCACCCCCTGCAACCTGCTGCCCAAAAGAAAAGCCATATCATCAATGATGCGGCCGGGGTACAGGCTGCTATCCGTATTGCCAGTCCGTTTCCCAACAGGCACCACCCCGACTTTCAAAAAGGATTGGTGCTTAACACACTCTTTGGCGGCTTCTTCGGTTCCAGGCTCATGGCCAATATCCGCGAAGACAAGGGATATACCTACGGCATTTACAGTTACCTCCTCAACCATATTCATGAATGTGGCTGGCTAATAAGTACAGAAGCGGGCAGGGATGTGAGTGAAGCGACCATTACCGAGATCTACAATGAAATGGAACTGCTGCGCGAAGAACCCGTGGATGACGAAGAACTGCTCATGACCCGCAACTATATGATCGGTTCTATCCTGGGCGACCTCGACGGTCCATTCCAGGTAATAGGCCGCTGGAAGAACTTAATACTGAACAATATCGAGGAAAGCTATTTCCACAATAGCCTGCACGTGATCAGAACTGTCACAGCACAGGAATTGCAGGAACTGGCCAATAAATACCTCCAGCCTGATCAGTTTTACGAACTGGTGGTTATATAAATAGTTAAAGTTATTAGGGTAGCGGGTCGTGGAAACACGACCCGTTTCTTTTAAGAATAAATGCTAACTTCAATAGGTCTGGCCTGAATGGGCTCATTACGGTACGAAAAATCATAGCTATGAATTTTATCATGCGCATCATCGTTACCTCCATCATTGCTTTTGGCTTGTCTTATATCCTCACCGGTGTACACATTGACTCTTTCTGGGCTGCTATCATCTTTGCCATCGTACTGGCTATCCTCAACGCCATTGTGAAGCCCATCATCATATTACTCACGTTACCCCTTACCTTGTTTACCTTCGGCCTCTTTCTTTTTGTGATCAATGCCGCCATCATATTGCTCACTGCCGAATTTGTAAAAGGCTTCCGCGTGGATGGCTTTTGGTGGGCCCTCCTGTTCAGTCTGCTGCTCTCCATCATCACATCTGTATTGTATAAAAAAGAAGAGCGAAGCGACAGCGAGCGGTCGCACTAATGCATTTGTATACTTATCATGCTATTGGTGTTTTGAAACCGGTGTTTCCCTTACTCCTGCTGCATTCTACAGCTTTTGGGGCAAGCATCAACAGGTCATATGGAAGAAACAAATATTTGATATTTTTCTGCCGTTAACTTACTTTTAACATCATCACATCAATCTGCTTGCACATATAAATATTAAAGCGATACAGGCTTTAATTGAAAATCATCAAGGATAATAAGCCATCAAAAACAGATCCCTGCTTGTCCATACATTAAACCTGCTCCCTTTTTAACCTCGGCCCGGCCGTACCGGACGCTGATTTTGTACACCAAAACCAGGTCCCCTGCCAGCTATGATCGCCTTGTAGTGGTATAACATCCGTTACAGGATTATTTATTGTTTCATAAAACAGGCACGACTGCTGTACAGCCACCCGTGATGTTATTGCTATGCTATTACTAGTGTATTTGTCCATTTTCTCAATGGATAGTGACCTTCTTTTCTATTAATCAACCAAAACAACAGGTACACATGAGAACACTGATCCTATTCTTATTACTATTCAGTTTTGCTGCTAACAGCCTGCTTGCCCAATCAAAGCAAATAAAAGGCACTGTTACCGATAAACAGGGGATGCCTGTTTATGGCGCTACTATAAAAATCAAAGGGAACAGCAAGGGAACTTCAGCCGGCACTGATGGTACATTCGTCGTTACAGTAGAACCAGGCGCCATACTCGTGATCTCTGCGGTTGGACATGAAACCCAGGAGGTAAAAACAGGCACATCGTCTACCATCACTGTTTCCCTTGGTGACGATATAAAAACACTTACAGACATAGTAGTAACTGGCGTGGCCCAGGCTACCAGTAAAGAAAAGCTGGCCTTTAGTCTTACCAAGGTTTCCACCGAAAAGATCAATACCGCCCCCGCCCTTGATCTGTCCCAGACATTGCGCGGAAAAGTAGCAGGCATTCAGATTACCCAGACACAGGGCGATGATGGCGCTTCTGTATTCCTGCGTGGGGCCAAATCTATATTTGGAAACATCTCTCCCCTGATAGTAATAGACGGTTTCGTTACCAATTTTAGTTTATCCGACCTGAACCCCCAGGATGTGGAAGCTATTGAAGTGGTCAAAGGAGCCGCTGCATCTGCTTTGTACGGAACCCGCGCAGAAGGTGGGGTAATACAGGTCATCTCCAAAAAAGGAAAAGGCACTAAGGGCGTTGCCATTACCGTCGATAATGAAGTAGGTATAAACAATATCCAGCGCACGCCTGCACTGGCCAATATGCACCATTATGTTACCAGCGACACCGACCCTTATGGCTTTGCCTATGCCTCCGGCAGCACTACCTCCCGCATCGTAAACTACAAAAGCAACGGCTTTTCCGTAAACCTTAGCCCCTATAAGAACAATTACAACAATACAGACGCCCTACTGGGCGACAATAAATATTTCAGCAACTATGTCTCTATTGCCACCTCCGGTGATAAATACAATGCCTTTTTATCTTTCAGGAATCAATATACAGGCGGTGTTGCCGAACCCATCGATCCCAATAAGAAAAAATCACTCCAGCTGCGACTCCAGTTCAGGCCCACGCCCAAACTGGAAGCAGAAGTGTACGTCAACTATTTCAATGAAGTAAAGCCCTCTGCGGCCGTAACCGCCAATGGTCAGGGTACTTTCTTTGCCGCCAGCCTTCAATGGGAGCCATTTATCAACCTCGCTGCCAAAAACGCTGCCGGCAATTATAATGTAAGACCCGATGGATGGAATATCCAGGGTGCCAACCTCAGCAACCCCATGTATGAATGGAGTAAAAGAGAATACACCAATAATACCGATAACTACCTGGCAGGTGGAAAACTGCGCTATAAAGTGCTCAGGAATCTTTCTGTCGAAGTGTTGGGTTCTATGAGAAAGCAAAATTATACCGCTTCAGATACCTACCCCCGTGGCTTTGAAACCACTACCACCAGCGAATCACTCAATAACGGTAATGTATCCCTGGGTTATAATTATTATCAAATGATGAACGGCCAGGCCCAGGTAAACTACAATACCCGCTTTGGAGACGACATTACCCTCGGTGTTACCGGCAAAATGGTCTATGAAGAATGGTATGAGAAAGAATTTGGGGTATCCGGTTACGACTTTAGCCGCAGCTCCGATATCTATGTCATTGGCAATACCCGTACAGATACACGAACCGGTTACGGCTCAGACATGTTTACGAACCAAACCGTCAACTATGGGTATTACCTCAATTTCCAAACCTCCTGGCGCGATAAGGTATTTGTTGATGCCCTGGCGCGTGTAGATCAAAGCTCCCGTTATGGTATAGATGAACAAACAGCTTTCTTTCCACGCGTGTCCCTGGCTTATCGCATTACCCAGGACTTCAATCTCGGCAATGCTATCAGCGAACTCAAGGCACGGGTCAACTATGGAGCAGCCGGCAGCGTACCCGCTTACAACCTGAAGAATAGCCGTGTTACTGTATCTGCCAGTGGATTCACCCTCAACCAATTGGCCAGCACCGACCTCCAACGCTCCATTACCCACGAATGGGAATTTGGTATCGATGCCGTATTGTACAGGAAAATAAATGTGCAGTTTAACTACGCCCTGGCCAGAAGCTCAGGCGATGTGGTGCGCCCTCCCGCCTTTACACCCTATGAGGCAGCAGGAGTATACAAAAACTTTGGCGTTACCAAATCCAACTCCCTGGAGTTGGAGGTCAACGGCAATGCCATCCAGACAAAGAACTTCAGTTGGGACTTCGGCCTCACCTTTGGCCGCGTAAGGAGCGAGATCAAAAGCCTGGGCAACGGCTTGCCGCCTTTTACAGATGGCCTCTTTTGGAAAGATGCAGGCGTAAGCCCCTTCGCCATGTATGGCAATAAAGTGCTGACCTCCCTCTCCCAATTGGAAGTCGATAAAACTTCCGGAAAGGTCATCAATGCTGCAGGAGGCGCCTATACTTTAAGCGATTTTACCGTCAACAACCGGGGATTTGTCGTACTTGCAAGCCAGGTGGGTACCAAGGATGAAAAGCCGTTATTACTGCAAAAAGGCGGCGCCAGCGTATCTACAGTGATAGGTGATGCTCAACCCGATTTCCAGGTTGGATTTACCAATACATTCACCTTCTTCAAAAACTTAACCCTCTACGGTACCGTTGACTGGCAACAGGGCGGACAGAAATACGATCAAACCACCCAATACCTGTCATTTGACGGTCGCACCCAGATATGGCAGGATTATGCTGCTTCCGGTTTGCCCCTCCCTTTTTTGCAAACACTCTATAACGGGAACTCCTACACCGATTTCTGGATTGCCAACAGCAGTTACGTAGCACTGAGGGAACTATCCCTCAGTTATCGCTTCCCCGGGCCTAAGAAGAATAAGATATTTAAAGACATCAGCTTGTCGCTTATTGGCAGAAACCTGTATACCTGGACCGATTTCAAGGGTACCAATCCCGAGGGAAGCCATGAATACTTTCCCTATCCTGTGTACAGGACTTTCTCAACGAGGCTCATCGTAAACTTTTAATCCTTCACCATCAGTCTTAAAATTAAAGAAAATGAAAAAATACCTGTATATACCTGTTTTCATTTTGCTGGTTTTGACTGCCTGCAAAAAGTTACAGTTTGATGATCCTACCACTTATACCCTTGAGGAAGGGATTTCCAAAACACCGGATTATTATTATAAACTGGCAGCCGGCAATTTTTCCAATGCCTTGTGGAACACCAACTCTGCTTACAATTTTGGTTATGGTATCAGCGCCCTGGCCGATCAGACCACCGTCACCAATCGTGTACAGGAATGGTGGGACTTTGCTATTGAACCCCGCAAGCGCCTGAACAATAGTTTGTCCTACGCGGGCTATTCCCACTTCAGCTCCCCATATAGTAGCTTTTATACACCTAACCTCAATGCCAATGTGATCATTGAGGCATTGGACAAAGGGGAGAAAGGAATTGACGATAAAGGAAAGGACCGCACCAGCGAGATATATGCCATTGCTTATCTCATCAAAGGCATATCACTCGGCTACCTGGGCGCTATCTACGATAGGGGAGTAATAGCCAATAAAAACCTGGGACCTGCAGGGCCTAAAGAATTATCCCATTCCTACAAGCAAATGATAGATACTGCCATGACCTTTTTTGACAAAGCCATTGCCGCCGCCAATGCAGCTTCCTCCATGACCGTATCCGATTTCTATATCAATGTCACTCTGGACAAACCAAAGTTTATTCAACTAGCCAACTCAATGGCTGCCCGCTTGCTGGCGTCCATGCCCCGGGATAAAGCAGAAGCCGCCGCTCTGGGCGCCAGTTTCTGGAATAAAGTATTGGCCTACGCCAACGCAGGGCTGACTGCCGACCTGATCGCTTCCTATGTAAGCGGAGGATATTACAATTACATGGTGCATTATGGACTTACCGAAGCAGGCGGCGGACCCTATCTTCCTGCCGATATTAAAGTTGCGTACTTTGCTGATAAGACCGGCACTTATCCAAGTAGTTATCCATTGGACGAATCCATTACCCTGGCACCCGTTCAAACCGATGACGCGCGCTTTGCTCAATACTTTAAATACACCACCAACTTTGGGTACCTCCGGGTAGATCGGGGCCGCAACCTCTTTTCCAACTACAAGCACAACCGGTGGTCGCAGGGAGGCACTTACCCCAATACCACCCAGGTAACAGGTTATCCCAATCCTGTATTCCTGGCCGAAGAGGTGAGACTCTTAAGGGCAGAAGCAAAAATGTGGACGGGCGATATCCCCGGTGCTGCCGCTGAGTTGAATGCCTCCACTGCAGATAGAATTGCCAAAGGAGGATTATCGGCCATCCCTGCCACAGAAGCCGCAGTAAGAAAAACACTGCACTATGAATATGCTATAAGTATAGATGTTTCTGGTAGCGCCATCAATCCCTGGGTATTTATGCGCAGGAACGACCTCCTGCAACCCGGCACACCTACCGAGTTTCCCAATCCCGAGCAGCAGATGTTACTGACCCCTGAAACCGTATACACATTCGGGGGCATTGACTTTGCCGGTGAAAAAGGGAAATGGGGAGAAGTAGCTACCGCCGCCAAAACAAGCGGTTGGAAATAACCTTAACCTGCCCTTTTATATAACCTCGGGGAAGCGTTCAGGCGCTTCCCCTTTTTAATAGTAGCGAACAGCGTATGACATTAAAAATAAGAAGAGCTCCAGCTTATAACTCCCCGCTTTCTTAAAACCTGTTCTGTCCTTTTAAACAATTTTACCAGCAGGAAGCTGATACCTGCCATAATGAGCAAAACCGGCAAAGCATCCCAGGAGCGGTTGTTGATCCGGTCTGTGAGCAGGTATTGGTACCGCATGATAAGCAACATGATGCCAAACCATATACCAAAGGTGAGGAAGGTTTGCCCATAGATGCCTCCGTAGGTGATCCGGGTGGCTGGTATTGTTTTGCCTTTTTCAACCCCGAGGGCAGACACATGGTCTGTATCAGGCGGGGCAACAGATTTTCTGCGTTCAAATATCCGGGTCAATTCATATACAGGTGCAGCGAAAGTGACCAACAGGTATAAGTTGCCCGTTTCCTTATAATTGGAAGTGTCAATATACGAGGTGATCATATTTATCGTAGCATATAACATAATTCCAAATATGCCCGCATGGATCAGGATAGTGGGCGTAACCTCCAGGAGATTAACTTTGAACCGGTCCCAGGTATTTCTTTTTTCGATGCTCTCTTTCTCCAACAGCGAAAGGGCAAAAACGATCAGTGACCATAGGAGCAATACCACTGCCGTCAGCAGCACAACCACATTGATGACCTTACAGGGGAAATCATAGCACCTTTGCTCCAACGTGTAGTTCAGGAGCCAGAGACCTGGCAGCAAAGAGGGCAAAATGGTGATAATACTGCGGATCAGCCGCCTTAGTAAATTCATATCTTAAAATTAAAATATACCCTTTCCCCGCTTCGTTACGATCTATATCTTTGGAGTATGCAATTTAACCGTAAAGAGCTGACCGACGAAACCTTGGTCCATTTTTATAAAAGCCTGTTGCTTCCCCGCATGATCGAAGAGAAAATGCTGGTGCTGCTGCGACAGGGCAAGATATCCAAATGGTTCAGCGGCATTGGACAGGAAGCCATTGCGGTAGGCGCAGCCCTGGCCCTGGAGCAGGATGAGTGGATCATGCCCCTCCACCGCAACCTGGGTGTATTTACCACCCGCAATATGCCGTTAAGTAAGTTGTTCATGCAATGGCAGGGCAGCCAGGAGGGTTACAGCAAAGGGCGGGAGAGAAGCTTTCACTTTGGTAACCGCGAGCACCATATCTGCGGTATGATCTCCCACCTGGGTCCACAGCTGGCCATCGCCGATGGCGTGGCCCTGGCCCATAAACTCCGCCAGGAAAACAAGGTCGCCCTGGCTTTTACCGGAGAGGGCGGCACCAGCGAAGGTGATTTTCATGAGGCCCTCAACACCGCCGCCGTATGGGACCTGCCCGTCATCTTCCTCATAGAAAACAATGGATACGGATTAAGCACACCAGTATCCGAACAGTACCGTTGCGAAAACCTGGTAGAGCGCGCCCGGGGGTATGGCATGGAAGGCATCAGGATCGACGGAAATAATATCCTTTCTGTATATGATACCATTAAAGGCGTACGTGATTACTGCCTTGAAAAGCAAAAGCCCTACCTTATAGAATGCGCCACCTTCCGCATGCGCGGTCATGAAGAAGCCAGCGGCACCAAATATGTGCCCTCCTACCTGTTTGAAGTGTGGGAAATGAAAGACCCCGTGAAGAACTATGAACAATTCCTTTTGTCCGAAAAAGTTCTCGACGAAGAACAACTGACCGTTATCAAACAGGATTTAAAAGAATACATCGAGGTAGAGCTTTCGATAGGCGCCAATACCTCCCCCATAGTTGTAGATACTGAGTTGGAGCTGGATGATGTGTATGCTCCCCGGTCAAAGGATAGCCAATATGGAATAACTATCATTGACAATACCACCCCTCAGCAAAGCAATACTTTCTCTACGCTACCCGAAAAACGCCTGATCGACGCCATCAAAGAAGGCCTCCATCAATCTATGCAACAACATACCAACCTCGTATTGATGGGGCAGGACATTGCGGAATACGGCGGCGCCTTCAAGATCACAGAAGGTTTTGTAGAGGAATTCGGCAAGGAGCGCGTACGCAATACCCCCCTTTGTGAGAGTGCTATTGTAGGCAGCGCCCTCGGTCTTAGCCTGGAGGGCTTTAAGAGCATGATGGAAATGCAGTTTGCCGATTTTGTGACCGTGGGCTTTAATCAAATAGTAAATAACCTGGCCAAGATACATTACCGCTGGGGCCAGCAGGCCGATGTGGTGATCCGTATGCCTGCAGGCGGTGGTGTAGGCGCCGGCCCCTTTCATTCACAAAGCAATGAAGCCTGGTTTGTCCATACCCCCGGCCTCAAAGTGGTGTATCCTTCCACACCCATCGATGCAAAAGGCCTGCTGATCGCTGCCATCAATGATCCCAACCCTGTACTCTACTTTGAGCACAAGGCCCTGTACCGTAGCGTAAGCGGTCCCGTGCCCGGGGAGTATTATGAAATAGAGATCGGCAAAGCCAGGGTGGTGCAGGAAGGCGTGGATATCTCCATCATTACTTATGGCAGTGGCATACATTGGGCTACCGAATATGCCAATACCCATAGCTATATTTCCTTCCACATATTGGACCTGCGCACCTTGTTGCCCCTGGACTATGCAGCTATTCGCAGTGCCGTAGCCCGTACCGGTAAAGTATTGATCTTACATGAAGATACCCTGGTAGGTGGCATTGGTGGAGAGCTGGCTGCCTGGATCGGGGAATATTGTTTTGATCTCCTCGATGCTCCCGTGATGCGCTGTGCATCACTGGATACCCCCGTACCCTTCAACATTGAACTGGAAAACAATTTCCTGGCAAAAGCAAGATTGGATGAATACATCAGGAAGTTGATTAACTACTGACAACAATATGTTAAAACGGCATTACCCTTATGTATTCTGCCCCATCGGGGCTTCCGCTTTGTAGCAGAATTATCGTATCAAATGTATTCTGCCCCATCGGGGCTTCCGCTTTGTAGCAGAATTATCGTATCAAATGTATTCTGCCCCATTAGGGGCTACCGCTTTGTAGCAAGCAATTCGAATCCCACGTGTATTTGGCCCCATGAGGGCCACCGCTTTGTAACAGGAAGGTCGTCTCAAATGTATTCTGCCCCTTTAGGGGCTACCGCTTTGTAGCAAGCAATTCGAATCCAACGTGCATTTTGCCCCATCGGGGCCACCGTTTTGTAGCCGGAAAATCGTCTCAAATGTATTCTGCCCCTTTAGGGGCTACCGCTTTGTAGCAAGCAATTCGAATCCAATATGTATTTTGCCCCATCGGGGCTACCGCTTTAAGGCGTTTCAATTAAGGCAATCTAAATAATAATTGAATGAATTACATCGATGATATGTTTGGCGAATTCGCAGAGGCATTTTTGGGTAATATGGAAGGCGAAGGAGATATCCCCTCCCGCCACAAATTGAACGTCTCAAGCCTCGATTATTCACTAGACAGCTTGAAGGAAGTTGACCGGTACTTGGAAATAATTTATAAGATTGGTATTGGCAATTCTGGCCAGGAATACCAAAACCTGGTGGTTTGGGCTGGCGCCTATCTGGGTGAGGTTATTCGCCGGAATGCCACTGCAGAGTACCATTGGGTTCAATACGAAGAATATATGCGTAATAAAGATGCCAATCTAAAGAATTTAATACCGCTGATGCTAACAACACATGCATTCTTGGTTGCCATCGAATCTGATTATATGACCATGCCTTTAAATAAGGTGGCTAGGTGGTTGGACGAAGGAACATCGAATAACCTTCATTATTATGCAGCAGGAGATATTAAGCGGAAAAGAGGTGACAATAACCAGGAGGGTGCGAAAACTTCAAATTCGAAAACCAAACCTTGGTGGAAGATCTGGTAACATACACCGGACGGCTTAAGATCGATGCACATCATGGTTTTTCTACGGCAAATATTTTAATACCAACCGCCGGCACATTGTAAGGTAAGGCCGTCTTGGAGCTGACCCATCCATTCCCCCCGTAATACAAATTGAGTATTTTTTGCCCACCGGTTCCGGTCGACTTTTGCTATACAATGTTTATAGCAAAAAAACAGCAACATGAAAAAGCCGGCCATTTCATTCACCTTATTGATTCTGTTAATAGCTTTCGTTCTTCCGGGATGTGCACAAAATAACAAACAACCGAAAGACCTTGCGAATAATAAAGCGGGCATTTCCATACCCCCGGATATGCACCTCGTTGAACCCGTAGCAGCATCAAAAAACAATTCTATACAGCATAAAACTTCTTCTATGCAACAAATACATACACCCGAAGAACTGAAAATAGGGCAGGGAAGTTATTTCTCTTATGCATTGCCTCCCGGTTGGAGAGTAGGCGAAGATGGACAATTTGCCCTTACCCTGGTATCCGCCGATAATAAAGCCATCACCGTGATGGTGGGCAATGCCGGACTAATGTCGGGTTATCCGGCCGGCAGATTCATATATGAGAAGCTAATGGCCTTGCAGCCAAACGGTCTTACTTTGAGTGAACCCGTCAGAGCCAATCCCGTGAAAGGTTTTCAGGAAGCCTGGCAGTTTCACGTATCCTATAGGCTGCCCGGTGGCAGGTATGTGGGTGAAGCCGTTTGCCATATCTCCAATTATTATGGAGGATGCGTGATGGCAATGACAGCAGCAATATCCGAAGATACACAATGGGCTTCCTATGCAAGTTGGTTGCCCCAGGTGTCACGCCAGATAGCCGCCACCAATGGAGCCGCATTTGGTATGCGGGGTATCATGCAGCAAAACTTACAGAACTCTGTGGCTTTCGGGGAAGCGATGAAAGCGTATCGATCATGGTCACAGAAGAATTGGCAGGAAGTTACAGATGAGCGCAACAGATCAGTAGATCGCCAAAACCATCAATTCAGAGAAAACCTTGGTGCAGTAAACACCTGGTCCAATCCATACAATAGCAATACACCCATCGAGCTTAGTACACAATACCAGCATTACTGGATTGACCAACAGGGAAGAATATTGGGTACCAATGATGCTACGGCCAATCCCAACCAGGGAAGTACAATAGAATGGAAACAATTGAAACGGAAGTAAAAGTGGTTGAATATTGAGATTTAGAAATACGATGCATTTAATAAGACAAATTATCTAACCAACTATTTCCAGGTTTAATTGCTTTTTAGCAATCTTACTCTTTGAATGAGATCAACGATATCCTCATCGTATTTTACTGGCATGAGGTGATTGGGATCAATAAAAAAAGGTTTCTGAAATGATCTTGCCATTCTTCACTTCAATAACGGCGATCTCTTCCGAAATTTCCCGGGGCCTGCCTTTATAGGTAACATCCCTTTTTAAAACTGTGGTAAAGAAATTGCCTGCGACAAGGGGCTCACTGATATGGCGGCTATGCATTGTCTCGATCATCGCACGATGAGTATCCGACTTGGCTTTGACAGCGGCTTTTCCCCGGGTGATGGTTTCTATACCTGCCGGTACTCCATCTTCAGGCTCCCGGGATACGATGTTCTCGTCATGAAGAGCTTCCTGAATTTCGTTCCATTTGTTCTGGCCGGCCAACTCATAATAGCGAGCGGCAATTTCCTGTGTTGTCATATACATGTTTTTTGAATTGTGATTTATACGCCACGAAGATGGAGGTGCTTAGTGACAACCCTATGTCAGGAGTTTTCGGGCAAAAAAGAAATAAGCAGCGGAGAGATGACGGAAAAATTAAAAACTCGCTGAATTACAGGGACTTACAATTTCTCTCTAATAGCATAACAATTCGGTATTATAATCCCCCAATATTATATAATTCAGGGAATTAATTCCCATAATATGATAGGAGGTCATTTCAAAAAGCTATTCAGGAGAGACTATTCCGAGGTAAGACAAGTCGGAAAATCAACCCTTGTCGAATCCTTGCCGGCGGAGTGTGCTGATACAGTTTACACGTAAGCGGAGATGATGCTGATGTGCGAGATATTTTTCAAATACCACAGCCACAAGGTTGAAAGCAATTATTGGGCTAAAAAGATCTTGTTCATCGATGAAGCCCAACGTATCGTCAATATAGGTCTCACTCTTTAAACTGATCACGGATCAGATTAAAGACGTGCGTAATCGTCACCGGGTCTTCGGGAGAACAAACATAGGAGCCTTGTGGGAGAATTTTGTCATCGCCGAGCGCATGAAATACCTACGATATCATTGTACTAAAGCGGACTTGTCATGCTTGTAGCCCTAACGGGACAATTATCGAACCAGTTACTGAAGGACTGTTTAGCCTTTTGCTGGTTTATAAAGAGTGATGTTTGATTAAAATAGAATGCAATTTACTCAAATTCCAGATCGCAGATACTGTATCCATTCGCAACTGTACCATTATCAGGCTTTACAATATTATCAAATAATTCTATGCACAATACTTTACTTATTTAGAAATCCGGTAGGGCAAGCCATAGCAATACCTACTGATTAACAATAAGTTTGAGTAAAGTATTGTTAGTGGATATATTTATCCGATTTTCAGCAAGGCATTGACGATAAAGAAGAGGCACCATAAGCCTACCAAGAATTGCAGAAAAAAATATAGCAAGATAGGAAGAGTTGTGATCTTCAACTTTTGTAGATCGATTTTGATAGAAAAAAAGATATAGACTGTATACAATAATATACGGATATATTGTTGAATGTGATAAAGAAAAGGTTTCTCCTTTCGATCAATAAAGCTGTGATCCTGCGAAATGGGATACATGTTCTGCATAGGCTGCCACAAACGGATATTCAAAACAAAAAATATTCCCAGCAATGCGAACGTCCAGCCGATCACTCGACCTTTGGAATAGCCATAATTCCACCATTCCCGATTCAACCAATTGGATATACGATTCCAGACATCCCCTCTCGATGCTTTATAATTTTTGTATTCTATGTCAAGACGCCGATAGGACTCTTTTTTGTTTTCACTACGAAATTTTGCAAGTAGATTTTCATAGGTACTGGCATAGATGTCAATATCAGCTGTCGAGTCAAACAGCAAGCGATGATGAGATGCATAAACAAAATTGACATCGATAATATTGGTATTATTGAGTCCAATCCAGCATTTTTTGTTGTTGGCTTTCAACTGCATATTTAAGGTTGCCGGTAGTTGCTGACAATCAATAAATGAAACGGTATCTGCCCGGATATCCAGTGAAGCATTAGGGCCAAAGTGGCAATTTTTAAAAATCACAGTGGCAGTATCAGCATTATCCGTGAATCTTACATCGGCATTGATATAACAGTTAGAGAATGTCAGGTTAAAGTAATGCTGTAATGAAGCTGTCCCTTTGTGTGCGTTGGTATGATCCCTTCCATTTTCGATCTGTAATACGTCATACAAAGAGTCGCGATAAAAATCAGCATACATATCAATGTAAGAGTTGTATCGCAAATAACTTATGTCTTTTAGCACTGTGTTAACTACGTGAATTTCCGTCTTAACTTGTTTGAATGTATCTAAGATTATATCGAATGAACTATTTTTCAGGTTAAGAAAATGGATGGCTCCATTGATGACATTGTCCTTTAGACCAAATCTTCCCTGGCAATCCTCGATGCTTATAATGTGCAACTTGCTACGGTAGATATATGCAGACCTATTGATCATCAGATGACGAAGAGTCAGCGGAACATCCGAGTATTTAAAATCATTAATTTCCAGTTTTCCGTTGATCCGGTAACGACAATTAGTTAGGGATTTTGATACAAGGGTAGTATCTCCGTCATAAAATACGCAATTATTGAAAGCAAGATCACTATCGAACTGAAGCAGATCTGGGCGAGGCCGTTTTGGTAGTACGGCCTCTTTCATGAATAAGAGCCCGTTGAGCACATTGTATTCGATCATATTACTTGCGAATTGGTCATAAGTGTGCAGATAAGGGAAAGCTTTATTTTCTACTAATGTGGTGTATTGGTTCTGTATACTATTTAGCAGCCGATTGCCAAAATAAGTTCGCGGCCGGATCGTGTCATATTGCGCAGCAACCACGCTGATCATAGCCGTCAAACACATAGTACATATGATGCGGTAAAAGAGTCTATTTATGTAGGAATTATTAGTGCTTAACTTATATAATTTTAGCATTATGTCCTGGTTAAAAACGATTTCTTCGTTGAAAAGATAACAATTGCCTCTAATATATGTATTCCGCTTTACAATATTCTCCATCTAAGCGTTTGACGCCATCGGAAAGAAAGGAGTATTTTTCATTGCTTGAACTAAACATCAATTTACTCTGGCAATAGAAACGTTTTAATGTTGGCTAAAAAGAAAACCCGCAGAATAGGAGCGGGTTGAAGCGCAGTGTCCCAACCAGACAATTATCTAACCAGGCCCTATAGGTTTTGGGTCGCATTTAACGAATCGCCAGGATTGGCTTGAAATGTCCGCCTTTTTGAGGTTGAATTAATGAAACAAACGGCGATGCGGAGATTATAGGGTTTAATCTCCGCATTAATTGCGGATATTTACCCGCCTTTACGGAGATTTAGCCTTACATTTACCGCACAATATGCGGAGATTAAGCTTATGTATATCCATCAATTAAATAAATGGCCTGATTTTCAATGGGATAAGGAAAAGATTTCCCAGTTGCTGGCGGAAGTTCGCTACCGGCAGGGGAAACTGATAGGCCGCATAGAAGCCATAGGTTTTAATTTAAAGGCTGAAGCTACCCTGCAAACCCTCACTTTGGATGTTTTAAAATCCAGCGAAATTGAAGGTGAAATACTCAATCCCGATCAGGTACGCTCATCCATTGCACGGCGGCTGGGAATGGATATTGCCGGATTGATACCAGCCGACAGACAGGTGGAAGGTGTTGTTGAAATGATGTTGGATGCCACTCAACATTACGCTGAGCCGCTAACAGATGAAAGACTGTTTGACTGGCACGCGGCGTTATTTCCGACAGGAAGAAACGGCATGATCAAAATTGTTGTAGGTGCATGGCGCACCAACGACAAAAGAGATCCGATGCAAGTTGTATCAGGCCCGGTAGGTCGCGAAACAGTTCACTTTCAAGCGCCCGACGCTGAATTGCTCAATGGTGAAATGCAAAAATTCCTCGACTGGTTCAATGCAGACATAGGCCTTGACCCTATCCTTAAAGCAGCTATTGCCCACCTATGGTTTGTAACAATTCACCCTTTTGCCGATGGCAATGGGCGGATTGCCCGCGCAATTACAGATATGCAACTGGCAAGAGCCGAACTAAGCTCTCAACGTTTTTACAGCATGTCTGCACAAATCAGGAATGAGCGGAAAACCTATTACGATATGCTTGAATCCACACAGAAAGGTTCATTGGACATTACCGAATGGCTCTTATGGTTCGTACATTGTCTGGATCGTGCAATAAGCGCGACAAATGAAACATTACAAAAGGTGATCAGCAAGGCCAGGATTTGGGAAAATCTCAAAGCTTATTCTCTTAACAATAGGCAGCAAAAAATGCTGAATGCATTAATTGATGGTTTTGATGGAAAGCTCACCTCTACCAAATGGGCAAAAATCACCAAAACATCACAGGATACTGCTTCAAGAGATATTCAGGATTTAATTGAAAAGGGAATTTTACGCAAGGAGGCAGCAGGTGGGCGAAGTACAAGTTATATTTTGAATGATATGGGATCGTAAACAGCACTGAAATTAGTTAATGAATATCCGGCGACTTAAGTGTATTATTTTTTGAAGTGTAGTAATTTAGAGACCAACCGTAAAACTCGAGGTATGAACAAGGACAACAACTTCGATCATCGTATACCAAAAATGGTCTTCGCCTCCGTCTATCCACTGTATCTCGCAAAGGTGGAGAAGAAAGGAAGGACCAGGGATGAGCTAGACCAGGTGATACAATGGTTAACGGGATTCGATAATAAGAAGCTGCAGGAACTGATAAAAGAAAAAGTCAATTTTGAAACATTTTTCCAACGGGCTACGCTCAACCCTAATGCGCACCTCATCACAGGCGTGATCTGTGGCTATCGGGTGGAGGAGATCGAAGATCCTTTGACTCAGAAGGCCAGGTACCTCGACAAGCTGGTGGATGAGCTGGCAAAGGGCCGCAAGATGGAGAAGATCTTGCGTGGCTCGTAGTATGTCGGAAAGCTTCGTTGTAATAACGCCTTTCCAAATACTTTATACTGATCACATGATACCTGTTAAATAAAAAGGGCATCTCAAAAAATGAGACGCCCTTTTCATTTTTATACACCTGGTCACCGCCAACCGGAATACCAATCTTTACGGACCCTTTGCAATCATACCATGCAGCCGTCCTCCTGATTGTCTTCAGTGGTTGAGTGCCAGTGGATATTGTTTTTATCCTTGTTGTATACTATTTGTTTTTAAGTTTTAAAATGAAGTTGAATGAACAAGGTTACTGGCCGACGGCTGATCGCTAAAACTACCCTCCAAATCCTGACCATCGTCTCTCTTCGTATTCCGATCTCCATCTCACTGTAATAGGTGGCTGGCGTTCACCGGAGATGTCAATCGGCACAGAAACAATAATAGCCAGTGGCAATAGCCCTCAGCTGATAGTATAACCATCAGCCAACCAATAACTCACAAAACAACTAATACCTAACCGCTAACTCCTAATAGCTAAAAGCTAACAGCTTATATTTTAGCAAGTGTTGCACAACACTTCTTCTTCTATCAACCATGCTTAGGGGCCCCGTCCACACAGTCGATCTGTTCACAACAAACATACAACACCGGTATACCCGTTTCCAATTTAAAATGTCTGCTTTTGGCTGATTGTGGTTGTTTTGGCGTGAAACGGTTGTTTTTCTACACATTTTTAATCTTGTTATTAAAATTACCGGAGCAGCAAAATCAAATTTGGATTTGGCATACCCCAGGTTGTATGTTTGTTCGTTTTGTGAATACATTGAAGGATGCATAGCTTGGCCAAAGGCCAACAAAAAGATCAGCCAGTTACCACCAGGAAGAAAATTTTAAAGCACGGAGTATGCTGGATTCTAAATGCTGGATTCTATATTCTCTACTCCTTCAGTATGGCTTCTCCATACCTTCTCCATACCTTCAGTATGGATAGAGTATGCTAATAGCATCAAACACCAAAACAGGCCGTTTGCGCGACAAACAGCCTTGAATTACTATGTACACCCACGATATTTATTGTTAGCCTTCTACGCCGACCAAGGAAGTAACCCCAAATTCCAACCAGAGACCCACAATAAGCAAAGCCTAAAGCACAGAATAATTCTACATCCTAAATCCTGCATCCGGAATCCTACATCCGGAATATGTAATTTCCCCCTTCCTTGCATCTTTCTCCAAAGACCCCGCCTGCATGAGAAGAAAAATTGTACTCCTGTTGCTTGCTATATCGTCCCTCACCGCCACTGCCCAGCACAACCTTTCCGGTAGCCGGCAAAGCAGTTTCCATACCTATATTTACCGTATTTCTGCAGAGGAAGCCCGGTTTTTATATGGCGTAAATAGGCGCAAACTGGAAGATAAGCACCTCCATTCCCTGGTAGATTCTTTCGCTACCGATACCCGGGAAGCCCCGCCCCTGCAACCCGGCAACTATCTTTTTGTACAGGCCAATAATAACCGGCTGGAAGGTGAACTAAAGACCATTGATGACCTGCAGATCAAATTACTCAACAACAACCGCGACCTCATCATTGCCATCCATGATAAAAAAGGACAACCCATCAATGACGTCCAGGTGTTTGCAGGTAATAAAAAAATGCCCTGGGATGAAACCTTCCACGCTTTCCGCATAACCAAAAAAAGAAAAGCCCCACTGATTAGAGTGCTTCACCAGGGTACCCTCCATTTCTTTACCGTTACCGGCTCCCAGAAGACCTATTTCTGGCGCAAACTGGCCAATTCATTTCCCGTAAAGTATGTCGTACAACCGGTCAAACGGTTATTGAAAGGAACACCCCGTTACCGCCGGTACCAGAGTTACTTCGACGGGAATACCACCCATGAAAAAAAGTATACCGGCTTTATGACCTTCAATAAACCCAAATACAAGCCGGGCGATACTGTAAAGCTTAAAGCATGGGTCACCACCAAAGCTGGCAAGCCGGTGAACCGGCCGCTGTTGCTGCGCCTTTCCGATCGCAGTTTAGAGATAGACACCATCCTCACAACCCTTACTCCTTACAGGCCGGGAGGATATGCCTGGAGTTTTGTTTTGAAGGACAGCCTCGACCTGGACCTCGACGAAGAATACTTTCTGCTATTGGAAGAACCTTCCAGTCGCAAGTATAACCTCGATGACTACGAGGGCGATCTCGATGAGGAGGAATATGTGCTGAAGCGCCCTGTGCTGATGCGGGGAAAATTCTACCACGAAGAATATGAACTAGGCGCTATCACCTTCACTGCCCGTAGTGATAAAGAGGAACACAACCGGGGAAACAACCTGGTGGTGTACTGTAAAGCCATTGATGAAAATGAACTGGCAGTAATGGATGGCCGGGTAGAATTATTGATAAAACCTTATGGTAGCGCTGGTTTTTATGCACCACAGGTATTTCTGCCCGATACCCTGTGGCAGCATGAACAGCCCATGGAAAGCCTGGGCGAAACAAAGATCGTCATCCCCGACAGTATCTTTCCGGCTGCCTCCTTTGGATATGAGATTACCTGCACTTTTCTGAACAGCAATAATGAGCAGAAAACTGTTTTCCTGCAACAGCATTTTAACAATGATCGCCGCGTGATCCTGTTTGACCAGCAAACCGACAGCTTGCACATCTCCCTGTCCGAAGCCGGTCAGCCCGTACAAGGACAGGCTATGCTATATACTTTCTCCGGAAAGAAGGATACTTTAACCAAACAACCTGTGCGGCTTCCGTTGACTGTTCGCATTGATCCTTTTACGGAACATTATGAAGTAGCCGTAGATAGCCTGTGGGAATCATTCAAGCCCGAACAAAAGAACAAGATCATTACCTGCCGCTCACTCCGTACCCGCGATTCCCTCATGATCCAGGTCGTCAATCCCCACCACCTTTCTTTCTGGTATACCATCTTTGCCGGCAATAAGGTCATTGATCGCGGATATGGAGATTCCCTGTTGTTCATCGATCGCGTCCGCACCCCCAAAAACTACTTTGTATCCCTGCAATACATTTATGCCAATGAAACAAGGTATGAGAACTACACCATTCCTTATAAAGAGCAACAGCTGAATGTACAGGTCAACCAACCCGATCAGGTATATCCCGGCCAGCAGGTAACCGTGGATATTTCCGTGACCAACGCCGAAGGAAAGCCCGTTGCCAATGCAGATATTACAGCCTATGCCCTTACCCGGAAATTCAATGATGCTTCCCTGCCCTTCATTCCCTATGGCGGTAAAGTGTATAAGCCGCGTAAGCGCTACAATCAATTTGGACACCGCGAAACGCCTCCTGAACCCCATACCATAAAACTCAACTGGCAGCGCTGGAGTCGGGAAATGCACCTGGACAGCATTGAATATTACCGGTTCCTCCATCCTGCTAACATCTACACCCATACAGAAGCGATCAACCACGATACTACCCAAATAGCGCCCTTTGTAGTGTTGGATGGCGAGCTGCAGCCCGTACACCTGGTATACATTGATGAAGAACCGCGTTTCTTTAGTCAGGCACAACAGCTGCCACAATATAGTTTTGAAGTACGGCCCGGCAGGCACGCACTCAGGATCAGAACACACGACCGCCTTATTTTTCTCGATAGTATATGCGCTACAGCAGGTAAAAAAACCTTTATCTCCATCAATGCCGATACTGCCAACAAAGCCATTCGCCAGAAGAAAATGCCCGATACCCTCACTGCCCAGGAGCAAGCCCTGTGGAGCAAATACATGATCCTGGTAGAAAATAATTTTGGAGAGAAACTCGCAACCATTGAACAGAATGATCAGTTTATAGCACTCAACCTCCTTACCTGGCGGCCGCGCAACGAAGACAATAGGACAAACGACCGGTTTACATTGTCCAATGCACTGGCTGGTCGGCAACGCAATGCCGCCAGCACCATTTTAACTGGCCCCTTATTGCCCGCTATGGCCCATTTGCACATCAAAGACCAGTTTAGCCAGTCTTTTGAGTCCGAAGGAAATTATCTTTTTAACATTACAAAAGGATTGATCAAACAAAAGCAAATATCCTACGGCCACTATCCCTTTAACAAATACCTGGTAAAGGAAGCGCGGAGGCCCAGCTTCAAAGACTTTGTACTAACCGCTACCGACCTGGATAGCCTCTGGCAGGATTACCTCGACCACCGCAATGCCACCGAAGACCTCTTCAGGAATACATCCCTCAATAAAACCGGCAATGGAATTTTACAGATCAGCTCTCCAATGGATGAGCAGGGAAACCCCCACTTTATTAAATCCGTGATCCTGTTCCGGTACGACGATCCCGATTTCGCCAGGATCTATAAAGGTACTACCCGCAATTTGGGTTATGTACAACCCGGTATGTACCGCCTCGTATTCCTGTTGAAGGGAGATGCTTATTTTATTAAAGACAGCGTGTTGATCAAAAAAGATGGCATTAATTATTACCAGGCAGGTGTTATTGTCCCCCTCCCCAAAGACAGTACCAGCATACGGATATCCGCTACCATCAACAACCGGGAATCAGCCTTGCGCAGCTACCATCAATCCGAAGACCTGGATGCTATCAAAACAACATTCAATAACAAATACCTCGACCTCTCACGCTTTACCAAAACGATCTATGGATACATTACCGATCAAAAAACTGGCGAAGCCCTGCCAGGCGTAAGCATATTGGTAAAAGGAACCAGCGTAGCCACCATAACCAATCCACAGGGTTATTTTGAATTGCGCGTTCCGGAAAAGGGTACCATTGTCGTGAATTATATTGGTTACAACAGCGTGTCAAAAAAGATAACCGAAGAAAGCAGTTATGACATAAAGATGTCTGCCAGTTCACAACACCTGGATGAAGTGGTGGTGGTAGGTTATGGGACTCAAAAAAAGAGTAGCATTACAGGTGCTGTTACTAGTGTGGATGCAGATTATTTGACTGGCAATGTCCAGGGAAAGGCTGCAGGTATTATGATCCGTGGAATATCTTCCGTCCAGGTAGATAATCCACCGATGGTGTTGGTGGATGGATTGCCTTTCTCCGGCGATTGGACTACCCTTGATAAAAGCCTTTTTGCAGATATAAGTGTACTTAAATCGGCAGAAGCGACCGCCATTTATGGCGCACGGGCTGCCGGTGGCGTGGTCGTCATCACCACCAAAAAGAATGCGCTCACAGCTGATAAGTCCGGCGAGGAGCATGCCGCTCCCTTACCCGGTAATACATTACGTAAGAATTTCCGGGATGATGCTTACTGGCAACCAGCCCTGCGTACCAACCAACAGGGAAAAGCCTCCTTCACCGCCACCTGGCCCGATGATATTACCAACTGGAAAACCTTTGTTATTGCCATGGGCAGTAAAAAAAGGAGTGGCGTAGCAGAAAGTGCCGTGCGCGCTTTCAAAGCATTGAGTGCAGCCATTGCCCTTCCCCAATTTGCCGTTACTGGCGACTCCATCCAGGTCATTGGCAAGACCATGAACTATAGACTCGACAGTGTAACCGTCAACAGAACATTCACCATAGACGGAAAGATACAACAGGAGGCTCCCATTGCCTTGCGCAACGCCCACATCGACAGCTTCCAGGTAGTGATCGCTCAGCAGGATTCTGCCCGGTTCAAATACACCATTCAGCGTGACAATGGCTATTTTGATGGAGAGGAAAGAAGCATACCCGTATTCAAACAAGGCGTGCAGGAAACCAAAGGCTTCTTTGCCACCCTTGAAAAAGATACCTCTTTTACCTTACAACCTGATGCAGGCTTGGGTAAAATGACCATCTATGCCGAGACTTCTGTATTACCCGTGTTGCTCGATGAAATAGAATCCTTGCGCCAATACGAATATCTCTGTAATGAACAGATGGCTTCCAAACTCAAAGCCCTCCTGCTGAAGAAGAAAGCATATGGCTACCTCAACAAGGAATTTAAAGAAGAGAAGAATATCCGGGAGTTGATCACCAAACTCAATCAGAGTAAATCAGAAGGGTTACTCTGGGGCTGGTGGAACAACAATGCCCCGGTATTATGGATATCACAGCATGTAACAGAAGCCATGCTCATGGCCGAGCAGCAGGGATACCAGGTCAATATCAATAAACAGTCCATGATCGACTACCTGGTATACAACTTTGATCATTACCGGATAGGAGAGAAGATCGTATCTGTGCATTTATTACAACTCCTGTCTTCAAAGGTCGACTACAAAAAGTACATGGATACCCTCGATAAATATGTAGTAGATGGCTCCACGTATGAAAAACTGCGGGTGCTTCAGTTGAAACAAAAAGCGGGCCTCCCCATAGCCCTCGATACTTTTATTACCAAACAGCACCATACCATGTTTGGCAATATTTACTGGGGCGATGAAAAATACCATTTCTTCAATAATTCTATCCAGCTTACCCTGGCCATGTACAAACTCTTACAAAAGGCCGGTAACCAGGAGCCCCTGTTGAAAAAGATCAGGTATTATTTCCTGGAGAAACGCAAGGATGGCAAATGGCGCAACACCTATGAGTCCGCCCTCATCCTCGAAACCATCCTGCCCGATCTGTTGAACAGTGAAACGACCACGCAACAGGCATCACTCACCATCGCCGGCAGCCAGTCAAATGTGATCACTACCTTCCCATATACGACATCCCTTTCCGGTGGAGAAAAACTCACCATTACCAAGCAAAAAGGAATGCCGGTCTATTTTACCGCTTATCAGCAAAGCTGGAACCCTGCTCCCCAAAAGGTGGCCGGTGATTTTATTGTTCAATCCTTCTTTGAGCGGGACGGGCAAACCAAATCGACCCTGAAAGCAGGAGAGGCCGTTACCTTAAAAGTAAAGGTAACCGTGAAAGCCGATGCCGATTATGTAATGGTAGAAGTGCCCATTCCCGCAGGCTGTTCTTACCAGGAGAAAAATCAAAGCTGGAGCAATAATGAAGTACACCGCGAGTATTTCAAGAATAAGGTGAGCCTCTTTTGCAGCAGCCTTTCCAAAGGGGAGTATACTTTTACCGTGTCACTGCTGCCACGCTATACCGGCCGTTACCACCTCAATCCTGCCAAAGCCGAGATGATGTATTTCCCCGTATTCTATGGCCGCGAAGAAATGAAAAAAGTGAGGATCGATTAATATAAAGGGTGGATCGCTTTAGCTTGGCCTTGTAGCCTGGCAAAAGCGGCTCACCCTCGAAGTAACGCTAAGTAAAAGGGTGGGTCGCTTTAGCGTGGCCTTGTTGCCCGGCAAGAGCGGCTCACCCTCGAAGTAACGCTAAGTAAAGGGTGGGTCGCTTTAGTCTGGCCTTGTAGCCTGGCAAATGCGGCTCACCCTTTAAGTAGGTTAAGGGTGGGTCACTTTAGTAAGGCCTTTGCAGCCTGGCAAAAGTGGCTCACCCTTTAATGTTATCATTACAATTTGGCCGGTCCATACAAGGCTATTCCACTCCTCGTTTTCGTGTGCTTGCCATCTTCTACTACCAGCTTTCCGTTCACTACCACGTATTGAAAGCCTACAGAATATTGATGCGGTTGCTCAAAAGTTGCTTTATCGGTTACCGTGGCTTCATCAAAGATCACAATATCTGCCGCCATTCCTTCTTTCAGCAGCCCGCGGTCTTTAAGCTGAAATTTCTGTGCCGCCAGCGATGTCATACGCCGTATCGCTTCTTCCAGCGAGATCACCTTGGCATCCCGCACATAGCGGCCCAATATGCGTGCATTTGTGCCATAACCACGGGGATGTGGCATGCCTTTACCTGGTACCGGTACACCCGCATCAGCCCCCGCCATGCAGAAAGGATATTTCATAATGTACTTTACATCGTCTTCATTCATGCTATGGTACACCATTTGCGCCCCGCCTTTCTCTACCATGTCCATGATCGTCTCTGCTTCATAGCTGGCTTTTCCCTTACGTCCCATCAGCTTGTTGATCTCCGTAATGCTTTTGCCATTATAGCTGCTGTCTGTAGAATAATTCGCTACTACCGCATAGCTGTAGTTTTTGAACTTATAACTGTGTAGCTGTTCCAGCATTTCCTTTTTGATCTGTGCCCGCGTCACCGCATTGTGCAGACGGGCTTTCACAGAATCCTGTCCGCCCGCCAGCGCCCATTCCGGTAAGCGCACGCCAAGGTTCGTACTGCTGGCCGTATATGGATACTGATCAATCGTTACATCCCAGCCTTCTTTCCGGGCCTGCTCTATCAATCCCAGTGTTATATGACTCTTGCCCCAATTGCCTTTACCCCCGATCTTGAAGTGCGAGATTTGTACCGGTATATTGGCTTCTTTGCCTACCTGTATCGCTTCATTGATCGCGTCAATGGCGCCATTCTCTTCATTACGGATATGCGAAGCATAGATGCCGTTGTACCGGCTGGCAGCTTTGGCCAGGCTCACCACCTCCGCCGTATTGGCAAAGGCGCCGGGTATATAGATCAGCCCGGTTGATAGCCCTACCGCGCCTTCTTTCATGGCCTGCTCTACCAGGCTGTCCATCTTGCGCTGCTCTGCTACTGAGGGTAGCCGGTTATCACGTTTCATGATCTGCTCACGCACCGTATTGTGACCAACCAAAGAGGCTACGTTGATAGAAGGGTGTAAGCTGTCGATGCGATAGAAGAATCGTTTGAGATTGCCGGAAGAGCCGCCACAATTGCCCGTTACTACTGTGGTCACCCCATCAAGGATATAATTATCAGCCGTCGGCTGATCGAAGATGCCACTTTCAATATGGCCGTGTACATCGATGAATCCCGGTGCTACGATCTGCCTTTTGGCGTCAATCACTTTGGGCGCTGTATAATTATTGATCTTGCCAATCGCTACGATCTTCCCGCCTTTCACTGCCACATCTCCATAGAACCAGGAATTCCCCGTACCATCAATCACTTTTCCATTTCGGATTATAAGATCAACAGAAGTTTGCGCCGCCACACAAGCGGGGATCAGCGCGATGAGTAGCAGTAAGTTTTTAGTCATCGTTGTTTGGTTGTATTAATTGCCCGAACGGAACATTATTTAATGATGCCCTTTTGCTTCAGAATACGTACCACCTTTTCTTTGGGTAATGCTGGCACCAGGTTATTGTTGATGCCCGTGGTCGTTTCTGCGGCAAACAAGGCATTGATGATCGCTTCTTCTGTTGCCTGGATCACCGCCTCAAAAAGCGGGTCTATCTGATCATTCGACAACATCGTCACCTCCACCTTTTCTTTCCGGTTAAATGCCTGCGGATTGGCAGTAGAGAAACCAATAAAGATATCCCCCGATGAATTGCCGCCGATGCCGCCCGTCTTCCCGATACCAATAGGCACCCGCTGTAATAAACGGTTTACCTGGTGTGGCAGGAGCGGTGCATTCGTAGCCAGCACTACAATGATAGATCCAAGGTCTTCTTTTCTTCCGGGTATTTCAGCGCCCGCAATTTTCATGTCGAGCGTATCCAACAGGTCCCTGCCAATATTATAGCCACCGATCGTTAGCTGACGGCGTCCGCCAAAATTGGCCTGTACCAGCACCCCCACCGTATAGCCTCCCTGCTGTTTGGGTAATACCCGCGAAGAAGTGCCTGTACCTCCTTTAAAACCCAGTGCGATCATGCCCGTACCACCGCCTACTGCACCTTCCTGTACAGGTCCCGGTTTGGCCCCATCCAATGCCTGCCAGGTATGTTCTTTCGTAACATGAAATCCATTGATATCATTGAGCATTCCATCATAGGTTTCAGCCACCACAGGCATCGAAAACCAGATGTCGCGCCAAACTGCATCGTAATATTTGTTGCGTTGCTGCCAGCCGATCACTCCATCCCGCACCACACCTACACTATGCGTATTGGTGATCAGGATCGGAGATTCGAGGAAGCCCGATTCTTTGATCCAGTGATAGCCCGTCATCTCTCCATTTCCATTCAGAGAGAACTGCGAAGCAAATACCGGTCTGAATGTTTTACCCCAGGGCAGTACGGCAGTCACACCCGTTCTGATAGGACCTTTGCCCACCTCCAGTTTGCCTTCACCGCTTTTAAGTGTAACCATACCTACTGTTACACTATCAACATCTGTGATGGCATTGTTGGCACCGGGTGTACCCGCAAAAGGAATTCCATAGTCCCGCGCCCGTTTCTTGGTTTGAGCAAAACCCACTACGCACACCAGTAGCGAAATGATAAGGAATAATATTTTTCTCATAAGAATAAGTGCTGGTTTATGTAAAAAGCAAAATTCATCCCTTCCCTTCTCATTCCTCCCTTTCTTGTCATTCCGCCCCCTCCTTGTCATCCCCCACCTTTGTTGTCATTCCGAGCTTTCTTGTCTTTTCGCCCTTCTTGTCATCCCGCCCTTTCTTGTCATCCCGTCGTTTCTTGTCATCCCGACCGCAGGGAGGGATCTGCTATCGAAGCAAAGGGCTAACAGCTAAATCCTAACCGCTAAAAGCTAACACCTCTTCTTCACTCCCCCGGATGATACGTCTTCTCCGCATGCCGCAACACATCTCCTTTGTAAAACAATACATCTTTGAATTTCCCTTTCGTATACATCTCTGCCTGGTCATTAAAGTGAGGCGAGGTAGGATCACTGCTATTGCCCCCGGCCAGTAATGATTTTGCTTTGATCGTTGTGCCAAACTCAACCGCACAGATAAAGCTGTTACCATTGTAGCCATATCTTTTCTTGGTGCCAGTCATTGTACGGCTTACAAAGGAGGGCAGACAACCCCAGGTAGAGGCAGCAAACCCCGAAGGAATACTCGGCTGGTTGTCATCATAGGTTTCCTCCAGCTGTCCCGTTAAACGTTGGTAGCGGTTGATCGTACCCCAGGGAATAGCCCAGGCCCCAAAGCGGCTGTTCAGGTGATGAACCGTAACTGCCAGCGGCTCCAGTAGCTGCCTGGGCTGCGCCGTGTTGGCAAATACAGCAACCTTAGCTACAAAATCAGGGGCATTTACCTGGTTGATAAGAACCTGTAATCTTTGCCCCCACTCGATAGCGAGCGTAGTAGCAATAGAGTTTTCTGCCGAATGCAGGTCCCATTTGCTGATCATGGCAACTGGCTCTGCCAATAAAGTATAGAGTGAGTCACCGGGTTGTAAGGTTTTAAAGGCCCTTGCCAGCGCTGGCACCAGCTCATCAAAAGCGGCGAGGTACGTATCATATCCCGCTGCAATAAGCTTGTCTACCGTAAATTTATTTTCCCGGGTCAGCACTTTCACCGCATTGATGCCACGGAAGTTTTCTGGCTCCGTTGACATATAAGCAGGATAGGCAGTTTTCCTGGGACTGCTGCTGCCCGATGACGTGAAAGGCGTGGAATTACAATTCTGGATCCATCCGCTGGCCGGGTTGTACAAATGGATCGTTTCATCCAATGCATGCATACCCTTCCACTCCGTAGCTTTTATCGTGCCATCCACCGGCTTCGACCAATCAAATGAGGTGTCACGCCGGGGAATAAAGTTGCCATGCCAGTAAGCAATATTGCCTTGGTCGTCTGCATACACCGTGTTGTTGGAAGCATTCGACAATAATTGCATGTTCTTCTTGAAAGCCGTAAAATTCGTGCTCTTCGTACGTTGCCAGGCTTGTATCAAGCCGTTGATATGGCGGTTCACTGCCCGCACACTGATCCATTGCCCGTCCCGTTTCGCCATTACAGGCCCGTGGTGCGTGGAATAGGTGGTCACCTGTTGGCTGCTCATCTTGTCCCCATCCTTATAAAAGAGCGTGAAAGTTTGTTGCTTTACCGGACGTAGCTTTTTCTCATAACGATAAAATAAAACATTGCCCTGCTTCACCACCTGCTCCGCATACATATCCGCTACATCAGCATAACCCGAAGTATGCATCCACCCGCAATGCTCGTTGAATCCCTGGTATACAAAAAATTGGCCCCAGGTTACTGCCCCATACGCATTCAATCCTTCTTCACTCACCATATGCACTTCCGGGCGGAAATAAAAAGTCACGTGCGGGTTGATATACAACAAGGGCTTGCCCGATGCCGACCGGGCAGGTGCAATCGCAAAGCCGTTTGATCCCGTATGAATATCCTCAGCATTGGGAGCAGCAACAGCTACCGTCGCATTATTGCCCGTATAAAAGTTTTTCACTTCATTGGCGGTAACACCCCCTGTATTGATCGCTGCAATACTGCCATCTGTCCACATCAGCGGATACCAGGGTTCAAAGCGGCGCAACAAGACCGGCTTCACCTCCGGATGTTTGTACAGATAGTAATTCATACCATCAGCATAGGCATTCAATAACTTCTTAAGCCATGCCGGACTCTTTTTATAATCAGCAATAGCCCCGGCAGAGTCAATGACCAGTTTCGTAAAGAGATCGTTATAAATATCTTTAATACCACTCACTTCTGCCGTTCTGCCCAATATATCAATGTAATTACTTTCTATCCTTTTAAAGTCATCTTCGCATTGCGCATACATCAGCCCGAATACCGCATCTGCATCCGTTTTCCCATACACATGGGGAATGCCCCAGTTGTCGCGGATGATCGTTACCCGTTTTGCCTGCTGCTCCCATTGTGTAATGACTGTCTTCGAAACACTCTGTGCAGCCAGCTGGCCCGACCATAAGAGGAAGAATAATAAGTATCTCATGTATGCCTTTTTCTATTATTGAACCGTATTCGCTTTGAATACCCGTATAAAGTTCTCACCCAATATTTTCCGGATCGCTTTCTTGCTATACCCGCGCTTCACCAGCTCTTCTGTAATAAGCGGAAAACAGGTCACATCATCCAACTGCTGCGGTGCCGAATTGATTCCGTCAAAGTCCGATCCCAACCCCACATAATCTACACCCACCAGTTTGACGATATAATCCAGGTGATCCAGCAGCAGCGAGAGCGGAGGACGCAAACTTTTTACTTCATCCGCATATTTCTGAAACAGGTAGTTATCGGCAAAATAGGGGTCCGTCACCGTACTGCGGATGGAATCACGCTCTGCCTTGTGTTTTAGCGCGAATGCCTGGTTCCTCGTCATAAAGGCGCTGTCCACAAATCCCGAGAAGAAGTTGAGGTGAATGACACCACCATTTTTAGCTACCGCTTTTATCTGGTTGTCCTTCAGGTTGCGGAATACCGGGCAGATGCTGTACACACAACTGTGCGATACGATGACCGGCTTGGTGGTGGTATTGATCGCATCCCAGAACGTTTGTTCACCCACATGACTCAGGTCTACCATCATGCCCAGCTCATTCATGCGCCGTACGATCTGTTTGCCCAGGTCGTTGAGCCCTTTCTTACGTTCTTTGATATCTTTTGCTGCAGAGTCAGCGCCAAACTGCAGGCGCGATCCCGGCGTTTCATCCATCGCCGAAGTGGCCCAGGAAGTCGAATTATTCCAGGTGAGCGTCATATACCGGGTACCACGTTTAAAAAGACTGTCCAGGTAGTCGGGCCGGTCTTCGATCATATGTCCCCCCTCTACCCCGATCATGGCAGCCAGCTTACCCTGCTTCACCGTTTTCATGAGTTCAGCAGGCGTAGTCACCAGCGCTATCTTATCAGGATTGCGTTTGATCACCGCATACAACGTGTCAATCTGCCGGTTGGCATGTTTAAATCCCTTGCCCGGTCCATACGATCCATCACTCCACACAGAGAATATTTCCACATCTACACCCCCTTCTTTAAACCGGTCCAGGTCAGAATGCGTCTTTCCTTTCAGATGCTGATCAAACGATACTTTTTCGTCTATGGCCGTGGTGAGGATATCATTGTGCGTATCTACCAGGATCGATTTAAAATGCAGCTTCCTGGAGGATTGCGCCTGCAAAAAAACGCAATAGCCAAGCGTCAGACAAAGCAGAAGTAGTTTTTTCATGTGATGATTATAAGCTGCATTAAATGTAGGCAACACTTTACAATTAAGCCCCGCAAATTGTGCTGACCGGCAGATAAATAGAAAAATCCAGCCCGTCACTAAATAATATTGTAACATATAAAGGCATTTATACGTCTTTTGCGGTATGAAACACCTCCTCTTTATCCTGCTGCTGGCAGTGGCTGGCCGTGCCACCGCACAAATAGACACAGTATCCAATATCAGTGATGCCGATAAGTTATACGGGCTATCCCTGTTCTGGAAAGAGGCCTCCTATAATTTTGCCTATTTTGATAAAGCAAAAATTAACTGGGACAGCACCTACCAGGCATTTATTCCAAAAGTATTGGCCACAAAGAATACCTGGGATTATTACAGGGTGATGAAACGGTTCTGTGCATTGCTCAAAGATGGCCATACCAATGTATATACCCCCGGTACCCTGATGAAAGGAGGCCAGCTCTACCTGCCCCTGGTACTTACCTGGCTTGATGGTAAAGTGATCGTTACCAATGTACCCAGACAAGATTCAGTGGCTATTCCTGTTGGAACAGAAGTGATAAAGCTGAATGAGGTGCCCATGATCGCTTACCTCGAAAAAGAGATCATTCCCGGTGTGTCAGCTTCTGCTACCCACCAGCTTTGGAACGATGCCGTGAGTGAGTTGTTCAATAATGTGGACTCCAATAAACTGTTCCACTTTACTTTAAAGACCCCCGCCGGCAAAACCTTTGTCTACACCACACATCTTCGGAGCACCCGGGCCGCCTGGGCATATCCTCTACCCAATAGGCCCTGGTTGCGCTTCCGGTTTGAGAAACTGCCCCAGGACATTGCTTACCTGCAGTTCAATACATTTGGCGATGACAGCGTAGTATATGATTTCAAACAACGCCTGCCCGAATTATATACAGCCAAAGCAGTGATCATTGACCTGCGCAATAATGGAGGCGGTAATAGCGGTATCGGCGTGGCCATCCTGAAATATTTTACCGATAAGAAAAATATTACCGGCTCCACCTGGCGCACCCGTGAAAACATTTCAGCCTTCCGTGCCTGGGGAAAATTTATTAAAGATGAAGAACTGGAAAAGCAGCTGAAAGAGAACCCCTTTAACAAGGCGTGGATACAAAAGTCGTATGATATCTCCCGGGGCAACTATTGGTATAGTGGCGATACTTCTTCTTTTTATAATGAGGTTACCGATAAAAAGATCACGGTGCCACTCGTGGTATTGATAGGCAATAATACCGCTTCGGCAGCCGAAGACTTTTTGATTGCCCTGGACGATCTAAAAGGAAGGGCCACCGTAGTTGGTGAAAGAACCTACGGTAGCACCGGTCAGCCCCTGATGTTTGATTTACCCGGCGGAGGTTCTGCCAGGATCTGTACCAAACGCGATACTTACCCCGATGGACGGGAATTTGTAGGGTATGGCGTAAAGCCCGATATAGAAGTGAAGCGTACAGTAGAAGATTATGCCAGAAAAAGGGACCCACAAATGGAAAAGGCCCTGGAAGTACTCAGAGCCGCCATGAAATAATAGAATAACCTGATACAATAAAAGTGAAAGGGAGCCTGTAACAGGACTCCCTTTCTAATGTATATATGGAGTGAATATTAGCCCAATGACTTCAACCACTTTACCAGTTCATCTTTTCCTTTACCCGTCTTTTGCTGCAGGCGGCCCAGCAATTCATCGTCCTTGCCTTCTTCATATCTCAGGTCATCATCGGTCAGGTCGGCATAGGCTTGTTTCACCTTGCCCTTGATCACATTCCATGTTCCTTTTAATTCAAGCTTGTCCATAATCATTTGTTTTATACACGTAGGTATAAAAAGGCCATGCCAGCAGCAGGCAACTTATTAACCGCGATCACTGGGGAATTTTTTCTACTAAGCGGTAGTCACATTACTCACCGGGGTGATAGGTTTTTTCAGCATGTGTTAACACATCCTCCTTATAGAACCAGGCATCTTTAAATTTCCCTGCTGCATACAAAGGCGCCTGATCGAGGTAATGCGAAGAGGAGGGATTGGCGCTTTGACCAAAATACATGATCGAGCGCGCCTGTATGCGTGGGCCAAAACTTACAATGGCTGTATACGTATTACCACGGGCGCCATAAAACTTTTGTTGGCCACGTGTGAATCCATTGCCAAAGGCAAACAGGGAACCCAATGGACTGGGTACTGCCGCTACCGGCCAACTGGGTTTATTGTCGTCAAAATTGTCCGACGGACTTTGCAGTCTTTGCAGGCGATTGATATCGCCCCAGTTAACGAAGGCCGTATCAAACCTCTTGTTCAATGCTTCCACAGCCTTGCTCAACAGATCTACTGCTGTGGCGCCACTCATCGGCAATTCGTTGCCCTGCAGGTTAGTGGCATTGTCATCAGCCGCCGATTGCTTTGGCTGGCTATTGTTCCAGTTATCATATTGTAAATACCACATCACAGCAATGCTCGTAGCCTGGCTGTTGAGCCCATACCGGTAATTCCACCGGCGTAACGTATCCGCCACCGCACCCAGTTTTTCTTTTAATGCCGGTGAAGTGGTTGCCATGCTATCATAAGCTGCTAATATTTGCGGCAACCAGTTGGCCATCATCGGCAGGTGATTACTCACGACCAGCTTTTCAAAATCAGCATAAGATATTTTATCTGTTGCCGACAATAGCCGCACAGCTTCTACCGCCCGGAAGGTTTGTTTGTCATAGGCCATATAGGCCGGATAGTCCCCTTGTTTGGGGCTGCTTGAGCCGGCTGCCAGGTAGGGAGTGGAATTGCAATTCTGTATCCATCCCGAAGCCGGATTAATTACCTGGATAATATCCTTCAGCCGGTGCAGCCCTTGCCATTCAGTAGCCGGATTGCTTCCATCAACAGGAGAGCGCCAGTCGAACTGCGTAGAACGTTTGGGTACGGCATTGCCATGCCAGTAAGCTGTGTTGCCATCCCTGTCCGCATACATCGTATTGGGATAACCCAGGGTCCGCTTGTTCATAGCAGCCTTAAACTGCCGTAGGTTCTTCGAACGGCACATCTTCCAGCACTGCTCTATATAACTGGATTGAGGGTCTGTTAGATTTTTCATGCTTACCAGGAAGGAATCCCGCTTGGCTACTACAGGCCCGTGATGCGTTTTACGCAGCAAGACCGCTTTGCTTTGCAGGCCGGCAGCCGTCTTGTAACGAACCGTATCAGTCCAAATCGTTGCCGTGCGATAGCCATTGCCATATCGATACAAAGAGGGATCAGCAGCATTGTCAAAGCGCTCCAGGTACACATCCGTAAAGTCTACGCCTGAATTAGTATGTGTCCATCCGCTGTAGGGATTAAAACCACTCCAGATATAGAATGTGCCAAAGATAGCAAAGCCCGATACATTCAGGCCCTGTTCACTGATCAGGTGACATTCATACCGCTGTCCATTGCCAAAGAAGTTCACATGCGGATTGATCAGCAGCATGGCTTGCCCACTCGCCGAATGAGAGGGTGCAATGGCCATCGCGTTGGACCCGTTTTCCCGCTCTTCTATAGAATTGTCTTCTTCCCCTTCAGGGGTGTGGCCGGGCAACATGGTATTGTTGTAGCTTCTTATCTCAGCCGATGTAATGCCATGGCCCGAAGGATTATCTATGCCCGGCAGCAAAAAGAACCAGGGTTCATAGTGCTCTAATAACCGGCGCACAGTATCAGGGTGTTTGTATAAATAATAATTAATACCAGCAGCCGCACCGTTGCAAAGACTTTTTATGAATGATGAGGCGCTGGCATAATCCGCCTTCGCCTTCTTCACACATTCAAATAAAGCAATACTCACATCACCCTGCAAGCGGTCCTCTCCATATAATTCGGCTGCACGCCCCAGTGGGCCAATGAAAGATTCTTCCAGCTGACGGTAATTATCTTCACATTGGGCATACATAATACCAAAAGCACAGTCCGCATCCTTCTTCCCATAAATATGGGGTACACCCCAATTGTCGCGGATGATCGTAATATCCTGCGCCTGTTGCTGCCAGGCCGCCACTTGTTCAGTAGTTGATTGCGCCAATAACTGTAGGGGAAGCAAGCATAAAAGGAGAAATAACTTTTTCATGGAATGAGTACTTACTTGGTTTGGCATCCAAGATACGAAATGCCATACTTTGAAATGCAGGCAGAACATGCAGCAATCTGCGCGACGACGACGCAAATAGGTGGTCCTTAAATGGCGAACGTGCACAAATCGGCGCAATCCACGATAATCATTTGATCCGCGATAAAAAGAAACCCCGGCTGTAAAGCCGGGGTCGCACTAATCAAATACATTAACCATTAAACCTTATCCTATGAAAGCATAAAGATAGATGGCTTTATGGTCCTTGTATAATGTTTTGAGTTACGTTTTGTCCTGCTAAGGGGAAACATGTATCCCTTATAGATAAAACTTGCTACCTCAAACCTGCCAATCCGGGTACCACCGGGAATAAAACCCCACCTTAGTCCTCTTTGGACCCCTTTTCACCCACAAACCACTGTTCTTTATTTCTAAACAGCACATTGAAAGTGGTGAGCGATCCATAAATGCGCGTTATGTATTGTTGCAGGTTTACCTTGTCTTCGTCACTTAATTGCTTGTGTGCATTGATCTGCTGCTCCAGCACCCGCAGCCTGTCCCGCAGCATCACCACCTTATGGAAGAAGCCCTCGATCGGCACTTCCTTGGGTTTTTGTGATTTGTCCGCCGGCTGCAAAAGCAGCATGCCACCCTGCCAGCGGTCCCCCAGCGGAACGATCTCACTGAGCCCGCCCCAAAGCCTTAGTATCTTCAGCAGCGACTTCTCTACCTCCGAATGCGTTTCAATTTCTGCCGTTACATTTTCCGGGATGATCTCATCGAGATGCGTATCATTTTTATCCACCTCTTTGACGCCATGGTTGATAAAAGAGATCAGGTAAGTAGCAAAACGTATTCCTACAATAACCCCCGGTCCAAAATGCGTATGCTGCAGCCTCGTACCAATACCCAGTGTAAGTTGATCCATATTCTTTACTTTTTATAAAATTCATAGGGGGTGAACTCTACAAAGTCAGCCATCGTTACTGTGACAGACTTTACCTTGCCCTTGTCTACCGTAAAAGGCCATTCCTTGATGCCATACAACGCTTCACTGTAGGTGGCCAGGAAACGATTGCCTCCCAGCGGCTCCAATGTAGCGTAACGCCCCTTGTGGTGTTCGAAGCGCGCCACCAGTTTACCGTTCTCCGGCTTAATGCTCATCTTGCCATACACCTCATGCGCATAGTCTCCTGCATAGGCCGTAAGCGCCAGGCCCGTGGCAGGTTTCGTAGCGATCGTATCCTGTTTCTTTTTGAGCCAGTCCGCAGTTTGCTTTTCCTGCCCCTTACTGAAACCAAGGTACACATTACTGTAATTGCGGTAAGGCAATCCCAGGTAAGCATCCATAATTTCATATCGCAGCGCCTCATAGAAATTGTTGGCATCCGTATTCGTGAATACAATAATGCCCAGCTTTTCTTCCGGTACCATCGCCACACTGGTCACAAACCCGTTCACCCCACCTGTATGTCCTACAAACTTACGCCCGCTGTACTCTTCCAGGAACCAGCCCAGGCCATACAGCGAGAAATGCGCTTTGTTGAACATATGACCGCCATTACCCAAAATAGAATGGGGAAGCCGTGTTTGCCCAATAGCGCCGGGACTCACTACCTGCTTGTCATGGTACTTACCATTGTTTAGCAACATCAGTAACCAATGGCTCATATCACTTACAGAAGAGCTGATGGCCCCGGCCGGGGCCATATTGTCGATATTGCCATAAGGTATCTTTTTCAGCACCCCTTTGTCTACCGTATGCGCCGATGCTTTATTCGAAGCAGTGAGTATTTCTTTTGAAAGGGCCAATGTATGCGTCATATTCAGCGGCGTAAATATCCGCTCCCGCAAAAATTCCGCCCACGTCTTACCCGATGCCTTGGGGATGATCTCTCCCGCTGTCATAAAGGCCGCATTCGTATAGCCCCATTTGCTGCGAAAACTATATTCCGGTTTTACCTTGCCAAACTTCTCCCGCACTTCCTGTAAAGTAAGATCCGAATCGAAGTACATAAAGTCCCCCTGAAACGTCTCAAAGCCCAGGCGATGACAAAGCAGGTCCCTGATATTGGCTTCCTTAGCCACCCAGGGATCGTAGAGCTTAAAATCGGGCAACCATTTCTGAACATGGTCATCCAGCGATAACTTCTTATCCGCATCCAGCATGGTCAGCGCCGTGGCCGTAAAGGCCTTCGAATTGGAGCCGATCATGAAGAGCGTATTCGTATCTACTTTATTATTCGTACCAGCCTCCTGTACACCATAACCTTTCATCACCACCACTTTTCCATCCTTCACCACACAGACCGCTACGCCGGGTATCTGCCAGTCCTTCAGCGCCCGCTCAACATAGGTATCAAGACTGTCCGTGATAAAAGCCGGTACCATACTGGCTTGTGTATAGCCGTAAATAGTGCAGGCTAGCAATATGGCCAACATGCCCAAACGCGGGAAAATGGTTTTGCGCATAGAATATTTTATGATTGAGGTTGAAATTTTAGTTTTTTATCCGCCCTTTTTTGAATGATCCGCATTATAGGAAATACCAATAAGAATACATACCTGGATAGGAAAGGCGGCTCAATAAAAGAAACCGGGATACTGAGCAAAAAAATAGCTGGTACCAGCAATGCCCGTATTTTGGCCACCCGAACCAATGCGGGGTGCGGTAAATGCTCTGCCAGTTGATTGACCGGGTTGGAGATATAACTCCATAATCTGTACAACATAAAACCAATAAAACAAATGTTCAGTACATAGATGATCAATGGCGTTTTCAGGTAAAGGCCCTGTGGTGTGGAATACTCACCAAAGATACCCGTACTAAAGGGCATCAATACAATAGACAATAAAAAAAGCAGGTTTATCCACAGCAATCTTTTATTGTAATTAACAACATACCCAAACAGGCGATGATGTACCATCCAGTAATTACCGATCAGGAAAAAACTGATCAAAAATCCCACTATCTTAGGCATGAGGTGCCCCAGGCTTTTCAGCAATTCTTTTTCTGTAAAATGCTCTTCTGCCAGCTCCGGTACTTTAATTTCAATCACCAGCAGCGTAATAGCAATGGCAAATACAGCATCACTAAAAAGGATCATACGCTCGAGCTGAAACTCTTTTTTTAATTCATTGTGAAAAGGATCCATAAGCAGTAGGTTGAAGGTTTAATGGTCTTAATTATTAATAGCCTGGTACACCAGTACCTTGAACAGATTACCCAAATTGCCCCACCGCGTGGGGTATATATTTCTATAGAGCAGGGCTACCAGTTTTTCCTTCGGATCAACCCAATAGCTGGTCGCAAACATACCGCCCCATTCGAAAGTGCCTTCCTGCGTTGGCAGTACCGCACTTCCTTTTTCCGTGGTGATGCCAAAGCCCAGTCCAAATTTATTGGGACCCCGGCTAATATCGCCTATCTGGTTCATCGTCATCATCCGCACCGAGTTGCGGCTCAGAATGCGCTTGCCATTGTAGATTCCGTCATTCAACATCATTTGCAGGAAGATGGCATAATCATAGATCGTGGAAGACAATCCACCGCCACCCGAAAAATAAGTGCCTTCCGTAGCTGGATAATCACGGGCAAACTCTCCGTTGATGCCGATCCTTTCCGGCATGGGAACCACCCGTCCGGTGGCAGTATCTTCCGTGTAGAGCATCGCCAACCTTTTGTATTTTTCCTTGGGCAGGTAGAAGTAGGTATCCTTCATGCCCAGCGGTTCAAAGATGCGCTTGCGCAGGAAAGCATCCAGGCTCATGCCCGATGTTACTTCCACCAGGTACCCCAATACATCCGTATTCAGCCCATACGTCCATTTCTCTCCCGGGTGATGCATCAGCGGCAGGCGCCCCAGTATCTTCATTTTGTCCGCCAATAGTATTTTACCTACACCAATACCGCCCACTACGCCGGCTTTGGCATAAATGGCATTGGCTTCCGGGGAACCTATCTGTGCATACCCGATGCCCGATGTATGCGTGAGCAGATCACGGATCGTGATCTCTCTTTTGCTGGGAACAGATGTATAGGAAGAATCGGCTTTGTTGAATTTGTCTAGAACCACAGGCTTTCTGAACTCCGGGATATAATTGGAGATAGGGTCATCCAGCAGAAACTTGCCTTCCTCATAAAGCATCATCACCGCTACACTGGTAATGGCCTTCGTTTGCGAGGCGATGCGAAAAATGGCATCCTTTTGCAAGGGCGTATTCGCATCTTTATCATAACCCACACTCTTATAATAGGCGATCTTGCCATTGTGTATGATGAGCGCCACCGCGCCATTCATGCGTCCTTTGTCTACATATTCAGCTAAAATGCCATCTATGCGCTGCAATCGTTCTGCTGAAAAACCGGCTGCTGCAGGAGCAGGTACGGGCGTAATAACAACCGGGGTCGGTTTGTTTTGCGAAAAGGCGATACCTGCGATTAGCAAACAGGCAATCAGCCAGGTTATTTTTTTCATATAACAGGGAGGTTGAATAGAACTTCAAGATAGGAATTAAAGCTTATGAAGCCAGCAGTGAGGAGCTGGCTGTTCGGTTTTAGCTAAAAGCTAATACCTAAAAGCCAATACCTAGTCCTCTTTCTTCAACTCGCCCATGATCAGTTGCAGTTTGTGGAACTTCTCGAAGCTTTTTTTGATATAGGACTGGAATTCGTATTCCGTGGCATTTTGCACCAGGAATAAAGGGGGACGGTAGCGCACCATAAAGGTGTCCAGGTCCGGACCTTTCAGCTTGGTCAGTTTGATCACGAGGGCGCGGCTGAACCGGTGATCAATGTATTTGTCGATCTCTTCCCGCTCCAGTCTTTCCCGGAAAGCTATCATATTGCGGTTGCGCCGGAAACGAAAGATATTGATGAATTCATCCATGTCAAGCCCTACGCCCGCCGGCGAAGTGCCGGAACTGGGCGGATTCATGGATATGCCGATACCCGGCTTTTGGAAATTAAAGGCCTTGGCATAGTCCAGCCGGTTCTGGATCGAATCCATTTTATAATTGCGGGGCTTTACCATTACCTGCTTAAGCTCCGTAACGTTCACATGAAGAGCTACCTCAAAAAGCTGGATGTTGCGGATATTTTGTACCGCATATTTGGGAGTTGGCTTGCCCAGGTAGGAAAACCAGATCGAATCTGTTTCGGGAACCACAATCGTATACCTGCCGAGGGAGTCAGTGATCGTACCTGTTCCCGAATTGCTCAATACACTCACCGCCTGCATGGGATTGGATTGAGACATATCGAACACCCGCCCGCTGATCCGGACCTGGCCAATGGCCGTCTGTGTAGCTGCCGTCAGCAGCAACAGGCATAATATGATCAGTACCGTTCGGAGCAAAAAGGTAAAATTAAGGCTGTGATATTACGGTAAGATTGTGACATTCAGGGTACTGGTTGCCAATTTAACGTTGCTTTTGCAGATGTCCGATCACTTGTTCAATAATGCGGGGATAATGTGCATGTTCCAGCTCGTGTACCTTCTGCGCCAGCATGGCAGGCGTATCGCCGGGTTCAATGGCACAGGTAGCCTGGAAAATAATAGCTCCGTTATCGTATACATTATCTACATAATGGATCGTAATACCGCTTTCCCGTTCACCGGCGGCAATAATGGCCTCATGCACAAACATCCCATACATGCCCTTGCCGCCATAGCGGGGCAGGAGTGCAGGGTGGATATTTACAATTTTGTTGGAGTAGGCAGCAGTAAGTGTAGCAGGAACTTTCCAGAGGAATCCTGCTAATACTATAAAATCAATGCCAGCTGTTTTGAGCTCATCCACATAACCATTTCCCCGGAAAAAGGCTTCCTTTTCGATCATAAGTACCGGAATATGCTCCTTTTCCGCAATGTTCAGTACCCCTGCCCCGGGTTTATTGCAGGCGATCAGGACGATGCTGACCGTCTTGCTGTCCCGGAAATAATCAATGATCTTTTGAGCATTCGAGCCTGCTCCGGAAGCAAATAGGGCAACACGCGTAACTGGTTGCTGGCTGGTGGCCGATGAAGTTAAAGGCTGGTGACTGATCTCTTCTTGTTTCAATGTATTCGTTTTCACGGGTTCTGAATGCTGTTTTCCAGCTTCTGTATTCCGAATTTTGGCTTCTGTATACTGCTCTCCGGATTCTGAATTCTGTATTCTGAATTCTGTATTCTTATTCTTTCCCCTCATTCTATTGCCCATCTTCTTCAGATAGCTCCTGAAAAACATAAACTGCCCGAAAGGGATGCTGATGATGATCACGCAAAAAGGCCAGAGGATCGTTACCAGGATTATATAAAGAGGTATGCGTACAATGGTCGATTCGATCTCAAATAGACCCAATAGTTTGCGGCCCAGCCATCCACAAAGGCTGCCACCCAGTGCAAAAGTGACCAGGATGAGCAGTAAGCGCCATCCGTTGACCTTCCATTTCTGTTGAAGCCTTTCAAACATGCACGCAAAAGTGCAGCAAATTAACCACAGATAAAACAGTTAATTCAACCATGCCACCTTCTTCACCGGTTTCGTTGATTACGGGGTAAAGGATGCTTGCGCTTTAGGCCTTTGACAAAGGCTGGTAGTACTTTCCACATATAAGTGTGTGTAACATATATAAAATAAAGAATATTCAAGCATAGGTCAAACAGACCTGAAACAGTGACTTTATCCGTCTTTGGTCCGAGTTTGGTCCCTGTTTGGTCCGGGTTTGATCCCTGTTTTAGACGATCCGGTTGGGTTATTATATTGTTGAAGTCGTAAGATGTAACTTCGATCTCTGAAGCAATCGGGATCGGAGTATCGTTAAACTAAAGCTGACTACTAAAAAAAATTACCGGAATATTTTCTCACAACTACAATAAAAGGTTGGACATCTGACGTTTACAGGGATTGCAACAGCATTCGTGACCCTAAAAACCTCTATATGTTTTTAAATCTTCATCTGTTCTACCGAAAATTCAGGTTGCCTCATTCCCAAAAGCGGGTGACAAAAACATGACATAAATGTCATGACAGAATGAAACATGATACAATAAATTGGCTGAAACCCGCGCCCAGTCTACGTTAAAAAAAATTTAAACATGTTGATATTTTGTTGAAATCCTGACTTATTTTTGCAGCCAATTCAGGAAATTTTTCCACATAATCTCATCATATTCAACTGATATGATTGACCATAGACCAATTGTCAAAAGAACTCTTCTCAGTGCATTATTGATCGTTGTATTGTCGTTCGGAAACAAGATGGCAGCGCAGGATGGAAAAACATTATTCCAGGACAATTGCGCCCAGTGTCACAGTGTGGTAAAAGACATGACTGGCCCTGCCCTAAAAGGTGTCGAAGACCGTGTGAAGGATAAAAAACTCCTACACGAATGGATCCGCAACAACTCCAAAGTATTGAAATCGGGAGATCCCTATTTTAACAATCTTTTCAAGCAGTGGAACAATACGGCGATGAGCGTATTCCCATCATTGACAGATCCTGAAATTGAAGCGATCCTCAAATATGTAAGGGAATATAAAGTGCCTGTAGCTGGGCCTGATTCAGGTGGTGGTAAAGTACCAGATGGCAAAATGGGAGATAGCGATAATGCGATCCTCTACGGTGTATTGACTCTCATCCTGGCCGTAATCGCTTTCGTAATGTTGCAGGTAAACGCCAACCTGCGCAAACTGGCCGATGATAAAGATGGTATTCCATCCGGTGAGCCCATCCCTTTCTACCGCAATAAAACATACATCACCCTGCTTACCCTGCTCCTGTTTGTTGTGGGTGGTTTCTATGTAGTAAAAGGCGCTATTGGTTTAGGTCGTCAAAAATCTTACCAGCCAGAGCAGCCTATCTTCTACTCACACAAAGTACACGCCGGCACCAACCAGATCAACTGTCTGTATTGCCACGGCAGCGCGATGGAAGGTAAAAGCGCCACCATTCCTTCTGTGAATGTGTGTATGAACTGTCACCTTACGATCAATGAATATACCGGCGCGCCAATTCACCGAGAAGATGGTACAGAAGTAAACGGTACTGCCGAGATCCAAAAGATCTATGCCGCTGCGGGATACGATCCTGTTAAAAAACAATACACCGGAAAAGGTAAAGGTGTTGAATGGACCAGGATTCACAACCTGCCCGACCACGTATACTTCAACCACTCTCAGCACGTAAAGGCTGGTAAGGTTCAGTGCCAAACCTGTCACGGTGAGATCACCGCCATGCATGAAGTGTACCAGGCCAGTGAACTGAGCATGAGCTGGTGCGTAAACTGTCACCGTACTACTAAAGTGGATTTCAACAACGATAAAGGCGATGGAAATAAATTCTATAGCATTTACGAAAAATACCACAATGAGATCAAGGCCGGTACAAGAGACAGTGTAACTGTTGCCGATATCGGTGGCCTGGAGTGTCAAAAATGTCACTACTAATATGCAAATGTGTTGATTTGAAAATTTGAAAATGCCCTTGCGTCGCCAGGTTTTCAAAAGCACAAATAAAGGTTCAAGCGTTGAAGATGTAGTCCGCTCATTAAAAAAACTACGGCCTAATTTTCAAATTATCAAATTGCCTAATTCTCAAATTAATATAAATGGCTAAAAAAAAGTACTGGCAGAGTTTTACAGAGCTCAATAACAGTGAAGCCCATCAGCAGTTGGCCAAAGATGAATTCCCCGAACCATTACAGTCTCAGCAAACTGAAAGCAGCGGATTAGCCGATGCTTCCGCTACCCGCAGAGACTTCTTAAAATATCTTGGCTTTAGCACCGCTGCTGCTATGGTGGCTGCCAGTTGCGAAACGCCTGTACGTAAGGCTATCCCCTATGTAAACAGGCCCGCAGACCTTATACCAGGTGTAGCTGATTATTATGCTACCACTTACGTAAGTGGTGGTGAGGCCATTCCGGTAATAGCCAAAGTGCGTGACGGACGCCCCATCAAAATAGAAGGTAATACCTTATCATCCTATACAAAAGGCGCTACAACTGCCCGCGTACAGGCTTCCGTACTGGACCTGTATGATACAGCCCGCTTAAAGCATCCCATGGCCAACGGTTCGGCCGCCAGCTATGAGTCCATCGACAAAATGATCGGTGATGCACTGGCTGTACTGGGTGGCGCTCCTGTAGTAGTACTTACCGGTACTGTTACTTCTCCCACTACCAAACAGATCATCGCTGAATTCCTGGCCAAATACCCCGGTAGCCGCCACGTTCAGTTTGATGCAGTTTCTTATAGCGGTATCCTGCTGGCCAATGAAGCTACCCATGGTGTAAAAGCCATCCCTTCTTACCAGTTTGAGAATGCCAATGTAATTGTAAGCTTCGGCGCCGACTTCCTCGGTACCTGGCTCAGCCCCATCGAATTTCAACGTGGTTATACTGCCGGCAGGAAAGTGGACGAAAAGAACCCTACTTTAAGCAAGCACTACCAGTTTGAAAGCATGATGAGCATGACCGGTGCCAATGCTGATGAGCGCTTTACACACCGTCCTTCTGAAGCTGGTGTAGTAGCTGCTGCCTTACTGAGTGCCGTAAACGGACAAGGTGCTGCAGGTGTTACCGGCAAGCTGAAAGAGGGTATTGAGAAAGCCGCCAAAGACCTGACTGCCAACAGAGGCAAAGGACTAGTGGTGAGCAACAGCAATAATCCCAGCATTCAGATCATTGTAAATGCTATCAACGAAGCGATCGGCGCTTATGGTTCTACCATCAGCTTTGGTTCTACCATCCTGTCTCACCAGGGCCTCGACAGTGATATCGCTACCCTCACAGCCGATATGGAAGCTGGTCGTGTAGGTGCACTGCTGGTATACGGTGTAAACCCCGCTTACGAATATTTTGATGGCGAAAGATTCAAAAAAGCCCTTCAGCGTGTAAAAGTGTCTGTATCGTTCAATGACAGGCAGGATGAAACAACGAAGGAATGTAAATATATTCTGCCCGCTCCTCACTTCCTGGAGAGCTGGGGCGATGCTGAACCTAAAGCAGGTTTATTCAGCATGATGCAGCCTACCATTGCTCCCTTGTTCCAGACAAGACCATTCCAGGATTCTCTCCTGAAATGGGCTGGTAATGCTGTTACTGCTTATGATGTTTACTTCAAGAACTACTGGGTTAACCGTCTGGGTGGTTACGATCTCTATACAAAAGCACTGCAGGATGGTGTGATCGAAGCAGCCCCTGCAGGTACAGCCCCTGCCTTCAACGGTGGCGCTGTGGCACAAGCTCTATCAACCGCTGCCGCACTGAAGAAATCAGGCCCTGTGGAACTGGTGATCTACCAGAAAGTATCCTTGGGCGATGGTAAGCAGGGTAACAACCCCTGGCTGCTGGAAATGCCCGATCCTATTACCCGCGTAAGCTGGGACAACTATGCTATCATTTCTCCGGTAATGGCGAAAGAATATGGCATTAACCTGAGCGATCGCTGGGAAGCTGATAAATATGAGATCAACCCCGGTAAGCCTGTTATAAAGCTGAAAGTGGGTAACAAAGAGATTTCCCTTCCCGTAATTGTTATTCCTGGAATGCAATCCAATACCATTGCTGTGGCAGTAGGTTACGGAAGGGCTAAGGAGATCGGCAGATCAGTAATTACCATGGATAACACATCCCTCGGTAAGAACGCTTATCCTTTCACCAGCTACAATGGTTCTACCATCGAGTGGACGGCAACAGATGTTACAGTTGCCAAAACTGAAGAGATTTACAAAGTAGCCATGGTGCAAACACACAACAGCTACGAAGGCCGCCAGGAAGTACTGAAAGAAGTAACCCTGAAAGAATTCAAAGAAGATCCCAAAGTAATATATAACGAAAGGGCCAAGGAGCTCGAGCCCTGGGGTGGTATCAACGATTTCGAAAAAGAAGGAACATTGTATCCTGCTTATGATCGTCCCGGTATCAAATGGGGAATGAGTATTGACCTCAACAGCTGTTATGGTTGCGGCGCCTGCGTGGTAGCTTGTAACGCTGAGAACAATATTCCTGTGGTAGGTAAGCGTGAAGTAATGCGCTACCATGATATGCACTGGTTGCGTATTGACCGTTATTTCAGCGGCAATCCTGAGGATCCTGAAAGCATCCAAACAGTATTCCAACCCATGCTTTGTCAGCATTGCGATAATGCGCCTTGCGAAAACGTTTGTCCCGTAGCCGCTACCAACCACAGCAGCGAAGGATTGAACCAAATGACCTATAACCGTTGTATCGGTACGAGATATTGCGCTAATAACTGTCCTTTCAAAGTACGTCGCTTCAACTGGGCCGACTATATGGGAGCCGACAGCTTTGCCGATAATCAGCGTCCGCTGGTAGAAGAAGGCAAACTGGATGATGTGGTGCTGATGATGAACGACGATCTTACCAGGATGGTATTGAATCCTGACGTAACCGTACGTAGCCGTGGTGTAATTGAAAAATGCTCCTTCTGCGTACAGCGTTTGCAGGAAGGCAAGCTGAAGGCCAAGAAAGCCGATCGTCCGCTGGAAGATGAGGATGTGAAAACAGCTTGTCAACAAGCTTGTGCCGCTGATGCCATCGTGTTTGGTAATGCTAACAATCCTAAGAGTGCTGTGAGCCAGGTGCGTCAGCAGAACAAAATGCGCCTGTTCCATGCACTGGAGCAAATTCACGTACTGCCCAATATCAATTACCTGGCTAAAGTGCGTAATACCGATGAGATCAGCAACCATGGTGTATTGAGCGGAGAAAAGGTTGTATTGGCTGAAGCACATGCAACGGAGAAGAAAGAGGCTGCCGGCCATCATTAGAGCAAACAGTATTTGAAGCGTAGATAAGATAAGGTCTAAAAACTAAAATTTTCAGCTAAAGCCTAAAAGCTGATAGCTAAAAGCTAATAAACATGGCATCAAAGTACGAATCGTTAGTAAGACCCCCATTGGTGGATGGCTCGAAGAATTATCACCAGGTTACGGAAGATATAGTGCGCCCTATTGAAGCGCCTCCTACCCGTGCGTGGTGGATTGGCTTCATTATCTCCGTCATCCTGTTATTATTCGGTGTGTATTCCATCTACCGTGAAGTAACCTATGGGGTGGGTCAGTGGAACCTTAATAAAACCATCGGATGGGGTTGGGATATCACCAACTTCGTGTGGTGGGTAGGTATCGGTCACGCCGGTACACTGATCTCTGCGATCCTGTTGCTTTTCCGCCAGGGATGGCGTACAGGTGTAAACCGTGCTGCAGAAGCCATGACCATTTTTGCCGTAATGTGCGCGGGCCAGTTCCCGATCTGGCACATGGGCCGTGTGTGGATGGCCTTCTTTGTACTGCCTTACCCCAACACCAGAGGTCCGCTGTGGGTGAACTTCAACTCTCCGTTGTTGTGGGACGTATTTGCCATCTCTACCTACTTCACTGTATCACTGTTATTCTGGTACTCTGGTCTGTTGCCTGACCTGGCTAGTATCCGTGACAGGGCTAAACTGAAGTGGAGAAAACATATGTATGGCGTACTGTCATTTGGTTGGACCGGTTCTACCAAACACTGGCAACGCCACGAAAGTTTATCACTGGTGTTGGCCGGTTTGAGTACCCCACTGGTACTGTCTGTACACACCATCGTATCTTTTGACTTCGCCACTTCCGTAATTCCGGGATGGCATACTACCATCTTCCCTCCTTACTTCGTTGCGGGTGCCATCTTCTCCGGTTTCGCCATGGTGCAAACCCTGTTGCTGGTAACACGTAAAGTGTTGAAACTGGAAGATTATATTACCATCGAGCACATCGAGGTGATGAATAAAGTAATCGTGTTGACCGGTTCTATAGTAGGTATCGCTTACTTAACAGAGCTATTCATCTCCTGGTACGGTATCAACAAATATGAGAACTGGGCTTTCTTCCAGAACAGGCTGAACCTCTTCAGCCCCTACGGCTGGAGCTACTGGTTGATGATGGGCTGTAACGTGATCTCTCCACAGATCTTCTGGTTCCGCAAGATGAGAAGGAATATCGCAGTTACATTCTTCATGTCTGTGATCGTGAACATCGGTATGTGGTTCGAGCGTTTTGTGATCATCGTAACTTCTATCTACCGGGATTATATTCCCAGTAGCTGGGCTACCTACTATCGCCCCACCATTTGGGAAGTTGGTTTTTACATGGGTACTTTCGGGTTGTTCTTCACCTGTTATTTCCTGTTCTCCAAATTCTTCCCGGTTATCGCTATCGCAGAGATCAAGCATATCCTGAAAAGGTCAGGAGAAAACTATAAGAAGAAAATGGTGGATGTGGAAGCAAAAGATGTGGAAGAATATTTCCATGAAACACAACACGCTCACCATTAATAAATGATGGAAGTGAAGCATTGAGTGAAAGAATAGAAGAGATGGAAATGATCAGATGCTAAATTGTTCAGATTAAGAAACCAGGTATAAAGAGATCAGAAATTTTAAAATTCTTATATGGCGGTTAAAAAATTTGTAGTGGGCTGCTTTGAGGAAGAAGATGTACTGTTTAATGCAGTAAAAAATGTGCGCAAAGCCGGTTATAAACTGCATGATGTATATACCCCCATGCCTATCCACGGATTGGATACAGCTATGGGCCTGCGCGATACCAGTCTTCACACTGCCGGGTTTGTATACGGTATTACCGGTACAACCATAGCTTTGAGTAGCATCTCCTGGATCTTTGTAAGGGACTGGCCAATCAATATTGGTGGTAAACCTCACCTGGCATTGCCAGCCTGGATACCCATCACGTTTGAGTTTACCGTATTATGTGCTGCTGTAGGCATGGTATTGACCTTTTGCTACCTCTGTCAGCTGGCTCCTTTTGTAAAGAAGCACCATTTCCATTTACGTGCTACCGACGATAAGTTTGTAATGGTGATCGAGTGCACCGACAAGACCAATGATGCAGAAGCAAGTACTTTCTTGTCCGGTCTCGGAGCTACAGAAGTAAATGTACAACATGCCGAAACCGGTTGGTGGTTAGGTCGTTATGACAAGGAAAGCAAACTTTACGCAGACAAAACGGAAACTGTAACAGCATAATCTCTGAATATTCAGTACGATGAAAAAATTATCAATCATAATTGTTTTAGTAGCCCTGGTAGCCTGGAGTTGCAACGATGTAAGGAGAAGTCCCGGTCGCGTTTATATGCCGGATATGGCTTATAGCCGTGCTGTGGAAACCTATTCTTCCCTGGATACTTTGCATGCGCAAGGCATTAATTACTATGCGCTGCCTGTACCCGGCACGATCAAGAGAGGTGAATTACTTCCTTTCCCGCTGCCCATGGATAAACAAGGTGATTCTACCAATTACGTATTGGCAAAACAAATAGCTAATCCATTGACTGTCCTGAGCCCCAAACAGCTTACGGAAGCAGAACGCTTATACCTGGTCAATTGCGGTATTTGTCATGGTAAAGCATTGGATGGAAATGGTGTGCTGCACAAAAGAACCGATGGCACAGATGGCCCTTATGGCGCTGCACCCGCTAAACTGGTAGGCAACATTAAATATGAAGACATGCCTGCAGGACAGATGTTCTACTCTGTTACTTATGGTAAAGGACAAATGGGTAGTTACGCTTCACAGCTGAGCACCACACAAAGGTGGATGGTGATCCAGTACATCAAGGCTAAACAGGCTGAATCAAAAGGTGGTACTACTACAGCTGCGGCAGCGACTGCTGATACTACTGCAAAAAAATAACTGATACGAGATACTGAAAATATAAAAAGTTGATAATGGCTTCAAGAGAATTTTTTGAAATACCCAAGCGATATAAAACCTGGTCAACAGGTTTGATGGGAGTAGGCGTATTGTCAGTGATCATTGCATTTATCGCTTATGGAAGAGGCGAACATCCCCAATTATTTTGGGGCGCCCTGTTGCAGAACAGCGCTTTCTTCCTGCTGGTAGTAAACACCGCTATGTTCTTTATTTGTGCTACTACTCTTGCTATGGGCGGATGGCAAATGTCATTCAGAAGAGTTACTGAAGCCATCTCAACAGCAGTTGCACCTATCGGCATCATTACTGGTGTTGTATTGCTTTGTCTCGTATTTGTACCCGGCACCCATGTATACCACTGGCTGCATCCCGAAGGTGATGCCATCCTGGAAGGCAAAAAGGGCTTCCTGAATGTTCCCTTCTATACTATATGGAGTGTGTTGACCATTGTATTATGGTACGCATTGGGTAGAAAAATGCGTCAGATTTCCCGCTCCCTCGACAACAATCCTTTACCGGATGTTGAAGCTGGTCGTAAGTATATTTTTAAGAACACCGTTTGGGCTTCTTTGTTCATTGCTTGGTTTGGTTTGACTGTTATGTCTACCATTCCCTGGTTCTGGCTCATGAGCATTGATGCACACTGGTATTCTACCATGTATAGCTGGTACACTTTTGCCAGCACCTTTGTTTCCGGCATGGCATTGATCGCTCTCTTTGTGATCTTCATGAAAAACCAGGGTTACCTGGAATACACTAATCATGAACATTTGCATGATTTGGGCAAGTTCATGTTTGCCTTCTCTATTTTCTGGACATACCTGTGGTTCTCTCAGTACATGCTGATCTGGTATGCCAACATTCCTGAAGAAACAGTGTACTTTAAGTCACGTATCTCTGCACAAGGTCATAAGGGCGGAGCTTATAGCGGTATCTTCTGGTTCAGCTTTATTATTAACTTCCTGGCTCCCTTGTTGATATTAATGCGTCGTGGCTCTAAGAGAAATTATACGACCATGGTATTTATGGCAGTAGTGATAATTATTGGTCACTGGCTCGATTTCTACCAAATGGTGTTTGCAAGTATTGATCCTGAGCATGTGAACCTGGGTATGCTGTTGCTCGATTTCGGTATCGCAGCTGGTTTTGTGGGTATCATCCTGAATTCTACAGGAAACGCCATGAGCAAACATCCGCTGATTGCCAGGAACCACCCGTTCATAAAAGAAAGTATCATACACCACACCTGATTGTGTCGAAACAAGTGTGTGTTGTTCAATAGCATTTAAACTTTGATAGGTCGAATTAAATTTATTGATTGATCATGACAACTACTGGAATACTTCTGTTAGCGATTCTCATCCTGGGCTTTCTGATCACGTTTCAGATTGCCAAGGCCAGTGAGTATGTATCTGTGCTGAAAGGAGAGAAGAAGGCTTTCGAGCAAAACAACAGGATCAATGCGTTTTTGATGGTAGTGTTCCTGGTGCTGGGACTGGTGGGCGTTTGGTGGTGCAATAAAATGCTCTATCCTAAAACCCTGATGCCATATCCTGCAGCCTCCGAGCATGGTAAGAATATTGATACCATGTTGATGATTACCATTGCCATTACAGGTATCGTATTTGTAATTACGCAGGTACTGTTGTTCTGGTTTGCTTTCAAATACCAGCACAGTGAAAAAAGAACGGCTTTCTATTATCCCCATAATAATAAGCTGGAAGTTTTGTGGACCACCGTTCCTGCCATTGCACTTTGCGTACTCGTAGGGTTTGGTTTGTTCTATTGGTTCCGTATGACAGGTGATGCGCCTGAAAATGCTATGCAGGTGGAGATCACCGGTAAGCAGTTTGGCTGGATCTACCGCTATCCGGGTAAAGACAACACATTCGGTAAGAAATACTACCGCAATATTGATGAAGCAACCGGCAACCAATTGGGCTTGCTCTGGACTGATACCACCATCATTAAAAAAGACAGGGACAATAATCCTGTTGGTGAAGCTAAACTGAAAGCCGATCCTGCTGGCTTTGATGACCTGGTAGACAATACCGCTATGTACCTGGTAAAAGGGGTACCTGTAAAATTGATCATCAATTCACGTGATGTAATTCACGACGTTGGTTTGCCACACTTCCGCCTCAAGATGGATGCGGTGCCTGGTACGCCTACCACCATGTGGTTTACCCCTCAGTATACTACAGAGGAGATGAAGAAGATCACCAACAATCCCAAATTTGAGTATGAGATCTCCTGCGACCAGATGTGTGGTAACGGGCACTACTCTATGAGGGGTGTTATTAAAGTGGTAACTCCTGAAGAGTTTATACTTTGGAAAGCAAAAATGAAACCTGCCTATGCAATAGCGTTTCCGGCTCCTGAAGCTGCGAAGCCCGCTGCAGACAGCACAGGAGCAGCAGCAGGTGTAAAAGATACCCTTAAAACGGTAGCTAGCAGCCATAAGTAATATGGCTTTGTGAAGAAAAGAAACAGCATTAACATCGTCTATTAAATAATATATCATGAGCAACGAAGCATTGCACGGGCATCCTGAGGTAGTCACCACGCATGATGTGCACCACGATGAGCATCATGTGCATCACCATAAAGAAACCTTTATTACCAAATACGTATTCAGCCAGGATCATAAAATGATCGCTAAACAGTTCCTGATTACGGGCATGGTATGGGGTATCCTGGGTGGTCTGATGTCTGTGCTATTCCGTTTGCAATTAGGTTATCCCGACCAAACTTTTCCCTGGCTGGAAGACATCCTTGGCCGTTGGGCCAAAGGTGGAAAGATATCTGCCGAAAACTATTATGCACTGGTTACCATGCACGGTACCGTACTGGTGTTCTTCGTGTTGACAGGTGGCTTGAGCGGTACTTTTGCCAACTTCCTCATCCCCCTGCAGATCGGCGCCCGTGATATGGCCTCCCCATTCATGAACATGTTGTCTTACTGGTTTTTCTTTGGCGCCAGCGTGGTGATGGTTTCCTCACTCTTTATCCAAACCGGTCCATTCAGTGGTGGTTGGACCGCCTATCCTCCGTTGAGTGCGCTGGGTGATGCTTCCCCCGGTTCCAAAACGGGTATGGACCTCTGGATCGTAGCGATGGCCATGTTTGTGGTATCCTCCCTGTTGGGTGGTTTGAACTATATTTCTACCGTATTGAATATGCGTACAAAGGGTATGGCTATGACAAGGATGCCGCTGACTATGTGGGCCCTGTTCTTTACCGCTGTACTGGGTGTATTGTCCTTCCCTGTATTGCTTTCAGGTTTCATTCTGTTGTTATTTGATCGTCACGGAGGCACCAGCTTCTATCTGTCTGATATTTATATAACTGCTACCAAACAAGCATTGCCTAATGAAGGTGGTAGCGCTATTCTGTATCAACACTTGTTCTGGTTCCTGGGTCACCCCGAGGTATACATCATCTTGTTGCCTGCCATGGGTATGGCTTCAGAGATCATCTCTATCAACGCACGTAAACCAATCTTTGGGTATATGGCGATGGTGGGTTCTATTTTCGCCATCACCATCCTGGCCTTCCTGGTATGGGCGCACCACATGTTTGTGACTGGTCTCAATCCGTTCCTGGGATCAGTATTCGTACTCCTCACCCTGCTGATTGCCGTGCCTTCAGCCATCAAAGTGTTCAACTGGCTCACCACTATCTGGAAAGCCAATATCAGGTTTACCCCTGGTATGATGTTCGCCCTCGGCTTTGTTAGCCTGTTCATCTCTGGTGGTCTTACAGGTATCTTCCTGGGTAACTCTACACTGGATATTCACCTGCACGATACTTATTTTGTAATTGCGCACTTCCATATTGTAATGGGTGTTTCTGCCTTCTTTGGCATGTTTGCCGGTGTATACCACTGGTTCCCCAAAATGTATGGTCGCTTCCTGAACAATACCATGGCCTATATCCACTTCTGGGTAACCCTGGCAGGCGCCTACCTCATCTTCTGGCCTATGCACTATGAAGGTTTGGCCGGTATGCCCCGCCGCTACCTGGATTACTCAGGCTGGGAATCATTCAAACATTTTGCTGAGCTCAATAAGTTCATATCCACTGTAGCGATGATCGTTTTCGCAGTACAATTGATGTTCCTGTTTAACTTCTTCTACTCTATTTTCAAGGGCAGAAAAGTGACCACACAGAACCCATGGGGTGCAACTACCCTGGAATGGACTACACCTATCAGACCCGGACACGGTAACTGGCCTGGAGAAATTCCGGAAGTACACCGCTGGGCATATGATTATAGTAAAGATGGACGTGATTTTATTCCTCAAACGGAGCCTATTGGCCCTAACGAGAGTAAGCACTAAGTCTGCATTCGCCGAAAGGTGAACTCACAAAACCTAATATCGATGCAGGAGGAAACCGTGAAGCACAATAGCTCTTTAACAATAGCCGGTAAGGTACGGGACTATATGTTGCTGATTAAGTTCAGCCTCAGCTTCATGGTGGTGTTTTCTGCTGTAATTAGTTACCTGCTGGCTCCGAAAGTGGTGGTGTATGATTGGGCCATGATCATCTGGCTCTTTGTAGGCGGTATGCTGGTAACAGGTAGCGCCAACGCAGTGAACCAGGTAGTGGAAAAGGATACCGATGCCATGATGAAGCGTACGGCCAAAAGGCCCGTAGCGTCTGGTAGAATGAGTATAACAGAAGGCTGGGCCTTTGCAATTATAACAGTGGTTGCCGGATTGTTGATCCTGGGTTATTTTTTTAACCTGTTGTCCGCCATCGTCGCTGCTGTAAGCTGGTTCATCTATGCTTTCATGTATACACCATTGAAAAAGGTAAGTGCAGTTGCCGTATTACTGGGAGCCGTACCGGGTGCATTGCCTTGCCTGATTGGCTGGGCAGCCGGACAGGATGAACTGAGTGCCGGCGGATGGGTACTGTTCGCCATTCAGTTTTTCTGGCAATTCCCGCATTTCTGGGCCATCGCCTGGATTGCGCATACAGACTACAGCAAGGCGGGGTTTAAACTGATGCCTTCTGTGGAAGGGCCAGGTAAGTATTCGGCCATACAGTCTATCATTTACTCCCTGGTATTGATACCGGTTGGCATCTTGCCATACCTGACGGGAATGAGTGGGATGGTAAGCTTCTGGATCATTGTAGCTGCCAATATTTTCATGACCTGGCAAAGCGTACGGTTGTATCGTGAGATGGAAGTAAAAGCCGCCAGGAGGGTGATGTTCAGCAGTTATATCTATTTGCCGATCGTGCTGTTGGCATTGTTGGCTGATAAATTATAGCGTATAAGTCAGCGATTGACATAAAAGAAGAAATGAACTTGTGTAACAGATTTTAATATTGAACTGATTTAGAATGAATATTGTGAGTACGCATCAACAAAAAATACATCCCCACAAGTTTACCTTGTGGATTGCCATCGGCAGCATCATTATGATGTTTGCCGGGCTTACCAGCGCCTACATCGTAAAAGGGGAACAGCCTGGATGGACTACCGTAGTGGTGCCGAAGATCTTTTATTATTCAACGGCCGTTATGCTCATCAGCAGCCTGACCATGCAGGTAGCCCTTAAATCATTTAAGGAGCGGAATATGAAACAATACCGCAGCCTGCTTACCGTAACCGCTGTATTGGGTGTGGCGTTCATTGGCATGCAGATCATTGGTTTTAAAGATCTGTTCCAATCTGGTGTGAAACTGGAAGGGGGATCAGGAGCAGGGCAATTCCTGTATATCATTTTTGGCTTGCATGCCCTGCACGTATTGGGCGGAGCCATTGCCTTACTGATCATGTTCTTTAAAGCATTCAGTGCGAAGATCAGGAGTTATAATTCGGTACCCGTAGAAGTAGTAAGTACCTACTGGCATTTTGTAGACCTGTTGTGGATATACCTGTTCGTATTCTTTTTGTGGAAAGGGTAGTCCTGAGCCGTCAATTATAGAAAACATTTTTTGAGTATAAATTAATAGCAACACATGGCACAAGCAGTACCAGCGAATCAAAAATGGTGGGGTGGCGGAAGAAGTCCCTTCAATGTGGAATATGGCAAGCTGATGATGTGGTATTTCCTGATGAGCGATGCCTTTACTTTTGGCGCGTTCCTGATTTCTTATGGCACCGTACGATTCTCCAGCAATGGCTGGCCTGATCCTAACCAGGTGTTCTCTTCCTTTCCTTTTGCAGGTCATACACACTTGCCCCTGGTATTTGTGAGCGTAATGACTTTCATTTTGATCATGAGTTCTGTGACCATGGTGTTGGCAGTAGGCGCCGGTCATCAAAATAACCGCAAAGAAGTATTGAAATGGTTATTCTGGACCATCATAGGCGGTCTTGCTTTCCTCGGTTGTCAGGCTTGGGAGTGGCATCACTTGCACGATCAGGGCGCTTGGTGGGGTAAGAATCCATTCCCCAACTTTGGTGGTACAGAATCATCTACCAACTTTAGCAACTTCTTCTTCACCATTACCGGATTCCATGGTTTCCACGTATTCTCTGGTGTCATTATCAATATTGTTATGTTCATCATGACCTACAGGGGTGTATTTGACCGCAGAGGGCATTACCTGATGATCGAGAAAGCTGGTCTGTACTGGCACTTTGTGGACCTGGTTTGGGTATTTGTATTCACCTGTTTCTATTTGTTCTAATTTTGATTTGATCAACGCCAACCGCAAAATATTTATATGGAAAAGTTTGAAACAACACATACTGAAGAACACGGACACGGAGCGAAGCATGATTTTGATACCAAGGCCATCTGGAGAACCTTCTGGATCCTGTTAGGTATCACTTGTGTAGAGCTGGTAGTAGGTATGTTCATTGCACCCCATTATCACTCCTTGAAATTGATGTTCAACATACTGTATATCATTTTCACCGCTGCCAAAGCCTTCTATATCATTGCCGAATTCATGCACTTGCGTCATGAGATCAAGAATATGATCATGACCATTGCTGTACCTGCCTTGTTGTTCATCTGGTTTATTGCCGCTTTTCTGTGGGATGGTAATTCCTACAAGAATCTCCGCAATAACTATGATCCGCATCACAAAGAGCAGGGGACTACCATAGTAGCGCCCAAAGCAGCTCATGGTGAGCATGCAGAAGAAGCACACAAGCCTGAATCTGTGCATTAAACACCTGTAAAGGGTACTCATATAGTTCAAGGATCCCGCCAAGTGGCGGGATTTTTATTTATTGGCCTTTTCCAGCCAAAACCAGCATTGCATCGTTTCCTGTGGTAACTTTGCGCAGCAAAATAAATAACGTGAGCCAGAAAGCTTTGTTAGCCTTGTGTATAGCCATCCTGCTGCCGGTAGCCAGTTATTTTATTGTAAAAACGGCCAGCCGGGATGCCATTGCTATGCCCCGTAAATACTATCCCGAAACGACTATTGATACTGTGATCAATGGCAAAAAAGTGACCGATACCGTGTGGTACCAGTTGGCCAATGCCACCTTCACCAACCAGCTGGGCAAAAAAGTAGAACTCGATGAACTACGGGGCCGCGTTATTATTGCCGATTTCTTCTTTACACGCTGTCCCTCCATCTGCCCTACCCTTACGCGTAATATGAAAAGCTTGCAGGTAAGTTTGAAAATGAAAGACATTACCAAGCGTATTGATACCACTTTTGTTCAATTTCTTTCCTTTAGTGTTGACCCTGAAAGAGACTCTGTTCCAGTGCTCAAAAAGTATGCAGACAGGTACGGCGTTAATCATGATGTGTGGTGGATGCTCACCGGACCTAAGAAAGAGATCTATGATTACATGCTGAACGAGATCAAACTGCCTGCCCAGGATGGTGGTACAGTGGATTCCATGTTCATCCATACCGAGAAATTTGTGCTCATTGATAAGAAAGGTATCATTCGTGGCTATTACAACGGACTCGATACCGTGGCTTTGGCCAAATTAGCAGAGGACCTTACCCTGCTGATGCTGGAAAAAGATAAAAGAGAGTCTTCACCCGTACTGGCTGAGTTGCTTTCTCTTTGGCCCATCTTCCTGATGGTCATTGCAGGGGTAGCCATATTTCTTTGGGTAGTACGCCGGCCACGCACAAACACCAAACAATAATATTTTATGTTAGCGCCCGTTTTGCAGAAAAATGATAAAAAAGCCTGGTGGCTTATAGGCATTGTATCCTTCGTGGTATTTGCTGCTGTTGTGTTGCTGAGCCGTATTAAACTGGAAGTTGACCTTGGTTTCAATGTACATGCATTTGCTACATTCAATGCCATTGTCAACTCTATAGTGACCGTATTGCTCGTAGCGGGACTCATCACTGCCAAACGCAGAACCCTCGGGGCGCACAAAAAGATCATGATCACCGCCATGATCCTCTCTGTGCTTTTCCTCGTATCCTATATCTGCCATCACCTTTTTGCAGGCGATACAAAGTTTGGAGACCTTGACCATAATGGGATCGTCACCGAGGCTGAGAAAGCACAGGCTGGTGGGCTGCGCATGTTCTATTATATCATTCTTATCACCCATATTCCCCTCGCCGGGATCATATTGCCATTCATTCTTTTTACAGCCTATCGTGCCCTGATAGGTGAATACCCCAAACACCGGAAACTGGCGCGTATTACCTGGCCCATATGGTTCTATGTAGCTTTTACCGGTGTGCTCGTATACCTCCTTATTAGCCCTTATTATAATTAAGTATATTGGGTTTAAAAGCTGCTATATGCAACAGGATTCCTTCAAAGCATTGAAAATACTGCACCTGGGAATAACTGGTGGCTTGCTCATCTTTACAGCCGCTATGCTGTTTCTTTTCCAAATGGGTAAATTGAAGCCAATTGATCCAACCATGGAAAGGACCTTGCAGGTGGTGGCAGTATTGTGCTCTGTTGCGTTGCTCCTGATCGGCTTTAATCTCTTCAAACGAAAAATGATGGAAGCTCGTAATAGCACCGGATCCGGTGAAACGAGGATGGGGCTTTATCGTACTGCCTGTATCATCTGGTGGGCCATGATAGAGGCACCGGGGCTGCTGGCTGTGGTTTGCTTTTTTATTACCGGCAATTATGCCTTTCTGGCTTTAGCAGTATTTCATGTGTTGGTGCTGCTGTTGTTCATGCCCCGTAAGGAGAACATTATCGTTTTGTTGAACCTCAATGCTAAAGAAGTGGAGCAATTGGAAGGAAAGAACTAGCCTGCCGCCCTGTCTTCCCAAGACAGAGCTCCTGACACCTGGTTTTCAACTCCGAACTCTCGACTCTAAACTCCTGACTCAAATAAGTTCACTGGCAGGGTCCCAGAATAATTCTTTAAAGTTGACAACCGTATCTTTCTTCACTTTGATACCTTCTTTTTCCAACAGCTCTTTCATGCGGGTAGGCGTGGCAAAATGGTGCTTTCCGCTAAGCATTCCATTGCGGTTTACCACGCGGTGAGCTGGTATTTTGGGCTTTACCCTGTCGGCCCCATGCATGGCCCAACCTACCATCCGGGAGGATGATTTGGCGCCCAGGCAGGCTGCTATTGCCCCATAAGAAGTGACTCTCCCCTTCGGTATCTGCCGGGCAACTTCAAATACCAATTCAAAGAAAGTTTCTTTGCGACCTGCAGGCGTAAGATTAGCCAGCTTTTCAGAGGCTGGTTTACCGGGTGTTTTGCGTGTAGCCATCTTGTTGTCTTTTGTTCAGCAAAGTGCTACGGCGAGGCTCAGGTACCTGGATGTAATCAAAGGGGCAATGCAGGCAACCATTTCCGCAACAATGCCCCCGCTCCAGGTGATACCGGGCCGTTAGCACCACGTATCCCTGTTCATTATAATAATAATCAACTCCTTCTATCAGTTCCTTCTTCAAGTAGCAATTCTTTTAAGGCTTCATTTTTATCGGGCAAGGGTGTAGTCGGCAGGCTGAACTGTAAATAATGTATCCGGTTACTCTGTGCTATGTCCAGGCTTTCGTAATGCGTTTTGATCTTCAGCGTTTCACTGATATCCTTATTGGCGTATACATCGTCCATATCCTGTACCAACGGCAACTCATGCAGGTCGATGACCCATTTGGTGAACCTGTATAAACTCGGCGAATCTGTTTTCAGGTTAATATAACCTCCCGGGGCCAGTATTTGTTGGTACATCCGCAGGAATTTGGGATGTGTAAGCCGCTTCTTAGCTTTGCCTGTACGCAATTGGGGATCGGGGAAGGTGATCCAGATCTCCGACACTTCGCCGGGTGCAAAATAGCTGGCGATCTTGTCGATCTGTGTCCGCAGAAATGCCACATTCGTGAGATTTTCCTGTAGTGCTTTTTTAGCCCCCACCCAGATGCGATTGCCTTTGAGATCGATCCCCAGAAAATTTTTATCCGGGAATAATCTGCCCAATCCTACCGCATACTCCCCTTTACCACAGGCGAGTTCCAGCACCAGTGGGTTATCATTATGGAAAAAATCCTTCCACTTCCCGGGCATATTTTCCGGGTATTGCAGCACATTGGGGAAGGTGGTCATTTCTGCAAAGCGTATTAACTTCTTATGGCCCATGGGCGCAAAAGTAGCGAAATCAAAAAACCCGCTGAAAAGAGAAACTCTTTTACAACGGGCTTTGCCGGCCGCAGAGGTGCCCAAGGGGCTACGGATTCTTAATCTAAATCGTTGCTATTGTTGTCGCAGGTGTATTTGATCTCCTCAGCTGAGTTATAGAAAAATACGGGTCCGCCACCAGAGGTCATCGTTGATACAGGATAAGTAGTGGGCAGGTTTTTGCTGTTATAACTGAGCGCTGTCAGATAATTATTCTTGCTGTAATCGCGCATCATGAAAGCCAGTACCAGGCTGGTGCGGAGGAAGTTGATCTTGTTGTCATAGGTTACGTTCGACCTGATGAGGTTGTCATTGGCATCGTAGCTATAGCCCTTCTCCATTACGGATTGAGGAATACCCATCTGGGGGTTACTTTGGATAATGCTTACCGGGTCGCCCCATGCATTGTGTGTGAAAGTTGATACATTGGTTTCCACAGGGTAGGATGGATTATACTGATACTTACTAATGATTTGTTCGATCTTGCAGTATACTTCAAATTGCCCCCTTTTTTTACAGGACAGCGAAAACAGGACAGCGGATAAAGCTGCCAAACGAAGAAGGTTTAATGATTTCATGAATGAAAGGTTTAAGGTATTGATAATAATAGGATGTTCTAAGTTAACTATTATTTTAAATTAGCAAACCTTCATAAGCTATTTAATTATGAGCAATATGTGTAAACCAAGGCACACGAATGCCAGCCTGGGGATCAGGAGGAAATAAAGAAGAAAGATCAGGAATTGGAGTAGGAGGATACCGGAGAATCCGTTGGCAAAGTAGAAGGAGCAATTAAATAGTAGAGGTAATAAAGATAAAAAAGAGAAGGTATTTTACCCAAATGGGAAAGATTAAAAAGAGTGGGGAGAGGATTAAAAAAAGTGAAACCCTCCCGGAAGAATCCGAAAGGGTTTATGTGTTGCTTGCTCTGGCTGTAGAGGGAGGATTCGAACCTCCACGGGGCAGTTAGCTGTAGCGCAATCTGTGGTGGTCAACCCCAGTCATCCCGAAGGACGGCATTACACTACGTTTATCCTGTGATCCCCGCCCCCGAGACAAGGGGGCATGTCTGCCAAGTTCCATCACTCCACAGTATCTATGTACCTTGTTTTAAAGAACGATCACAATGCAATATTAAAGAAATATGCCTATTCGTTGAGAAATATTCAATAAAAATTTTGAAAGTTTCGAGATTATACAAATATTTGTACAATTGTTTGATGTTTTACAAAAAAACGATTGCTAAATGGGATCTAAATTGAATCTTGATAAACTCGATTTACAGATCATTCACGAGATGATGGACAATGCCGAGATTTCTTATGCAGACCTTGGTAAGAAGTTATTCGTTTCGGGAGGCACCATCCATGTGCGGATCAAAAAACTACAGGAAGCAGGGGTAGTGAAAGGTACTAAATTAAACGTGGACCTGAAGCAAATGGGCTATGATGTAATAGCTTTTATTGGAATATATCTTGAAAAAAGCTCACTCTATGACTCCGTAGCCAAGGAGTTGCAAAAAATACCTGAAATTACCCGCCTCAACTATACCACTGGCAATTACAGCATGTTTGCGGAGATCATTTGCCGTGATATTAATCAATTGAGGTTTGTATTACACGATGAATTACAGAAGATCAAAGGCATAGAACGTACCGAAACTTTTATATCCCTGGAAGAAAGCTTTAACCGTAATGTGCAGGTAATGGCGGGATAAACTCACGGGCATTATACAATAAAATTGATGTGCTGAATAAGCCAATTAAATATTAGCTTTAAAGGGAGTTCCATTACAATACCTATTGCAACATGAAAAAGATCGTATTATTAAGCCTTACAACCCTGTTTTTCCTGGCCACTATTTCTTCCTGCAAAAAGGGCGGAGGTGGCGGCAATAACAATTGCAGTGAGACTGCCATGACAGTGAGTACTACCCCGGCCAATGGCAGCACTGAACCTGCGGGGCCTGGTCCCAACTTCGCTTTACAGGTAAATATCTCTGCCAGCCTGCCTACAGCAGGTGTTACCATTGAGGTCTCTGCCGCGCCTGAAGCAGGAGGAACTGCCTTCTTTACTCAAACGCTGCCAGATGTAAAAACGGCGATCAGTAATTTCAGTATTACCAATACCCCATCTGCAACTCCCAGTATTGTAAAGATTACGATTACCTCTAAAAGCTGTGCATCCAATAAGTGGACTGGCAGCTACCGTTATTCCAGAAAATAAATAGAAACAAATTCATACATGTCCGGGCTTGCTGACAAAAGTCGGTTATCCCGGACTTTTTCATTTTAAGCTTTTACCTGCAAGGCATCTCTTAGTCCGTTGCCTAGCATATTGAATGCTAGTACCAGCAGCATAATAGCAAAACCCGGGGCCAGGGCCAGCATAGGATTATGGGTAATAATGAAATTATAGTTCTCCTTGATCATTAAGCCCCAGCTCGGTTGCGGAGGCTGCACACCCACACCCAGGAAGCTGAGGCCCGCTTCAATCACAATAGCCGATGCAAAGTTGGAGGCGGCCACCACCATTACAGGACCCATTACATTAGGCAGCACATGACGTACAATGATCCGTGGATGAGAAAATCCCAATGCACGCGCAGCTTCCACATATTCCATTTCACGTACACTCAATACCTGACCCCGTATGATGCGCGCTACATTGACCCACATGGTAAGACCAATAGCTATGAATACCTGCCAGAAGCCTTTTCCCAACATAAGGGTAATGGCGAATACCAGTAATAAAGTAGGAATACTCCAGATAACATTGATAAACCACATAATGGCATCATCTACCCATCCCCTGAAATACCCAGCCAGCGAGCCCAGCAATACCCCAATGCTCAGGGATATCAATACCGTCACCAATCCTACACTCAGGCTTACACGTACCCCTACCAATAGCCTGCTAAGGATATCGCGGCCGTATTTATCCGTACCCAGGTAAAATGTTTGGGTGATGATATTAACCATCCCGTTTGAATAGCCATCATGAAAACTGGTGGCAGAATAGGGATAGGCTATCCGCTCCGTAATTCCTTCATCTATAAATTGCTGAATAATGAGGCTGTCCTTTGTCTTGGTATAGCTGCTGATGGGGATGTATTGATACCGGTCTTCCCGGCCACTCATAAGGCGTGTAAAAAAAGATACTTTTTCAAAAGAGCGTTCTTTGGGGAGCAGGAGGAATTGTTGTTTATGACCAGGCTTTTGTCCGCCAATCTCTACGATCATCCTGTTGGCATTGGGTGTACCATCAGGAGCTAGTACATAGGCCAGTAATGCCACGAATAAGGCCAATATGATGATCACAATGCCAAATAGGGCGCCTTTGTTACGCTTCAGTCGTCGCCAGGTAGAACGTGTAGTGGCAGTAGCCATGGGTGAAAATAGTGTTTTGTAAACTTAAGCCTGCTTCCTGATTACCCTCCCCTTCCATTCATATTTTCCAAACTTGCCCAGCCATCCTGCAATAATAGTATATAGAATATGTATGGGTTGTAAAAAAGGAAAATACTTCATCAGCGAGCCCTGGTCGAAGAAGATGGCTGCTGAATGTACGAAAGGAAATTCGATCAGCACTTTCGCCAATAACAGGATCAGGCAAAAGAATAGCCAGATGTTATGCCAAAAAGCAGCTACGGCAGCTACTAAAAAACAAACATTGATTAAGTATACCAGCAGGAGCGTCCAGAAAATGCGCTTATCGTCGTAACTGTCTGCCTTGCTGGCCCAGCGAATGCGCTGGTGAAAGAACGCCTTCCAGCTGGATGCCGGATCAGTAGACACGATGGCTTCTTTGGCTTTCAGGTAAAATACCTGCTCGGGATATTTTTTATAGATCTTATGCATGAGTAGCATATCATCCCCCGAAGGAATATTATCAATCCCCTCAAATCCATTGACCTCCTCAAATGCTTTTTTCTCATAGGCAAGGTTAGCACCATTGCACATAGAGTGGAAACGCTGTGATACCGAAGCCCCGGTTATGCCTTGTAAGGTGATAAAGTCCAGCGATTGAAAAATACCCAGCAGGGTGGGCCGGGCTATTATTTTTACGGGCGCTGCAATGAACTTTGCCTGCGTGGATTCATAAAAAGCAGCAATGCTCTCCAGCCAGTGTTCACCAAAACGGCAATCTGCATCGGTTGTAACGATCAGGCTGCCATTCGATTGTTGTATACCTGTTTCAATAGCCTTTTTTTTAAACGACCGGCTGGTTTCATCTTTGTTAATATAGGCCGACAGGTTAAGCGGCCTTAGTCTTAATTCAGGATAAGCGGCTTGCTGCAATATGGACCAGGTATTGTCCGTTGAGTGGTCGTTTACAATGATCACTTCATACAATGACTGAGGATAGCGTTGATTGTTCAGTGAATCCAATAAGGCCGGTAAATTTTTTTCTTCATTTCGGGCCGCCACAATAACGGAGATGAAGGTGGAAGGTTTTGTATCGGGAGGCAACTTGAAGGATTGCAGCCGGTTCCACGACCGGTGGTAAAAATTGATAAGGATGGCATATCCCACCATCAATAAGAAAAATATGAAGAGGAATATTGGCATGTACAGGAAATTGATTGAACGGATTTAAAATTGTAATAATTCAAGGATCACCTGCACATTTTTTTCCTGTAACACCTGGTGACCGGTTGGAATTATCCGCAACGTACAGAAAGATTCAATACCAGAACGGAATTTTTCTCCCCTTTCATACCGTATTATACGGTCATATTGCCCATACAACAAACGAACAGGAATAGCATATTGCACTACAGACCTTTTGATTCCGGGAAGATGAGGCCTGATGTACCGCATACAGGTCCAGCGCTTATACAGATCTTCCCGTACCTGTTTATCATGAATATAATAGCGGGTGAACTTATAAACACTTTGATTGATAAGCCCTATGGCATCGCCTATTTTTAGTAATAAGAAAAACCATTGTGGCCGGTGCATAGTATACCGGAAAAAGCGATTACCTATTATAGTACGGGTGGCCAGGCGGTACCAGATATTAACCTTTAAACCGTCGGATGCCATCAGTAGTACCTTGTCGGTTTGTGCCGGTATTTTTTCCAACAGGCTTAGCGCAACTCTTCCACCCATGCTAAAACCGGCAATGGTCAATCGGCCAGTGTAGCCAGTATGTTGCCGGCAAATGCTGTCGATGATAGCAAGAAGGTCGTCGGTAGTGAAATGAAGCCCTTCATGCCATTGTGTTTCTCCGTGGAAGGGCAGATCAATAGCGAGGATGCGGTAACCTGCAGGCAGGTAGGTTTCCAGGAACCGAAAGCTTTTTTCCGATTCCCCATAACCATGCAGGCATAGCAGCAGTTTTTCCCCACTGCCACCATAGGAGTAATTGATTTGTGACGACTTATAGTTAATTGAAGCAGTTTGCATATACAGACTGCAATAAAACTACAACATTATCAGTAAGTATCTGATCACGATGCTTTATTTGTTAAATGCCCGGATAAGCGGTTCGTTGCCCGCACAATTGATCCGCACATAATACATGCCGGTGGCTAGTTGCGCCACTGGCACATTCAAATAGTTGATGCCATTGGTTATTTGGCGTGCAGTACGCTGTATGAGCATACCGCCACTGGTGATAATGTCAATGGTGATCGGCTGCGCTTTTTCTGCAACAAGTTCCAGCAGTAGTCTTTTAGTGACTGGGATGGGGTACAGGCGTTTTATCGTCAAAGCCGGCAATGCAGCTTTGATCGTAACTGTTTTTGAGTAATCAGTATGATCCCTTTCCCGGATAGCCAGGCGGTAGTAACTGGTTCCCGGTAAGAGTGTTTGATCGGTGAATGTGTAAGTATGAGTGCCTGCCTGGTTGGTCACGGGTTGCTGATGCAGTGACTCGAAGTCCTGTCCGTTAGCACTACGTTGGATGGTAAATGAGCCAGCCGGATCATCCTGATCGACCGTCCACTTCAGAATAACTTTTTTATCCTGTATAGTGCCTGTGAATTGCTGCAGCTTGATGGGCAGGATCGCACTGAATACGTTTTTAGCTTTCACCCTTTCAAATAATACCCGGTGACCGGCATTATTAAAGTGAATATTGTCACCTGCTGCATAGATTGGCAGGATTGATGTATCTGACGGATTGAACATGCCATCCCAGAAATTGATGGTATTGCCTACAGAAAAACGATTGATAATGGAGTCTTTGATATCCGCCAGTTTGCGTTTGATAACAGGATTATTGAAGCCAGCATCATTGCGTGGCTGTGTAGTGGTGATATAGCACTTGTTGCCAAGCCTGGTGGCTGAATCATAGATAACCTGCAGGCAATTCATGATCTCGGCAATGCTGTAAGTAATATAGCCATTGGTAGGGTAGTTGACGATCACCACCCCATTGGCGGGAATAGCCATGCCCGAGAGCAGTGTTACAGCCCTGCTAACATTATTGAAAGGATCTGGTCCTTCCCGGCCGGCCGGCGGCGAATAACTGGATGGCATTCCTCTGTAACAGCTGGAGCCGCCCCAGCCAAGGTTATAAACAATATCCACTATGCCCAGTTGGTTTTTATAATAGTAGGTAAAGCGGTTCACCCAGGCGCTGTCTGCTGGGTTGGCGCCAGTACCGCCTGTAGTGGAAGATCCGATAGCAACCATCCTCATATTCTGTGCAAAACTTACAGTACAGCAGGAGGCACACAAAAGGGCCAGGTAAAAATATTTCATGTTTGCAGGTTTAGGTCATGGGGCAAAGAAACAGGATAGTGGTACCAGAAGTGGGTACGATCAATAAACGGGGTGGGAAGACGAATCTAACGATTTTGTGTCCCCTTCGCTGAGTCGGATCGATAAAATGACATTATTTGCCACGAATTTGATCTATGTCCAATAGGCAATCTTTTTTGCGCATATGACTAACAAGGGTTATACAGGTTTACCCTTAATAATTTATTAGCCGCAAAAAACTTGCCCGGGAGCAGGAAATTCCGTAAGTTTGAATAGTTGTATAAACAACTATATGTCAAACAACCAATTTAGAAAAGGAGAGCTCTACAGCTTTATTACCGGTAAAGCATCAACTGCTATTGCACGTCGGCTGCAGAAGAAATTCAATACCGCCGAACTCAATGTAACCATCGAGCAGTGGAGTGTATTATATCATTTGTGGAAGCAGGATGGTATTAGCCAGCAGGAACTGTGCAATGCCACTTTCCGTGACAAGCCCAGTATTACAAGGCTCGTAGATAACCTCGAGAAATTGCAACTGGTGAAAAGGGTCTCGTCAGATGCCGACCGTCGCATGAACCTGATCTTTCTCACCAAACAGGCACAAAAGCTGCAGGAACAAAGTATGGGATTGGCCGAGGAAACATTGAATGAAGCCCTGCAGGGAGTACCACCCGAACGCATTGAGATCTGTAAAGAAGTATTGCAAATAGTGTATGACAACCTGAAATAGAAGAGTCTGCTATTTACCATATGAATTAAATCAATATAAAACATTTTTTATGAGCAGCGCAACACAACAAAACACAAGTTTGAAAGGCGGCGAATGGCTGATCAAAGAAGGTTCTGCTTTTGATACATTTATCCCGGAAGATTTTAACGAAGAACAGCAGATGGTGAAAGATATGTGTACGTCCTTCCTCGATGCAGAAATACTGCCGGTGATTGATCGTATTGACAAACTGGAGCCGGGACTCATGCCTTCCTTGGTAGCCAAGGCTGGTGAGCAGGGTTTGCTGGGGTCTTCCATCCCTGAAGCCTATGGAGGTCTCGGTAAAGATTTTATCACCTCTACCCTCGTCAATGAGGGATTGGGTGGAGGCTTTTCTTTCTCCGTGGCTGTAGCTGCTCATACTGGTATCGGAACCTTACCGATCTTATATTTTGGTACCGATGCCCAAAAGGAAAAATATATTACCAAGCTGGCTACCGGCGAATGGAAAGGTGCTTATGGCCTTACCGAGCCTGATAGCGGCAGTGATGCATTGGGAGCTAAGACAACCGCTAAATTGAGTGCTGATGGTAAGCATTACCTGTTGAACGGACAGAAATGCTGGATCACCAATGGCGGCTTTGCCGATGTGTATACCGTATTTGCCAAAGTAGATGGAGATAAGTTCACAGGTTTTATAGTGGAGCGTGGGTTTGAAGGATTCACCCAGGGGCAGGAAGAGCACAAAATGGGCATTAAAGGTTCTTCTACCGTTCAATTGTACTTCCAGGATTGTAAAGTACCTGCGGAGAATGTATTGGGCGAAATAGGTAAGGGGCACATCATTGCTTTCAATATCCTCAACATAGGGCGTTTGAAGCTCTGTGCTGCTGCATTAGGCGGGGCTAAAAGAGCTGCCAATACTTCGATTCAGTACGCTACTACACGCGAACAATTTAAGACTGCCATTGCCAACTTTGGGGCTATTAAACACAAACTGGCCGAAATGGCCATCAAAATGTGGGTAGCAGAAAGTGCCCTATACCGTACGTCTAAATGGATTGACGACAAAGAACAGGAGTTGCTTACTTCCGGTAAGCCCTTTAATGAAGCTTTATTGGGTGCTGCAGAAGAATATGCCATTGAGTGTGCAATGCTGAAAGTATTTGGTAGTGAGATGCTGGATTTTGTAGTAGATGAAGGCGTACAGGTGCATGGTGGTAATGGATACAGCGATGAATATATAATTTCAAAAGCCTATCGCGATAGCCGCATCAACCGCATCTATGAAGGCACCAATGAAATAAACCGGCTGCTGACAGTGGATATGGTGCTCAAGCGTGCCATGAAGGGTCGCCTGGATCTTATGGGACCTGCCATGGCTGTGCAGAAGGAACTGATGAGTATTCCTGATTTTGGCAGCGGCGAAGAAGAAGCTTTTGCTAAAGAAAAGAAGGCCATTGCCAACTTCAAGAAAGCCATCCTGATGACAGCCGGCGCTGCTGTGCAAAAACTGATGATGAAGATTGAAAGCGAGCAGGAAGTATTGATGCACATTGCCGATATGGCTATTGAGACCTTTAATGCAGAAAGCGCTTTATTGAGGGCTATCAAACTGGCTGACCGCAAAGGAGAAGCTGCCTGCCAGTTTGAACTCGACATCATGCGTACTTATCTGTATGATGCTGCCGATAAGATCAACAAATATGGTAAGGATGCCATCAATGCATTTGCGGAAGGCGATGAACAAAGGATGATGTTGCTGGGAATAAAACGCTTTACTAAAGTAGAAGTATTTAACAGCAAAGATGCCCGTCGCAGAATTGCCGACAAGCTTATCAAGGACAATAAGTATCCTTTGTAAGAACAATTAGTTAATGATCTCATTCATTGATATGGGTGGCAGTTGATACTGCCACCTTTTTTATGCCTGCCTGTTTTGCAGGGAGAAAATCGCATAGATATTTCAAATGGTTATGTATTGCCAGCAATTTGTTGCAAATGAATTTGATATTGGTTTGCTGTGTATTTTGCCATATGAAACGAATAGTATCCATCCCATTCCTGTTCCTGGTATTGATGAATGCCCGGGCGCAGGATACTACCGCCAGTTACTTTTATGTGAAGACTACCGGTCAGCTTCCCTTCCTGGAATATGGCCTGGGTGATGACCGTCTTGGTGGCGCCAAGATGACCTTCCTCGATACCAATGTTGTACTTAAAGTGATAGATTCGGTTGGAACAGATTATAAGGTTCAGCTTTCACGCTATCATACTGGCTATATAGCCAAAGCCAATGTTAAGCCCGATACAGCACAACATAATAAACCTTATTACCTCACCGCAAGCTGGCGGGTATATGGCAATGCAACCCATGATATTGTTGCCGTAGGTATGGAAGAACGCCTGCCTTACCGCAGTATACAGCAGATCAATCCTTCACGCCTGGTGGTGGATATTTTTGGGGTCACCTCCAATACCAACTGGATCACCCAATTAAAGTCGGTTAAGGAAATCAGGAACGCCTGGTATGAGCAGGTGGAAGATGATGTACTAAGGGTCTTTATTGAATTAAAGCACCAGCAACACTGGGGTCATTATATCGCCTATGACAGCAGCGGTAAACGCCTGATGATCCGTATTAAACGGCAGCCGGAAAAGCTATGCATGAAGAACCTGGTGATTGCCGTGGATGCCGGTCATGGCGGCAGCAATACCGGCGCTTCCGGGGTAATTTCTAAAGGATTTGAAAAAATGTATACCCTGCAGTTTGCAGAAGCTTTACAAAAATACCTTGGCCGTAAAGGGGCACATGTTTACATGACCCGCACTTTGGATGTAGACCTCAGCATGACAGATCGTACCCTGGCCTTGCGCCAGCAGGATCCTAACCTTCTTATCAGCCTGCACCTTAATTCTGCCGGAAACCCTGCCGCCAAAGGTACCAGTACCTACTACCGCTATATCGGTTTCCGTCCGCTTACCCAAACCATCCTGGACCGGATGCTGGAACTGGGTTTGGATAATTACGGAAATATCGGCAACTTCAATTTCGCTTTAAGCGGCCCAACCGAATACCCCAACTGCCTGGTGGAAATAGCTTTTCTGAGCAATGAAGAAGATGAGCGCAGGATCATGGATCCCAAATTTCACCGGGCAGTGGCTAAAAAGATCTATAAAGGAATAAAGGATTGGTTGAAGGCGAGCAGGAAGTAAAAAACAAATTGTTGTAATATGAGCACTACCCGTCGTGAATTTATTGCCAGTACCGGTAAAGCTGCTATTGCTGGCGGATTGATTACTTTAGCGGAAAATAACACTACCGACATGGCTGAAAATAAGTTTGTGCACCACGTATATTTCTGGTTAAAGAACCCCGATAGCAAAGAAGACAAAGCAAAGCTAATTGCCGGATTAAAGAAATTGTCGGCTGTTAAGACCATCAAATGGTTCCATATCGGCCAGCCTGCTGATACCAACCGCGGCGTGATTGACACCAGTTACGCTATTTCCTGGTGTACCTTTTTCGATAATGATGCCGACCAGGCTAGTTACCAGGTTGATCCTATCCACCTGAAGTTTGTGGAAGAGTGTTCATCACTCTGGACGAAAGTGATCGTGTATGATTCAGTAGATGCAAAATGAGAGGATACCTATTAGTTGAAAAGCCCTTCACACCTGGTGAAGAGATCTTTGTAGAAAGTAAATCCAATGAGAATAACTATGCGGTTGTTTTTGAGGATGATACTGATACAGGATACTTCTATGCGCTGGAAATAGCCCCGGATACAGGTGAGCAGCGGATACTGGATGCCCTGCATATTTACAATGTAGAAGAGGTTACAGAGAATGAGAAGCCTTGGGGGCTGAAAATAATCTGGTCACGGGATTGGCTCAAATGTGCTTTGGTGCTCAATGCTCATTGTCACGCCATCTTTGATTTTGAGAACCAGGGAGGCCATAACCTCAATGAGTTTCCACCACCGAATACCATCTGGACAAAGGGAGAAAGGAAATTGACCAATGCACTGATCAACGGCATCTTCAAATAACTCGATAATAATGCAAAAAGACCGATAAGTTCTGATGAGCTTATCGGTCTTTTTTATCGGTTTAATTATTCCTTTATTGTAATCCAGCGGCTGCCGCCTCATCTACAAACCAGTGCAGCTCACCTGATGCTGGTTGTATGATCTGAGAAGGATACTGATCTACATTGCGCGCCCCTTTCAGTACCTCTTGTAATGCATGTGCTTTATTGCTTCCGAAAGTAAGGAAGGCCACTTTATGGGCACGGTTCACAATAGGAGCCGTAAGCGTAATGCGGTACATTTCCTGCGGCGCCAGGTAAAAAGAAGTTACCCAGGCCTTTGTTTCATGAATGACCGCTGTATGCGGGAAAAGGGACAAGGTATGCCCATCATCACCCATTCCATTTAATACCAGGTCGAATGTAGCGCCTTCTTCAGGGAAATATTGGTGTAGTATCTGCTCGTAATTAGCTGCTGATGCATCAGGCGCTATATCCGTTTTCATCACATGTACCTGTTCCTTTATTACAGGAACACGATTCAGCAGTTGCTCAAAGGTCATGCGGGCATTATTGCGGCTATCCGAAAAAGGAACTGCCCGTTCATCTCCCCAGAAAATATGCATTTTCTTCCAGTCAACCCTATCCTTGTACGGCGCAGCTGACAACAACTCATATAATAGCTTGGGAGAGTTGCCTCCCGTAACCACCCAGGTAAAACGCTCATTTGTTTGTAAGGTGGTCTCAATAGCCTGCGTAATCCATTCTGCCAGATCATGGCTCACAGCGGTGGCATCCTTTTGAATATGAAGCTGCATGCGTATCTTATTTTGTACCTATTTCTGATTTGCTGGTAGTCTGTTTTTGAATAGGCAGGTTCACCCAGTTACGTCCGTCCCGGGCTATCAATGCTTCTGCATCTTCTGGGCCCCAGTTGTCGGGTGCGTAATTGGGGAAATCCACCGGTGGCCTGGCTTCCCAGGTTTCCAGGATCGGCATAATGATCTTCCAGGCTGCTTCTACCTGGTCTGAACGCATGAATAAAGTGGCATTACCTTCCATTACATCCAGCAGCAGTGTTTCATATGCTTCCGGTTCTTCTTCATCGTAGGCATCATTATAGCTGAAGATCATATCCACCGGGTTCAATGTCATAGACTGACCGGGGCGTTTGGACTGGAATCGCAGGCGGATATCCATTTCCGGCTGTATGCTGATCGTGAGCCTGTTGGGGCGCCAGGTCTCAGCTGCCTCCGGAGGGAATGCATAATTAGGCGCCGGGCGGAATTGCACAGTAATGATGGTCGATTTCTGGTGCATGCGTTTACCCGTACGTACATAGAACGGTACATCCTGCCAGCGCCAGTTGTCAATGTAGAACTTAACAGCTGCAAACGTATCTACAGGCGAATTGGGCGCTACATTCTTTTCCTGGCGATAACCCGGCACATTCTTGCCTTTCATCCAGCCTTCGGAATACTGGCCACGTACAGCATGCGCGTGTACATCCTCATTCGTGATGCGGCGAATGGCATTGAGCACATCTACCTTCTTGTTACGGATCTCGTCTGCTTCAAATGAAACAGGCGCTTCCATGGCAATCATACACATCAGTTGCAGGATATGGTTTTGTACCATATCGCGCAAAGCGCCGGAGCTTTCATAATAATCTCCACGGCCTTCCACACCCACCGTTTCTGCTGCCGTGATCTGTACGTGCTCAATATAATTCCGGTTCCAGATGGGCTCAAACAAGGCGTTGGCAAAACGCAGCGCCAGGATGTTTTGAACCGTTTCTTTGCCAAGGTAATGGTCTATTCGGTAGATCTGCTTTTCATCAAACATGCTGGACAACAGCTCATTCAGCTCATGAGCGCTTTTCAGGTCATGGCCAAAAGGCTTTTCCACCACAATACGGGTGCACTTCGTATCATGACAGATATTAAGAGGCCCCAGCTTGCTGGCGATATCAGGCACCAGTTGTGGCGCCACTGCCATGTAGAAGATCACATTAGGGTGCTCGCCAAACTCCTGCTCTTTCTCTTTTACGATGTCGGCGATCTTCTGATAGTCTGCTTCATTTGAAGCATCCATTTGCAGATAAGACACATTTTGTGAAAACGTAGCCCACTTGCCGTTTTGCTCACCTTTACGGCGGGAAAACTGTTGAATCCCATCCAGCAGGTGTTTGCGGTAATCATCATTGGCGAAAGGCCTTCTGCCGATACCCACAATGCTGAACTTATCGGGCATCCAATTATCTATGAACAGGTTGTATAAGGCGGGAGAGAGTTTACGGTGATTCAGATCGCCGCTGCCACCAAAAATGAACAACAGGGAAGCTGGTGGACGTTTATGATTTTGCATATTATATTAGTTTGAGCCGGACTATTTGTTCCAGATCGTGTGAAATGTTCCTGGCTGATCAATACGTTGATAAGTGTGCGCCCCAAAATAGTCGCGTTGCGCTTGTACAAGGTTGATCGGCAACTGACTGCTGCAGTAAGCATCAAAATAGCTTAAGGCAGATAGGAGGCAGCCGGCTGCAAACTTATTTTGGGTGGCAATAGCAGCTACAGTGCGCAGGTTTTGTTCTTTGCCTTGCAGCAGTTGGGCGATCTGCTCATTTAACAACAAATTTTCGAGCTGTGGGTTCTGAGTATAGATCTTGGTAAACAGGTCCAGCAGGGAAGAGCGGATAATACATCCGCCACGCCATACACTTACTACTTTCTGCATGGGGATCTGCATATCCAGGTCGGTGGAGGCCCTGTGCAACAAAGCAAGCCCCTGGGTATAGCTGATCAAAATCCCAAAGTACAAGGCGTCGTGTACCTGTTGAATAAAGGCCTCTTTCGGCGTACTGATCTTTCCGGCCTGTGTATTATAGAGCGCGGCAGCTTTTACTCTTTCTTCTTTAAGGGAGGAAATGTTGCGCATCGTAACCGACATATCGATAGTAGGGATGGGTACTCCAATTTCCATGGCATCCTGGGAAGTCCATTTGCCGGTTCCTTTGGCGCCTGCCTTATCAAGGATAACATCAATGAGGCGTTGCGGTGTTTTATCATCCTGTTGCAGGAAGATATCCGCAGTGATTTCAACGAGGAATGATTGCAGATCACTTTTATTCCAGCTGTCAAATACCTGGTGCAGCTCATCATTGTTCAGGCCCGCTCCACGGTGGAGGAGGTCATAACATTCACTGATCAGCTGCATAATGGCATATTCAATACCATTGTGCACCATTTTTACATAGTGGCCGGCAGCTCCTTTACCCAAATGCGCTACGCAGGGCTCTCCGTTTACTTTAGCGGCAATTGCTTCCAGCATGGGTTGTACATGCGGATAAGCTTCCTGGTCGCCACCGGGCATAATGCTGGGGCCTGTGCGGGCGCCCTGCTCACCACCGGAAACACCTACACCCATAAAATGGATGCCTTTCCCTTTAAGGTAAGTAACCCGGCGTAAAGTATCTGTGTAGTGCGAGTTACCGCCATCAATGATAATATCGCCTTGCTGTACCAGGGGCAACAGGCTTTCGATAACATCATCTACCGGTTTACCTGCTGGTACCAGCATCATAATTCTGCGGGGAGCCGACAGTTGAGTGACCATTTCCTCCAGTGTGCCTACACCTTTTACCGTAGTACCCGGGGTAGCAGCCGCCTCAAAAGCGGTTGTTTTCTGATTGTCTTTATCAAATCCGATGACTTTAAACCCGTGATCTGCCATATTGAGCAACAGGTTCCTGCCCATTACGCCGAGGCCGATCATACCAAAGTCGAATTGTTGTGCAGCCATGTGATTATTATAAATATGAGGGACAAAATTAGGTAGTGGGGGCGGTAACAAAAAAAAGAACTGTTGGCTATTTTATATGTTATATGGGCAGGAAACAGGTAGAAAATACAAAAGCCTGTCTGCACCGGGCAAACAGGCTTCCGTTAATGCTATATCAATTGCTACTTTTTGGCAGGTGCTTTGTTCTCCGGATGCTCCTGGCCATGGTGGCAGGTCATACAGCCGATAGGCGCCACAGAAGTGGTATCACCTTGCTTGTAATGGAAATACTTTTTGTTGATCTTGGCCGTCATACGGAACATTTCCCGGGCCTCTTCTTTCTCGTGTTTCTCATCGCTGGCGAAGTCCAGCTTCTTGGGGTCATCCTTACGGGGAGCATGACAAAAATTGCATTTAACCCCCAGCGCCGCCTTCCATTCATCCATTATCTTGTCCAGGTCATCATGGCTGATGTTTTTCGGCAACACCTTGAGGTTTTTGTGCGTACCCTTGGGCGGTTTGCTGGCTGCAATACCTGCCAGTACCAGGATCACTAACATAAATAATACAGTCACCTTCTTGTTGAACAGCATAGTAATGAAGCTTTTAGTGGATGAATATAGGTAAAGTCAGTTATTAATGGCTTAAAAAAATTACAATTCTCTGACATTTGACGACAGGTTTATCGATTGCTTGTCTTAACAAATGATTATTATGAAGCGGGGATTTTGAAATGAAAACGTTGTATATTTGCGCCGTCAATTTGAGGTTTAGCATTTAGTAAGTGAACGATGTAGTCTGCTACGCATTTCTGCTATTAGTTAGTTAGTCTTTCTTTACGCTGCTTTTTTCTCAGATCATTATAAAAATTTAATTAGTTTTTTGTTATGAACATTTATGTTTCAAATTTGAGTTTCAATGTTACCGATGAAGACCTGCAAGATTTTTTTGCTGACTATGGCGAAGTTTCTTCTGCCAAAGTAATCACTGACAAATTCACCAACAAAAGCCGTGGATTCGGATTTGTAGAAATGTCTGATGATGAAGCTGCCCGTAAAGCTATTGCTGAACTGGATGGTGGTATCGTAGAAGGCCGTGCTATCAAAGTAACTGAAGCTCGTCCCCGTGAAGAGCGCAGTGGTGGAAATGATCGCCGTTCTTTCTCTCCTCGCAGCAACAGCAACCGTTATTAATAATCGGTTTACTGTTACAATACATTGGAGCCCTCCCGTCAAATGGAGGGCTTTTTTTATTGCTCCCCGTTTAATGACCAACAGGCTCGGCGTAATACCCTTTTACCGGCATAAGGACTGGTTTTACCGTAATTTCACCGGCCAACCGCCTGTTTTATATTGCCTCCCGGCAATTAGAGTATATTTTGCACCAGTTTTTGATCACTAAACATCCCTGCACATGAATCTGATAGGAAATGTTATCTGGCTCCTCTTTGGCGGCTTATGGTCTGCCCTGGGCTATATTGTTGGCGGTCTGGTGCTTTGCGTTACCATCGTGGGTATTCCCTGGGGCCTGCAATGTTTTAAACTGGCTGGTGTAGTGCTATGGCCCTTTGGCAAGCAGATCGTTTCTAAACCGGGTGGCAGCGGCTGTCTTTCCCTGTTCTGCAATATCATCTGGCTGCTTTGCGGCGGATTGTACACCGCATTCATTCACCTGGTATTTGCTTTCCTGCTGCTGATCACCATTATCGGTATTCCATTTGCCCGTCAGCACCTCAAACTTATGGAGCTTTCTTTTATGCCATTCAGTAAGGACGTGATAGGGTAAGCCATCCTTTTCACAGAATTTTAATCCCGCAGGTTTTCGCAGAACATAAGAAATGCCCTATCCTTGCGTTATTCCCATTGATTATCGTTTTGAGCCTCGCTATTGTCATCGTTGATTGTTCAGGAAGTTAAGCATAAGGACGCGGCAGGGCGACTGATAAAGTAGTAATCAGCCATTATTTAACCGCGTACAATCAACCAAAAGATGCAAAGACCTCACCTTTCCACCACTTGTTTTTATTTATTGATCACCCTCGTGGTTGCTCTGGCCAGTTGTACGGATTCACAAGCACCCGCAAAAAGCAATACATTAGATCCTCTGGCAAAAGTGGCCAATACCCCTCCTCCTGTATCGCAAAGGAAGTTCGGGCTGCCAGTAGACTCTTTTACTGTTATAGAAAAGACCATCGAACGCAATGAATTCCTGGCTAATATACTGGAACTGTATCAGGTAGATGATCCCACCATTGCACTGCTGGCCATCAAATCAAAAGGTGTTTTTGATATACGCAATATCCGGGCAGGCAATCAGTACACCGTATTCTGTACCAAAGACAGCCTGCAAAAAGCCCTTTATTTTGTCTATCAGCCCAATGCCATCGATTATGTAGTATATGACCTGCGCGACTCTATCAGCATCTATACCGGCAAAAGAACCGTCACTACCCGTACCCTCACTGCTTCAGGCAAGATCGAAGGCTCCCTGTATGAAACGTTCAAAAAGGCAGGTGCGGATCCGGGGCTTGCGATGAAACTGGCCGACATTTACGCCTGGTCTATTGACTTTTATTCTATCCATGAGGGTGATTGGTTCAAAGTAGTATACGAGCAGCAATACATTAAAGAAGAACCAGTAGAGTTGGGAACCATCCGCTCAGCTGTTTTTTCACATGACAATGAACCCTTTTACGCCTTTTATTTTCAATCAGATAGCACCCAGCCTGGTGAGTATTATGATGAACAGGGTAAGACCCTGCGTCGCTTTTTTCTGAAAGCTCCCCTGAAGTTCAGCCATATTACTTCCCGGTTTACCATGCGCCGGTTCCATCCGGTACAAAAGCGCTGGAAGGCCCACTTGGGCACTGATTATGCTGCTCATACCGGTACTCCTATCATCGCTACCGGTGGTGGGGTGGTGGTAGAATCTGCGTTTTCCCGTTTCAATGGTAATTATGTGAAGATCAGGCACAACAATACCTATACTACCCAATACCTGCATATGAGCAGGCGGGCCTCCAAAAAAGGCCAGCATGTGCGGCAGGGACAGGTAATAGGTTATGTGGGTAGCACAGGCCTGGCCACCGGACCCCATGTATGCTATCGTTTCTGGAAAAACAATAAGCAGGTTGATCCCCTGCGACAGAAATTCCCTTCAGCAGAACCTATCTCTCAGTCTTCCTTGCCTGTATTTGACCAATACAAACAAGAGCAGCGTCAACAGCTGGAGACCATCAAAATAGAGGCCATTCAATAACGCTTGATAGCACAATGGCAATCTATTTGATCCACCGCTCAAAAAACTCCCAGGTACGCAATAGCTGATCTATGCGTTGACGGTTATCACCACTACGGGTAATTTCATGCGTGGCATTCGGATGGCGTACATACTCCACAGGTCTGCCCAGCGCCTTCAGGCTGTGGTACAGCATTTCACTTTGTACAAAACCCGTGCGCCGGTCATTGTCTCCATGGAAGATGATATAGGGCGTAGTAATGTTTGCTACATAAGTAATAGGCGATTCTCTTTCCAGGATAGTCTTGGTTTCAGGTTGCCAGGGATAACCACCAAAATAATTAGGCACCAGCCGCCAGGCATTGCCCTCGCCAAAGAAGGTGGCCAGATCATATACACCGCGTTGAGAGCAGGCTGCTTTGAATCGCTTATCGTGCGCAACGATCCAGGCTACCAGGTAGCCCGCATAGGATCCACCGGTTACGGTGAGTTTTGAAGTATCTGCCCATCCCTCTGCTATTGCCTTATCCAGGGCTGTCAATACATCACTCGTAGGGCCTGCACCCCAATCATTGATATTGCCACGCAGAAAGTCAAGGCCATAGCCGCCGCTGCCACGGGGATTGCAATACACTACTCCATATCCTTTGCTGGCGAAATACTGGAATTCATGCCACATGCTGCTTTCACCCGGCCCCCACATGGCAGAAGGCCCGCCATGTATTTCCAATACCACCGGGAACTTTTTGCCCGCTTCATAGTTGATGGGCTTCATCACCCAGTATTCCACCGTCATGCCCTTACTGTTGGTAAAGGTTTTCTTTTCGGGAAAAGACAGCTTTTTGTTTTGCACCCAGTCATTAAAATGACTGATCTGTCTGGCATTTTGAACGGAGGCATCTGCAAGGAACAATTCAAAAGGGTTAGCTACTTCCGTTTTTACAAATACCAGTTTATTGTTTTCTATATCAAAGCTGCTGATGCCGCTGTTATAGTCTGTCAACTGATCTACCTTTTTCGTCTTTACTTCCACCCGGTACAGCGGTGCGCCGCCATTGCTTTGAGCAGTGAAGTACAGGTATTTCTCATCAGCGCTCCAGGTCACGGCCCCTTTGCTGCGGTCAAAAGGAATATTGATGATATCTTTTACAGTCCCATTAATGGGCATGATGGCCAGGGTGGGAACACTTACAAAAGACGTAGTGCCATATTGGAATGCCAGCCATTTGCCGGAAGGGGAGAGGCGGGGGCCGGAATAAATCTTTCCTTCTTCACCCAGCAGCATACGTAAGCCAGACCCATTGGTATTGACCAAAAAGAGCTGGCTTTCCAGCGAGCGGTCAGGGTGTTGTAGGGAATCTACATCCCCAGCCAGTATCACCTGTTTGCCATCAGGTGTGAAGTCCGCGCTATTAAAACGGTAAAATCCTTTGGTAATGGCCACAGGGGTTGCGCCAGGTACCGCATTCACTACGAAATAATGGTTAAAGCTCATCTCGGATGATACATTCGTCTCATCCAGGAAATTCAGTTTGTTGAATACCCGCGCCTTGCGGTCCGTGGCATTGTTATCGAGATAGGCCCTCACTTCTTCCAGGGAGCCATCGGGGTCTGCTTTTGCCGTAGAAGCCTGCAGTTGTTGATTTTTGTCAAAGCCTGGTTTTTCAGCAGGCCATTGGGGGCTTAGTTTACCGGGATTGAGGTCCGTATCTTTCAACAGGTCTTTCAACGGAATACTGGCCGCAAACAACAGCTGTTTGCCATCAGGGCTCCAGCTGGGAGAGGATGCGCCATATTTGAATTTCGTGAGCTGAATAGCTTCTCCGCCATCCAGCGACAACAGGAATATTTGTGCTTTGCCATCTGCTGTCCGTACAAAAGCCAGTTGCTTTCCATCGGGGCTCCAGGTGGCCTGAGAAGCATTTTCTTTGGCCGTTAATGGCCTGGGCGCGCTGCTGCCGTCAGTGGCAACCATCCAAAGCTGATTCGTGTATTTGTAATCGGTCTTGCTATCACCATCCGGCTCAATGCTGGTCACACTGAACGCTGCTTTACTGCCATCACGGCTTAATGTAACGCCGCCCAGTGACTTTATTTTCAGCAGATCCGTCACTTTCACCGGTTCTTTGCCTTGTTGAGCCAGGGTTGTCAGGGTAAGGAAGAGGAAAAAGATACTGGTATAACGTATTTTACTCATGTCAGGGTTTTGTAGCAATGAATGTACGAATTCATCATCGTTTACCCGATCGGTAAAATGATGAATGAACAGCTTCCCTAATTTTGGGGAATAATAAACAAGTTATGAGCCAGCTGATCAATGAATTCAATGATTATCGCACTAAAATGAATGAAGTGATACTGGGTAAAAACAACCTGGTGATGAAACGCTTATGGAACCTGGATACCAATACTTATGAAGATGGCGCCCTGGACAAAAGGACCAAGGAATTGCTGGGACTGGTAGCCAGTATGGTATTGCGTTGCGATGATTGTATCAAATACCACCTGGGCAAATGCCATGAATTGGGTGTCAATACAGAAGAAATGTATGAGGTATTTGCCGTAGCTAATATTGTAGGCGGCACCATCGTTATCCCCCACACCCGCCGGGCTGCAGAGTATTGGGAAGAGCTGATTGCTACAAACTAAGCGCATTTTTCTGTAAAAACGAAGCTAAGGGTTTTGGCTCGCAGCTCGTAGCTAAAAGCTCGCAGCTTTTTCAGTAACTTTATTACATGAGCGAAGCAGTAACAGCCCCCGTATTAACAGCCAAGGACTTTGCCACCGATCAGGAAGTTCGCTGGTGTCCCGGCTGTGGAGATTATTCCATCCTGGCACAGGTGCAAAAGATCATGCCGGGACTGGGTATTCCCAAGGAAAATATTGTGATCATATCTGGTATCGGCTGTAGCAGCCGCTTTCCTTATTATATGAACACCTATGGGATGCACTCCATTCATGGAAGGGCTACGGCTGTTGCCAGCGGTTTAAAGGCCGCGAGGCCTGAACTGAGTGTGTGGATCGTGACCGGCGATGGTGACGGGCTCAGTATTGGTGGTAACCATACCATCCATTTACTACGCCGTAATTTCGATGTGAACATCATGTTGTTCAATAACCAGATCTATGGGCTCACCAAAGGGCAGTATTCCCCCACTTCGGAAGAACAAAAGGTGACCAAATCAACTCCTTATGGCAGTATAGACCATCCTTTCAATCCTTTGGCGCTGGCAATGGGAGCAGATGCCACCTTTATTGCCCGGACCATGGATCGTGACCCCAAACATCTGCAGGAATCGCTGATCCGCAGTCATAAGCACAAGGGTTCTTCCTTCCTCGAGATCTACCAGAACTGCAATATTTTTAATGATGGTGCTTTTGAACCGTTTACGGAGAAGGCCACCAAGCCCGATAATACCTTGTTCCTGGAGCAGGGTAAACCACTCATTTTTGGCGCCCAAAAGAACAAAGGGATCAAATTGGATGGATTTAAGCCCGTCATTGTGGAATTGGGTGAGGGTGCCAGTGCCGATGACCTGTGGATACACGATGACCACGATTTTTATAAAGCCCAGATACTGGTTCGTATGTTTGATGATCCCCGGATTGAAGGGCACCTGCCCCGTCCATTTGGGGTTTTCTACGAAACTGACCGGCCCTGTTACGAGGAAATGATGGAACTGCAAATACAGGAAATCATCCATTCAAAAGGCAAGGGCGATCTGGACAAGCTGTTGCGTGGTCACGAAACCTGGACCATCTCCTAAACCTCGTTGCCTCACTGCCTTGTTGCCTTCTAAAAATGAAGAAAGCCAGCGATGGAAATCGCCGGCCTGTGCTTACCTCTGAAACCACAAAAAGAAAGAAGGTAACTATATATTTGACTATATAAATTCAGTTTAAAGGATCCCAAATTGGTCTTGAATTGGATTATCCGTCGTTCAAGTGAAAGAAACATAAAAGCGGCTCAGCATGGCGGATAGTAGGCCAGAAACTGGTTTCTTATTGTTCAGATGAGCACTTTCAGTTGATCCACTTACATTTTTACTGCCGCAACTTTGGAGCATAAGCAGTTGGTTTTGGTACTGACAACGATATTTTCAGTTGCCAAAACGCACAGGGTCGTAAACAACGTAACAGAGGTAAAAACATTTACAAGGGTAGCGAACAAAGTATTTGTACGAATTGAATTCGTGCTTTCTTTTCGATAGTACCGGAAATTGGATGGTTGGAATGAGGAGATTGGAGATTTCAGGATGCTTTGCGGGTGTGAATAGTGTTTCAGCACATAAGCAGGGTAAAAGTAAAGACTGTTTTCTTAAAAATCAATATTTTCTTCAAGAATTTTTAATGAGCGGGGCATTTGAACCCATTTATTAAGAAAGATCAATTATGCTTTGAAAATCTTTTAGTGATCTGAATTTCCATTTCAGGCCATAAAAAGAACCATTAAAAAGGTCTATTGGGGCATCGTTTGAAGGCTCAATTCTTTTTCTGCCGCCTTGAATACTTTCTCTTTTTTATAGTCATACCACCATTTGGGCATTGTCTTTTTCATGACCGTGTCAATGCTTCGCATGCCAAAGAGATTCCAGGCGCCCTGCAACTTGCCCGTAAAAGAAGATTGTAATGCCCTTAGACTCATGGCAAAGCCACTGTCTAAATACTCCATATGATGCCAATAACCGGCTGGCATAAATAAAGTGTCACCATGGCCCAGTATCACTTCATAGCCTTCCGCCAGCTTTAAGGCCGGGAATTGCTGATAATCCGGATGGCCATTTTGATGGTAATGGGAAAAATCGGCCAGGCTAAGCACTTCAAAAGGTTTGCGGTACAGCTTGTGTTGCTCTTCAAAAGGGAATAACAGCACTTTCTTCCGGCCCGCAAATTGGGTATGCAGGATGTGCGACATATCAATATCGAAGTGCATGTGGGTAATACTCGTAGCGCCACCTGTAAACAGCATGGGGAATTTCTTGACAAAACCTTTCATCATATGTTCAGGCCAGGTAAAGTCCTGCGTGAGCTGTGGTGCATGGTCAAAAATGTTGAAAAGGAAGATGCGCCAGGCAGCAGGACCTTCACTGATCATATCAATATACTCACCAAAGGTCTTGTAATCATCAGCCGTATTGATTGGGGTATAGGCGTCGCTTTTAACATTGTTGTACAGCCCCACCCGTTTATCGCCCACCATTTGTTTGAAGTAATTCCAGTTCCATTTCGTATAGGCAGGCCAATCTTTTGCCAGGTTGTTGATCACTACTGGCTTCATGGGTTTATAATAGTGCTGCTGAAAGTCTTCTCCGCTTATAGTATCTACTCTGTCAACAGGTTGTAAACGCATGGACAAAATTTAGCGCTAATTTAATATTAAATCTATTTATACTGCCACAGCTCCCCGAATATCTTGATAATGTGACAACTGTGAGGCCATTTTTGTTGCGTTTTCTTGCCCCCGGGATCAGTTTTTGCTATTTATTGACTTTTACCTATAATTTTATGGCATGCTGCTACATCTTCATCCTGATAATCCACAGCCCCGTAATATTCATACAATTGTAAACGGTTTGTCTAAAGGAGAAGTGATCATTTATCCTACCGACACAATTTACGGACTTGGTTGTGATATCTATCAGCAAAAGGCCATCGAACGCATTTGCCGTATTAAACAGGTAAACCCTCAGAAAGCACAGCTATCCTTTATTTGTCATGATCTGAGCGACCTCAGCCAGTACACCAAAAGCATTTCTACTCCCCTGTACCGGATGCTTAAAAGTTACCTGCCCGGTCCTTATACTTTCATTTTGCCGGCCAGCAAGGAAGTACCCAAGATCCTCAAAAGTAAAAAGGACACCATCGGTATACGGGTTCCGGATAACAATATAGCCCGGGCTATTGTAAAAGAATTGGGCCATCCCATATTGAGTACAACCCTCCCCGGTGAGATGGTGGAAGAATATACTGATCCCGAACTCATGTACGCCAATTTTGAAAAGCTGGTAGATATTGTAGTGGATGGCGGCATTGGCGGCATGGTGCCTTCTACCGTGATCGATTGTACAGGTGAAGAGCCGGTCATCATCAGGCAGGGTGCCGGGGAATGGGTGGCTGAATAATTGGCTGTATATTCGTCGGCCTAATAGCCATTACATATGTCTGCTCCATTAAATGAATACCAGCGTTTCTTCCCTGATTCTTTTGAACTGGAAACACCCCGTGTTTTACTTCGCTTATTACAACCGGATGATTTTGATGCACTCTATCCCCTGGCGCAATCAAAAGAAACCTGGAAGTATTTTGTTCAGGAATTGAATGACCCCCAGACACTACGTACCTGGATAGCCTCCTTATTGCAGGAGCGGGCACAGGAAAAAAGAATGCCTTTTGTCATCATCGACAAGGATACCAAAGAAGTGTGTGGCAGTACCAGCTACCTGAATATTTCCTTTTTCGACAAGCGCCTGGAGATCGGTTCCAGCTGGCTGGGACCTGACTTCATTGGCATGGGCGTCAACAAGCAGGCAAAGTTTGCCCTGCTGAGTTATGCCTTTGGTGTTATGAAAATGGAAAGAGTGGAGATCAAAACCGATAACCTCAATGAGCGCGCCAAAGCCGCTCTCCTGAAAGTGGGGATGATACCCGAAGGCGTATTGCGCAGTCATATGCAAATGCATTCCAACCGTCGCCGCGATTCTATTTACTATAGTATACTAAAAGGGGAGTGGGAAGAAAGAAGAGCAAGTTTTTTCCCGGAGATGCTGTAGCCGTGAAACGTGCATCGCCTATCGAAGCAAACGCATTGCCGACTGCCGATTCACGATTGCCGCAAAAAAGGATCCCCGCAATTAATGCAGGGACTCTTTGAGCAACCATTCATCGTTAACAAAAAAATTTAGTAGAAGCGTTTGTTACCATTGTGTTTATACCGGTAAATATGGTGATTGACCCTGCGTTGTTCATATGCCAGGTGCCTTCTTTCACCCCTGCTGATATGCCCGTCTCTCCTGTACCGCTGGTATTGCCTGTGCATATGACGTTGTTGTTTTGATAAGCGGTACGCTTCTCCTCTGGTCAGTTCACCACTCCGCCTGCCTTGTTCAATACGTTGATGTTGGGCACGGTCCTTACCACGCAATGACTGTGCATTGGCGCCTATCGAGAGCCCTAATAAGAGCATTATTCCCAGGATCAATTTCGTTTTCATACTGTAGTTTTTAGTGCAACAAATAAATCCACAGTAGTAAGACTGCCAGTGAAAGCCGTAGTTTAAAGGAGGGAGTACCCGTAAATGTTATAAAATTTATAAATCCAACTCCAGCTGCGAGGGCAGGCATTGGAAGGATTTGCGGTGATAGGGGCTCATGCCATGCGCTTCAATAGCATTGCGGTGTTTAAGCGTAGCATATCCCTTGTTGGAGTTCCAGTTGTATTGGGGAAACTGATCGTGCAACTGCATCATGTAATCGTCGCGGTAAGTTTTGGCCAGTATGCTGGCGGCTGCTATCGAAGCGTAAATGCCATCACCTTTGATGATGCATTCATGCGGTATGGTAGGGTAGGTGGTGAAGCGATTGCCATCGATGAGCAGTAACTGCGGCGCAGTGGTGAGCTTATCAATCGCCAGGTGCATGGCCTTGAAGGATGCTTTTAGTATGTTGATGGCGTCAATTTCCTCATGGTCTACAATGCCTACTGCATAACTTACTGCATGTTTTTCTATGATGGGCCTTAGTTCATACCGGTGTTCTTCCGTTACCTGTTTGGAATCATTGAGCAGGGGGTGGTGAAAATCCTTGGGCAATATAACCGCGGCGGCAAATACAGGACCTGCCAGACAGCCCCGGCCGGCTTCATCACAGCCCGCTTCTATCAATATTTCCTGGTGAAAAGGTTTGAGCAACGGATAAACTTTGGCCAAAAATACGGGAACCGAAGAACTCCTGGCAACCGGAAAACCTCATTTTACTCACATCTTCACACAAAAGGGGATGCGCCACCTCGCAAACTAACCTTACCTTTCCGCACTTTTTTGAACACAACTTGAGCCGATGCCACTCTATCGAAGGGTGGATCGCCTTTCAAAGGCGGCTCACCCTGATCTAAAGAAGTTATGCCTATGGAAATAGCAGGCTACATTATAGCTGTATTGATTGGCCTTTCACTGGGTTTGGTGGGAGGCGGAGGCTCCATCATTACCGTACCCGTATTGGTGTACCTGCTGCATGTAGAGCCCGTTTTGGCCACCATGTACTCTTTGTTTGTGGTGGGTAGCTGTAGCCTGGTAGGTTCTGTAAAAGCTTTTAAGAAGGGATTGGTTGACATTCCCGTTGTATTTGTATTTGGCAGTGCTTCCATGCTGTCCGTATTTATTGCCCGTCATCACCTGGTGCCCTTACTGCCAGACCATTTCTTCACCATCGGCCCGTTGGTAGTTACCAAGGCCGTTTTCCTTATGCTGTTGTTTGGGCTGCTCATGTTGCTGACCTCAGTTTCTATGATCCGCTCTTCCACCAGAAATCAACTGGCTGCCGTGCCTGCACAAGACCAGCCCCGCAAAATGTTGCCCCTTTTTCTACAGGGCGTAGGAGTAGGCATTGTGACTGGATTGCTTGGCGCTGGCGGTGGATTCCTCATCATTCCTGCACTGGTATTGTTTGGTAAGCTGCCCATGAAAACTGCTGTAGGATCCTCCCTTACCATCATGACGTTTAGTTCCCTGTTTGGCTTCTTCAGCACCATGGCTCAGTATACCATTAACTGGACACAGTTATTAAGCTTTACCACTATCGCCATCGGAGGCATTTTTATCGGAACGGCCCTGTCCGACAGGATATCGGCCAACTCGCTCCGGAAGGGATTTGGATGGTTTGTATTGATCATCGCTCTTGTAGTACTCAGCCGCGAGCTATTCTTTTCCTAATTCCAGCAAGAAGTTTTACTCACAACCTAATATGCCATGGTGCTGCATAAAAAGCACGTCTATACCCCATATTATTTAGGTAAATTTAGGATAGGATTTATTCGACTTTATACAGTGGTCTGTTACGCCTGGATATCTTTCTCTCCTCGTAGTAATGAGCTGACGAATAACCTTACGTCACCAGCATTACAAAAATCCGCTATCACTCGCTAAGTATTTTCTGTATCCTTTTCAGTGGATCATTCTTTCCCTGCAACGGCCGGTCCTTGTCTGATCATTAACCATTAACTAAGCTCCCCGGTTTCGGGGATGTCCTGTTGTACTTTCGGGCATTGAAAAAGCCCGGGGGTGTAAGGAATTTTGTGTTGTTCATTAAAAAAATTCTGTTATGCAAAACAATGATCTGAACATGTCATCCCGCCGTGGTTTTTTGGGAACCTTGGCTACCGGCGCCGCTGCTCTGGGCGTTACAACATTGGCTACACCTTTTGGACTGATGGCTTCTCCGGGATTAACCCCCAATGAGATAGCTGATGCAGATGCCTGGTTCAATAAAATTAAAGGCAAGCACCGTATTGTATTCGACGCTACAAGGCCCCATGAGATATTTCCCTTTGCATGGCCACGTGTTTTTATGCTTACCAATGCAGCTACCGGCACACCCGAAAAAGAATGCGGCGTTGTTGTTATTCTGAGGCATGATGCTATTCCTTATGCCATGGAAGACGGTCTGTGGGCCAAATACAATTTCGGCGAATTATTCAAGGCAGATGATCCTGCTACCAAACAACCTGCCACCCGCAATCCATTCTGGAAACCCAAACCAGGTGATTTTAAAGTGCCGGGCTTTGGTCCCATAGCCATTGGCATCAATGAATTACAGGACAGCGGTGTTATGTTTTGCGTATGTGATGCTGCTATGACCGTATACAGTGCGGCAGTAGCTGGCAAAATGAATGCAGATGCAGCCACAGTAAAAAAAGAATGGGTATCCGGCCTGTTGCCCAATATCCAGCCAGTGCCTTCCGGTGTATGGGCTGTGAACAGGGCACAGGAACATGGTTGTTCCTATTGCTTTGCAGGATAACCTCCACCCGCCTTAATCTTTTTTTATGCCACGTAAGATGCAGAAAGGATTCCTGCTGGCAGGCGTGGGCGTGATTGTATTGGCAATAGTGATCAAATCCTGCACCCCAGGCCATACTAAAGACAAACCGGCAATAGCCCTTGCACCCGAATGGCCTTGGGAAGCCCCCGATACAGCCGCTATTCCTTTTACAGCAGAAGGATCAATGATCCGGTACGGCCGGTCATTGATAGCCAACACCGCCCGGTACCTGGGCCCCCGGGGAATCGTACATGCAGTTTCCAATGGTATGAATTGCCAAAACTGTCACCTCGATGCAGGCACCCGGCCCTGGGGCAACAACTACAGCGCTGTGGCATCCACCTACCCGCGCTACCGCGATCGCAGCGGTAGCATTGAATCAGTAGAAAAAAGAGTGAATGATTGCCTGCAGCGAAGCCTGAATGGAATCCCGTTGGATAGCAACAGCCGTGAGCTAAAAGCCATGGTTGCTTATATAAAATGGGTAGGCAGTAATGTGCCGGCCAAAACCAAACCCGTCGGCGTAGGGATCAGCAGCCTGCCTTACCTCGACCGGGCGGCAGACAGCACCAGCGGTAAAATGGTGTATGTACAATATTGCCAACGTTGCCATGGAGATCATGGTCAGGGAGAAGCCGATACAACCATCGGCATTGGTTATCGATATCCCCCTTATGGGGTGCAAACAGTTACAATACCGGCGCCGGCATTTACCGGCTCTCCCGGTTGGCTGGCTATGTAAGAGACAATATGCCCTATGGGGAGGCGTATCACTATAGACCCGTGCTGAGTGATGAAGAGGCCTGGGATGTAGCCGCCTTTATTAATACACAGCGGCGCCCCTTAAAGCGCTTTCCGGCCGATTGGCCGGCCATCGCCACCAAGCCGGTGGACCATCCCTTTGGCCCCTTCAGTGATAGCTTCCCGGAGTGGCAGCACAAGTATGGCCCATTCAGCCCTATTGCTGCATTCAAAGAAAAGGAGAAACAAAAATAAAAACTTCCTACACATGAAAAAGCATAGTTTATTGATCCTGATTTTTGTCCTTGTAGCTTCCCTGGTGTGCGCTCAATCACCAGATTACAAGGTTGTTTTTGACGTAACAAGTAAGGATACCAATACCTATCATACCGTGGTGCGCCAGGCAAGTTCCATCCTGAAGGCAAACCCCGATGCGAAAGTGGAAATAGTCATTTATGGCGGGGCCCTCGACCTGGTAACAAAGGATAAATCCATAGTAGCCCCTGCCGTACAGGAACTCGCCCCCAAAGCCGCTTTTAAAGTATGTGCCGTTACCATGCAACGCAACAACCTCGATAAATCCCGGCTGATACCAGGAGTGGAAACCGTGCCTGATGGCATTTATGAGATCATCACCCGCCAAAAACAGGGATGGGGATATATTAAAGTGAGCCCGTAATCTGGAGTATCCTTTACCTTTGCGGGCGCTATGGATACAAACTCCCAATACCCGGCGCCCGATTCGAAACCACGTCGTTATGTGTCTGCCTGGATACTGATCGGTGTTTTTATGTTGTTGGTACAGGTAATACTGGGCGGTATTACCCGCTTAACGGGGTCCGGCCTGTCCATTACAGAATGGAACGTCGTGACCGGTACCTTGCCCCCGCTCAATAGTCAGCAATGGGCGCAGGAGTTTGATAAATACCGGCAAACACCCCAATACCTGCTGCTGAATTCGGAGTTTACCATTGATGATTTCAAGTTTATCTTCTTCTGGGAGTGGTTTCACCGCTTTTGGGCCAGGCTCATTGGCGTAGTATTCATTGTTGGCTTTGTATACCTCATGTCCAAACGATACCTGAAGCGTGAAATGCAACAACCTTTGTTGTTCCTTTTCTTCTTTGGTGCTTTTCAGGGTGCTATTGGCTGGATCATGGTAGCCAGTGGCCTCACCGGCGATGCCGTGTATGTGAAACCTACCCGCCTTGCCCTCCATTTTATATTCGCCATGGCCCTTATTTGTTATGCGTTCTGGTTTGCCCTGCAATTGCGGGTACCCCCACAGGAACGCAGGGTAGCACCCTCCTTACGCAAATGGACATGGTGGATCATCGGCCTCCTGTTTCTCCAATTGATCTTCGGTGCCTTGATGGCAGGCCATAAAGCAGCCCTGGCTGCAGCTACCTGGCCAACTATTAATGGAGATTTAATACCCCCCGGCCTGCTCCGGGAAAACCCCCTATTACTCAACTTCTTTGAAAATAAGATTACCATCCATTTTGTGCACCGTGGGCTGGCCTATTTGTTATTGATACTCGTCATTATTTATACCATCAAGGTAAACCGCGTAGCTCCTGTAGGCAAAACCTTCCGCAAAGCCCGCCTGCTGCCCGTTTTCCTGGTATCTGCACAGGTAATATTGGGAATAGTATCTGTGTTGACCAGCCCCGGTATCGTGCCTCAAAAGTGGGGTGTATTTGAATGGATGGCCCAGTTGCATCAGATAGTGGGTATGCTATTGCTGCTGAGCTTTGTAGCTATGTTGTACCTGCTTCCCAAACGTTTGGCCCCTGCCGCATAATCAAACTGATATCTTTTCGTTTTTGATAGTAAATTGAGCACGAATAGAATTCAGGCAGCATGAAAATCTTTCTACGCGGATTATTTAGGTCTTTCCCCATCCAGCTTTTTCTGCTGCACTTCAAGAAATTCCAGGTGCTGCTGATCTTCTGGTTCGTGCTGTTCAGTACCGTCAATGGTACCTTTATGAAAAGCTTCGGGGCCGATTCATTGTACCTGGCGCCCGAATACCTGGGAGAGGTCAATGCATTGAGTGCTGCTTTTGTGGGCGTGGCCATCGGCATCTTTATCATGAGTTGGAATATTACCACCTTTATTCTTTTCAGCCGTCATTTTCGCTTCCTCGCTACTACTTCCAATCCTTTTTTAAAATATTGTATCAACAATGGCATTATTCCACTGCTGTTCCTGGGTTTCTATTTCAATAGGGCAGTAAAGTTTGCCGGCATCAAGGAACTGATGACTACCAGTGAAATTACTTTGCTGGTGGGAGGCTTTTTGGGTGGCCTGATCCTGATCATCGCCATTTCTTTCTTCTATTTCTTCCGGGCCGATAAGACCATCATCCGCCGCCTTACACCAGTGATCAGTAATCCCCAATTATTCAAAGCTCAGTTCAGGAGAGGAGAAGATAAATTAACCCAAAGCCGCCTGGTAAAAGTGGAGTGGTACCTCAATTCCCTCTTCACCTTAAAAAAAGTGCGCGATGTATCCCATTATAGCCGTGAGTTTGTAGAAACCATCTTCAACAGGCACCACTTTGCCGCTGTATTGTCCATCTTTGTAGCATTTATTTTCCTCATAGTAATGGGGTTCTGGCTCGATGATCCTTTATTCCAGTTGCCCGCAGCTTGTGGCATCACCCTGTTTTTTTCAATCCTCATCGCAGTATCCGGGGCATTTACCTATTTTATGCAAAGCTGGAGCATCCCTGTGCTGGTACTGATCTTCTTTGTACTCAACCTGCTGTACCGGCATAATATTATTGATCCCACCAATAAAGCCTATGGGCTTAATTATGACAATAAAGAGCAGCGCCCTGCTTATACCCGGGAACGTTTATTTGAGCTCTCCTCACCCGAAAGAACAGCGCAGGATAAAGAACATATGATCCGCATCCTCGATCGCTGGAAAGCCAGGCAGGATAGTAAAAAGCCCGTTATGTTCATCATAAATACCAGTGGTGGCGGCAACCGCAGCGCTACCTTTACCATGAATGTGATGCAATGCCTGGATAGCCTTAGTAATGGTGAGTTAATGCGGAAAACAGCTTTTATTACCGGTGCATCCGGTGGCATGTTAGGAGCCGCTTATTTCCGCGAGCTTAGCCGGGCAAAGGCAGCCGGTGCAGCTATACGCCTGCAGGATGATAAATATGTAGATGACATTTCCGGCGACCTCTTGAATGCATTGTTCACCTCTTTTGTAGCCAGGGACCTGGCATCGCCGGCACAGAAATTCAATGTAGATGGCTACCAGTATGTGAAAGACAGGGGCTATGCTTTCGAACAAAAGCTGAATCAGAATACACATGGATTTCTCAATAAACAACTAAAAGATCTCAATGAGGACGAGGTAAATGCCCGTACCCCGCTCATGCTGTTCAGCTCCGTCATTACACAAGATAGCCGCAAAATGCTCATCAGCACACAACCCATGAGCTATTTGATGAAGCCTGTGTATGATACCAATAAGCTGGCTGAAATAGAACCCGATGCAGTGGATTACCAATCCATGTTTGCCGGACAAGATCCCATGAACCTGCGCCTGCTTACCGCCTTGCGTATGAATGCTACATTCCCTTATGTGCTGCCCAATGTATGGTTGCCTACCAACCCCGTCATTGATGTAATGGATGCAGGCCTTCGTGATAACTATGGACTTGAAACTACTATCCGTTATTTACAGGTGTTTCAGACATGGATACGGGAGAACACCAGTGGAGTAGTGCTTATACAGATTCGTGACAGGAAGATTGCAGGATGGGAGCCTTTTGAGGCTAGTAATATTACCGAAATAGCTACAAAACCAGTATTGCTGTTACAGCATAACTGGTATAAAATGCAGGAGTATTCCCAGAATGACCTCCTTTGCCTGTCACAACAGATACTGGGTAAGCATTTTTATAAACTATCCTTTCAATACCTGCCCAAAAAAGAAGATGCACGGGCAGCCCTCAACTTTCACCTCACCAAAAGCGAAAAGCTGGATATCAATGAAGCCCTGTTCAGCGCCAACAACCAGCAGTCATTCCAGTTCTTCAAGGAATTACTCAAACCACGCAATAACCCGCCCGCTAAGTAGCATCCGCTACTTCCTGCCTGGCCTGTATTAAGCTCGTTGCCTTGTTGCCTCTATGCCTCGTTGCCTTTCTCAGAATGCATGGATCAGCTTAAAATATTCCGGCATCACTTTAATGTGGAGTTTGGTAGGCGTATCCCGTGGTTCTCCGTCAATGTGCATCGGTGCATTGCCTACATTCGATATGCTGAGCTCCGTGGTTTGGAAATAGATCACCGGTGAACGGAGTGAATTTTCAATATGCCGTAGTTTGCCGGCCAGCACCTGCCTCATTACAGTGAGCAGCAGCAATGGCTTGGCTACTTTCTTTACGATCACCACATCCAGCAGTCCATCCGACAATACGGCCTTGGGCGCAATCGTAAAATTGTTGCCAAACTGGTTGCTGTTGGCAATACTTACAAAGAAGGCTTCCGTAGTAAAGACCAGTTTATTTGCTTCAATTTTGAAAAGGTAGGATCCCGCAGAGAAGAAATTACGCGTAGTAAGAGAAGCATAGGTAGCCAGTCCGCGTTTGGGTTGTTTGGCAAACTGGTGCGCTACCTGCGCATCAAAGCCCAATCCACAAAGCATACAGGCAAATTGGTTATTCACCATAAAAGCATCTGTCAGCCGGGCCTGCCCGGTAAAGACAATGTCCAATGCTTTCTCGCTCGATTTTGGAATACCCGCGGCAAATGCCAGCCCATTGCCCGAACCCATGGGCACAATACCAAACCGAACACCTGTATCTGCCAGGGCATATACTACCTGGTTTACAGAACCATCACCCCCGCAAACGATGACATCCGTCACACTTTCGGTCATTATTTTATGCCGAACAGTTTCATACTTTGCAGCTATATCCGTATCCAGGATCTCAAAAGGGATGCCTGCCGCTTTGGTGCGCCGGGCAACCATTTCCCTGAGCGTGCCTTTGCCCCTCGTACCGGATATAGGGTTGATAAGATAAATGATCTTTCTTGTCATGCGGGTGCAAAATTCCAATAAAATATGGGAAAGAACGGGGAAAGGAAGCAAAATAGTTTGTTGGTTTTCATAATCAGGCCCTGTTTACCAGTTAAAAGACAAGCTCACATTGCCTACCTCGTGGCTGTATAGTCCTTTCAACATAGGCGTAGTATACCTTTGCATGACCGATAAGGCAATACGGCCCTTCGATACCACCACGCCGTATTCCATATTGAACGTGAATTTTTGAAGCGGATGGTTGGTACGGATGATCTTTCCATTAGAGGAGTTGCTGATGCCACCTGTAAGCAAAGCATTCGTAAGGGTAAATGAGCCCCCTGGCCGGCCTACCAGGTAAGCCTGCCATTTCTTTTGCCCTTTTATGGAACGCGGACTGGACAACTGGCTAATGGTGCCGGCAAAATAGGGATGCATGAGGCCAATCCGGATCATTGGATATATGCTAGCACTATTCGTCATAGTGCCCGCCGCTATTTTGCCGCCGCCGATAACTTCTATGAAATTTCCAATACTGGCCAGCTGTTTTTCTGCCGTGAATTGAACATTCGCCAGCAAAGCATTGCCCAGTTGATGTTCCCAGCCCATGGGCAACTGGTAACTGATCAGTTGGTGTATTAATTTTTGTCCCTGTTCCCCCATGGCGGCAGGCCCCATTACCCCCAGCAATAACTCCGTTTGGAAACTGTATCGTTGTTGGGGGTTGTAGGAGCGCAGAGAATAGGTGGCAAACAAAGAGCCTGAATACGGGTAATCGTCCGGCTGGTATGCTGTGGTCTTGATATCCCGTGGGGTAATGGCCATTTGCATGATACTCCAGCCAGTAACATTGATGCTGCTATCACCTGCTGTAGGTAGCCACCTTGGTCCCTTATGGTTGCTGTAAAACAGGTCAAAGCGCAAGCCATTGGTATAGAATTGATCTGTTCCCTTTCCGCGGAAGTTGATAAAGTCATTGTCAACATATATCCTGAAAAGATATTCCCTGTCCTGTTGCGCATGCAAAGGCGTGAAGAAACCGCAGCCTCCTACTAGTAAGAGTATAGAATATAAATTTCCTTTCATCTGTTCCCCTGGCTGTTGGTACCCATTTATCCTTAACAATCATATGCCAGCCATGGTGAGGAAAAACAGTTACAGGTTTTAAGCGGCGTATGCATAAAAAAAATTATTTTCATTATTAAACCCCTCATCCTCTATGACTCAATCAGTCAATTATTTCAAATGGAGCCTTGGTCAAAAGGTCGCTATCCGTTTCTTCTTCCTCTTTTTTGTGTTGTATATCTTCTTTAATCCTAATGGCGTGTTTCCCGGTATTGATACCTTGTTTGGGATTTACATCGAACCTTTTCATAAGCTCATACCCTGGATAGGTAAGCATATCCTCCACTTGTCATATGATATCACTGTCTTTACCAATGGCAGTGGCGATACCACCTATGATTATGTGGTCATCTTCTTTATTTTCTTGCTGTCCCTGGTGGGATGTTTGATCTGGTCTGTGCTTGACCGCCAGAGGGCCAGCTACAACCAGTTGTATTACTGGCTTACTGTTATGGTCCGCTACTATGCCGCCTTTACCATGCTCACCTATGGATTTGTAAAAGTGTTCAAATTGCAATTCCCTTCACCTTCACTCAACAGGTTGATACAGCCTTACGGCGATTCTTCACCCATGGGCCTCGCCTGGACCTTTATGGGTTATTCCAAAGGATACAATTATTTCACGGGTTTTGCTGAAGTGTTGGGTGGCTTATTGCTTTTATTCCGGCGTACTGCTACCGCAGGGGCCATTGTTACTGTGCTGGTGATGGGCAATGTGATGGCCATGAATTATAGCTTCGATATACCGGTAAAGCTGCTATCAACTACAGTAGTGGTCATGTGCCTCTTCCTGCTGGGAAAAGATATGGTGCGCCTGATCAACTTCTTTATTCTAAACAAGCCTGCTGAAGCAGGTAAGACAGCTGCGCCGTTCATCCGTAAAAAATGGCTGCGTATATCCCTTTTATCCTTCAAGGTATTGCTGGTGGGTTATACCCTGGTCATGGTTGTTTATGGCAGCTACTCGGCACTGGGCCAGTATGGCGATGCGGCGCCCAAACCACCTTTGTATGGTATCTATGATGTGAAGACCTTTATCAGGAACAACGATACTATTCCCCCTTTAAAAACAGATGCTACCCGTTGGAATAGACTGGTTGTTAATTACCAGGGCAATGCCATGCTCAAAATGATCACCGATAGTACCGAGTGGATAGCTTTTGAGCCTGATACCGTGGCAAAAAAGATCATTGTGTATGAGGATACCGCACATAAGGCGGCATTCACTTATACCTGGCCCGAAAAAGATCTGCTGGAAATGAAAGGCCGCTGGAAGAGCGATAGCCTGGTCATCCGGATGCAGCAATTTGACCTCAATAAATTCAAGCTGGTGAGCCGCGGTTATAACTGGATCAATGAGTATCCATACAACCGGTAAAATGTGTAATTGGATAAGGATGAGCCACTGACCCGGCATTTAATGGGGGCAGAATGCCGGGTGCCTGATTCTGGCATGAGATTTTCAATTACACTCTAAAAGGAATGTATGTCAGCTTTTACCCACCCCACCACCAATGATGTAGACAGGAGTTGCCAGGAAGTATTGCAACAGGCTTACGAGGCTTTTAATGCGCGTGATATAGAGGCTGCTCTCGCCTGCATGGATCCAGATGTGGAATGGCCCAATGCCATGGAAAGCGGCTACCTGTACGGGCATAAAGCTGTACACGATTACTGGGTGCGGCAATGGATCATGATCGATCCACATGTAGAGCCCGTGCATTTTAGCAATTGTGAAGATGGGAATATCATGGTCGAAGTACACCAGGTCGTGCGCGATCTGGAAGGGAACCTGCTGTTGGAAGAGACCGTAAACCACGCCTACCTGGTATTACAGGGCTTGATAAAGCGAATGGAAATACGAAAAGTAGCTATTGTCCCTGATCAGGAAATTACATCCATGGCCGGATAGCATAGCATTAGTAGTCTCCTTTACTACCACTACCATTTTAGCAAGGCGCTGGCCCAGGTAAAGCCACTGCCAAAGGCAGCCAGGCATACCAGGTCACCTTCTTTGATCTTTCCTTCCTGCCAAGCTTCACACAAGGCCAGCGGTACCGATGCTGCGGTGGTATTGCCGTATTTCTGTATATTATTGTATACCTGGTCGTCTTTGAGTCCCAGCTTCTGTTGCACAAATTGCGCAATACGCAGGTTCGCCTGGTGGGGTATCAGCATCCGCAGGTCCGCTGGCTGATAGCCATTGGCCGTCAATGCTTCCATGATCACTTCAGGAAATTTCACAACTGCTTTTTTAAACACAGATGGCCCATCCATAAAAGGGAAGTTTTGCGCTTTATCGATCATTTCATGACTCATGAACATATCAGCTATTTCAGCTTCATTGAAATCGGCCAGCTTTTGTTCTGTCCAATGATTGGCATGCGTACCCGGATTGTACATCGCTAATATCTCCGCACTCTCTCCATCACTGTGCAGGTGGCTGCTTAAAATACCCTGGTTCTCCTTTTCCGTGGGCTGCAATACCACTGCTCCTGCGCCGTCGCCAAAGATCACACTCACATTCCTGCCACGCGTGCTGAAGTCGAGACCGAAAGAATGTTTCTCACTGCCGATCACCAGCACGTTTTTGTACATACCACCCCTGATGAATTGATCTGCCACACTCAGCGCATAAATAAAGCCACTGCACTGGTTACGCACATCCAATGCCCCGATCTCCTTCATTTTCATAGCCCTTTGTACCAGCACCCCGCAGCCCGGGAAATAATAATCCGGGCTAAGCGTAGCAAATACAATAAAGTCAATATCCTGTGGCGTAATCCCTGCCCGTTCGATGGCTATTTTGGCCGCTTCCACCCCCATGGTGGTGGTGGTTTCCTGCGTGCGGTGGGCGTACCGGCGTTCTTTAATACCCGTTCTTTCCTGTATCCACTCATCACTCGTTTCCATGTATTGGGTAAGGTCCTGGTTGGTCACTACTTGTTCCGGTACATACATACCAATACCGGCGATCCTGGAACGTATCATATTGCAAGACATTTTAGATGAACAAGTTAAGGAAAAGAAAATTGCACCCGAAATGAAACTGTTGCAATCCGAACGAATGAATTAGACCCTTAAGGTTTCTTGGCCAAATCAGGTAAAGTGGTAGGTAGAAGGCAGTAGATCGAACAAGGAAATCACATACTTACAAATAACTAAATTATCAATATAAATAGCTACAGAAGAACCTACAATCTACAGAGAACGTACAGAGAACCTACAGAGAAGATCAGCCGGGGATTATCCGGGTATTACCTATACATTATCAATGGATTACCCGCTCCTTGGGTAAAGTATTTATATAGGTTTTACGTGCAAAATTTCCTCCATAAACCGGCCAATTTCCCTTTCTACGCCGGGCACATCTTTCGACTTGATCCAGGAGCCCATCACATGATTGCCCGTATTGGGCATCGCTACGGCCCTTTTTTCCGCAGCCGGCGTACCCAGTTCATCAAACATTTTCAAGGCAGCCGACACTTTCACCACACTGTCCTGATGCACTTTATCCTTAAAATAATAGAGCAGCAACGTTGGCTGCTTTACCTTTTCAAAGGTACCCTTATTCATAGAGGTTTCCAGCAATTCTTCCAGGTTTACAGCCGCTTCCAGCCGGTAGGGGGAGTTCCAGTATTGCCGGTACACATCCCGCTTATCATCCGATTCATTGTATTTCGACCCCTTCACCAGCCTGGCTATCTGCAGCCCCCAGGGGTTATTGAGCAGCCACGCATTGGGATCATTGATGGCAATATTGGGTGATAACAGCACAAGGGCATAAACTTCTGGATATTGGGCAGCCAGTTGCAAAGCCAGCGTTCCCCCCGTGGAAGTACCTACCAGGATCACTTTATTACCGATCTGCTGTCCGATAGCCAGGGCTTCTTTGGCGCTTTCCCAGTATTTATCGGCCGTAAGGTGGGCCAATGCATCGGAGGTATCAATGCCATGTTCCGCCAGCCGCGATAAATAGAGGTTACAGCCATATTTCCGGGCAATATCGCGGTGCACCGGATCGCCTTCCGCCTGCGAAGCCGAAAAGCCATGGAGGTATACCAGTGAATAGTCAGTTTTAGCCTTGCTCGAGTCATTGGCCCATACAATACGGGCTTCGTTGTCGGGTTTTAACCGGTGCTGACTTTCCTGGGTGCGGATAAATTGCTGGAGAGAATCCGCCCCTGTAGGTACCACAGGCATTTGGGTAAGATAAGCAGGGTCCGATGGCTTGGGTCCCATGAGGTAAACGATCACAATAACCAGTAGCGTAATAAGCCACCATTTCTTTTTGCGCATGTGGTAAATTTGTATGTTGAAATTAACGCAAAAACCCAGGCTTACATAAATTATCAATGTGTTAATGCTGATATAGCTCAATAGATTAAGCTCAATGGAGGTATCATAGTATAAACAGAGGTGGTGAACTGCGGCTACGGGCTGGTTTCAGACACACTAGGTAGAAAAGATTACTAAAATAATAAGTTTCCCCATTTCCTTGTCCCACCCGCCGAATTAGCGTACTTTTGCGCCTCTTTTTGCCCGTTGAAAACCTGTATAGTAGCTAATCGCTTGCTTGTCAGTGAGTCAACTTATTAATAAGTTAATTATGGAAATCAGAAATATAGCGATTATCGCCCACGTAGACCACGGTAAGACAACCCTGGTTGATAAGATCTTACACGCTACCAAAGTGTTCCGCGATAACCAGGACACTGGTGAGCTGATCATGGACAGTAACGACCTGGAACGCGAAAGAGGTATCACTATCTTTAGTAAGAATGCCTCCGTAACCTATAAGGACGTTAAGATCAATGTGATTGATACCCCTGGTCACGCCGACTTTGGCGGAGAAGTAGAGCGGGTATTGAAAATGGCCGACGGTGTTTGCCTCCTGGTAGATGCTTTTGAAGGCCCCATGCCACAAACACGTTTCGTGCTCCAAAAGGCATTGCAGCTGAACCTGAAGCCCATTGTAATCATCAATAAAGTAGATAAGCCCAACTGCCGTCCTGATGAAGTTCATGACGCCGTATTTGAGCTGTTCTTCAACCTCGATGCTTCCGAAGAGCAACTGGATTTCCCTACCTTCTATGGTTCCGGAAAGAACGGTTGGTTCAACGATTCCCTTACACAGATCGACAATATCAATCCCCTGCTGGATGGTATCCTGAAATATGTACCTGCCCCTAAGGTAAATGAAGGGCCAGTACAAATGCAGATCACTTCACTGGACTATTCTTCTTTCCTTGGCCGTATTGCCGTAGGTAAAGTAGCCCGTGGTGTATTGAAAGAAAACCAACCCATTGCTTTGATGCAGGCCGGCGGTGTGATCAAGAAATCAAGGGTGAAGGAACTGTACGTGTTTGAAGGCATGGGTAAGAAAAGAGTAACTGAAGTTGTTGCTGGTGACCTTTGCGCTGTAGTAGGTATCGAAGATTTCAACATTGGTGATACCATCGCCGATGCTGAAAATCCCGAAGCATTACCCGTCATCAGCGTGGATGAGCCAACCATGAACATGCTGTTCTCTATCAACAACTCTCCTTTCTATGGTAAGGATGGTAAGTTCGTTACCAGCCGTCACCTGCGTGATCGCCTGATGAAGGAAACAGAGAAAAACCTCGCCCTCCGTGTGAAAGAAGCAGAAGGTGGTGGTGATAGCTTCCTGGTGTATGGTCGTGGTATCCTGCACTTAGGTATCCTCATCGAAACCATGCGCCGCGAAGGATATGAATTAACAGTAGGTCAGCCCCAGGTAATCGTAAAAGACGTGGATGGCGTTAGGTCTGAACCATATGAGAGCCTGGTAGTGGATGTGCCGCAGGAATTTGCTTCTAAAGTAATTGACCTGGTTACACGCCGCAAGGGTGAAATGCATGTAATGGAAACCAAGGGTGAAATGCAACACCTGGAATTTGAAATTCCTTCCCGCGGTCTCATCGGTCTGCGTACACAGATGCTGACAGCTACTACCGGTGAAGCTGTAATGGCACACCGCTTTATAGCTTACAAGCCCTGGAAAGGTCAGATCCCCGGCCGTAACAACGGTGTACTGATCGCCAAGAGCACCGAAAAGACAACCGCTTATTCTATCGATAAATTACAGGACAGGGGTACCTTCTTTGTAGATCCGGGCGAAGAAGTATACGCTGGTCAGATCATTGCCGAGAACATCAAGCCCGGCGACCTGATCGTAAATGCTACCGAAGGTAAAAAGCTCACCAACCACCGTGCAAGCGGTAGTGATGATGCCTCCCGCATTGCGCCTAAAACCTTGATGACACTGGAAGAATGTATGGAGTATATCCAGCAAGACGAGTGCATTGAAGTAACGCCAAATTTCATCCGTATGCGTAAAGTAATCCTGGATGAAAATGAAAGAAGCAAGGTGCAGAAGTCTATGAAGACCGAAGCCGTTTAAGTAGAAGTTTTATCAACTGATCATACTAAAGGAGCTATCTGAAAAGATGGCTCTTTTTTTTGTGCGTATTTTGAAATGGCCAAAGAACGTTATAAATTGAGGAGCGTGAATCAAATATCCTTATGAAGAATAACAGAATACTCATTGCCGTGACCGTCTTTACCCTGGTAACCCTCCTAGGCATTTTTACCAGTATTGATTATTATAAATACCTGTTCAGCCATTTGGACGATAGTTTTAGTTACCGAAACTTGAACAATACCGTGCAATCAATAGCCGGTCTGCTATTACTTTTGCTGGACCTCGTCTTAATAACCTTGTACTTTACTTCCACGGGCCTTTACCAGGACAAAGTATATAAGCTGCTGCGTTACCTGAACCTGATGAGTTTTTTCCTGTACATGCCATATCTGCTGTATGTATACATTTCTACCGGCAGTTATTTCTACAAGATAAGTCCCACCCAACAGCTTTTACAGGTGGGCCGCCTGGTGCTCAACATGGTTTGTGTCGTATTATTCCTGCGCGCCAGGCCGCAAAGCCAGCCGGCAAGCATTGACCTGGCCGACTATGAATTGGTAACCTACACATCAACGGGGCACCGCTTTGTGCACCACCTGCTGGATATGTTATACCTGATCCCAGTATTCTTTTTTTGGCTGGATAGAATGCCCGGTCATTACTGGGATAATCCTTACCTGATGGAGGTATTGTTCTTATTGATCTACCTGGTATACTGCTTTGTGTCGGAAGCCATTTTCCGCCAAACCCTGGGCAAGATAGCTACCAACTCCTGTGTGACTGCCATTGGATATGAGCCTTCAGCGGGAAGGATACTCCTGCGAACACTGGCACGCCTGATACCTTTTGATCGTTTCTCCTTTCTCTTTGGCGCCAACTGGCACGATAAAACAAGTAATACCTCAGTAGTATACATAGATACCTGGGAGAAAGTGTTTGATGATTCAAATCCATCAGACACCCTGGCTACGCAGAAATAAAGAGGTGGCAAAAAATGTGTGGTTAGGGATTTTTCATGTCCAGCGATACGATCACTCTTGTACCGGCAGCATCACCCTTTTCATCTATGAGGTCTTTGATGACCGCCTGTATTTTGGTATGGTAAATTTCATTGATGATATGGATGCGTTCATCTGTTAATTTGATCCCCTGCTTTTGTAACGTAGCAATACGCCCTGTCCTGGATTTCATGGAAGCTGCACGGCCTATCCCATTATCCTCAATACTCATGCACAGTTTGTCCTGTTGCAGCCAGTAATGCAGGAATAGCTCACCCCTTTCCCCTTCTTTGGGCATTAACCCATGCCAGATGGCATTTTCTACAAAAGGTTGCAACAACAGCGGAGGCACCATCACGCTGCCCCGGTTGATCTCCTCACTTACATTGATGATCACATCAAATTTGTTGTTGAAGCGCAATTGCTCCAGCTCTATGTACAGTTCCAGTGATTTGATCTCCTGGTCCAGCGGCACCCATTCCGATTGCGCACTGTCGAAGATAAGCCGGATGAGTTTGGAAAACTTGGTGAGGTAGCCGGATGCTTTCAGCGGTTCATTCTTCAGTATGAAATTGCCAATAGAATTGAGGCTGTTGAATACAAAATGTGGGTTCATCTGCAGGCGTAATACAGCCAGCCTGTTTTCTGCTATCTTCCGGTTGTTTTCGTGAAGCCTGATGGCTGCCGCCTGGTAGGCTACTTCCACCTGTGAGCGGATGATCTTATTGGCGCAAAGCGAAGCAATCGTATTGAGAATAAACAGGTGTTTCGACTGGAAGAAACCTTTTTCATGGTGCTCTGCATCAATGATTCCCAACACCTTTCCCTGGTAAATAATAGGAACCGTGATCTCCGAATGACGCATGTCGTCATCCACAATATAGCGGGGGTCTGTAGTCGTATCCGAAATGATTTCCGGTATTCCACTTACTGCCACACTGCCTACTATGCCTTTCCCCAGCGGGATCTCGATGGGCTCATATATTTCGTAATCCTTGGGGTTTTTGGGGCCATAGGCCGCTTTTTGTACCAATACCTTGTTTTCTTCATCAACCAGGTAAATGACACAGTCCTCAAAATTCAGGTGCGAAATACAGTTTTTGGTCACATCCCAAAGAATCTCATCAATCGTATTCTTACCAAACAGCGAGGTTGCGAAATAATTGATCGTTCTTTCAATCTCGAGGTCATCGGATTGGTTGGATTTCCGTTGCTTTAATAAAAGCCACACCATTACCACGATGATGGCCAGCAACAGAGCTATTATCAGATAATACGTTGTCAAAGCTGTTCTTGGATTTTAATATTTGCCTAAACCGTAGCAGCAAAATACCACACAATTCCCGATTAATTATTGCTATTGAGTAGCTGGTCGTTTTTCCCCTGTGATCAGGCTGTTTAAACCAGTGTACCAGCTCCAATATATCAACGATTGAATTTCAATGGCTAATAACAGGTAATTATCTACCGTATACTCATAAAACCGGCCATGTACTCAGTCATAATTGGGCATGCATCGTTTGTTTGGTAGATTTACCCCGGCGACGGCTTTTTATTACGTTTAATTTCAATTTGTTTTTTGAACAGGCTCACTATAGCAAGCATTATCCTTTTATTATTGTCCCATGCCTCCCGGGGCCAGGTGATCAATTTTTCCCGTCTCAATACTTCCAATGGTTTAACCGGCAATAATGCCCAGTCCATCACCATCGATAAGAACGGTTTTCTTTGGGTGGGTACCAATGACGGGCTCAACGTATACGATGGTTATACCGTTACTTCCTTTGTAAAAGAGAAGTACCCCGAAATGGCTTCCGACATGGTGCTGCACCTGGTCAACGACAGTCATAACCGTACCTGGATGGGCACCTTTGCCGGTGCTTCCTGGGTTGATGAGAACAGGACCTTTCACCGGGTAGTACTCAAGGACTCGATCACCAAATTCCGCTGCCCCACCATTTTTGAAACTGCTACCTATGGCGTTGTGCTGCATACCGGGAAAGGTGAGTATTATTTTGACAGCACTGCCGGTAAATGGAAGGAACTGGATTGGGTGCCACCCCTCATTAAAAAGGGGAACTTTATAGATGCAGAGCCGCTTGACCGCGATAAGATCATTTTTGTAGTAGATTCTCTCGTAGCCATACTGGATTACGCAAAACGGCAGATCATTTTCCAACAGTCATTTGACTTACCATTAAGTGTGTGCCCTGCCAGCGATACTACCCTTGCCGTGGGCCTCAAAGCAGGACAGGTAGCCATTGTCAGCATTCATTCGGGGAAAACAATAGCCAATTACCAGCTTGTAAATCAGCTGGGGGGAAAAACAATCAATACCTACCTCACCGAAGTAAGGCGTGCGGCCAATGGCGACCTGCTGGTAGCCACCGACTTTGCCGGATTGATCATTATTGACAATAAGGGCAATATTACTGGACACACCCACGATCCCCTCAACCCCGGTGCCATATCCGCCAACAATACCTATCGGTCTTTCGCAGGGAAGAAAGGAGAAATAATCGTAGGTACACAGGCCTCCGGGGTAAACATGGCCAATATCTTCAACAAACCTGCAGTGTACACACGGATATTCAGTGATGAGAAAGGGAGCCTGTATGATAACTTCATAACCCGTATTGTGGAAGAGGGTGACGGCGTTTTCTGGGTAGGCGCCAATGACCGGTTGATCAGGTGGGATAAGAAGAATAATCGCTCAACTTTCTATCATTATTACAAGCAGTCGCCCGATGGCATACGTCCGTTGGAAATAAAGGCCCTTTGTAAAGATCAGTCCGGACGATTATGGCTGAATGCTGCGGGAGATGGGTTGTGTTTCTTTGATAAAAAGACAGGACAGTTTGTAAAGGTCAGGCCAGATACCACCCAGGGCAAGGCAGCCGCTACTCCTTATATCTACGATCTATTGACCCTAACTGATGGCAGCATATGGGTAGGTAGCGGGTACGGCGTTTATTCTATTCAGCCCTCCACCATGAAGGTTACCGGCTATGTGGAACATCCCCTGCTAAAAACACTGAACGGTAAACTGGTGATCAGCCTGTTCGAAGACAAAGATCACCGTATCTGGATAGGCACCCATGGCACAGGCGTGTATTGTTACGACAAGCAAAATAATAAGCTCGGACATTTTGGTACCCAGGAGGGCCTGGCCGGGGAAACTGTTTACGGCTTTATACAAGACAACACAGGTAGTGTATATGCAGCTACCGCTCATGGGCTTACTATTATTTCTCCTGACAGTAAGCTACGTACCTATAATCGAAAGAACGGATTACGGTATGAACGATGTGAGGCGTTGTTGAAGGACGAAGAGGGGAATGTGTGGATATCCAATAACAAATCCCTGGTAAAATTCAATCCGTCTACCCAACAATTAACGCATTTTGAAGAGAATTCAGGATTAAGCATTGATGGGTTCAGGCCCAATGCAGCGCTACATGCAAGCAATGGAGAAATGCTTTGGGGCAGTGAAAGCGGGATCAATTATTTCTTTTCCGCTAAACTGGTGATCACTCCCTCCCTGCTGCAGGTAAGTGTGTACGCCATGGATACCAACGATACCATGCAGTATTTTGGAGCTAATAAATATTTTGCGTTACCCCATAGTCACAACGATATCACTTTCCATTACACAGCTATCAACTTAAACGGGTCCAGGAACATCGAATACCAGTATAAGCTGGAAGGGTATGACAAGGAATGGCATTCCGGTACCGATGTGCGGGAAGCGCGTTATCCCGCCCTGCCCGCTGGCAATTATACCTTTCACGTAAAGGCCAGCATCGACCATGTACATTGGACTGCTGCCAATAATGAAATATCCCTGTACATTGTACCTCCTTTTTGGCAACGCTGGTGGTTTATTGGCGTCATGGTGGTAGCATTGGCGCTCATCATACATGCCTTATATTGGATGCGATTAAAACAGGTAAGAGAAAAAGAAAAGATAAAATCAGAATACAACCAGAAAATAGCAGAAATAGAGATGAAGGCCCTGCGGGCGCAGATGAATCCCCACTTCATCTTTAACTGCCTTAACTCTATTAACCGCTATATAGTTAAAAGTGATCATGCCACCGCTTCCTTATACCTTACCCGCTTTTCCAAACTGATCAGGCTGATACTGGACAACTCCAACAGTAAAAATGTATTGCTGTCCAATGAACTGGAAGCCCTTAGGATCTACATAGAGATGGAGTCACTCCGTTTCAATAATAAATTCACCTATAATATTATCCTGGACAAAGAAGTAGGAGTGGATATCCTTGAAGTACCGCCACTGATGATACAGCCGTATGTGGAAAATGCCATCTGGCATGGGTTGCTGCATAAGGAAGCTTCCGGGCATCTGGCTATTCATATCAGCATGCTGGACGATAATATGTTGCAGTGTGTGATTGAAGATGATGGCGTAGGAAGGGAAAAAGCAAAAGAATACAAGAGCAAGTCTGCCACCACTAAAAAGTCGTTGGGAATGAAGCTCACCGAAGACAGGATATCTATCCTGAATAAACATCATTCACCCAACGCAAGCATTACCATTGTCGACCTGGTGGCCCCCGATGGAGAAGCTGCCGGTACCAGGGTTGTTTTAAAGATTCCGGTATAAGTACCCATACTAACCAAAACCAACTAGTTACTTAACAAAAAAATTGAATGATTATGATACGCTGTGTAATTGTAGATGATGAAAATAATTGCATTGAAATGCTGGAGTGGCTATTGAAAACCTATTGCCCACAGGTTACCATTGATGCCATGTGTACTTCTGCCGAGCAGGGTCTTGAGGCTATCAATCGACATAAGCCCGATGTGGTGTTCCTTGATATTGAAATGCCACGCATGAATGGATTTGATATGCTGGAGCAGTTTGACAAACTCAGCTTTGATGTAGTGTTCACAACTGCGTATGATAAATTTGCGATCAAGGCCTTCCGTTACAGCGCCCTGAATTACCTGTTAAAGCCCATCGATCCGGACGACCTGAAAGAAACGATAAGGAGACTGGAAGAAAAACAGTCGATCCCTACCCGCGAACAGATCGATCTGTTGCTGCAAAATGTAAAGAACGTAAGTAAGACTACCATACCCCGCATTGCACTTACCACCAACGACGGGATGATCTTTGTATCAACACAGGATATCATATACTGCGAAGCCGAGAGTAACTATACCAACATTGTACTGGCGGGCGGGAAAAAGATCATGGTATCAAAAGTATTAAAGGATATTGATGAGGCCCTGGCCGGCCCTGATTTCTTCAGGGTACACAACTCCTTCCTTATTAATCTGAACCATATCAAGAAGTTTGTACGGGGTGAAGGTGGTTATGTAGTGATGGACGATAACGCTACGATTAGCATTTCCCGTTCACGCAGGCAGGAGTTTATGGAGCTGTTCTCTAAGTTCTGACAGGTAGATCGGGGTATTTGGGTATCCCTGTGCGTCATGCTAAATTCCTTTAATAAGCAAGAACATTATTTTATTATTATTTAGCGTAGCAGGATTTACGGTTAGGATAACCGTAAACATCCGTGTATCAACTGTACGCTTTTGATACAGCTTTCCGGCAGATAATTTTATCGCATTGAATATCAAACAAATATCCGCGTATCCGCTGTAACTCCCTCCCAGCCTCACTTTTGCCGCTCATAAACATTTTATCAGGGCAATCACGCATTTCATTCAATAAAGACTACCGTTCACTCAAACACAGCTTGCACAGGAAAAAATCCTCACTAACTTTGCGGCGCAATCTGGTACTCACCTCTTGGTTCTTTCGTAATAAGATGCAATTGTTAAAGAAAATATAAGAGTAAAAGAAGTTCGAAAAGGTTGTAACATTTGAAAAAAAGGTGCGTCTTATATAGTGTGATGCAACAAGTATAGCGCAACACTTGAAAAAACAAAGTAGCCATAAAAACAAAAAAAACATTTAAAATGAAAAAGACAATTTTAACCTGGGTATTGTTACTGACCGTAGGTCTTAGTAGCACTTTCGCCAACAAGCTTGAAAACGTAAACGAACAAGTAATCAGTTCTTTTAAGAAAGACTTTGCTTCAGCACAAGATGTTAGCTGGGAAAAATCTAAAGAGATCTCCAAAGCGACCTTTAAGCTGAATGATCAGGTAATGTTTGCTTATTATGCAGAAGATGGTAACCTGCTGGCCGTAATGAGGAACATCGTTTCCAGCCAGTTGCCCATCAACCTCTTGAGCGATCTGAAGAAGAATTATTCCAGCTACTGGATCAGCGACCTGTTTGAAATGGCCTCCGACAATTCCACTGCTTACTACGTAACAGTACAGAATGGTGACCAGACACTGGTGTTGAAATCATTCGGATCTGTAGGATGGGAAACGTTTAAAAAAGATAAGAAATAATTATAGAGGATCTGATTCATTGTAACTACAGCCCCGCTACATAGCGGGGCTTTTTATTTTTATGATGCATGCTGCATAGCATTTTCTGCAAGCTACTCAACCTTGTTTGTTGCCGCTTTTAACCTCCGCTAATTTTGCCCCACATTATTTAATTATTCAATTAACCTTATTTACAATGAAGTTTTTAAAGAGTGCCTGTATGGCATTAGTGATGTTGCTAACGTTTGCTGCTTGTTCCAAGAGTACCGATAAGCCTGCTACTGTTAGCATCGAAGGGATTTGGACGGGAAAGTATGGAACGGGAAATAACAAACCGTCTTCTTTCTACAGCTTTAACATCAAGGCCAATGGTGTTATTGAAGAGCTGGATGCAAATGGCGCCGTAAAAGGTAAAGGTACCTGGAAGCTGGATAACAACAAGATCCTGATGGCCAACTACAATTATCTTCCTCCCGCTAATACCGAATACTCAGTAATTGGCGCATTTAACCCTCAGGAGGGAAGGATACTGGGCAACTGGGGTTATGGAGAAAGTGTTACCGATGGTGGCTCCTGGGAAATGACAAAGAAATAGCCTCCCTGTAAGAATTACCTGAAAAAGAATTCATCATAAAATACAGTGCTATGAAATTCTTTTTATCGTATCTGGAGTACATGAAGCTTAATACAAAGGCGCTGCAATTAGCTGGCAAAAGAAACAACAAAGAAAGCAGAGCGCAAGGCGGCCGTGCTTGAGCGCAAAACCAGGAAAAGGAAGTTTACTCAAAAAAATGGCCGATCACTCAATAGGCGTTGCCTGCCGGATTAAGCACCATTAGCTTTGTTTCATCAAAGATCAATAACCATTAAATCTGGCTAGTTTAGTTATAGCCATTAAAAGCGTGTTTTTTCAGGGTCGTTGGAAGGTTAATCCGCTCTCTGCCTTTGGCGGAGGCGGATTTTTTGTTTGCACCTGCTTCAGAGGTGGCACCTTTCGTCTGATATTTTGTCACTTGTTCAGTTCCCCTTTTGCATGTACTTTTGTACCCTGAATTAGGAATATGAAAAAGGGCCGCCTGATATTATCTGTATTGCTCATATTACTGGTATTCTCTACCGGAGCCGCGGCACAATGCTCCATCTGTACAAAAACCGCTTCCCAACTGGGAGAGCGTCCTGCCAAAGCCCTCAACACAGGGATCATCTACCTGGCCTTTACCCCTCTGGCGATAATGGGCTATGTGGGATACCGCTGGTGGAAAACTAACCGCATAGTATAGTAACCTGGAATTTAGCTTATCAATTTCCTTATCTTGTTGCATCAAAACCTGCTGCAATGAAATATACCTGGTTATGTTGTATTCTCCTGCTATCCATTGTTTCCACGGCACAAAAACTACCCACCGTTGAAGAAAAGACCAACGGTCTGAAAAAGTATCCTGGCTTCCTTGATTTTTACTGGGATGAAAATGCCGGCAAGATCTGGCTCGACATCAATAAGCTGGATTCCGAGATGATCTATGTTACATCCCTGCCCGCTGGCCTGGGGTCTAATGATGTGGGCCTTGACAGAGGGCTGTTGGATGCCACCCGCATTGTTAAGTTTTCCAAAGTAGGACGTAAGGTATTGATGATCGTTCCCAACTATGATTTCCGTGCCATTACCAATGATGTAGCGGAACGCCGGGCTGTAGAACAATCCTTCGCACAATCTGCCATCTGGGGGTTTACTGCTGAGGCCGAAAGCAATGGACATGTGCTGGTGGATGCTACCGACTTTATCATCCGGGATGCCATACGTGTAGGCAACCGGTTAAAGGGCACAAGGCAGGGTAATTATTCATTCGACAAAACCAGGTCGGCTATTTATTTACCCCGTACTAAGAACTTTCCCAACAATACAGAGCTGGAAGCCACTATTACACTGGTAAATAACGACGGCGAAACGGGTAACTTTGTGGGTGCAGTAACACCTTCACCAGATGCTGTTACTCTGCGCATTCACCATTCTTTTGTACAACTCCCCGACAATGATTACCAGCCGCGACTGTTTGATACCCGTTCTGGATACTTTGGGGTTTCATTTTTTAACTACAGCACACCCGTATCCTCACCTATTGAACAATATTATGTGTGCCGCCATCGCCTGAAGAAAAAGGATCCTGGCGCCGCTATCAGCGATCCTGTTAAACCCATTATCTATTACCTGGATAATGGTACCCCCGAGCCTATTCGCAGCGCTTTACTGGAAGGCGCTTCGTGGTGGAACCAGGCCTTTGAAGCCGCTGGCTATCGCAATGCTTTCCAGGTTAGATTGTTGCCAGATAGTGCCGATCCCATGGATGTGCGCTACAATGTGATCAACTGGGTGCATCGTGCTACCCGTGGCTGGTCTTATGGTAATACAGTTACTGATCCTCGTACCGGAGAGATTATCAAAGGCCATGTAACACTTGGCTCCTTACGGGTGCGACAGGATTATTTAATAGCCCAAGGTTTGCTGGCTCCTTATGAAACCGGTATTCCTGCTGATGATAAAATGATGAAGATGGCATTGGCCCGGCTGCGGCAGTTATCCGCCCATGAAGTGGGGCATACCATCGGACTGATGCATAACTACGCTTCCAGCGTGAGCGACCGGGCCAGTGTAATGGATTATCCGCATCCGCAAGTGCAATTAACAAGTGCCGGAGATATTGATCTGTCAAATGCCTATGACCAGAAAATAGGGGCTTGGGATAAGGTGGCTGTCACCTGGGGGTACCAGGATTTTCCATCAGGCGTGGATGCTGCAAAAAGCTTGGACAATATATTACGGGATGCCGCACAGAAAGGTCTCCAATACATTGCTGATCGTGATGCGAGGGCACCCGGCGGCCTGCATCCACAGGCCCATTTGTGGGATAATGGAGCTGATGCCGCTACTGAATTGAAAGCAGTCATGAAAATAAGAGCCAAAGCCTTAACCCAGTTTGGCGAGAAGAATATTCGCACAGGCCAGCCAATGGCTATGTTGGAAGATGTACTGGTACCTGTATACCTGTTTCACCGTTACCAGGCAGAAGCCGCTACGAAAGTAGTTGGTGGTATGTATTATACCTATGCATTGCGTGGAGACGGGCAAACCGTTACAAGGCCTGTAACTAAAGCCGAACAATTGAAAGCGTTGAATGCTGTGATCGACTGCCTGGACCCTGCATTCTTGCGCATTCCCGATAATATAGTGAAACTGATCCCCCCACGTCCGGCAGGTTACAATACTACGCGCGAGTTATTCAAAAAGAGGACAGGCCTTGCCTTTGATGCCCTGGCACCTGCAGAAACCGCTGCTGATTTCCCCTTGTCATTTCTGTTTAACACCGAACGTCTCAACCGCATGGTACAATATGAAGTGCAGCAAGGTGGTCTGGGAGTATCGGAAATGATCAATACATTGATCAGTAAAACATGGAAGGTGCCCCGTAGCAGTGGTATGGAAAAACTGATCCAGTTACAAACAGAGCAGGTTTTATTGACCTATTTGCTGGCTGTGTCCATAGACGAAAATGCTTCGTTCCAAACGAAAGCTGTCACTTTGAAAGCGCTGAATGAGTTGAAAACCTATATTCAGGTCCAGCAAAAGAGCAGTAAGGATGCCGACTATACAGCCCACCTGGCCTATGCGCTGGAGCGCATAAAAGCTCCGGAGAAAGCCAAGCCAACTGTACACAAGGAAATTCCGCCCGGCGCCCCTATTGGCTGTGATATTGAATAAAGAAATACAGGATATAAAAGCCCGGAAGTATTGCAACTTCCGGGCTTTTTGCTGTTATAATGCCATTATGTCTTGTTCTTAAAGGTAGCCTAACCATTGCCTTAACCTTACCTCAGGTGCCTTTTACAAAACCGGATGGATGAGACAAAATGGCTGTTGTTGCCTGCCGGTTAAGAGATCCGTCTGATATCCGCCCCCAGCTTTCTCAGGCGTTCATCAATATGCTGGTAACCCCGGTCTATCTGTTCAATATTCTGAATGGTGCTGCGGCCGTCTGCGCTCAAGGCAGCAATCAATAGAGATACCCCGGCACGGATATCGGGGCTGCTCATGGTTATGCCCCGGAGGTTTTGCTCACGGCCAAGCCCTATTACTGCTGCGCGGTGAGGATCGCAGAGGATGATGCGCGCGCCCATGTCAATGAGTTTGTCAACAAAGAACAAGCGGCTTTCAAACATCTTTTGGTGAATGAGTACACTGCCTTTAGCCTGCGTGGCTGTTACCAGTACAATGCTGATCAGGTCGGGTGTAAAACCCGGCCAGGGATGATCATATACCGTAAGTACCGAGCCATCCAGGAAGGTTTGTATTTCATACATCTCCTGGGCGGGTACATGAATATCATCTCCAATAAAGTCCATTTGGATACCCAGTTGTTTGAACTTTTCGGGAATCACACCCAGGTTCTCCAGGCTTACATTCTTAATGGTGATATCGCTTTGCGTCATGGCAGCCAGCCCTATAAAAGAGCCGATCTCGATCATATCCGGCAACATGCGGTGTTCAGTGCCTCCTAAATAGCCAACCCCTTCAATAACCAGCAGGTTGCTGCCTATTCCACTGATCCTGGCCCCCATGCGGGTAAGCATTTTACACAATTGCTGCAGGTAAGGTTCGCAGGCTGCGTTGTAAATGGTAGTAGTACCCTTGGCCATTACAGCCGCCATAACAATATTGGCAGTACCCGTTACCGAAGGTTCATCCAGTAACATGTAGGTCCCTTTGAGGTTCTGCGCTTCCAGGTGAAAAAAGCCATCGCCTGATTCATAATTGAAAGTGGCGCCCAGTTTCTCAAAACCTATGATATGCGTATCCAGTCTGCGACGGCCAATTTTATCGCCTCCCGGCTTCGGGATAAAAGCCTTGCGGAACCGGGCCAACAAAGGGCCGGCCAACATCACCGAACCACGCAGGCGACCGCTTTTTTTACGGTAGTCCTCACTGCGCAGGTAGTCAATGTTAACATTATCGGCCTGGAAAATGCAGGTGTCCCGCTGTGGCCGGTCAACTTTCACATTCATTTCTCCCAACAGCTCGATCAGCAGGTTTACATCCAGGATATCAGGAATATTGGTGATCGTTACTTTTTCTGGTGTGAGCAGTACAGCGCTGATAATTTGAAGCGCTTCATTTTTGGCGCCCTGTGGAATGATCTCGCCCTGTAGTTTTTTACCGCCGTTGACTTCAAAGGAAAGCATAGGTTGGCTGGAGGTTGAAAGGTGATTGATTAAAAAGGAGTGCAAAATAAAAAAAGTTGACCAGCCTCCTGGTCAACTTTTCAATAAATTAGATGACAACTGCACTTTACTTATACCGTTTCTTAAACTTGTTGTTGTTGTTATTGCCGCCACGGTCATTCCGGTCGTTGCGGTCATTCCTGTTGTCGTTACGGCCACCGCCGCCGCCGCCACGTCCCTGGTGTTGGAACTTCTGGTTGCGCTTATTGCGGTAGTCTCCATAACCACCACCACCTCTGCCATCACGGTCGCGTCCTTCATTGGGGCGATGTTGACGGACATAAGGAGTATTGGTAAAGGTCAACTGGCCATCGGTAAGATTGGTGAGCTCACTTTGAATGGCATCATCGTGCACGGTTTCTTTGTGCCAGTTGTTGTAAGCCAGTTTCATGTAATAGGCTACTGCATTGGCAAATCCCTGACGTTTATCAGGATTCTCTTCCTTCAGTGCCTTATTGATCACCAACTCCAGGTTTTTACCCAGGTGGCTGAACTTTGGATAGCGCTTGGGATAGGGAAGCGGCTTGGGCCTCGCTTTCAGTGTTTCCCGCGTAGGTATAGGATACGGCGATTCCACATCCAGGTTAAAATCTGCGATCAGGAACAAGTGATCCCATAACTTATGACGAAAATCCTCTACGTTTTTCAGGTGTGGGTTTAGGAACCCCATCAGCTCAATCACCGCATAAGCATTGCGCTGGCGGGCTTCCCGGTCATCCAGGCTCACAAGGTATTCAATCATCTTCTGAATATGGCGACCATATTCCCGGTAGATCAGATGGTTTCTGGCAGTATTGTACTCCATTTCCCCTAAAGTATTAAACATGTTACAAAAGTAGCAAAGTAAGTTTATAAAAAGAAAAGGCCTTTTTAGGGGCCTGTTCAATCAAATTTATGGTTGTTTTCGCAATTTAGCGTCTATAAATATGTCCTATCTTGTTGAACGGGCGGATAGCTTTACAGTCTTTTGTTCGGAAAAAGCATTATTCGGCGTATTTTTGCCATTCTTTTTCTAAAAAACTGATACTCAATAAAACATGAAGAAATCCACTATAACTATCGATGTGGCGTTGGATGAGAAGAATGTACCTGAACAAATCACCTGGAGCGCCACAGCCAGTACCGCGGATAGTGCCCGCCCGGCCAAAGCCCTCATGCTGTCTTTTTGGGATGGGGCCGATAAATCTGCCCTCCGCATGGACCTCTGGACAAAAGAAATGATGGTGGATGAAATGGCCGACTTTTACTACCAGACCCTGATGACGATGGCCGATTCTTTTGAACGTTCTACGCACCAACAGGAATTGGTGAATGATATAAAGACCTTCGCCAAAAACTTTTACTCCAAATTCCAGGATATCCAATTAAAGGAAAATAAGGCTTAAACAAACTGTTATGGCATTAGAACAACTAATCACGGCAGATCTTAAGACTGCTATGCTTGCCAAAGATGAAAAGGCCCTTCGTAGCCTCCGGGCTATCAAAGCCGCTATTCTGCTGGCTAAGACATCCGAAGGTGCCGGTGGCGAATTGAAGGAAGAAGACGAGATCAAATTGCTGCAAAAACTGGTGAAGCAACGCCGCGATTCTCTGGAAATATTTCAGCAACAAAACCGGGCCGACCTGGCACAAAAAGAGCAGGAGGAAATTGAGGTTATAGAAAAATTCCTGCCCAAACAATTAGGCCCCGAAGAATTGAAGTCACTGGTGGCAAAAATTATTGCAGAAGTGGGCGCTACTTCCCCGGCTGATATGGGTAAAGTAATGGGGGCTGCTACCAAACAACTGGCCGGAAAAGCCGATGGTAAAGCCATCAGCGCTGCCGTAAAGGAATTGTTGGCAAAATAATGATCATTGATATAATTTTTGGGATATTGCTATTGCTGGCTGTTATCAAAGGATGGCGGCGGGGGCTTATCATTGCAGTATTTTCAGTCATTGCCATCATTGTAGGCATCGCCGCCGCCATGAAATTGTCGACGGTGGTAGCCACCTGGCTCAGGGACTCTACCTCTGTATCGGTTCAATGGCTGCCTTTTCTTTCCTTTGCTATTGTTTTGATAGGGGTTATATTATTGATCCGGTGGGGGGCTAACCTGATTGAGGCATCATTAGAAGTAACTTTGATGGGATGGGTGAACCGCTTAGGCGGTATGTTGTTGTATATAATAGTATACACGTTGGCATTTAGCGTTTTGTTGTTTTATGCTACACAACTGAAGTTATTGAATGAGAACGCCATTGCCCAATCGGTTACTTATTCCAAAATACAGCCACTGGGCCCTATGGTTATAAATACTTTGGGCAGGCTTGTTCCCTGGTTTAAAGATATGTTCACAGAATTGGAAGGCTTTTTTGCCCATATTGCACAGCAGGCCGGACAATAAATTAGTTCTTCTCATTGATATTGATGAACCTGTAAACCGCAAAATAATCAGTAGTTTACAGTAAAATTGCATCGCTGAAAGCCTGGGATGTGATATTTGCGGTAAAACGTTTATTTTAGCGAATAATTGATTGAACTGAACCGAATTAACAGATGAATTACGAGATCAAACAAGTGGATAAGTTCAAATTTATTGAAGAAGGTGAGGGTGAACCGTTGATTTTGTTGCACGGTTTGTTCGGCGCATTGGGCAACTTCAATAGTTTGATTGAATATTTTAAACATCATTACAAAGTAGTGGTGCCTATGCTCCCTTTGCTTGACCTTGACCTGCTGCATACCTCCGTTGGCGGCTTACAAAAGTATGTTCACCGTTTCCTGGAGTTCAGAGACTATAAAAATGCGCACCTCCTGGGCAATTCATTGGGTGGCCATGTTGGCATTCTATATGTGTTAAAGCACCCCGAAAGGATTAAATCCCTCATACTTACCGGTAGTTCTGGATTATTTGAGAACGGAATGGGTGATACTTACCCCAAAAGAGGGGATTATGAATATATTAAAAAGAAAGCTGAAGTAACTTTTTACGACCCTCAGATCGCTACCAAGGAAATCGTGGATGAGGTATACGAAACAGTTAATAACCGTCTCAAAGCCATTAAGGTTATCGCCCTGGCCAAAAGCGCTATCCGGAATAATCTTGGTGAAGAACTCAATCAAATCAAGCAACCTACGTTATTAATATGGGGAAACAATGATGCCGTGACCCCGCCGTTCGTGGCACGTGAGTTTCAAAAATTGATCCCAAACAGCGAGTTGCACTTTATTGACAAGTGCGGACATGCGCCGATGATGGAAGTTCCCGAGGAATTTAACCGGATACTTCATAAATTTTTGACAAAATTAAATGAGCCCGCAGCGGTAGCCTGACTTTTATCGTCTATATAAGTAAGTACACCCACTGTTTTTTCTTACGGGGTAACCACCATTAACGACTGCTCGTACAAGAGGGTAGTAAGTATTGCCTTTTTCAGAAAATGTTTTGGTTCTGGTCCGTATAGGCTATTATTTCATCAACAAAATCATACAGGTTAATAACCTGAAGCAGTGCTAAACAAAGAACTCATATCTGCGACTATACCTACACTGAATCTTAAAGACTCAGTATTCCAGGCTCTTGAGCTGATGTCGGAGTTTCATGTAATGCAACTGGCTGTAGTAGCCGATGACAAATACCTGGGATTTGTATCGGAAGACGATCTGATGAATGTGGATGAAAATCTTACCCTCCAGTCTTTGGAAGCTCATTTTTCCAAAGCCGCCGTTCGTGCCAATACCCATTTCATGGAGGCCGTTCAGGTAGTTAATGATCATAACCTTTCCATTATTCCCGTTGTGGAGCCGGAAAATGTGTTTGCCGGTGTTATTACCGCTGCCGACCTGTTGAAACAACTGGGCAAGACTACCGGCGCAAATGAACCAGGGGGCATCATCGTACTGGAAATGGAACAACGTAGTTTCTCCTTCTCTGAGATCAGCAAACTGGTCGAAACCAACGATGCCCAAATCACCCAGCTCAATACCAATTGGGACACAAGTACCGGTTCTTTCATAGTGACCCTCAAAATCAATAAGTTCGAGATCTCCGACATTATAGCCACATTTCAGCGTTACGAATACCAGATTAAATACTACTTTGGCGAAGAGCTGTACGAGAACGAATTACGCAGTAATTATGACCATTTGATGAATTACCTCAGCATTTAACACATATATCAGGATTCTGCTATCTTCGTCTGTATTCATCCATAATAAATTCTGATACCTGCAACAGTTTTTCCCTGCATGCGGATACCAAAGAAATATTATTCTGTAATAGTAATCCTGTTGCTGGGAAATACACTTCTCAAAGCGCAGCCATTGGCAACCGATACCCAGGTAGTGGTTATCCAGCCGCCTGCCGTGCAGGAACCCCGCTCTACCCCATTTGTGGTAGGCATTATTTATATAGAAGGAAATAAGCGCACCAAATCCTACATGATACAAAGGGAATTGCCGTTTAAGCCCGGCGATTCCATTTATCTTCCAGACCTGGTAAAGGGATTTGAAATTTCACGTCAGCAACTGTTCAATACCGGCTTGTTTAATGAGGTAGTGGTGGCGCTTAAATCGTTCCGTGGTTATGAGGTCGACATCCTTATCCAGGTAAAAGAACGCTGGTATTTCTTCCCCATTCCTTACCTGAAACCGGTAGACCGTAATCTTTCTGAATGGGCACGTCAGGGCTATGGCGTTGATCGTCTTAATTATGGTCTCAAGTTCACCCAATATAATTTTACCGGTCGGAACGATAAACTGCGGTTCTATCTGATTACCGGTTATACAAAGCAGATACAGTTTCAATATGAACAGCCTTATGCTGATAAAACATTGAAACATGGTTATGGTGTTGGATTCTCCTACTCTTTCAACAAGGAGATCAATTATGCTACCATCAATAATATGCAGATGTTTACTGATTCTCTTACCGATGGTATCAGGCGTTGGGAAGGAAAGATTGAATATACCTACCGGCCAGGTTTGCGTACTTTTCATGCGGTGAGACTGGCTGTGGTAAAACAGCAGGTAGATAGCCAGTTGATGGGACTCAATCCAAAGTACTTCAAGGCCAATAGTAGTTCTGTTGTCTATCCTGAATTGTCATACACCATCAAATATGTGAATGTTGATTATGTGCATTTCCCCTTGACCGGCTGGGTGGTAGAAGCTGGTATATCAAAGCGGGGTATCAATAAAGAGATGGATATGTGGCAGCTGAATGGAAAATTTACCAAAGGCTGGCAGATTGCCAAAAAAACATTCTATTCTTTAGCGGGCAATGGGGTGCTCAGGGTGCCTTTCGATCAGCCTTATATCAATCACCGGATGTTTGGTTATGGCGATATGTTCCTGCGCGGCCTGGAAAAATATGTAATAGATGGGGTGGCTGCAGGTATGCTTCGCAATACCCTACGGCGTGAACTATTCCGCTTCACGGTGAAAACCCATCTCAAATCACGTTCACACGACCGGATCCCGTTTCGCATTTACGCCCGTACTTTTGGAGATATGGGTTATGCATATAATAAAAACTTCACCAGTAACTCCCTCACCAATCGTATGTTATATACCGGTGGAATGGGCGTGGATATTGTTACTTTCTATGATCTTATTATCCGCTTAGACTATAGCTTTAATCAATTAGGCCAAAGTGGCTTATTTTTGCACCTCAAGAATGATTTCTGATCGTTGCCCGGTCATTCCCTTATCCATATTCCTGTATTCTAAATCCTATCTTTGATATTATTAAGGATGCAGGGTTCTATATTCTGAAAACTGTATCCTGTATTTTTTGTCTTTATTATGAAAGTAGCCATCTATAGCCGGGTAATCGATTATGATCAGAAAGGAGAAGTCCAACAGTTGTTCGATGAACTGGGCAAAGAAAATATGGAGCTTGTTATTTACGAGCCTTTTTATGAAACCATCCGGTCATCGTTTAGATTTCCCGATAAGATCTCCATATTCAAGGATTCCAACGATCTTACTTCTGCCATCGACTTTCTCATAAGTCTTGGCGGAGATGGGACGTTGCTGGATACGGTAACCCTGGTACGCCATAAGAACATTCCGGTACTGGGCATCAATTTTGGCCGCCTGGGTTTCCTGGCAAGTATTGGGCGGACCGAGCTTTCCACGGCAGTACAATCTCTTGTAAAGCGTACCATTGTCATTGATAAGCGGTCGCTGATACACCTGGATGCCAATAGGCCCCTTTTTGGGGATGTACCTTATGGACTCAATGAATTTGCGATCCATAAGACAGATACCTCTCCGATGATCAAGATCCATACCTACCTAAACGGGGAGTTTCTGAATACTTATTGGGCTGATGGAGTGATTGTAGCCACGCCTACAGGGTCCACGGGGTACTCATTGAGCTGTAACGGGCCGGTCGTATTTCCGGAATCGGCGAGTTTTGTGATCACCCCGGTGGCGCCTCACAACCTAAATGTGCGCCCTATTGTGGTAGGAGATGACAATATTATATCATTTGAAGTGGAGGGCCGGGCCGACCATTTTATTTGTGCGCTCGATTCCCGGAAAGAGATTGTAGACAAAAAAGTGCAGTTGGCTGTTCAGCGTGAAGCCTTTACGTTGAGCCTGGTACGGTTAAATGAAAACAATTTCCTGCAAACCCTGCGCACCAAGCTTTCCTGGGGCCTCGATACGAGGAATTAACATTTCCCTTGAAAGAAAAAGCCGCCGGGTTACGTTAGACTCAAATACTTTAATTATTATATTGCGGATATGAACAAACTGGCTGTTGCAATATTCCTGATCCTTTGTGTGTCATCGGCAAAACCTGCTTCTGCTCAATGGGAGGCCATCCGGCAAGAGGGTGAATTTGGTATCTCAGCCGGAGCAGCTCACTATTTTGGCGATCTTAATACAAGGGCACAGCTCAACCGCCCCAAGCTGGCTGTTGGCGCTTTTTTTCGTAAACAGTTTGGAAACTATATTGGCTTGCGTGTGGCCGCTCACTTTGCCCAGCTTGGATATTCAGATGTGTACAATAAAAGCAATGAATACCAGCGCAGAAGAAACCTGAGCTTCAATTCTAACATCTTTGAATTGGCCTTACAGGGCGATTTCAACTTCTTCAAATTCGTTCCTGGGGACCCTTATCATGCTTTTACGCCTTATGTAACACTCGGCGTAGGCGTATTTAGTTATGATCCCTACGCTTATCTGGGAGGCCAGAAAGTATTTCTCCGGCCCCTTGGTACCGAAGGCCAGGGTCTTGCTCTTCCTGGGTATGAAGACCGGAAACCTTACAATACCATGGCTATCTGCCTGCCATTGGGGGTAGGTATTAAATACGCGCTTAATGATAAAATGAATATAGGTTTTGAAGTGGTTTACCGCTTTACCACCACGGATTACTTGGACGACGTGAGTAAAACCTATGTCGGCCTCGATAATTTCCCCAAAATGCCGGACGGGTCACTTTCCCAGGCAGCCCTTTTGCAGGACAGGTCATACGAAACTGGTCCTGAGCGCATCGGCGAGCCGGGCCGCCAGCGTGGCTTTGCCAAACAGAAGGATCAGTATGTTTTTGCAGAAGTGACGCTCTCTTTCAACCTGACTTCTTATCGCTGTCCGACCGCCAATTAAGAAACAAATGCCAGGAAAAATATTCAAAACCGGCCCTTAAGGGCCGGTTTTGCTTTTTCGACAGAAGCGCCTTTTTGCCGGTCAAAAGCATGGTTGGTGTAGGCTGAAACCGGCTTATTCTCCTTCACCCCCTTAAAAAAAGGCGCAGGAAAGAGTCAAAATAGCCCTTCCCAAAAATGGGAAAAGGAGGGATAAGGCGTTGCCGGAAGCGCCATAGGGCGCTCCATGAGCTAATATTAAAAAGCTGCAAAAGAAGCAACCCTCCTAATCTTTTTGTAACTTCGTGCCCTTCAAAAAATTGAGGTAATGCAGAGCCTTAAGGAGCAAATTAACTTGCAGCGGCTACCACACCATATTGCCATCATCATGGATGGTAATGGACGCTGGGCACAGGAAAAGGGTCAGGATAGACTCTATGGCCATTTCCATGGTGTGGAGAGTGTGCGCAATATTGTGGAAGGTTGTGCTGAACTGGGCGTTGGCTACCTTACCCTATATGCCTTCTCGACTGAAAACTGGGATCGTCCGGAATATGAGGTCAGCGGGCTGATGGAGCTATTGGTAGACACTATCCGAAAAGAGACGGAAACGCTTAATAAGAACAATATTAAGCTCCACGTCATCGGTGATATGAATATGTTGCCTGCTTATGCCCAAAAAGAGCTGAATGAATCCCTGGAGATTACCAGCCGTAACACCGGACTCAACCTGGTAATGGCCCTCAGTTATAGCAGCCGCTGGGAGCTGGTACAGGCAGTAAAACATATCGCCGGAGATGTAAAAGCCGGGAAGATCGACCCCGATACTATTTCACAGGATACGTTGCAAAAATACCTTACCACCAGTAATTTCCCCGATCCGGAACTGATGATACGTACCAGTGGCGAATACCGTATCAGCAATTTCTTACTTTACCAATTGGCTTATGCAGAACTTTATTTCACTAATGTACGCTGGCCGGATTTCCGTAAAGAAAACCTTTATGAGGCCATTATTGACTTCCAGAGCAGGGAAAGGCGCTTTGGAAAAACCGGCGATCAGCTCCAGCAGGAAGCCCTTAGCCAATAAGTTTATCGTAAAATCCCAACAAATCACACCTCCCGCATTTCTTTTAACAAACACTTTTAAGTTAATCTTAAGTAAATCCCTTTAATTTGCCCCAGCTTAAACAACCCGGAATGCAGCGTACGTTTACTTTTTCCGCTATTCTACTGGCTTTGGTGACCTTTTCAGTAAGTTCAACGTTTGCCCAGGAAAAAACTGATACTATCCCTACCTCTATTGATCCCGAGTTGGAAGCAATCATGCAAGCCAGGAACCCAAAGGAATTTACTATTGCCGGTATCAAGGTTTCAGGAACTAAAAGATATGATGAGCAGTTGCTTATTTCCATTGCTGGTATCAATATAGGGGATAAGATCATGATCCCTGGTGGCGATCAGTTCAGCAAAGCGATCACCAACCTATGGAACCAACGTCTTTTCTCAAACGTACAGATATACTTCACGCGCCTTGATGGCAGCAACCTTTATCTGGAGATCCAGGTAACAGAACGTCCCGCCTTATCAAAATACTTTTTCAGAGGGGTTCGTAAATCAGAAGAAGAAGATCTTCGCAACAAGCTCAACCTCGTTGTTGGCCGCGTAGTGACAGAGAATACCAAGATCAGCGCTGAACAACTTATTCAACTCTATTATACCGATAAAGGTTTTCAAAGCGCATCTGTTCGTATTGAAGAAGCAACAGACCCAGCCTTACCCAACTCCGTTATCCTTAACTTTTACATACAGAAAGGACATAAGGTCCGGATCGACGATATCACCTTTGAAGGCAATACGGCCGTGAGCGATCTGAAGCTCAAAAAGAAAATGAAAGGTACCAAGGAAATGAGTAAGCTCACCTTGTTCCCGTCCAAAGATTCTGCCGATACTGCTGGTCAAAAACATACTTCTTTCAAGGAGTACCTGAAAGAAGGAGGATTCCTTTCCATGAGCAAAACAAAGGATTTCCTCGATCCTTATTTCCGTTTCAAACTCTTCAGCTCTGCCAAATTCAACGAAAAGAAGTTTGAAGAGGATATGGATAATATCCTGGCTTATTACAACTCACTCGGTTACCGGGATGCAACGGTTGAAGCCAAACCTCAGGCATACAACAAAAAGGGTAACCTGAAAGTCGGCCTTAAAATAGACGAGGGACACCGCTATTTCTTTGGTAACATAGCCTGGAAAGGAAATACCAAATATTCTGATTCCGTTCTGAACTTCTTAATGGGTATTAAGAAGGGAGACACCTATAACCTTGAGATACTCAACAGCAAGCTGGGTAAACAAGCTTCTCCAGAGGGTGGTGATATCAGCAGTTTGTACCTGGATGACGGCTATCTCTTCTTTAAAGCAGATGCGGTTGAAACAGCGGTATATAATGATACCATTGATTTTGAGATCCGCATGATGGAAGGCCCACAAGCCACTATCAAGAATATTACCATTTCCGGTAACGAAAAAACCAAAGAACACGTAATTCGTCGTGAGATACGCACTTTACCTGGCGATAAATTCAGCCGACAGGACCTTATTCGTTCCAACCGTGAAATTGCCCAATTGGGCTTTTTCAACCAGGAAAAGATTGGTATTAACCCTGTTCCCAACCAGGAAGACGGTACGGTGGACATCCACTATACCCTTGAAGAAAAATCTTCTGATCAGTTGGAGCTAAGCGCCGGCTGGGGTGGTGGTATTGGTTTGACCGGTACCCTTGGTGTCTCATTTAATAACTTCTCCATCCGTAATATCTTCCGCAAGGAAGCATGGGATCCATTACCTACTGGTGATGGTCAAAAACTCAGTCTGCGGGTGCAATCCAACGGACGTGCCTATCAGTCCTACAACTTCTCTTTCACCGAGCCCTGGCTTGGTGGCAAAAAGAGAAACTCTCTTACTGTAAGTTTATACAATAGTATATTCCGCACAGGTGGTATTGATAATAGCGGCCGCTATTTTTTTAGTGATACCAATAAGCTTAAGAATTTTGGTGTGAGCGTGTCATTGGGTAAGCAATTGAAATGGCCCGATGACTATTTCACACTGGTCTATTCAGTAAGCTATACACAGTATAAGTTGAATAACTATCCGTTGTTCACACAGGATTTCAAAAACGGAACGTCCAATAACCTGAGCTTTAAAATAGCGCTCAATCGTAACTCTGCAGGCCCCAACCCGATGTTCCCGACCAGCGGCTCTAACTTCCTGGCAAGTGTGCAGTTCACGCCACCTTACTCGTTATTTAATAAAAGCATTACGACCGAAGACAGCTATAAGCTTCCGGAATTCCATAAATGGCGATTCAATGCAGAATGGTTCATTCCAATTGGTAAGCCAATGGGGGCCGACAGGAGCCGCCAGTTTGTATTGCGTGCAGCTGCTAAATATGGCTTCATGGGCAGGTACAACAGTAAGCTGGGCTATTCGCCGTTTGAGCGCTTCCAGGTGGGTGATGCCGGTCTTGCCAATGGTAACTATATCTTAGGGTATGATATCATCGCACACCGCGGATATCCTGTGTACGAGAACTCTGATCCCAAGATCAATCCTGACCAGCAGAATGCCAGCCAGTTCTTTACCATGTTCAATAAGTATACGCTGGAGCTGCGCTATCCGTTCACGACCAATCCAAATAGTACTATCTATGGTATGGCATGGTTTGAAGCTGCCAATGGATGGTACGATTATAAAGACTATAATCCTTTCCGTCTTCGCAGAAGCGCCGGGGTGGGTATGCGTTTCTTCCTGCCCATGTTCGGATTACTCGGCTTCGATTATGGTGTTGGGTTTGACCGTCTGAAGCCAGATGGCAAATTGCGTGACGCAGCCCGCTTTACCTTCATGCTTGGTTTCGAACCGGAATAGGTTTGACACCTGCTGTATAAGGTTGAACCCTGGAATCTTTGAGATTTTCAGGATTATATGGATATTTATAGACCTGACTACCGGTATTCCTGATAGTCAGTTTGTATAGGGCAATTGCTCGATTTTATCTTATCAACTTTAAAAGAAAGCACTATGAAAAAAATAATGCTCATCTGTTTTTGCCTGCTGGCTTTTACCTGTGTTTCACTTGCACAACGGTATGGTATTGTTGATACTAAATATATTCTTGATAAAATGCCGGAGTATAAGGATGCACAAAAGAAGCTGGACCAGTTCAGTATCCAATGGCAAAAAGAAATTGACGATAAGCAAGCTGCCCTGGACAAAATGTACAAGGATTTTGATGCGGAGCAGGTAATGCTGAGTGAAGAATTGAAGAAGAAAAGGGAAGACGAGCTCTTTGTACGGGAGAAGGAATTACGTGATCTTCAACGCAAACGCTTTGGTTTTGAAGGGGATTTATTTAAGAGGCGCCAGGAATTGATAAAACCCATACAGGATAAGGTTTACAATGCCATTCAGAAAATAGCAGTTAACCGTGCATTCGATTTTATTTTGGACAAAAGTGAAGGAATTACTGTTATCTTTGCCGACCCTAAACTGGACCGTAGCGAGGATGTATTGAAAGAATTAGGTGTTAAATAAACGTGAAAACAATAGCCAGGGAACAACTTCATAGACTCATTTTTCAACTTAAATTTTAAATAAAACAAACCGTACACCTGAAGCACCAATAACTGGCTTTGGGTGGCCTTAACAACAAAAATGAAACGCATGAAAAAGTTTTTTACAGGTATGTTGTTTGCCCTGGGCCTGATGGTGGCTGGTGAGGTAAATGCCCAGACTAAGATCGGATACATTAGTTCACAGGAAGTGGTGAGCATTATGCCTGAAACACGCAAAGCTGACTCCCTGCTTACTGATTTTCGTAATGCGCTCGTACAGAACGCTACCGACAAGCAAAATGCATTTTACGCAGCAATAGACAAATTCAATAAGGATTCTGCTACACTCTCTGAAGCTGTTAAGGTGGTAAAGAGAACAGAACTTACTAAGTTGGGTCAGGAACTGGGTGGTGAAGAAGAACGTATCCAACAAGAGTTGCAAAAAAAACAACAAGAACTTATTCAGCCAATCAATAAAAAAGCATACGATGCTATCCAGGCTGTAGCCAAGGAAAACGCCTATGTTTTTGTTTTTGAAAAAGAAGCTCTTTTGGTAGCTCCTCCAGCTGAAGATATTTTACCCCTGGTGGCTAAGAAACTCAATATTAAGTTACCTCCTGCTGGTGGTGCCCAACCTGGTGCTCCCAAGCCAACAACAGGTGGTAAGCCTTAATTGATAACTTATTTTGTTCTGAGGGTTTAGTGAGGTGTCATGCCTCATTGAACCCTCACTCTTTTTAGGCTACTTATATTTATTTTTGCCCATGCACGCATCACAACCCATTGGCATTTTTGATTCAGGTTATGGCGGTCTTACCGTCATGAAGGAAATACTCGGCAAGATGCCTCAATATGATTATGTGTACCTGGGCGATAATGCCCGTGCTCCCTATGGGAACCGTTCTTTTGAAACAGTTTACCGCTACACACTGCAATGTGTAGAATGGTTTTTTGAACAAGGCTGCCCCCTGGTGATCCTGGCCTGCAATACGGCCTCTGCCAAAGCATTGCGTACTATCCAGCAAAATGACCTGCAAAGACTCAATCCCAACAACCGGGTGCTTGGAGTGATACGCCCCACCACAGAAATTATAGGACAGTTTACCAATACCAATAAGGTAGGGATCCTGGCCACAACAGGCACCGTACAGTCTGGCTCCTATACTATTGAAATTGAGAAATTCTATCCTGAAATAGAGGTTTTCCAGGAAGCCTGCCCCATCTGGGTACCTCTTATAGAAAATAACGAACACAACAGTCCGGGCGCTGATTATTTTGTACAAAAACATTTGCAAAACATACTGGCCAGGAAAGAGGATATTGATGTTCTTTTGCTGGCCTGTACACATTATCCTTTATTATTAAATAAGATCCAGCAGTTCCTGCCAACCGGTATTACCGTGATCTCTCAGGGGGAAATTGTAGCCCAAAGCCTGGTGGATTATCTGCAGCGCCATCCGGAAATAGAGCAACGTTGCAGCAGGCAGGGAACGCGTGCTTTTTATACTACCGACTCGACAGAGGACTTTGACAACCACGCCAGTATTTTCTTTGGTGAGCGTTTGCAATCACGGCACCTTGCCCTTTAAAGGGCGGAAAACTCAACTCATTCGTAATTTTAATTGCCCTCACTACGTTAGTTATTCGTAAAATTGCTTAATTGCATAAGCACATTATTGTCCATCGCTATTTATATAAATATTTGTTTATATCATGAAGCATTTTGTTCGTACACTGCTGTATTTACTGATGATAACCTTTGTTATCTCCTGCCAGAAAGAGATAAGTTCCGAAAGCTCCATGGATGGTTCTTCGCTGGTGAAAGGTGTATTGAAGATGAAGATTGATGGCACACAATGGGTAGCTGATAAGGTTGCCACTGCCAGTATTATGGCCGGCTATATAAATATCTCAGGTATCAGTAAAGACAAAAAGTTTTTTACCATCACACTCATGGATGATGTGGTGAAAACGTATAAACTTAATCCCATTGATTTTGAAGGTGGGGCTGCCTTAGCCGACAGTGCAGAACTCAACAACAATTCTTATGGTACCATGCAGAGTGATGACATGGCCTACGCAGGTGGTACTGTGACTGTAAGTAAGATTGATGAGTCTAAGAAGACCATTTCTGGTACCTTTCAATTTAAGCTTTTCAGGGAGGAAGACAGTACCCAAAAGGTTATCACGGAAGGTGTGTTTGAAGATCTGGTATACGAAACTACGCTGCCTCCGTCCAGCAGCACAGACACTTTTACTGTGAAAATAGATGGTGCTGATTGGAAGGGGGAAAGTATTTTCGGAACTTATGTTGACCTTACAAAGCAAATAATGATCGTCGCCAACAATTCCACGGCAACGAAAACGGTAGGATTGACCATTCCCTCTGATATTATACCCGGGTCCTATACCCTGGACTTTTGGGGTTTAACCTATATTGGTCTGTATAATCCCAGTCCTTCTTTGTCATTAGCTTCAGAATCGGGCACCTTAAAGGTTTTAGAACATAATACTGCCACTAAACGGATCAGGGGAACTTTTGACTTTAAGGCCACAGAGCTGGTTCCTACTAATCCGCCAAAGGTGGCAAATCTTACAAATGGTTATTTTTCAGTGAAATATCAATAGTATTGGTCTTTTAGCAGCCATTTTTCCAGAAGGAGTAGGGGAATTCTAAAATTTCTTATTACTTAACTATCCACATCTGCCATCCTTTTATTACCTTTGCCGTCCTTTCACAAACCTGTAGGTGTGGTGACCCGCAGGCCTGAAACTGAAACCCGGATCGCTTCTCCCGATCCTTATTTCAAAAAAGTGAAAAAGAGTAAGATAATATGAAACGTACATTCCAACCTCATCGTCGCCGTCGTAAATCCGTTCATGGTTTCCGTAAGCGTATGCAAACAGCTAATGGTCGCAAAGTATTGGCAAGCCGCCGTGCAAAAGGCCGTAAGAAGCTGACTGTTTCCGATGAGAGAAAGCTGAAATAGTCTTCTTTCGCATCCTGCCCATCCGGGTAGTTGCTGAGGAATCTTAAAATATTAGCTGATAGCCCTGTATTTATGCATTGGCAAGATACAGGGCTATTTTATTTTTGTATGGTGAAAAAGCTCACTTTAGGCAAAGAGGAGCGGCTTAAAAGCCGTAAACTTATTGACCAGCTTTTCAAGGAAGGCAGGAGCTTTACCGTATTCCCTTTCCGTGTTTATTACCTCTTTCCGCCCGCCCAGGCCCCCAGGTCCAACCATGCCCTACTTCAATTTGGGGTAGGGGTGAGTACCAGAAACTTCAAGCATGCAGTAGACCGCAATAGGGTCAAAAGGCTGATCCGGGAAGCCTACCGCCTGCAGAAAACGCCCTTCCAGGAGTTGGTGCAGTCCAGGCGATCACCAGTTGCTGTTTTTGTTATTTATACGGGTAAAGAGCTGCCAACGTATGCCGTGGTGAGTGAAAAGATCGCCGTAATTTTGAAACGTCTCATAAAGACTGCCGATGAAATTCCTCCTTCAGTTGCTTAGTCTTCCTTTCCTGGCACTCATTAAAATATACCAATGGGTCATTTCTCCTATTCTTGGACCCAATAAATGCCGTTTTACACCCACCTGCTCTCACTATGCCGCTGAGGCCCTCAAGAAGCATGGACCCTTTAAAGGACTGTGGCTGGCCATAAAAAGGATCAGCCGGTGCCATCCCTGGGGCGGGAAAGGTTATGATCCTGTACCGTAATGACAATAAAAAAGCACAAGAGATAAGCAATAGGCTTGTGCACGCACAACTTACTATGGCTTACTTCTTATGCCTTGTAATATTGTAATTTACTTCTGAAGTCTCTTGATCAGATCATTCAATGATTCACGCTTCTGGGCATTGGTGAAGAACTTATAAAATTCAGGGGCATTGCCATCTTTATCTGCTTCTACTTTGCCTGGGATGGCATTGTACGGGCCTAAGATCTTAGCACCTTCATTAGTGCTTAGTTTCTTTATAGAGCCCGGTGTAAGGAAATACGTTTTATTGGCATCGCTGGCATTTTGCCCCAGTAATAACTGTTGTGTACTGTCGATGATATGCTCCAATTGCATAGTGCTGATGGCAGTAGGCATGCCGCTGGAGCCAAAGTTTACGATACTGCCGATCAAGGTATCGTTCTTCAGATTGAGCAGATAAATACCATTATCCGGTAAATCGTACGTTTTATCTCCTATTGGGCTTTTCACCGTTACGGTTACTTTTGTATCGCCGCTATAGGTTAATATTTCCTCATTATGCTGATTGCCGGGCTCGAAACTGATGGTTTCTGGTTTGGCTTTATCTATTTGCATTTTACCGCTGGACATGACAACAAGTGTTTTACCACCTTTACTACCACCTGAGCAGGCGGAAAAAAGTACGATCGACAGGCATACCGTCAGTAGGGAGAATAATTTCATGTGTTAACAATTGAAAGGTTTGTAGGATAAAAAACAATCCCGGTGTTGCTACCGGGATTGCTAAGTAACGGAAATTTTTTCATTTGCTTATTTAGAAGCTGCTGCAAAACGATCAGCCACCTTGCTCCAGTTCACTACATTCCAGAATGCCTTCAGGTAATCAGGGCGTTTGTTCTGGTATTTCAGGTAATAAGCGTGTTCCCATACATCAACACCCAGAATTGGCGTGCCTTTCACTTCAGCTACATCCATCAGGGGATTATCCTGATTGGGTGTAGAGGAGATCTCGAGTTTGCCATCTTTTACAAGAAGCCAGGCCCATCCGCTACCAAAACGTGTAGCACCTGCTGTATTGAATTTTTCTTTAAACTCATCCAATGAGCCAAAGGTTGCAGTAATGGCATCGGCCAGTGCGCCGGAAGGAGCTCCACCTGCATTAGGGGCCAGGCTTTCCCAGAAGAAAGTATGGTTCCAATGGCCGCCACCGTTATTGCGTACGGCAGGGCTGATGGTGCCAGCAACTTTAACCAGTTCTTCCAATGATTTATTTTCATTAGGAGTGCCGGCAATTGCCTTGTTGAGGTTATCTACATAAGCCTGGTGATGCTTACCGTGGTGGATCTGCATCGTCAATGTGTCAATATGCGGCTCCAAAGCTTCGTGAGCATAAGGAAGCGCAGGTAATGTAAATGCCATAGCTATAAAGTTTTAAAATGTTTAATAGACTTTCCGCTAATCGTGAAAGGATAACAAATTTACAGGTCATTGGTTGATTGGCCAATTCAAATACCGACACCCGAGGGAATTAATAGGGATATAATGGGATGGATACCGGCCGAATGATTTCGGGCATTGGATTTTTATAGTAACTTACTGTCCAGTTTCATCCTCATTCAATTCCATACTTATGTACCTATCCAAAGCAAAATTGATCGCTGCCTGCTCTACTATGGCCCTTGCCTGCATTGGTTTTACGGCCTTTGCGCCTTTTCAGACCAAAGACAATACATTAACACCTGCCGAAAAGAAAGCCGGCTGGACATTATTATTTGATGGTAAAACCACCAATGGCTGGAGACCTTACCGAAACCAGGCATCTGAGGGGTGGGAAGTAGTAGACGGCCAACTGCATTGTAAAGACGGTAAGCTCGCTCACCGGAGTGACTTTATTACCCGGGAGCAGTACGACAATTTTGAACTGACTTTTGACTGGAAGATCGATAAAGGCTTTAACAGTGGTGTTATTTACCGCGTGGAGGAAGGAAACGGGGCTACGTATGAAACAGGCCCCGAATACCAGCTTATCGATGATGAAGGGTATCCGGAGAAACTGGAAGACTGGCAAAAAAGTGGCTCTGACTATGCCATGCATCCTCCCTCCAGCGTGACAGCCAAGCCTGCCGGAGAGTACAATCAAACCAAGATCATTGTGAATGGCGCCCATGTGGAGCACTGGCTCAATGGAACGAAGGTGGTAGATTTTGACTTATGGACGCCTGAGTGGGTGGCGCTTAAAGCAAAAAGCAAGTGGAAAGATGTGAAGTTGTATGGCATGATCAAAAAGGGGCATATCGCGCTCCAGGATCACGGTGGTGGGATATGGTTTAAAAATATCAAGCTGCGCAAATTGTAATAACCAGGCCTAAGATAAAAGCCAGCCCAGATAGACGGGTTGGCTTTTATTTTTAATACCTTATAAGTACCCCTGGCGGCACTCAACGTTTATCCTTGAAGAAATTCTTCATCAACAGGGCGCAATCTTCTTTCAGAATGCCTTTTACTACTTCTGTTTTGGGATGAAAGGGCCAGTTTTCTCCCGTAACTCTCTTGTGGCCGTTCTTTTCATCATCAGCTCCCCAAACTATTTTACTGATCTTGCTCCAATACAAGGCTCCTGCACACATAAGGCAGGGCTCTACTGATACATAGAGAATGCCTTCCGGGAGATACTTGGCTCCCAGGAAATTAAAAGCCGAAGTAAGGGCAATTATTTCTGCATGGGCTGTAGGGTCATTTAAGCGTTCCACCTGGTTGTGGCCACGAGCAATGATCCTGTCGTTGATCACCACTACAGCTCCTACAGGTATTTCCCCCTCACTATAGGCTTTCTGTGCTTCCTTCAGGGCCTGTTGCATAAAAAATTCATGGGTCATACCTCGCGAAGGTAAAACCTCTACAGCATCCTTAAAATGCTATTTTTAACTGCTCACAGGGTCCGGTCGTGCAGCTATAATATGGTTGTATTAAAAAGGTGATTCCTCCCGTGAGCTTTTGATGATGCCGACCTCAGTTTCCAGCCTGTCGAGCCTGTTTTTGATGTAATCCAAGCCTGTATTGGGCTCTTCTACCAGGGAAATGGTTTCATTGTAGGCGTACTTCTTGTATTTCCTGCCTTCAAACTTCATTTCAATGTCCTCGGCAATCAGCTCGTCCAGGCTGACGCCAAAAAATCTGGATATTCTGATCAATCCATCTAAAGATGGCGCCGTTCTACATTGCTCATAATTAGACCAGGTAGTACGCGAAAACCCAAGACTGTCAAACATTTGATGCTGTCGCAACTTTTTCTCCTTACGCAGGAATTGAAGATTTTTGCCAAAAAAGTTTAAAGACTGCTCCATGATTTTTAAATTTATTACTAAAAAAATTGGCAGGCTAAAGGGGATTGAATACATTTGTGTTTATAAATATATTTAATATTTGTAAATTGAGTGCAGCAGAAAATAAATACACATTTACCCGGCAGCGCATTAATTAATCATCCATTACATCATCTGCCTGGCTACTACGATTACCTTCATGCTGCTGCATTGATGATATTACCTTAAAAAAAATGCTTATGCATATTCTGCATATCACCTAAACAGGTACTCATAGTTGTATTTCTTCTATTAATTTGATCATCTACTTCCCGGGTAAAGCATTGTTTTACTCACGGATGAGGGCGTATCAGGCAGCCTTCAGCTCAGGGTAATACACTTCATAACACATTTTATTACCGGCTAATTGATCCATTCTCTCATTAAATAATAATGGGCTATGCAAACTTGTAACAAACTAAAGCAAAACCACAATCAATTGCTCCGCCTTACCAGGGAGCAACAACTGGAGCCGGGTGCGGTGCTCACCTATTTTTTTGAATGTTATCATTTAAAGGACTTACGCGAGCTGCTCTGGGATTGGTTATTGACAGCACTTGGCTCAGATAATGCCACCTATGCCAAAGGGCGCGAGCGAAGCAATCTGATCTTTTTATATGAAAAATTAGAATCACTGCTGGAGGCTGCGTATCTCATGCACCAGCATCAACCCTCTAAAAAGCGTAAACGAAAAAAGAAAGGCTGATGGGGCGGCATTTTATGGCGGTGGGCTCTTAGCATATCGGCACTGGTTTTTCCATATATTGCAGCCTCTAAAATTTGCTGCTATGAAACTGGTTTCTTATCTCCAGGAAGGTCAGGACCGACTTGCTATATTGGTAGATGGATTGCTGTACGATATGGAAACATTGCATCCGGACCTGCCCCATAATATGAGCATGTTCCTGAATTATTGGGACGATGCCTATGCGATGGCGCAAACAGGCGAAATGATGATACGGGAAGGAAGACTTAGCCGCGAGCGTGGCTTTGCCCTGGAAGGAATTTCAGTACTGGCGCCGGTGCCTTTTCCTACTTCTTGCCGTGATGGTTATGCATTCAGGCAACATGTTGCGGCCGCACGCCGTAACCGTAAGGTGCCCATGATCCCGGAATTTGATCAATACCCCATTTTTTATTTTACCAACCATCTTGCCATCCAGGGGCCAGGCAACGTATCCTGTATGCCGGATCATTTTCAAAAGCTGGACTTTGAACTGGAGGCGGCAGTAGTTATTTGCAAGCATGGCCGTAATATAAGAGCGGAAAATGCTGATCAATATATCGGTGGGCTAATGATCATGAATGACATGAGCGCCCGAACATTGCAAATGGAAGAAATGTTACTAAATCTTGGCCCTGCAAAAGGCAAGGATTTCTCTACTGTCATTGGGCCCTGGCTGGTAACGCTGGATGAACTGGAGCAATATGAAATTCCCGCTAAAGAAGGCCATACAGGTAAAAGCTGGAACCTTCGCATGCAATGCCGTGTAAATGGCGAGCAGGTGAGTGATGGCAATATTGGCGATATGGACTGGACCTTTGCGGAGATCATTGAACGTGCTTCCTATGGCGCAACACTTTTTGCCGGTGATGTTATTGGCAGCGGTACGGTAGGGACAGGTTGCTTCCTTGAACTAAATGGTACAGGCAGGCTGAGTGATCCCAATTATACAGACCAATGGCTGCAGGAAGGTGATGTGGTAGAAATGGAAATCGATGGCCTGGGTGTACTTACCAATACGATCGTAAAAGAAGACGATAACTTTTCCATATTGGACAGAAAGAAAATAAACCAAGCCTAGAATTGATAGGGATTTGACCTCTTTGAGGTTCTACTGGTTACAAAAATGCTGTCTTATGATCCTGGATCTTACCAAACTTACGGCCGTACAAAAGCAAAACTACCTACAGCATGCCATTGCTCCGAGACCAGTATGTTTTGCCAGTACGATTGATAAACAGGGGCAGGTAAACCTCAGCCCTTTCAGTTTCTTTAACCTGTTCTCCACCCAGCCGCCCATCGTTGTATTTTCTCCCTCACGCCGGGTGAGAGACAACAGCACTAAACATACTTTACAGAATATACTGGAAGTGCCCGAAGTGGTGATCAATATTGTGGATTATGCCATGATACAACAGGTAAGTCTGTCCAGTTGTGATTTCCCGAAGGAAGTGAATGAGTTTGTAAAGGCAGGGTTTACGGCAGAGCCAGCTACTACCATTACCCCTCCCATGGTAAAAGAAAGCAAAGTGAAAATGGAATGCCTGGTGCGGGAAGTGAAATCAATGGGAAATGAAGGCGGCGCCGGTAACCTGGTCATTTGTGAGGTAATGGTGATGCATATTGATGATGCAATCCTAAATGAACAGGGTTTTATAGATCAACGTAAGATCCATCATATTGCCCGACTGGGCGGAGATTGGTATTGCAAGGTTGATGAAAGTAGCTTGTTCCAGGTTGAAAAACCTAATATTAAACTGGGCATTGGCATAGATGCGTTGCCTGCTCCTATCCGCAACAGCAGCATCCTTACGGGCAATCATTTGGGCCAGCTGGCCAACGTACACGATATGCCATTGGTAGACCCGGCCTTTCATGACGAGAGACTAAAGAACATTGTTCAATACTATGCTGTAAATCCAGATGAAATGGAAAAGGAGCTGCAGTTATATGCCAAAGAGTTATTGGATAGTGGTCATGTGGCAGCTGCCTGGCAGGTATTGCTCGCTAATAATTAAGGGAAGGGTTATTACTTTTACATCCAGGCTCTCTCTTCGCGTTCCACCTCATACAAAGTATAATCCTGTATTTGCTGCGCCAACTTCAGTGGTACATATGGTATGGTGATGGTGCCGCCTGCTGTTGATAAATGCAGGGTGGCTAAAGCCTTGCTTCTTTGATAAATGGATTGTTGCAAAAAGACCTGCTGCATCTTATACCAGCGTACAATTTGTGTTTTTCTACCCCAGGTACCACTGTTTACCTGCAATGCATCGGGTGCTACATATAATCGGAAATTGCGCCGGAAAACAAATGCATGCAAGGCAACGATGGGTATCCATAATAAAATGAGGAAGTACCAGGGATCCCAGTTGATGAGTAATAGTATAATTAAGATTAATAATACTGGCAGTATACCCCTCAACAATGTGCGCCGGGTGGTATAGGAAGGATGGATCCCATAATCGGCCAGGGCCGAAGGCTGTACCATACCATGATAATGTGCTAACAGTTTGTCAATATAAGCCGGTTGTGTAAGGGGTACTTTAACCCGTTTTTTCTTATTGCTTTGGTCATCGCTCATGACCTGGTGAAACTCCATATTGAACAAACCGATCTTGCGGCGTATCCAATTGGCATCCCAGGATATGTATTGAATTTTATTGAAGGGTACCAGGTTTTGACTGGTGTTGATCAATCCTGTTTTTATTCTAAATCCCTGGGAAGTTTCGGTAAGCTGGAAGTCGAAATAGTTTAACAGAATTCGCATCATAGAAACGAACATGGAAATCAACAGCACAAAACCTATTACCAACGATACAGATACGACTGATATGCCTACCTCTGATGAAGAATCTTTTACCAGCCTGATTACCCTGTCGCCGAAAACTTCTTCCAGATTCTGGAGCATGGATATGCTGAAAGCAAACACGATAAAGAAGGCCTGTATATGATTGGCAGATAGCCCCAGTTTGAGGAGATCATTGACGGATAACCGCATAACAGGTATATCCCTTATAGGAGAAGGGATAGCTGCTTCTTCAGTCATATGCCGTTTTTCGCGGAGCAGGAATTCTTTTAACTGTTCGGCCTTGGGTACTTCAATAGCGTCAATAACAGCTTCCGTTTTTTCAGAGCCGGCGGTATCAATTTTTACTTTGGCCACATTGGCCACCTGGTGCAGGAGGTTTTGCTCAATGTGTACGGCCTGTATTTTCTGCAGGGGGATAGTAATGGTTTTCTTACTGATCAATCCCTTGCGGATGATCAGCTCGTCATTGGCGATAAAGAAGCGGAAATAAAAATACCCAACCAGGGAACGCACCAGAATAATAACCGGCAGTGCCATGAGGGTGAGCTCAAAAGTATCTATGCCTTTCTTGTTCTTTTTGACCAACAATACGAGTAGAATGGGCCACAGGGTTTTTACAATGGTAACGGTAGCTTTGGCTAATATGATCACCAAACCTGCCTTTGCCTGTCTTTGTGGAATGCTCCAGCTATTCTCCTGTAACTGGCTCATCGGCTATCTTTTTGGTGATCCATTCTTTTAAAGTCCAGGCAGTGGTCTCCTGCAGGCCCCGTATACGCAGATCGGCCTCATTGGAGCCGGCGGTATACAATACCAGGCTGGCCAGGCCAAACCTTTTTTCCAGGGGGCCGATGGTAACTGCACTATGCTGAATGCGGTTGAAAGGACAGGTATGGGTGCTTTGAATGATCCATCCGCTGCGATAAATAACATCCTTTTCGCGGATGGCATAGGCCCTGGTGGAGAATGATTTTCCCTGCAGCCAATACCAGGCGGCTGTTATCAGTAGCCAACCACCAATTAGTAAAACAATCCACTTTACCTGGTGCAGGGGTTTGATAAAATACAGCAGGATGGCTACCAGTATTCCCAGCAGGATACTCAGGATGAGCCATTCCCATCGTAAAACCTTGAGATAGGAGGGCTCTATGGGTGTAAGGGCTACATTTTCCACCCGGGGAAGGTTTTCAATATGTACCTGGTCGTTCATCCATTCCATGTGCTAAAAATAATGCTTAATGTTTATTGTTGGCGGGCAGGCAAAGGAACCTATTGTAAAGCCCTGGTGCAATAATACCGGCAACTTCTCTGAAATACTTATTTTTGCAACCGTTTTACCGGCGAGGTATCCGCATTGGTAGCTAAAATTTCAAATTTATTACATGCATTTATCAGAACAGGAGATTATCCGGAGAGAGAAACTGAAGGAATTGGCGCAATTGGGTATTGAACCATACCCGGCCCCCTTATACCCTGTTAACAATACAGCTGCCAATATCAAAGCCCTTTACAAGGGTGAAGAGAACAAGGCTGATTTTGCCAATGTATGCCTGGCAGGGCGTATCATGGGTGTACGGGATATGGGAAAAGCCAATTTTGCCCAATTACAGGACAGTACGGGTAAAATTCAACTGTATATCAAGCGTGATGAAATAGCTCCCGGCGAAGACAAGTCGCTCTATGATAAAGTATGGAAACACCTGACTGATATCGGTGATATTATCGGGGTAAAAGGATATGTGTTTACCACCAAAACAGGTGAAACTTCGGTCCATGTGCTGGAACTTACGCTGCTCACCAAATCATTGAAACCATTGCCGGTGGTGAAAGAAAAGGAAGGGGAAACATTTGATGCAGTAACTGATCCTGAATTCCGTTACCGTCAGCGTTATGCCGACCTGATCGTGAATCCGGATGTGAAAGATACTTTTCTGAAGCGTACCAAATTGATCAATACGATCCGTGAATACCTGAATGCGCAGGGGGCATTGGAGGTGGATACACCCGTATTACAATCCATTCCAGGAGGTGCCATAGCCCGGCCTTTTATTACGCACCACAATGCGCTGGACGTGCCTTTTTATCTCCGTATTGCCAATGAACTGTACCTAAAGCGCCTGATAGTAGGTGGTTTTGATTGGGTATATGAATTCAGCCGCAATTTCCGCAATGAAGGCATGGATCGTACACATAACCCTGAATTTACTGTGCTGGAATGGTATACTGCCTACAAAGACTACTATTGGATGATGGAGATCACGGAGCAGTTGGTGGAAAAGATAGCCATCGCTCTCCATGGTACCACGCTTGTGAAGGTAGGCGATAAGGAAATCGATTTTAAAGCACCCTTTAAGCGTGTAACTATCTATGATGCCATTAAAGATCATACCGGCATAGATGTAAGTGAAATGGATGAGGCTGCTTTAAGGGAGGCCTGTAAGTCATTGGGTATTTATCCCGAGGCCAGTATGGGTAAAGGCAAGCTGGTAGACGCCATATTTGGAGAAAAGTGCGAAGGCAATTACATACAACCCACCTTTATCATTGATTACCCGGTTGAAATGAGCCCGCTGACCAAAAAGCACCGCAGCAAACCAGGACTGGTAGAGCGTTTTGAGCTGATGGTTAATGGCAAGGAGATCGCCAATGCCTATAGTGAGTTGAATGATCCTCTTGACCAGCGTGCACGCTTTGAGGACCAGGTTAAATTGATGGAACGTGGTGATGATGAAGCCATGTACATCGATTACGACTTCCTGCGTGCGTTGGAGTATGGCATGCCACCTACGGCTGGTATTGGCATTGGTATTGACCGCCTGTGTATGCTCATGACAAACCAGCCCAGTATACAGGACGTGCTGCTGTTTCCGCAGATGCGCCCGGAAGTGTTGAATGACTAAATAAACAGGTCCATCATTAATTTCTGATCGGGGTTTACAGCGTAATGGGTAAAGTCTGTAATGCCCTGTTCTTTTAATATTTCCTCGTCAATAAAGAAGTTGCCTGTACACTCAAAAGAGGGCCTTTGCAGGATATGGAAGGCAGCATCTGCCACTATATCGGGGGTACGGCTACGCTGCATCAGGAAATCACCTCCCAGGAGGTTTTTAACGGCTGCTGTAGCGATGGTAGTTCTGGGCCACAATGCATTGACGCCAATGCGGTGGGGACGCATTTCTTCGGCCAGCCCCAATACGATCATACTCATTCCATATTTACTCATGGTGTAGGCCAGGTGCTTGGCAAACCAGGCGGGGTCCATATTCAAGGGGGGAGAGAGGTTCAGAATGTGTGGGTTATGAGCTTTTTTGAGGTGAGGAATGGCTGCCTGACTCATGAAAAAGGTGCCTCTCACATTAATGCCATGCATCAGGTCCCAGCGCTTAGGCTCTGTATGTTCGGTAGGGGATAAATTGATGGCGCTGGCATTGTTGATGAGGATGTCGATGCCCCCAAAAGTATCTACAGTGGTCTTTACAATATGTTGAATGCTCTCTTCAAAACGGATATCTCCCTGTAGGGGAAGTACCTTTCCAGGGCCTGCTTTGGCTATCTCTTCGGCTGCTGTATAGATGGTTCCTTCCAGTTTGGGGTTGGGTTCTACGGTCTTCCCAACGATCACTGTATTGGCTCCTTCTTTCGCCAGGCGTAAAGCAATCGCTTTCCCGATACCGCGGCTTCCGCCGGTAATTAGCACTGTTTTATTTTCAAACGACATATGACAAGCGATTTAAAGATGTACGACTTTTTATTACAACTATAAATATAACGGGTTTATTATAGCTTTAAAAATATAGGGTGGTTGTACTAACGAAGTGGACGGTAATTTTACGATACTTGCGGTATTTAACGAAATTTTACAACGCAGCAATTATCCTATTGCACCTTAATGAGTTAGTCTCTATGTTTGTACTGTTGATTGATTGATACAAGGACGCCAATATCCAGAAAACCGAATCCAATATCCAAGCCAAATCCTTTGAAAAAGAACCAGTCTGACCTACGGGAAAGACGTCCTAAAATCCAAAAACCGAAGAACAGCCAAGGTCCTGCATCATTCAATGAACAACGTTAAAATCCAAAATCCAAGTTATCCAAGATCCTACGAAAGAAGTAAAATTTGTACCTATTGATGACCCAGTTTTGTTGGTAAGGTTTCGTACAAAAGTTTTTGAACAGTCCTGAAGTTTCTTCAGGGCTGTTTCTTTTTTAGGGTATTCCTGCCTGGCAGCAGGGGCAAGGAGGAGACCACGATAAATACCGCATCAGGTCAATAAAAAACGGCCACACTCTATGGGGTGCGGCCGTCCTCACTCAAAACCATGATCTGCAAAAGAAAACAGACCTATAGAAACGAACGTATTTTTCATGTAAATAGTTTTCCTAATATCAAAATGCATAATAAAAAATTAATAATTATTCTCTTGTGGAATTATTGGGTGCTCATACCTCCACAATACTCATAATAAAAACGGCCACGCCGAAGCGTAGCCGTCACCTTTAAAACATGGTCCCCTCTCAGTAAGGACCAAACTATTCAACATTTCATTAAAATATCTTAGAGCCTACTACTTTATGGCTTTCCAGTTTATCCAGTTGCGCCTGATATTGTAGCTGAACGAGCTGTAGGTTGGCATTTTCTACATTGGTTTGAGCATCCAGCAACTCCACATTGGTGATCAGGCCCTCTTTAAAACGAACCTGGGCCAGTTTATAGGCCCGCTGGGCCTGGGTGACCAATACATTGGTGTTGCTTAACTTTTCCTGAATACCCTTGTAATCCTGCTGTACGGTAGCCAGATCTTTCTGGATATTCGATTCGAGGGTTTGCAGAGACCTTTTGGCAGACTCAATTTGTACCTGGGTTAATTTTTGGCGCAGCTTGGGCCGGTCTGAGGACAAAATTGGGATAGCGATACCTACACCCACCAGGCCGTTTAACCGGAACTGGTCAATATCGGGTTGAATACCATTGCGCACACCGCCGCTGGCAGTACCTGTGATATTGGGTCTGGAGCTAATAGAGGCTTCTTTTTTATCGTATTCGTAAACAGCTATCTGTTTTTCGATCATTTTGGCGTCGGAATTGGTGGTTTTCCAGTTGCCGGGTTCCAATACCAGGTAGAGGGCATCTTCGCGGTAAGTTTCGGCGCCGCTGGCTGCAATTTTTCCTTTGGTATCAACACCGGCGAGCCATTGCATCAGCACATATTGCTTTTCTAACTGGGTTTGCAGGTCATTGAGGCGGTTGGTGGCATTGGCGGTGCGCACCTGGGTAGTAAGGAGGTCGTATTCCAGGGCATCTCCATTTTTGATCTTGGCCTGGATGAGCCGTTCATTTTCTTTCAGTGAACTGATCTGATCCTGCTGTACCTGTATGCTTTTTTGAAGGAACTGGATATTGTAATAGATCTGGGCTACCTGGTAAGCTATTGCATTCCTGGTATTGTCTACACCTTCCTGGTTCAATGCTCTCTGGGCTTCATTCCTGTCGAGCTGCATTTTTGTTTTGCCGAAGTCATAGATCAACTGTTTCACCGTGACGGCCCCATTGTAGTTATTATAAGGCTGAAAAGCCAGGGAGGTTTTGCCAGCTGGTGTTTCAAAGGCTACTTTAGGAGAAGGAGCTATAAATTGGTAGCCGATATCGGCGCTTACGGTAGGCAAATAACCTGATCTGATAATTTCTCCCTTCACATCATCTGCTTTGAGTTGTTCTTCCAGTTCTTTAATACGGGGATAATTGGTGACCGCAGATTGTATCAATCCTTTTAACTGGTCATCTTTTATGGGAGATTCCTGGGCTACGGCTGATTGTACCAGCAGGAGTAACAGGGCTCCTTTTATTAAACTTTTCATACTTGCTATGTTTGTTCGCTTCATCATGATTGTTACTTCTTAAAGGTTAATGGGCGGCCTCCATGGCTTCTTTCACTGCTTTGGTATCGACAACGGGCTTCTTTTTGACCCGGAGGAATACTACCAGGGGCAGTACGATGAGGAAGAAAATACCAATGAGCCGGAAGGTGTCGAGGTAGGCGAGGTAATAGGCCTGTTTGTCAACCGCCAGGTCAATTATTTTATGGGCTTTGGCGGTGGCGGAGGTGATATCGCTACCGGTTTGGGCTATCATGTTGTTGGATATGGCAGTTACCCGCTCAGTAAAAGCGGGGGCGCCATCGTAGGTGTTGGCTACCATATCATTCCTGTGCTGGGCATAGCGTTGGCTGATAAAGTTATTGGCCATGGCGATACCGAATGCACCACCGATCTGCCGGATCATGTTGTTGAGGGAGATACCTGCTGCATAATCTTTGGGAGGCAAACCTGCTACGGCCTGGTTGATCAATGGCAACTGAGACATAGAGATACCGAAGGCCCGGATGAGCAAGGGAATAAAAAATGCCCAACGGCCTACATCGGGGCTTACGCCTGCGCTGGTCCAACAGTAAATGGCAAATAAGATAAATCCAACTACTATGAAGGGAATGGGGGAGACGCCTTTACTCATCATACGGCCGATGATGGGCATCATGACCACGCCGGCCAGGGTAGGCGGTAACAGGGATAAGCCTGTTTCGAGGGCTGAATAACCCAGTACGCGCTGTGCCAGCACGGGATAAACGAATACGGAAGTAAAGAGACCTAAACCAGCCACAAAAGTAAAAACGATCGTAAATGCATAACTACGTTTTTTCATTACGCGCAGGTTCACTACTGGCGTAGGTGTCTTTAACTCCCATACAATAAACCCAATAACGCCTATCGCTGCCAATACCGTACTTACGCGGATAGCGTTGCTGCTAAACCAATCTTCGGATTCTCCTCTTTCGAGTACAAATTGTAAACAACCAATGCCTACCATCAGCAACGCTATGCCCATATAGTCTACAGACATCTTCGCCTTATTCTTACCTTCTCCTTCCTTTTTGTCAATAAATACCATGGCCAGGATGGTGGCTAAAATACCCACTGGCAGGTTTACGAGGAACATCCAGGGCCATGAAAAATGTTCTATAAGGTAACCACCCACAGTAGGCCCGAGGGTGGGGCCTAATATCAATCCCATTCCAAAGAGGCCGGCTGCCATGGGCCGGTCTTCGGGTTTAAAGGCATCAAAGAGGATGGCCTGTGAGGTAGAAAGCAGGGCGCCTCCACCGATACCTTGTATAAACCGCCATATGATCAATTCTACCAGGCTTGTTGACTGGCCGCACATATAGGAAGCGAAGGTGAAAATGATCATGGATACGATGTAGTAATTCTTACGACCGAAATATTCAGCAAGCCAGCCGGTCATGGGGATGATGATCACATTGGCGATGGCGTAGGCGGTGATGACCCAGCTTACATCTTCAATGTTGACGCCCAGGCTACCGGCCATTTCACTCAACCCCACGTTTACAATAGAGGTGTCTATCAGCTCCATAACGGCGGCCGTTACGGTGGTGAGTACTATTATGAATTTGGCAAATCCTTTTGGACTGGACATACTTGTTTTGTTATTCGTGAAACGACAGTGAGCTACCGTGAATCGCCAGTCGGCAATCGGCAATTTTTGAAATGAACAATCCCGTTACGGCATTCTTTGCTTAAAGAACACCGGGCTTCTTCACTTTTGACGAAGACCGTTTTGTGCTATTGTTACTTATTAATTCAGCGGAACGCTTACAAACACGCTAAGCCCTGCTCTCAGTACTTCCTTGTATTGGGTCATATCGCTGATTGCAATCTTCACGGGTACGCGTTGTGTAACTTTTACGAAATTACCACTGGCATTGTCTGGCGGCAGTAAAGCAAACCGTGCTCCGGTAGCATCGCTGAGGCTTTCCACTGATCCTTTTATTTTCAGATCGGGATAGGCATCTACTTCAATATCTACCGGCATACCGGGATGTAAGCGTGTGATCTGGTTTTCTTTAAAGTTGGCCACTATCCAGTAAGTGGTATCATTTACAATGGTAAACAATGGAGCGCCTGCCTGTACATATTGTCCTTCAGAAATATTCTTCTTACCAATTTTACCTGCCTGGGGCGCATAGATCTTTGTATAGGACAATTTCAGTTTCTGCTGATCGATCTGTGCTTTCCTTACTTCAATGGTAGCAGCTGCTTTTTGCACTGCGGCCTGCAATACGCTGATACGGCTTTCAGCACTGGCCAGGTCGTTGTGGCTATTGTCAAGCTCTTTGGACAATGTTTCGTAATCGTACCGGGCATCATCGAGTTGTTTTTGGGTAACAGCCGATTCTGCAAACAGGTTCTTATTGCGGGTGAAATCCTTTTGGGCTTTCTCGAGCTTTACTTTGTTAATGTCAATGTCTCCTCTGTTGACGCGGAGTGAAACGAGGGCATTGTTGAGGGCTGCTTTGGCATTGCTAAGATCGGCCTGTGCTGCCTGGTAATCGGCTTGCAATTGAAGCAACTGGCTTTGAAGTTCAGCATCATCGAGCTCTACGAGTAACTGACCTGTCTTTACGGAGTCATAATCTTTTACGGCAATGCTCTTTACATAGCCTGGTACGCGTGGCAATACGGGGATGAGTTGTGTTTCTACCTGTGCATTGTCGGTACTTTCATGACGCAATGCAAAACTGATCTTTGTATAGCCGTAATAACCGACTACCAGTAATACAATTGCTATAATAACGAGTCGTAAGGGGGATTTTTTCTTTTTGGGTGTTGGGCTGTTTGGTTGATTTTCCATGACTATAAAACTGTTTTTATTATTTACCTATAAGGTGCGCCTGAAGCAATTCTCTGAGGTGTGTCTTTAACCTTTGGGTTATTTTTTCCTGGTATTCTTTTTCGTCTGTGGTGTCGATCCGTAGCAGTACGCAATAAACATTTTTGGAATTGATGACCTGTGTAATGGTACCCATCATGGTGGCGAGGGTCATTTCAACATCGATCTTCCTGAATACTCCCTTGCGCTGGCCTTCGGCTATGATCTTCTTAATACGTTCCAGGTTCTGCATTTTGATACTGGTGATCAGCTCCTTGATCTCGCTCGAACGGGCGGTATTGTACTCCTGGCTCATGATGCTGTGAAAGCGCCTGTTGTTGATAATGCGTTCTACGTAAAAATCAATAATCCATTCTATCTTTTCCCAGGGGCTTTGCAACTGGTCATTGCTCTTTTCTTCCAGCAGGGATACGGTATAACTAAACCGGTATTCGATCAATTCCTTCAACAAATTCTCCTTTGATCCAAAATAGTAGGAGATCATGGCGAGGTTTACGCCAGCCAAATGGGCAATGTCCCGAACAGATGTACCATCAAATCCTTTTCCCGCAAACAACTCTTCCGCTACCAGCAGGATATGCTCCCGCTTATCTGTTTTTTCTGTTGTACTCATTTGGCAATGCTTGTTTATTCCAACACAAAACTAAACAAACGTTTAAATTAAACAATCGTTTAACTGAGTTTCTTTGTTATTAATTTGTTATCCGGGCCATTTGTGATCGTGTGATTAGCCTTATAAAGTATTATTAATCAATTTTATGTAACACTTTTTTAAAAGTGTCATCTTCCCTTTTTAGTTGAACCGGGCACTTGCACAAATTAGATAAACGGCCTATTTTGGCGATTATTTACCTAAAATCTGTATTCTATGAAGTGGAGCTACACCCTGCTCTTCGTTGTTTTGTGTTTGTTTATTTCCTCTATTTCCTACTCTCAAACGGTTCAGTATCCCGAATTTTCTGTCTCTTTTTACCGATATGCACAGGACCAGCGGTACAGTGACCATAAGAGTATCATGTATTTGCCTGACCTGGATGCCAGCCTGGCAAACAGTTTGTTTCCCATGAAGGCGAGCAGAAACCCTATCAAAAAGGGAAAAGAGAACGATGGGGGACAGGCGACGAATGTTGACTCATTCCGGATGAGCATTGCGCGGGAGTTGGTAAAGGCGGGCCTGGTATCACCGCCGGATTCGGTGCCAGATCTGGCTTATGTGATCATTGTAAACAGTTTTTCTTCTTCTCTTATTAATGCCGGCAGTTTTGGAAACAATACATATAGTTTGAGTGGTAAGGCGCGGGTAGCTGTTGTGAACGGCAAGAAAGAAGTATATACCTTGAAGGATATTGATATTTCGGAGCAGATGCAACAGGATGTGGGCAAGCTGATCAAGAACTCGTTTACGGAAGACCTGGCAAACCAGCAGGCGAACATGAATTATACCTTACTGTTCCGGGTTATTCAACGGCTGGCAACGCGGGCTGAGGATACTTATATGAATTCCTTCAAAACGCGGACCATTACACTGCCCAGTGTATACCGTGCACAAAAGAAATATCCGGAACTGGTGTTCTTTGATTCCTTGAACAGTCGCCTGGTGGCTGATCTGAATAAGAAATCGGTAACTGACTATGGAGCATGGATCAAGCCATATGAAACGGAGATAACGGGCTTCATTGGCAAGGAGTTTCCCAAGGGATATGATCCAAAGGATATTAAGGTGGCAGGTAATTATACATTGGCCTTCCTTTATTACCTGGCCTATGATACGGTGAAGTTGAGGCAATCATTGGATTTCCTGTATGAGAATGGCACTAAGTTTTTAGGAACGAGATTGGAGTATAGTGACCGTAAGCCATTTCAGGTGGAAGCCAATGCTTACTATGCGAGCCTTGGTGCCCCCAAGATAAGACCTGACTCTACATCGGGAGATATTACATCTGTATTTGGTGGAACAGAGAAGAGCAATGACGGATGGCTGGTATTGGAAAAAGGAGATACGCTGCGCGGGAAACATATCATTCGCAAGTACAATGGTACGATGATCGACCTGGATGGCAGCAACAAAATAATCTTTGAGTATACGAATGAAAAGGGGAAGACGGTGCGGAAGAATTTCAAGTTTGGAGATGTGAAGACACTTTGTTTTAACCAGCGGGTATTTGAAAGTCACAAGTTCAAGCCGAATATGGCGCAGGCCGGTGCTTTGAATATGGACCTGCTGAGGGCCCGTGACTATATGCTGGAGGTGATCTATACGAGTGGAAAGATCAAAGTGTATAAAGATACTTATGGGGAAGAGCCAACGAATGCTGTGTTGTTTGCCCGGCCGGGAGAAAGTGAATTGGCCAACCAGGGTAAGGACTGGAATAAGAAAAAGGATGAGATGATGAAGGAGTATTTTAAAGATTGCCCCACAGTAATAGCAACACTTGATAAGACAGGGTATGATCTGAAGAGTGAGAAAGGGTATGTGAAGCTGGCGGATGATTATAGTACTGCCTGTAAATAAGTATTTATATTATAGATAGACTGCAACGTAGTATCTACTTTATTGTAAGCCGGCTCTGTTAAGAGCCGGTTTTTTTGTTAATGATGTACTTATATACATAAAAGATGTGTTTGTATACATAATTGCACATATTCTATTCCACAATTCTACTTGTTATTATATAAATAAATTTCCCCGAGTAGCATTAACATAGTTTTTATTTCACTGGTAACCATAATGCTGTATACATATTTTGGATAATGGCATAAGCTTTGAATAAACCCCAGTGAACAAAATCAATCATTATGAAAAAGATTGTATTTCTGGCGGTGATCGCTTGCTGCTCTGCAAGTGTTTTACAAGCACAATTAAAGCCCGGTATTAAAGGTGGTCTGAATGTAACGGATGTATCTAACTTTAATGGAGATAACCGTATAAGCGGCCACGTAGGTCTCTTCTTACACCATACTATTAATTCAAATTGGTGCATACAACCGGAGGTGCTCTATTCCGGACAAGGACAAAAATACAATGCGCCTGATGGAGAACGTACATTAGCGCTGAGCTATATACAGGTGCCTGTGATGGTACAGTACTATCCCATCCGGCAGTTGTATTTTGAAGCCGGTCCACAAGTAGCTTTTCTTACCTCTGCCAAATCAAAGGGTGAAGGAGATAAGAGCGATGTAGAAGTGGACAATGCCTATCGTAAAGCAGACTTTGCCTTGAATGTAGGTGTAGGTGTGGCAGCTACTCACCAGCTTGGTTTTTATGCCCGCTATAGTGCAGGATTGAGTGACATTTCTAAAAACAACAATGTCACCAATAGGAACAGAGTTGGTCAGCTGGGTATGTATGTAAGGTTTCACTAAAGCAGCTGAAATTGGATGAACATTATTAACTATTAACAGGAAGGCCGGGTAGAAACCCGGCCTTGCTAAAACCTATCCGGTGTGAGATACCGGAAAAACGGCTATGAGAAAAACGACTTAGTTGTTATTGGCCTTTAGATCATCATTGTTGACGCCCCGTTTGCGGGATACATTCTCGGTGAGCTTGCCAAAGTTCCAGCGCAAGCCAATACTGGCAGATCTGCCGGGCCTGTAGTTCCAGGAAGTGGTTTGGAAGTTTTTATCGCTTAAGTAGCTTTTCCATTCCAGGTCCTTTTGGAAAATATTGTTGATATTGATGGTGAAAGTGAATTTATCTTTCAGGAATTTGAGGTTACCCCCGAAACTGTACCAATAGTTCAATCCATAATATCCCTGTAATTGAGCGGGCGCCTTGCCCATGTTGGTATTCATGAAAGTGCTTATCTTTTTGGTAATGTCTATATTGGTGCTCAGGCTGCCCCAGCCGCCCAGGCCATGGTTCTTTTGGGCAGGATTGAGCCGGTTCTTCACAAAGTCGTAGCGTAATCCAAGGTTGCTGTTTATTCTCCATTTGGGTGTAATGCTGATGGTGAGGTTGCCGCTGAGACCGGTAGAGGAGTAACTTCCAATATTGTCCATGGTATAGGAGGTAACGCCTGTTTGATCATTGAAGAAGGAATAGCGGGCAATCTGGGTATTGCTGAAATTCTCTGATACCTTGATGTTGATGTTGGTTTTGCCTTTGAGAATAGTAAGGCCGAACTCGAAAGAGTGGTATAGTTCGGGATTGAGCCGGGGGTTGCCAAAATTGAGGTTGAGGGAATCGGTATTGTTCACGAACGGATTGAGGTCCCAGATATAAGGCCGGGAGAGGCGCTTGGTATAGGACAGGGACAAGGTATAAATATTGGCAAACTTACGTGATACAAAGAAAGAAGGCATGAAGGTGAAATAGTCCTGCTCTACGGTGGTGTTGGATTTTACAAAATCACCATCGATGACGGTACGTTCTACGCGGGCACCGATGCGGAAGCTCAATTTTTTGAGGGTGAAACGTAAGGTGGCGTAGGAGCCATATACCAATTGGCGATAATTGAAGTTGTCGGAGTTGGTGCTATCGATAATGTATTTTGTATCGGGAGAATACCGGAGCTGACTTTCATATATGGCGGATGCATTGCGGGTAATGAGCTTAAGGCCGGTTTCCAGTTTCATTTTATTTTTGAAAGGATGCACGTAATCAAGCTGGAAAGTGCTTTGGCGATTGGTGGACTTGTTGTCATTGATCACTGCTCGGTTTCCGGCAGGACTGTACTGATCGCTTTTCATGAAGTTTTTATCCTTACTAAAATCATGGAACATTTTGAAGGTGAGTTCCTGCTCGGCATTGCGTCGGAACTTGTGAATGAAATCGGTGCCCCAGTTCCAGGCGGGATATCGGAAGTTGAAATCGTCGTAGAAGAGGGTGCGGGTGGTGTCTTCTTTATTGGCTGCAATAAGATCAAAGTAACGCTGGTTTCTATTCTTTGAGTTTCCGCTATTGATGGCCACATAAGAGCTGAGGGTATTTAAGCTGTCTATATCCAGGCTTAGTTCCATATTGCCGTAGTTATAGAAATTATTGTTTCTACGTTCGCCGACGGAGATACGTTTGTAAAATGCTACGGGGTTATAAGATTCGGTCTCGGAAGCGTTCCTGGTTTTGAACCCATCAACCCTGTTGAGGCCATAGTATCCGCTGAAACCCAACTTACCATACTTAAAACTGGCATTGGCATTGATGCTGGTATTGCCCATCGTGTTTTGGAATACACCTATATTGCCATTGTAGCCCATCACTTTTTTCTTAGTGATGATATTGATGATGCCTCCCACGCCTTCGCCATCGTATTTGGCGGATGGAGTGGTAATAACTTCTATGCTTTTGATGAGATTGGCGGGGAATGACTGGAGTGCTTCTTTTACATTTTTAGTGAACATAGCTGTTTCCTTGCCATTGAGCAATACTTTGAAATTGCTTTGGCCGTTGAGCTGTACATTGCCGTCTCCATCTACGGAGAGGAAGGGTGTTTTACGTAATACATCGGTGGCCATTTGGCCGGCATTGGAGGGATCGGCTTCGGCATTGTACACGAGCTTGTCTTCTGAATGTTCAATGAGGGGGCGACGAGCGGATACTGTAACGGCGGCGAGGCTTTGGCTGGAAGCAGCTAATTGAAGTGCCGGAATTTCCAGTATGGCTGTATCACCGGTAACCGTAATTGGCAAAGAGGATCTTTCCACAAAGCCACTGTTGGAAGCAAAGATGATGTAATGGCCGGTATCTACTTTGGTAAATTCGAAGCGGCCTTTGTTGTCGGTAAAGGTGTTACGGAGGGGCTTTTGCTGGTCGTTGATGCGGTACAATCCAACAGTGGCAAAAGGTAAGGTTTTGGCTTGTGCACTGTCCTGTACTGTTCCTTTGATGGTAGCTTGCTTTTGTGCCCCTGCATGGCTGGAAAGGGCTGCAAAAAGCAGGCACAGGGATATCCTGTACAAAGCGTACTTTGTAAAATTCATGGCTATACTTTTGAGTTTTGTTGGCGGTATATGTCGGAGCAGATCCTTTATGAAGACAATGCCAGGCTTTGTAGCTTGTGTTGTTTTATATAGCTAAATTATATAGAGAGGCAGCAGTTATCGGGTAATTTTGATCAATTGGCATATTTGCTTGACGAAAGCCCCCGTTGAGTTCTTTGGATCTATCTTTTTCCCCTTTCTCTGTTGAAGTTGTGGTGTTGGCCTCTTTCCTATGGATGGCCGCTTTTAAGATAAAGAGGCTGAAAGCAAGGCATAACAAGGGCCAGTAAAAAGTATTTTTTGTAAAATTCATGGCTATACTTTTAAAGGGCGGGGGTAAAAAGGGAAGCGGTTGTTAGCCGCTCCCTGTTGGCTATATTCTAATTATGGGGCAAATAAACTTGCGTGTGCTACTTGAAATCGACGGTGCAGGAGTGGCAGGTAAGCTCTATACGGGTGTGTTTTCCTTTGGTATCGCCTACTGCGCTGGTAAAATGACGGGGAGCTACCTCGCCTACGCCTGATGCTCCTCCTTTTCTATAGTTTTGGGCATATCCGGTTACTACTACGTCCTTTAATTTAGCGTCTCCATCACCCTCTTTCTTTTCTTCTTTCTTCTCTTCTTCTTTTACCACTTCTTTCTGGAAGGGTGCAAATACAGTAGAGTAGTTTCCGATGAAGTCTACATAGTAGTTCTTCAGGTTCTTAACAGGCAGGCGTACATCGCCATACTTGTTGTTGATCTTGATGAGTGTTACATCGGGGCCAATGTTGCGGAATTTGATGTCTACGTTATTGCCTTCGAGGTCGAAGCTGTTGTTGAGCTGGTCGATCTTGAAGCTGCCATATACTTTGCGACCGTCTACTTTGTCGATGGCATCGATGGTATAATTATCGGCCTGGCTGCGTACATAGAGGTAGTTGCCTTTTTCATACTCGATGGTAGAGGATTTTGAATCCATATCCAGGTCGTTGATATTTTGTGCGCGGAAGGTACCGTTGGTAAATTCTACTTCGGCTTTGTCGATATTGCCCAGGTTGGCGTTGCAATAGGTGCCGGTTAGTTTGAGGTCTTTGATATCCTGTGCATCGAGGGCGCCGTTGTTTATCTCGAGCTTGGCCTCGTCGACGTTCATGCCGATGACCACATCACCATATTTGTTTTCAATGTCGAGCTTGCAACCGGCAGGGATCATGACGTTCATGATACGTACAGCTACTACACCTATTCCTATTTTTGAAGAAAGGGCTTTTACGGTTACATCGTTCAGTGATCTGGCCTGGCCGTCAATGTAGACAGAGTTGGGTGCTGTCTTGTATTTGATATTACCTTGTTCATGGATCGTAACAAAACCCTGACCGGTAGTACGTAAATTCTTCGAATAAGCGCCAGATGTAGTGCTGGTAAGAATGTCTACCCGGTTGCTGAAGGGTTTAATATTCACCCCGAGGTCTTCAAACCAGTCTGCGTCGGTCCTGGTTTTTCTTGCGAGAGAAGTGTCGTAGACCAGTTCCATGGTTACTTTCACCTTATTTTGATCCCAGCTTTTGATGGCCACTTTGCGGGATGAGGTGACGATGCGAATAAGAGAGCCTTTTTGTGAAGGAACTTCCTGGGTGATCTCTTTGGTAAGTGTTTGTTGGGCCTGGGTAGTGGTGGCGCCTGCAGCGAATAGGGTTCCTGCCAGCAGGAGGGCCGGAAATAGTTTCTTGTTATTCATGCTTGTGTTTTGTTTTTTACAGTTTTAAATATGCGGGGTTGGTTCTTTGAATGTCGGGATGTTGTTTAGCGCGTACATTCATTTTATTGATCTCTGACTGCAGCTCTTTCAGGAGCCACAATTTTTGCTGGTAGAGCTGTATGAGTTTGTCAACGATATTGCTGTTCATCCCATACAGGCGTACGTCCTGTTTTACTTTTTTCTCATCGCGTTCCAGGTCGAGCCACTGTTTTTTGAATACATGGAAGTAGCCGGGACTTTCGGTATAGATGGGCGTTTTTTCCAGTTTTTGTTGCTGGTAGCTGATAATGGTGGCATAATTATCTTCTACAGCCTGCAAGGGCGATTTGGGTAACTTATTGGGCGTTGTTTTTTCTTTTTTAGCCAACCTGCGTGCGGGCGTTGTTTTTTCCCTGATCAACTTAGGGCTGGGCAGTTCAACGACAGGTTCTTCAACGACCGCTGTGGATGGCGTACCAACAGATGAGTCTGTCGGGCTATCTGACTCCGGGCTGATGGCTGGTTTTTTTGTTTTGTTTTCAGCCAACTGGGGCGCATCGGGTTTTGCGGGGCGCTGCAGCTGGTAGATCAGTATGGAAACTGCCACCAGGATTGCGGCGGCAGCCATCCATTTTACCATCATCGGAATAACCGACTTGTTGACCACCCGGGTTTCCCGCTGGATATGTTTCCATACCTGCGGGCGTGGTGGCTTCTCTGCATCGAGCTCATCACGGTGATCAAAGAGGTATTTTTTAAATTCATCCATGACGTACCAATTGTTTTAGTAACCTTTCTTTTAATAATTGCCGGGCCCGGTGATACTGACTTTTTGATGTCGATAAGGTTATTTCGAGGGCGTCGGCAATTTGCTGGTGCGAATAATTTTCGATGACATACAGGTTGAACACTTCCCGGCAGCCGCCTGGCAGGGCTTTGATCTCCTGGTGGATCTGTTCGAAGCTGATGCCCTGGAGCCAGTTGTCGGTTTCGGCATTGGGAAAGTTCATGAACTCTTCCTCTACGGGCTGCCAGCGGACCACTTTTTTTACATGGCGTATACATTCAGTCACGATGATCCGGCGGAGCCAGGGTTCAAACAGGTGCTGCTCCCGGAGCTGGTGCAAACTGTTGAATGCAGTGATGAAAGATTCCTGTAAAATATCTTCCGCATCGGGGCGATTACCGGTCATCCGGACACAGATACTGAACATCTTTTGTGCGAACTGTTCATAGAGCATGCTCCGGGCTTCATCATCGCCCAGGGTTGCCTTTCTCACTATCGCCGTTAGTATGTGTGCTATTTTTTCCAATGCCGTTCTGATAATAAGAGGAAAGGGATGTAAAAAGGTTGGAAAGGTGAGGGAAATATTTTTTTCAGGCACAAGGTACGAAGGTGGGGAGTCCGGAAGACGGGAAGCCGGAAAGACCGAAAGACAAAATAGCCGGGAGTTGATGGTTGGGAGGAGGGTTTCGGATTTGGAGTTTCAGGTTTGGGGTTGCTGCCGCGACTTAGGATTTGCTTACTTAGAAGGGGTGGCTGTTTGGGCTGGGGTTGGGGTGTCTGATGGCTACGGGGAGTAAGGCTGGTACCTGTCTGAGGCGGGTCTGGTAAGGAGGTGAGTAGGAGGAGGGTCTCGATGAAGTCCCGATAAGGTCTCGATAAGGTCTCGATAAGGTCCCGATAAGGGGTGCCGGGATTGGCTGGCAAACCAGTGTTGTGAAGAGGAGGAAATACCACTATTGGGGTGCTATATGACCGCGTTTGCCAGGGAGGTCAGAGAAAGAGCTGCCATTAAAGGCACAAAAAGCCCGCCAAAAGCGGGGTTTTGTAAGCTGGAAAAGGTGAATATTTTGTGTCTATGAAAGTTCCAGGAAGAAGGCATATGGAGAAGCCCGAAAGCCCAAAAGAAAGGATCATCCTTATTGCATAAAGGTAGAGTCGGAGGTAAGGAAACGTCCGGAGGCCTGGTAGAATTCTTTCCAGGTAAGGTTTTGGGCGGCCCTTAATCCCTGTGCGGCGTGCAGGGTTTGGGTGCGTTGGTGAATACGGGCGGGAGCGGTGGTATAAAATTCCTGTTTGTTCTGGTCCCACCACAGTTCTGACGTGCGCAGAGTATCACCATTGATCATGCTGATCACTACTACGCTATCGCGGAGCAATACTTTGCGGTCGAATTCAAAATATTTGGCATAACGGGCATCGAGGATGCTTTCTATGCGGGAGGTGGTGTCGTAGAAATCGACATGCAGGGACCTGGGGAACTCCATGTAGGCAGAGTCGGCTGTACGGCGCAGCATGTAAGGAGAAGTGAGTTTGGCCTTTACGATTCCTTTTTCGCTCAGGAAGCTTTCTATCTGTGTGGCTTCTTCGAGCAGGATCTTTTTTGAAAAAAGGTTATCTACTTCACGCTGGTCATTTTCACAGGCGATCAGCACAAAAAAGCAGCTCAGGAGAAGAGCTGCTATTCTGAGTAAATATGTTGTAGAATGCCTTTGCATGGATTAATCGTACTTGTACTTCTGGAACCAAATATCGCTTAAAGATAAGCCAATACCTACACGGAAAAAGCTTTCGCGTACGAGGCTTTTGTTGTCACCACGGCGGCCAAATTCAAATACGGTATTGATAACAGAAAACTGGTTGGTATAGGCCGGTTTGCGCATGGGGAAACCGATACCTGCTGAAAGGGTCCAGGTGGGAAGATCGCCGTCGACCTTGATATAATCCTGACCAAACTGGAAGCCAGCCCGGTAGCTTACAAAATTCCAGTAGCTTTTACCGCCGGAGGGGGTAAGCTGTGCGCCAATTTTCAATTGCCAACTATTCTGTACGGAGTCTTTATTGCCGAAAAACTGGTAATTGTTCCATTGTTGTTGTGCGTAATCTACTCCTATTTGCCATTTGCCCAGGCGGTCGAAGATTACACCAGCTCCAAAGGAGGCGGGATAGGTTACATCACCTGAAATATCCTTTTCTGTGTAAACGGAGTCAATTGTTTGCGGGGCGCCACTGTTGGAGTTGTATTCAAAGGTTTCGCGGATAATGTCACGATGGCCCTTGTATTTTGCTTCCAGGTTGCCGTAAGCACCGAAACGGAGCCAGTTCTTTTTATCGAGCCTGGCGGTGTATTGGATACCTGCATTGAGCATAGCGCCACCAAAGTTGGTTTTGGTTTCGTGGTTGGATTTGTAGTAATAGGCCAAGGTATCGAGGATGGCTTTGCGGGTGCTATAGTCTTTGGAACCAAATGTGTAGCCGATATTTACGCCCACGGTAAGGTCTCTTGTGATGGCTACGCCTGTTCCGATATGGGCCTCATAAGATCCGCCATTTCCTTCATATAACGTGCTGATATCGAAGGTGTCGCCTGGTGTTCCCAGGTACATGCGTTCTCCCTGTCCGATCTTATAATTGATGCGGGTAATGGGGCGCAGGCCCAGGTTCAGTCCCCAGCCGCCACCTTTTTTGAGGGGGAATGCGAGCTGGATATAAGAAATATTGGGGCTGTAAGAATTGTATTTGCGGGCCGGATTATTGGCCCTCAGGGTACGGCTGACCATTTCAACGCCCAGGTCGAGGGTGGTAGCCTGCAGGCGGCCATAGGAGGCCGGATTGATGAAATTGACGGTATTAAAGTCGTAGTAAGCAGCGGAGACGCCCCCCATACCGCGATTCAGCATATTTTGGCCGGGTACTACGTCCCCCAGTCCATAACGCGAGTAAGGAGAGTTTTCGGTTTGTGCCTGTGCAAAGGAGAGCCAACATAAGCAGACTATTCCTAACAGATTGATTTTCTTATACATTGTTGTGCTCACTAATGGCATAAAGGCCTTTATAGATTAAATTAGGGTCTGCAAATATCTTGTTTTTCAGATGATAGACAAAAAAGGGTGTATCACCCCCGGTTAAGAGGACGTTAAAGTTGTCGTATTTTTCGTCATAAAATTCTATCATTCCGTCGATTTCTTTAGCCATCCCAAGGATAACTCCACTTAATATGTTGGTTCGGGTGTCGTAGCCAATGAGGGATAGATTCCAGTCTTTTTTGACCAGGGGGAGCTTTGCAGTATAGTGGTGCAGGGACTTAAACCGCATTTCCATACCGGGTGAAATACCCCCTCCTATGAATTCATGGTATTTGTTGACGAAGTTATAGGTAATAGCGGTGCCCAGGCCTATCACCAGGTTATTTTTTCCGGGGAACAGGTGAACGGCGGCCACTACCATGGCGAGGCGGTCGGCCCCAATATCTTCCGGTTTTCCTACGGGGGTGGTAACGGGCAGGCGGGAATGATGGTCCAGCTTGTGGAAGCGGGTAGCTGCTGCCAACAGAGTTTCCATATCCGGATTGTGGCTGATGACGGAGGAAAGGATGGATTTTGCCGGTCGGTATTGCCGGATGAGGCCCTGGATGGTATCATCCTGATCATTTTCCAATACCAGCATTTCTTTGAGGGTGTCTCCTTCAAATACGGCGCATTTTAGCCTGGTATTGCCAAAGTCGAAGCAAAGCGTTGTTTGGGACATAGTACAAGAATACAGAATATAGAAGACAGAATACAGAATCTTTTGCGCTGATCATTTGCTGCCGATGGGGCTAGATATCCAGGTCGAGGTCGAAAGCAGACAGGTTGCGAAAGTGGCCATTGAGCTTTACTTTTTCCTTCAGCTGTTCCATTTCCATGAGCATGGGTAATACCTTTTGCAAGTGGCGCTTGATGTATTCCTGGCGTTGCAGTTCTTTCAACAGCCCCAGCAACTCATATTCTTCTTCGAGTGAAAGGCCGGCATGGTGGCCTACATCGTAGGATTGGAGGAGTTCCTCTGGTTTTTTGAAATCCTTGCTAACGTTGAGGAGGCGGTGTAACTCTTTGACGCCGGCGATCACTTTTTGCATGAGCTGGCGGTTGCCGGCATCTTCATCGTTTTCGGGGTAGTTGACGATGGCGCCGCTGTACAGTTTGTCGGGAACGGCCTTGATCACTTCCAGGGTGCGGAATACTTTCAATCCCTGGGTTTTTACATCCATTTCGCCATTGTCGTAGGTTTGAACGATGTCTGTAACCTGCACCAGGGTACCCATTTCCTGTAACTTGTTGTTGACTACTGTAGGTATTCCAAAGGGCTTTTTACTTTCGTAGCATTCATTGATCAGTTGTTTGTAGCGGGGTTCAAAAATATGCAGGTGCACTTTTTCACCGGGAAACACTACAATACCCAAAGGAAATATGGGAATGAAATTAGTCATGGTACAAAGTAACGAAATCGGATTGCGTTAAAAAAGCGCAATTCACACCGGCCTGAAATGCCTATTTTTACGCCTTTGTAAAAAGCCGCGCATGTCATTTTTATCTGTTGTGATCATTACGTTTAATGAGGAAAAAAACATAGGGCGGTGCCTGGAAAGTGTGCGTGGGCTGGCGGATGAGGTAGTGGTGGTGGATTCGCTGAGTGTTGATGGTACCAAGAAAATATGCGGTGAGTTTGGGGTACGTTTTATAGAGCAGGCTTTTTTGGGGTATATAGAGCAGAAAAATTTTGCGTTGGACCAGGCATCGCATGACATGGTTTTATCGCTGGATGCAGATGAGGCCGTAGATGATGTGTTGAAAGCAGCTATCATGCAGGTGAAGCGGGATGGTTTTGATGCGGATGGGTATGTTATGAACCGCTGTACCAATTATTGCGGGAAATGGATCAGGCACGGCACCTGGTATCCGGACCGGAAACTGCGGATATTTGATCGCCGCAAAGGCAGGTGGGGAGGGGTTAATCCGCATGACCGGATGGAAATGGCGGTGGGGGCGAAGGTGACGCGCCTGCCGGGTGATATTTTGCATTATTCTTATTATACTTTTTCTGAACATATTGCACAGCTCAATAAATTTACGAGCATACAGGCGCAGGCGATGTATGAACAAGGTAAAAAGACCTCACCGATCAAATTGCTGATCAGTCCTGTGGCAGCCTTTATTTCGGGTTATATTTTGAAACGTGGTTTCCTGGACGGGTTGGATGGATTGATGATTGCGCGTACTGTTTCTTATCAAACTTTTGCCAAGTATGCCAAGTTGCTGGAGTTGCAGCGAAAGAATAAAAAGTGACGGGTTTCCCACAGCAGCAGCCATGGCGGGCAGGGGGAGTTGTCAAATTTTCATAAATGTTATTATTCCATGACGATCAGCGGATTTAGTTTTGTACGCAACGCCACGAAGCTTTATTACCCGGTAAAGGAATCGATCCTGTCTATTTTACCGATCGTGGACGAGTTTGTAATAGCCCTTGGGAAAGGGGATGCTGATGACCAGACGCTTTCGGAGATCCAACAAATTAATTCTGATAAGATCAGGATCATACATACTGAGTGGGACCTGAATACCTATACGCATGCGAGTGTGTATGCGCAGCAAACGGATGTGGCAAAAAATGCCTGTAAGGGTGACTGGTTATTTTACCTGCAAAGTGATGAGGTGATCCATGAAAAGTATTTGCCGGTGATCAGGTCGCGGTGCGAGGAGTTGCTGGATGATAAAGAGGTGGAAGGGTTGGTGTTTAGGTACCGGCATTTCTGGGGTAGTTATTCACGGTATATTGTTTCACATGCCTTCTATCCTAAAGAAATACGTATTATACGTAATGATCCGGATATTCATTCCTGGAAGGATGCGCAATCGTTCCGCCGCATACCTAATTTTGATGGGAAGGATTATTTTCAGAAACAGCATACTTATAAATTGAAGTGTGCCGCGGTAGATGCTACAGTATATCATTATGGCTGGGTAAGGCCGCCACGCCTGATGCAGAAAAGAAGGCAATCTTTTGCGGCAGATATTCATGGGGAAGCAAAGGCGGGGCAGATATTTGAAAGTCAGTCGATCGATTTTGATTACGGGACGTTGGCGCGGGTGGCAGCATTCAAAGAAGCCCATCCTGCGGTGATGAAGGACTTTATTAAAAAGTTTGACTGGGCGGATCAGATAGGGGTTAAACCACCTGCTGGTATGGAGCAAAAACATGACCGGCTGAAGTACCGGCTATTGACAATAGTAGAGGAGTCATTGTTGGGAGGTACGCAGATCGGTGGATTTAAAAACTATTCGTTATTGAAAAGATAAATGATGGGCAGGCAGGCAAATATCAACTGGTCACAATTGTTGCAGGATATACAGCAACATGCTGTAAAGCAGATTGCCAGGGGTATTTCGCTGGTGGAAAATGAGGCGGCTGGTTATGAGCAATTGTTGTTATCGCTTCCTGCCAATCACGATACAAAGATCATTGGCATTACCGGCCCGCCGGGAGCGGGCAAGAGTACGTTGGTGGATGCACTGATCGGCGCGGTGAGTAAGGATGGAAAAAAAGTAGGGGTATTGTGTGTTGATCCTTCTTCTCCTTTCAACCTGGGGGCTTTATTGGGCGACAGGATACGCATGAGTGAATGGTACAATGATCCGAATGTGTTTATCCGGTCATTGGCCACACGTGGTTCTTTGGGTGGTCTTCACCCCAAGATCATAGAGATCACTGAGCTGATGAAGGCTGCTGCTTTTGATTATATCATTGTAGAAACGGTGGGGGTGGGCCAGAGTGAGATAGAGATTGCCGGACTGGCAGATGTAACGGTGGTGGTGATGGTGCCGGAGGCTGGCGATGAAGTGCAAACGATGAAAGCAGGGCTGATGGAAATAGCCGACATTTTTGTAGTGAATAAGGCCGACCGGCCGGCTGCTGATCAATTTGTAAGGAATCTGCGGCTGATGCTGGCACCTGCCTTCAATAATCACCAACGGGAAGTACCGGTGCTCAAAACGGTAGCTTTAGAAAAACAGGGCATTGCTGAATTGTATACTGCTATTAGCTCCTTATTGCAGGAAACACATGATGATACGAAACGAGCCTGGCTGTTGACGGAGCGGGCGTACCACCTGGTACAGCAAAAACGCATGAAGGATATCCGGAAAGATGTGTTGCAACAAAAGATACTGGAACAACTAAGGGATGACCGGTTTAACCTGTACCGGTTTGTAGAGGGGCTTTAATCATTTTCACCGCTTTAATTAATATGTTTACCGAAACGGTTTTACCGGGCCTATGGCAGTGGGTAGTTTGACCTATAAACTAAATTATAAGTCATGAAAAAATTGTTAACGGCAACTGTACTGATTGCCATTGTGATGCTGAGCGGCTGTCTCTCCGCCCTGCATCCGCTCTTTACTGAAGAGGACCTGGTATTTGACCCCAAACTGGTAGGCTCCTGGCAGGTAGGACCAGAGAATAAAGTGTATACCTTTCAACAGGGTACGGCCGAAAGTTTTAAAGAACTGCCGGAAGGAATGCAACAGATAGCGGCTAAAGCTTACCTGCTTACGGTTACGGACCCCAGGACGGGTGAAGAAACAGACAAATTTTATGCATTCCTGGCGCGCATCGGTAAACACCAGTACCTCGATTATTATCCCATGGAAACAAAAAGACAACAAAGTTATTCGGGCTTCTTCAAAAAGAACTTTGTGCCGATGCATAGCTTCTACCGCCTGCAGCCGGGTAAAGATCAGAACACGATCGTGATCGGGCAGTTTGCGGACAGCTACCTGCGTACACTGATCGATAAAAAGCAGATCAGGATCAGGCACGAGCTGAAACCAGATGGGTCTTATGTTATTACGGCTCCTACAGAAGAGTTGCAACAGTATGTACTCAAGTACGGTGATGTGGACGAGGCATACCAGGACAATGACACTTTTACAAGAATAAAATAACGCTATAAACTTTATTTATATGTTGAAATTATTTGCGCTGATCACGGGTATTATGCAAATGCTGGGAACATCGCCGGGTGTGAACAGCCTGCAACCGGCGGCTACCTATAAAACAATTGTCACAGATGCAAGATTGACAGGTGAGTGGAGTGATGGCAAAGACCAGTTGAAGATAGAACTGGTACCTGATAGTAAAATACTGCGGGAGGATAATGGCAATAGCAAGGAGCGGAAAATGCCGCTGGGAGAGAATAAGGAAGAGATTGCTTTTTACTCAAAAGCTTATTCGATCACGATCAAACAAAATGGCAGTGAGTATATATTGATTGGAAGCCTGAGTCGTATCAACAACCAGCTGTTTGTGGATATTATGTCGCTGGGTGTAAAGGGAGATAAAGGTAATCAGGATGGCAGTGGTTTTGAATTCACGCCGCATTACCTGGCTACATTTAATATTGCTGCGATCACATTTACGGATAATAATACGGTATCTCTTAAGTTCCTAAATGGTGGGTTTCTGAAAGAACAGATCAGCCAGGGCAATATGCGGCTGAAGTATGAAAAAGATCAGTTGTTTGATTCTTTTCTGCTCACGGCCTCTTCTTTTGAACTGCGCCAGTTTTTGGAAAAGTATGGTCATGATGAAAGGTTGTATTATAAGGAAACAACCATTTTAACCAGAAAAGGATAAAGTATGATGGCCATCAAACGTCGCTGGTTGTATCATCCCTTATTCCGGTTATTACAGCACCTGGGTTTCTGGGTGCTGTCTTACGTTGTTTTTGTACGGCTTTTTACAACCGGGATTCGACCTGAAAAGATCGATTATATTTATTCGGCGCTGTTCCATGCCACCATTGTGCCGGCGGTGTATATTAACCTGGGCTGGCTGTTGCCGCGCCTGGCCAATCACCGGCGGGGGGTGTTGTACGTAGGGGCCACGGTAGCATTGGTGCTAATATTCAGTTGGCTAAACTATTCTTTTTTTCAGGACTGGTCGAAGTACCTGCTGCCCAATTACTTTTTTATCTCTTATTTCACGGTATGGGAAGTGAGTCTGTTTTTTGTGGTGTACCTGGTTGTTACTTCGCTGCTGAAACTATCGCGTTCCTGGTTTGTGGTGAATGACCTGCAAAGGCGTTTGCTGCACATGGAAGCGGAGAAAGCACAGATCGAGTTGAAGGCTTTGAAAGCGCAGGTAAACCCTCATTTTCTCTTTAATACATTAAATGGGATCTATTCGATGACGCTGGATAAAGATGAGCGGCTACCCACTACGATATTGCAACTTTCGCACCTGATGCGCTATTTCCTGTATGAGTCGGGAGAAGACCTGGTGCCACTGGAAAAGGAATGGCAGATGGTAGGAGATTATATTGCGCTGCAACGCATTCGCTCGAATGATGGCCTGCAATTGGAAAAAACGCTGGAGGGAGAGATAAGGGAGCAGCGTATTGCTCCGCTCATGCTGGTGACCTTCCTGGAAAATGCCTTTAAGCATGGGGCCAAAGGGAATATGGGAGCTGTTGGTATACACCTGCGGCTGGAGATACTACCGCATAAGATCCGTTTCAGGATAGAAAATACACGAGGACAGGGGGCGGAAGTGGGGGATACGCAGTTTAAAGGGATGGGGCTTGATAATGTAAAGCGCCGGCTGGAATTGTTGTATCCCGGAAGGCATGAGCTGCTGATCCGGGAAACGGCAGATAATTTTATTGTAACGCTTGAATTACAACTATGAGTACTCTATACCGTTGCCTGGTGGTGGAAGATGAACCGCTGGCGCAAAATGTGTTGAAGAAATATATTGCCGAGCATCCGCTGCTGGAGCTGGCGGGGGTGTGTGGTGATGCCCCGGAAGCACAGCAATGGCTGGCCCGGCACCAGGCGGCTATTGTTTTTCTGGATATCAACCTGCCCCGCCTATCGGGCATCAGTTTTTTAAAGAGCCTGTCGCGCCCGCCGCTGGTGATCTTTACGACGGCCTATCCTGAATTTGCGGTAGAGGGCTTCGAACTGGATGCGGTGGATTACCTGGTGAAGCCTTTCTCATTTGAACGCTTTCTTAAAGGGGTCAATAAGGCATTGGAGAAGCTGGAGCGGCCAGGGCCGGGAGAAGGGCCGGTACCAGCCTCTTCGATCTTTATCAAAGCGGATAAAAAAGTGTACAAGGTCAACCTGGCAGATATCCTGTATATAGAGGCGCTGGATGATTATGTAAAGGTGGTCACTACACAGGGGCATTACCTGGTGCATGATACGCTGAAAAGCCTGCTGGAAGAATTGCCTGCCGGGCAGTTTTGGCGGGTACACAAAAGCTATATCATTGCCGGGACTAAAATTGTGTTTATTGAAGGCAATTATGTGCGGATCGGGGACCGGGATATTCCCATTGGGGCGTCGTACCGGGAAGAAGTGTTCGCGAGGCTGAAGTTATAGTTGGAAGACAAAAAAGACCGGAAGACAGGAAGTCCGTAAGTCCGAAAGAAAAGCGATCTACAGTTGCTTTATTGCTTACTGACTTCTCCGACTTCCGGACTTTCAGACTGTTTTCCGACAATTTTAGCTTTCTTTGCAGCTTTATTTTATCCATATGCCCTTTGATCCCGGCAATAAAATATTGATTATCACTGCTCCTTCGGGTGCCGGCAAGACCTCTATTACCCGGTATTTGTTGCAGCATATACCCCAACTGGCTTTTTCGGTGTCTGCGGCTACACGTGAAGCGCGTGGCAATGAAAAGGACGGGGTAGATTATTATTTCATGAGCGCCGGGGATTTCCAGGAAAAGATCCGTGATCAGCAGTTTGTGGAGTGGGAAATGGTCTATGAGGGCAAATATTATGGCACGCTGAAATCAGAACTGGACCGGATATGGGCCAACCACCAGGTACCGGTGCTGGATATTGACGTAAAAGGAGCTATCCATGTACAGCAGCAATACCCCAATACTACTTTGTCAATTTTTATTGAACCTCCTTCCGTAGACGAATTAAAGCGCCGCCTTGAATCCAGGGGTACAGAAACGGCAGAAAGCCTGCAGGCCCGGGTAAACAAAGCGTCTTATGAGATCTCTTTCAAGCATCATTTTCACCGTATTGTGGTCAATGCGGAACTGACGAAGGCACGGGAAGAGGCGATGACGATCGTGCGGGAGTTCCTGGAGACCTAAGCAATAGTGATAAGTTGCCGGACTTTTTGACACCAAGCCTGTTCTTTAACCCCAAAATCCGGCAGACCGGGGCTTTAAATTGCAATCTTCTTCAATAAGTTATGTAATCCATCGTTCTTTTTATAAATTCGTATCCCAAGTATGAGTTTAGTAGTCATTATATGTATTGTGTTAGCGGTCTTGTTCATCGCTTACTTTTCGGGTATAGAAGTGGCCTTCACTTCTGCCAACCGATTGAACATTGAGCTGAAGAAAAAGCAGGGTTCCAGCAGCAGCCTGCTGCTGAGCAGTCTTTTCGAAAATCCTTCCCGTTTTATTGGGGTTAATATTGTAGGGTTTAACTTTTTCCTGGTGGTGGCGGTCCTTTTGGGGAGCACCTACTGGAATATGGCTATTCCCTGGAAAAAGTTTGACAGCTATGTGATGGCCTACCTGGTTCCCATCAGGCTGGTATTAGAGATCATCCTTTCCTGGCTGCTGATCATTATCCTGGGAGAATGCGTACCCAAGGCCATTTTCAGGGCAAAAGCAGATAGCCTGCTATCTTTTTCTGCCCGGACAGGTTTGCTGGGTCTTTGTGACCAGCTGTTTAACTGGGCAAGTGTGGCGGCGGTAAAGATCTCCATTTTTGTGCTCAATATCATCTTTGATATGCGCATTGATAAGAAAAAGCCTCCTTTTTCGCGTGCGGACCTGGATCAGTTCTATAGCCAGAACAATGAGCATCATAACCAAAGTCAGGACCTGAAAGCTGAATTATTTGAAAACGCCCTTTCACTGCCGAAAGTAAAAGTGCGGGAGTGCCTGGTGCCCCGGAAAGAAATAGAAGCGGTAGATATAAAGATGAGTGTTGAAGATGTGCGCAAAACCTTTGTGGAAACGAAGCTTAGCAAACTGGTGGTGTATGACGGAGACATCGATCATATCCTGGGATATGTACACCAACTGGGTCTTTTCAGGCAGCCATCCTCTATAAAAGACATGTTATTACCTATTCCGGCCATTCCGGAAAGTATGAGTGCTACGGACCTGATCAGCAAATTCAGTAAAGAGCGTAAAAGTATTGCCTGGGTAGTGGATGAATTTGGTGGAACGGCCGGTATTGTAACGATGGAAGACCTGCTGGAGGAGATCTTTGGCGAGATAAAGGATGAATTTGATGTAGAGGAGTTTGAGGATAAACGGGTATCGGAGGATGAGTTTATCCTGAGCGGCAGGCTGGAACTGGACTATTTAAAGGAAAAATATGGACTGGAATTTCCGGACCAGGATTCTGAGACCTTGTCGGGTTTTATCATTCAGCAGCATGAAACGATCCCTAAGCTCCGGGAGCGTATTATTATCGGGGACTATGAATTTGACGTCATGAGTGTGAGTGATACGCGTATTGAAACGGTACGGTTAAAGATCCTGAAGTAAGACCGGGAGCAGGTTGCCGGATGGTGGTCTTTGCTGAAATAAGCCATTTGTTGTCAATAAGTTCTTCAATCACTACATATTAACAAGCTTTCTTGTCCAATCCAACGTGATAACACGTACATTTGCCCCGCTTTTACCACGTTATTTTATACCAGTATTAGTCAATGGCATTATCGTTTTTTAGCAAAAGGAAGGCTGACAATCCGGAGATGACCTTTATAGATCATCTGGAAGAATTGCGCTGGCATATCATGCGCTCTGTGCTTGCGATTCTTATAGGAGCGATTGTCATATTTATCTATATTGACTGGGTCTTTACTACTGTGATAGCCGGTCCTTTGCATGATAATTTCTTCACCTATACGGCATTGTGCAAATTCAGCCAGTGGATCGGCGCCGGTGACTCGCTGTGTTTACCCCCGCCCAAGATAAAAGAATTACAGGTTATTGCCTTTGGCTCGCAGTTCATGAGCAGTATCAGTATTGCTTTTGTGGGCGGTTTTATCGTTGCCTTCCCTTATATCTTTTGGGAATTTTGGCGGTTTGTGAAGCCAGCTTTAAGTCCCAAAGAGCTGAAGAGCACCCGGGGAGCTATTGTCTTTGTTTCGATCTTCTTTTTCCTGGGGGTGGCTTTTGGTTACTTTTTACTGGCTCCCTTTACCTTTAGTTTTTTGGCCAATTATACGATCGGTCTTGATAATATCCTGGTCACCAAGCCTACCTTGGCCGATTATATGGAGAACCTGGTTGATATCATCATCGGATCGGCCCTGGCGTTCCAATTGCCTGTGGTGTCTTATGTACTGACGCGAATAGGGCTCATTACCCCCAACTTCCTGAAAACCTACCGTAAGTATTCGTATGTAGCCATCCTGGTGATAGCGGCAGTAATTACTCCCTCGCCAGACTGGATGAGCCAGATGATCGTTTTCATTCCGCTGGCATTCTTGTATGAATTCAGTGTCTTTATCTCCAAGCGGGTATTTAAGCGTGAAGAGGAAAAAGCTAAAAGAGACTGGTAATTCTAAGCGTATTAAATCTCAATAAGTTAAGTATGGCTTCTTCATTTGATCTTTCCAAACCCATTGCTATTGGCAGTGACCATGCAGGCTATGATTATAAGGTGGCGCTGGTAAAGTGGTTGACCGAAAAAGGCTACCAGATCAGCGATATGGGCGTTTACGAGAACAAGTCAGTGGATTATCCTGATTATGCGCATCCTGTGGCAGAATGGGTGGAAAAAGGCGATGCCGCTTTTGGCATCCTGCTGTGTGGCAGTGCGAACGGGGTATGTATAACGGCCAATAAGCACCAGGGGATCCGGGCAGGTCTTGCCTTTCAGACGGAGGTGGCGCAGTTGATCCGTCAACACAATGATGCCAATATTATCTGCATTCCCGCCCGTTTTGTAGCATTGGAGTATGCCAAACAAATGGTAGATATTTTTATCAATACGCCTTTTGAAGGGGGCCGCCACCAGACCAGGGTGGATAAGATAGCCTGTAATTAATTTGATAATGAGAAATGCCTCAGGGTTGTAATTCCTACAGCCTGAGGCATTTTACTTTATAGAAATGTTGTTCTTACATTATAAGCCTAAAATGTAGGCAAAGATCAGCGGCGCTACAATGGTGGCATCGCTTTCTACAATGAACTTGGGGGTGTTGATATCCAGTTTGCCCCAGGTGATCTTTTCGTTGGGAACAGCGCCGGAATAGGAGCCATAAGAGGTAGTGGAGTCGGAGATCTGGCAGAAATAGCTCCAGAAAGGAACATCGTGCCATTCCAGGTCCTGATACATCATGGGCACCACGCAAATGGGGAAGTCTCCGGCGATACCACCACCAATCTGGAAAAAGCCTACGCCTTTACCAGCACTGTTTTGCCTGTACCAATCTGCCAGCCAAACCATGTATTCAATACCATTTTTTACGGTACTGGCTTTCAGTTGTCCTTTGATTACATAGCTGGCAAAGATGTTGCCGGTGGTGCTGTCTTCCCAACCGGGAACGATAATGGGGATATTCTTTTCTGCAGCGGCTACGATCCAGCTGTCTTTAGGATCGATCTCATAGTATTCTTTTAATACGCCGCTGAGGACGACTTTGTACAGGAATTCGTGGGGGAAATAGCGTTCGCCACTGGCTTCGGCATCGGTCCATACTTTTACCAGGTGTTTTTGTAAGCGACGGAAAGCTTCTTCCTCGGGTATACAGGTATCTGTAACACGGTTGTAGTGGTTTTCCAGAAGGTCCCATTCGTCCTGGGGTGTCAGGTCGCGGTAGTTGGGCACGCGTTTATAACTGTTATGGGCCACCAGGTTCATCACATCTTCTTCGAGGTTGGCGCCGGTACAGGAGATGATCTGTATTTTGTCCTGGCGTATCATTTCGGCCAGGGAAATGCCGAGTTCTGCAGTACTCATGGCACCTGCGAGGGTAACCATCATTTTACCACCTTCCAGGAGGTGTGTTTCATATCCTTTGGCTGCATCAATTAAGGCTGCAGCATTGAAGTGGCGGTAGTGGTGTTGAATAAACTGCGAAACAGGTCCTTTAGCCATGATAATTCAGAATTTTGTGGCGGCAAAGTTAGCATAAATAAACAAAAAAGGTGAGCCACCTTTAGTGACCCACCCTTCTCTTTCCAACTAAAACCAACTTTCAGACTCTTTATATTGCTTTCTTTTCTTTTTTATATACTTCCCAGCCAGCTGCGCCATTTGATCTTAAGATCACGTTCTGCTCACCATCCTGGAGTGTGATATAATAGCTTGTGCTGCTGTTGGCTGCCATTTCAAAAAGGTCGGTGATCCAATATTGGCCGTAACTTTTCTTCAGGTCGGCCAGCAGGTTGATAGGCAGCTGGGCAGAGATAATGTTGCGGGTTGTGGCCTGCAATTCACCCTCTTTGGAATAATAAGCGAACATTACCTGGTCGTTCATTTTGAAAGTGGCTTTTGCGAAGGTTTTGCCGGATTCCCAGCTTACATCCTGTGCGCCGGAAAAATCTTTCTTAAAAGCGTTGACTACTTCCTGACTAACGGTTTCGCTGAAATGGGCAAAAGAGGAACCGATACCTACTGTTAACATTAAGGCCCAAACTAACATCATCTTTTTCATGGTAAATACTTTATGTGTGAATTATGTTGATTGTTTTTCCGGCGCTGCACTTTCAAACTTCCTACACTATATACGACGCAAGGTTTTTTCAAATGTTACAGCTTAGCAGATAAATTCTTTTTTTCTTTTTTAAATAGATAGGTATTGCCATTGTTGTAAGCCTCTACAACCATACGGGTCTTTTCGTTTTCCAGGGAGATCACGTAGCTGGTTTCGCCGGACTTGCTGTACTCAATTACGTCCTTCAATTCGTATTCGGCGTATTTGCTATTGATACTTTTGGTAATGGCCAATGGCAAAGAAGCAGGGGCTATGTACCGGCCGATAGCCAGGAGGTTACCATCCTCCTCAAAGAAGGCGTTGACCTGTTCATTATTATAGATGAACTTGGCGTGGAAGAGCTGATGGCCTTTTAAAGATTGCCATACTATGTACTGGGCTCCTTTAAACTCTTTTTCCAACGCTGCCTGAATGTGGGCGCTTACTTTTTCTCCTTTGTCGGGAGTGGCTGCATAACTAAATACGCTGATCAACATCAGCAGGGAGATAAAAAACTTTTTCATGACTGTACTTTTATTTTTTGTTTATGGTGCATGGCTTTGGTTAAGCCTGCACAAAAGTAGAGGGCGCATTAACTGTTTGCAAGTGAATAGTGATTAATGGTGGTCAATGTTAAAGCAGGTTAACGAGGGTTGTGCAATGTTAGGCTGGCGGATTGATTGGAAATTTGTGAAATGCTTGCTGGTAAAGGGTTTCAGGAAACTCTGGAGTATTTCTTAAAAAAAAGTTAACCCAGGGTTAATGAAAACAGGGGTTGTTAAAAATATCACATCGTCACCAAAAGCGGGGATATGCTATCACATGATGATGTGATGAAATTATACTTTTTCAATGCAATAGGTTGCTTTACCATTCATCACAAAATTTTAACGGTTTTAACAAGCCAGGCAATCGTTAAAGCATTTTAAAATCGTGTAAATTGTAATATAATTGATTCAATACTTACGATTTGTGAATTATCTGGCCCATGCATACCTCTCTTTTAATGTTCCCGGTGTACTGGTAGGCAATCTGATCAGTGACTTTGTAAAAGGGAAAAAGCAATTCGAATATCCGGTCCCTGTGCACAAGGGTATTGTACTGCACAGGGCTATTGATACTTTTACTGACGAGCATGCTGTAACCGCTGCGGCCAAGTCTATCTTCCGCCCCCATTACCGGCTATACAGTGGTGCTTTTGTGGATGTGGTATATGATCATTTTCTGGCCAATGATGAGCAGTCGTTTCCAGGTAATGGGTTGTTTGCGTTTTCACAGGAAGTATATGGCAGGTTGGATCAATACCAGTCTTTATTCCCGGCCCCTTTCAGGGAAATGTATCCTTATATGAAGGAATACAACTGGCTGTATGGTTACCGTGAGCGGCTGGGTATTGAACGCAGCTTTCAGGGGGTGGTTCGACGTTCGGTTTACCTTACAGAAAGCCGGGTAGCTTTTAAGTTATTTGAGGATAATTATGAGGTATTGCAACAGTATTATGCCGATTTTTTTCCTGCTTTAAAAGCCTTTGCTTTTGCCACGCTGGAGGAGCTTGATAGCAAAAAATAGTTTAATCCGTTTTTAATCAAACTGGCAAAGGGGTAAATGCCTGCCGGAGAGTCTTATGGATGGGCGATGCTGACGGTAATTGGTCTGGTAATCAGGTAATACCCAAACGGTTGATGACAAGCATCCGTCTATCCTGTAAAAGCCATTTAGTTCGGTGTTAATCTGTTATTTTTGCCGCTTAAACCATGAAGGACATGAAGCAAGTGAAGTTCCTTTTTTCCCTGTTGCTATTTTGTGCGTCAGCATCCCTGGCTCAGTTAAAGCTTCCGGCTGTTGATAAGTCGCCGATGGATATGGCTTACTACCCGGTAAATTACCCGGTGCTGAAAATTCAGAATAAAGCTAATGAGCCCCTGATGGCCAGGGTTATTTACAGCCGGCCGCTAAAAAACGGCCGTTCGGTGTTTGGGGAACTGGTGGAGTATGGCCAGATATGGCGGCTGGGGGCTAATGAAGCTACGGAAATAGAGATCTATAAGGATGTAAAGTGTGGTACAGAGACCAGGTTGAAGAAAGGGCGTTATACGATGTATGCGATTCCTTACCAGGATAAATGGACCATCATATTCAATAAGGAAACGGATATCTGGGGGGCTTTCCAGTATGATCCCAAAAAAGATGCGTTGAGGGTAGATGTCCCTGCACAAAAACTACCGGAATCGGCTGAAGCATTTACGATGCAGTTTGAGAAAGATAGTACGGGGCTTAACCTGGCCATTATGTGGGATAATGTAAAAGCACTGGTGCCCTTTAGTTTTCAGAGTAATTGATCAAATCGTTATTTTTTCCTGTATGCACAGAACCAGTAAATACAAAGGCTTTCTTCTGCTAATTGGCTTATCGGTGTTGTTATGGGCATGTGAACAAAAGGCGCCTCCCGGCAGTAACCAGGTAACCATCAACCCTGCTATTAGCACCCCCAATGACAAACAAGTGCCTTTGGGTGTCGATAAATCGCCGATGGATATGTCTTATTACCCGGTGGATTATCCCAAGCTCAAAATGTCGAAGAATGTGCAGGAGCCTTTGGTGGCCAGGGTGATCTATAGCAGGCCCCAAAAGAGCGGACGTTCGATCTTTGGCGATGTATTGAAATATGGGCATGTATGGCGCCTGGGTGCTAATGAAGCTACGGAAATCGAGTTCTTTAAGGATGTAACGATCGATAATGAAAAGGTGGGGAAAGGACGTTATGTATTATACTGTATACCTTTTGAAGATAAGTGGACCCTTATATTAAACAGTGACCTGTTTACCTGGGGTCTTAAAATAGATTCTACCAAAGACGTTCATAAATTTACCATTCCTATTAACAGGACGAATTACCCCTTCGAAGTTTTTACCATGGAGTTTGAAAAGGTTGATAAAGGCGCCGAACTGATCATGGAATGGGACAGTGTGCGGGCCAAACTGCCGTTTACCTTTTAAGAGTTGTATCTTAGGCCTCTATGTGTGGCATTGCCGGTATACTATCTGCCAATCCTGTATTGGTATCGGAGCAGCGTGTTAAAAACATGACTGATGCGCTTGCGCACCGTGGACCGGATGGCGAAGCTTGTTGGATAGCTCCCGGAGGGCAAGTAGCATTGGGGCATCGTCGATTATCTATCATTGACCTGAGTGAGCTGGCTGCACAGCCCATGCATTACCTGGACCTTTATACCATTGTATATAATGGAGAACTCTACAATTACCGGGAGTTAAAACAAACGCTGGAACAGCGGGGCTATAGTTTCCGGTCACAGTCTGATACGGAAGTGATCCTGGCGGCTTATGCAGCCTGGGGAACGGATTGCCTGGAACATTTTGATGGTATGTTTGCCTTTGCGATCTGGGACCGGAAAGAACAGCTGTTGTTTGCGGCGCGTGACCGGTTTGGCGAAAAGCCTTTCTACTATTATACGGATGAACAGCAGTTTGTATTTGGCAGTGAAATGAAGGCGCTGTGGGCAGCTGGCATTGAAAAGAAGGTAAATGAGCGGATGCTGTTCAATTATATTACGCTGGGCTATGTTCAGAATCCTCACAATACGGGCGAAACATTCTACACGGGTATTTATAAATTACCTGCCCGCAGCTTCCTCTTATACGACATGGGCAGGCAAACGTTGTCTGAGCATAGTTATTGGGATATTGATATAACAGCCACCAATCATTCGATCAGTGAGCCGGATGCTATTGAGCAGCTGAAAAGTCTTTTATCGTTGTCTGTTAGCCGTCGGTTACGGAGTGACGTGCCGGTAGGTACTTCCCTGAGCGGGGGGCTGGACAGTGCAGCTGTACTGGCCTGCATTCACCAGGCAGCGGATCGGCCAGTTAAGATGGCGACCTTTTCTGCTACTTTCCCTGGATTTGCGCGTGATGAATCGGCACAGATCGGCTTGACGGCGGGTAGGTTTGGGGTGAGCAACCACCAGGTACAACCTGATGCTGATAGTCTGATCAGTGATTTTGAGCGTATTTGTTACCATCAGGAAGAGCCTTTCCAATCGGCCAGTGTTGTGGCGCAGTACAAGGTGTTTGAACTGGCAAAACAACATGGGGTAACGGTGCTGCTGGATGGGCAGGGGGCGGATGAAATACTGGGTGGCTATACCAAATATTATTCCTGGTATTGGCGCGAACTGTACCGGCAAAACAGGCCCTTGCTACGCAGGGAGCTGCAGGAAGCCGGAGGGGTGGGGCCAGATGGGCTTTGGAACTGGAAGCAAAAGCTGGCGGCGCGGCTGCCACATTTTGCGGAAACCTGGCAGGTACGCCAGCGAAGCCGGCAACAGCGGAAGCAGGGAGACCTGACCAGCGGATTTACGGAAGCTTATGGCAAGTCTCATTACCAGGTACCGCATGTACCTACGCTGAACGGTGCACTTTATTATAATACATTCCTCAACGGACTGGAGGAGTTGTTGCAATATGCGGATCGTAACTCTATGGCGCATAGCCGGGAAGTAAGGCTGCCCTTCCTGTATCACGAACTGGCTACTTTTATTTTTTCCCTGCCTGCGGGGTTTAAAATACGGGATGGGTATACCAAATGGCTGTTGCGTAAAAGTATGGAGCCTGCCTTGCCGGCTGGTATTGTGTGGCGAAAGGACAAGGTGGGCTTTGAGCCTCCACAGCAAACCTGGATGCAGGATAAACGGCTGGCAGCCTATATCCGGGAAGCACAGAGAGGGCTGGTAAAAATGGGGGTGTTGAAACCTGCTGTACTGGATAAAAAAATTCAGCCGCAGGAGACCCATGCGGCTGATAACTTTGATTGGAGATACCTGGTGGCCGGTACGTTACTACAAATAGACTAGAAACTGGCTGAAACCCGCCCGGCCTCCCGGCTAACCTTTCTTGTATTTTTCAAAAATTTGTGTATTACCTGATTCGTCCACTTTAAGGGTGAACCAATGTTTCCCATCTTCCATTTTTACGTAATAGGTAACGTCGCTGCCGGAAGTAACTTCAGTTACACCAAACAGGTTTTTCTTAGCGTTTTCCTTTTTCAGCTTATTGAAGATATTCAAGGGAAGCAACTGGGGTGAATAGTAACGGATGGAGCTCAACATATTTCCTTCCTTGTCGTAATTCACTTTAGAGCGAATTCCGGCGCTTACGAAACTAACGGTAAAGTAGTTGTCTGTCTCGTCCCATTTAACCTCTTCGGCCTGGGTAAATGTTTCACGGAAAGATTTCAATACCTTTTCATTAGGATCGTAAGCGTATGCAGCAGCTCCTATCAGGACGGTGCAAATGATCATTAATACTTGTTTCATGGCTATACTTTTTATTGGGTGAACTGTGTAACAAATGTTTTACGACCCAAATGTAATAGCAGAAGTATATAGGTGGCAAGCCAATTGGTAAGGACGGAAGGTTCATGATAAGCAATACGAAGGTTTTCGCAGATAGGCGGGTCTTATAGTACCCGTTAGAAGTGGTGGAATGCAGTCCTGTAAAGGGTTTCAGAAATGTTACACCTTATTTTGGGTTTAAGGTTAAGCTTCTGTTAAACTGGAAATCCGGAATTGTAAGTGGAGAAACTGGAGAAGTTTTGATAAAAACGCATAGGGATCAGTAAGGGATAATTCCGCATCTTTGTAATCGTAAATTTACCAATATTAATAAATTATGAAGCCAGCCACTAAGTTCATACATGCGGGAGCGGAACCTGATCCTTCTACAGGAGCTATCATGACGCCTATTTATCAAACCTCTACTTATGTGCAGGAAGCGCCGGGAAAAAACAAAGGCTATGAATACGCCCGTTCGCAAAACCCTACGCGTAAAGCGTTGGAAGATGCGCTGGCTGTGATCGAGAATGGCAAGTATGGTTTGGCTTTTAGCAGCGGTGTTGCAGCTACTGATGCAGTGTTGAAATTGTTGGCTCCCGGTGATGAAGTAGTAACGGGTAATGATCTGTATGGCGGCACTTACCGCCTTTTTACGAAGGTTTTTGAAAAGTTTGGTATCCGGTTCAAATACGTGGACATGACTGATCTAGCTGCCATTGCCAGTGCTATCACCCCAAACACCAAACTTATCTGGACGGAAACGCCTACTAATCCGCTGATGAATATTACAGATATCGGAGCGGTAACGGCCCTGGCCAAACAACACCAGGTGTTGGTGTGTGTTGATAACACATTTGCTTCTCCTTATCTGCAGAACCCATTGGACTTTGGGGCTGATATTGTAATGCATTCTTCTACAAAATATCTGGGCGGGCATAGTGATGTGATCCAGGGTGCGCTGGTAATGAATGATACAGCCTTGCGTGATCAGTTGTATTTTATACAGAAAAGCTGTGGCGCGGTACCAGGACCTATGGATTGCTTCCTGGTATTGCGAGGCATCAAAACATTGCATGTGCGTATGCAACGTCATTGTGAGAACGGTGAGAAAGTTGCCGGGTTCCTGCGGCAACACCCTAAAGTAGGTAAGGTATACTGGTGCGGTTTTGAAGACCATCCTGGATATGCGGTAGCTAAAAAGCAAATGCGCGGTTTTGGTGGTATGATGAGCTTTACTTTGAAAGATGATAGTGTGGAAACGGCCATGAAGGTATTGTCGTCTACCAAAATATTTTCATTGGCAGAAAGCCTGGGTGGGGTGGAATCACTGATCAATCATCCTGCCTCTATGACGCATGCTTCGATACCCAGAGAAGAAAGGATCAAGAACGGCTTGAGTGATTCTTTGATCCGCCTGAGTGTTGGTATTGAGGACCTGGAAGACCTGGTATTGGACCTGGAGCAGGCCATAGGGTGATAAATTTGATTAATACTTATACTATGATACCTTTCAATGAACTGTTGCTCTTTGCGCTGGCCGCATTGGTGTTGGTGATCAGTCCCGGTCCCAATATGATCTACCTTATTTCACGCTCCATCACGCAAGGGCGTAAAGCAGGCCTTATTTCCCTGGCAGGGGTGGTATGTGGATTCTTATTTCATATTATCCTGGTGTCTTTTGGTCTTACGGCTATTTTATTTGCTGTTCCCTATGCTTATACCATTCTTAAAACGATGGGGGTTATTTACCTGCTTTACCTGGCCTGGCAGGCGATCAAGCCGGGCAGCAAGGGGATATTTGAAACGAAAAAAGACCTGCCGGATGACAATCCTGCCAAGTTGTTCCGCATGGGCTTTCTGACGAATGTGCTCAATCCCAAGGTAGCGGTATTTTACCTGTCGCTTTTTCCGCAGTTCATTAAACCAGCTTATGGCCATGTGCTTACTCAAAGTTTAACGCTGGGCATAACACAGATGCTGATCAGTTTTACAGTCAATTTTCTCATCGTACTTTCTGCTGCCAGGGCAGCCGTATGGTTTGCCAGCAAACCACAGTGGGTAAGGATCCAAAAATGGTTTATGGCCAGTGTGCTGACGGCCCTTGCCGCTAAAATGGCGCTGGATAAGGGAAAGTAGGAATGAACGGTCAAAAGCAGATATTTGCAGCATGAGTGGGAAGTCGAAAGACCTGTCTGAATTCTTTAATAAAAAAGCCAGCGAATATAACCAGCCTGATTTTATCAAGGCTGATCCGATCTGTATTCCCCACCTCTTTCAGAAAAAGCAGGATATTGAGATTGCCGGCCTATTTGCGGCTATTTTTGCCTGGGGCAACCGGACTACGATCATTAAGAAGTCGAAGGAGTTGATGCAGTTGATGGACAATGCACCGCATGATTTTGTACTACAGCACACGGAGCAGGATCTGCGCAGGCTGGAAGGCTTTAAGCATCGTACTTTCAATACAACTGACCTGTTGTATTTTATCAGTTTCCTGCAATATCATTATTCAAAACACGCCTCACTGGAGACTGCCTTTACACAGTGGATGTCGGCCGGAGATGAGACCATCGAGCAGGCGCTCATTGGATTCTATCATTATTTTTTCTCGCTGGAGCACGTACCTCCCCGTACCCGCAAGCATATTGCTTCGCCCGAAAAGAACTCTTCCTGCAAGCGGCTGAATATGTATCTCCGCTGGATGGTGCGTAATGACGACCAGGGCGTTGATTTTGGCATTTGGTCCACCCTTACTCCTGCTCAATTGATATGCCCTATAGATTTGCATGTAGCGCGGGTGGCCAAAAGATTTAAGTTGCTGGAGCGTGCACCGGTTGACTGGTTGGCAGCGCTGGAGCTTACCAGCTATTTAAGGAAGCTGGATAAGAATGATCCGGCCAAATATGACTTCGCCTTATTTGGCCTTGGGGTGATGGAGAAATTTTAAAACTCTACATATGAAAAAGATGATCTGCAAAACAGCTTTTGTATGTTGCCTGGCCCTGTTATGCCTGGCTGTCGATGTCATTGGGCAGGATAACGATATTAAAAAGGAAAAATTCAACTGGGGGCGCGGCACGCAGGATACAACAGCGGGTTATGCGCAGGCCGTGAAAATAGATAACGTGATCTATATATCTGGTACCGTAGCCAGGAATGTAAACCCGGAGGGCATTAAACAGGTATATGAGGCATTGGAGAAAACATTGCAACACTATGGCGCCACTTTTCAGAATGTAGTGAAGGAAAATCTCTATACTACGGATATGGAGGCCATGAAGCAGTATAACCAGGTACGTAAAGCCTTTTATAAAGGCGATTTTCCGGCTGCTACCTGGATGCAGGTGAACCGGCTATATATGCATGATGCCAGACTGGAAATTGAATTGATTGCCTATTTGCCTAAAAAATAACTTTTTCTCACTGTTACAGCCATTCAATAAAAAAGGGCTGGTCATAAAGACCAACCCTCCAGGGACTCATGAGAAAATCTATCTGTTAAAACATAAAAAGGCCATTCTTGCCGAAGGTTTTCTGGCCGCCCTTGGGCGCACCAAAACTGCGAATATTGTAGGTAAAGGTGAGCAGGAAATAGCGACGCAGGATGGTGGTCTGGTTGTCCTGGATATAGTTTTCCCGCGTTACACGGTTCACGCTGATGTTCTGGTTCAGTAAATCGTATACTGACAGTTTAAGCTGTCCTTTATCATCTTTAAGGAACATATAATTGATGCCGCCATTCCACCGCAGGTTGCTTTTACGTACGCCGGGTGCTGTTTGTGGATTATAGAAATAGTCGATGGAGCTTTCCCATACAAAATGTTTTGGTAGCCGTACTATTACCTCGGAGGTGGAGTTATGGGTAATCACTTCCAGGTCGGGATAGGCATCGCTTTGGTATTGGCTTTTGTTCCAGCCAATGGAGTAACGCTGGTTAAATTCAAACTTATCTTTTAAGTTAAAGGATGCATTGAGGCCGGGCGTGATGCGCCAGTTCTTTACCTCGCTGCGGTTGTTGTTGACGATCACTATATTCCGGTTGTAGTCGCCCCAAAAGCTACCTCGTATTGATAGTTGCCAATTGCTTTTGAATTTGAATTGCTTGCTCACGTTGGTGCTGGCCGAAAAACGCCAGATACCATTAATGTTTATGGGCCGGGTGATCTGCACCCCTTTGTTATCTACGGTCCTTTCCCTGATCACAGCATCATCACTGATACTTCCATTAAAATAAACATTGTAATTCATACCCCTTTTGGTATCGTACTTATTGTAGTACAGACCAAGGTTATGTGCTTTGGTGGGAGTGAGGGAAGGGTTTCCCAATTGCTGATACAGCGTATTGGTATTGTCCACTACTGGTTGCAGGTCGGTAGCGCGGGGTTCCTGTACATTCACATTGTAGCTGAATGACCATTCCTTCACATTAATATTCAGGGCTGGCAATAGGTAATTGAAGTTTTGATTAATGGAAGGGTTTTTGGCAAATTCATTGTCAATGTTGAGTGTCTGATAAGAAATGCCAGGCATAATACTCCATTTTTTGATCTTCCAGTTGAGCAGGGTAGTGATAGTGCCACGTGTGCCACTTCTTTTGACAGCATTTGACAGGGCAGGGTTTAACACATCATATTCCTCACCGGATACTCCCTGGTTGTAGGTATTCAATTCATCATTGTCTTTGAAGTATTCGGCATTGCCATTGAACTTAAGGCCCAGTGATTTGGTAAGGGGTTCATTGTAATTGAAAGACAGGCTGGCGCGGAAATTCCTGGCATCGTGGTCGCGCAACTGGTTGAGGGTACGTTTGGAGGTGGGTACTTTATAGAAAGTGTCAATGATATTGTTGAATTGGTTGTCTTCCCCGCTGTATAGGTTGAATCCCTGGCCGATGTATAATGACCGGTCTTTTTTCCGGAATGTACGGTTGTAGGAGATGTTGTGGGAATACCCAATATCATTGCCGTTGACACGCTGACTGTTGTTGCTTTCATTGAGCAGGGGCTCATAATTACTGCCTGCTATAGAATTGAACAGGCGTTCGGACTCGTTCTTTTTTATGTTTACCTGTGGAGCATAGCGAAAAGTAGTAAAGGAATCTATCTTCCAGCGCAGACTTGCCCCTATGCGATGGGTATATTCGTCCGACGCCTGACGGGTAGTGCTGCGGGTGGTGAGGGCTGTATCTCTAAAAAATTGTTGCACATTGCTTAGCTGATCCAGCCGGGTGTTGTTTTGTCCATAGAAATACTGCATGTTGAGGCTCACCTTTTTACCAAACTCATTGTTGATGTTCAGGCCACCGCCAGTGCTTTTCACAATGCCCTGGCCCATGCCTCCAAAGGAAACACCATTCAACGCAAATCCGCCATCAGAATTAATGGATACGCTGTTGACGCCACTTCGCTGAAATCCGCCGGTCTGCATTACATCTCCAATACCAAACCCGGCCCTGTTGAGGTTATTGGTATAGCCCAATACGCTTACCTGCAGGGTATCACGAAACATATTCATAATGCCGCCTGCTTCGTAGCGATCATCTGTACCGGCACCGGCATAGGCCTTGCCAAACCATCCCTGTTTAATGCTTTTTTTAAGCCTCAGGTTGATCACCTGGCCCAGCTGACTTCTGTTGATATCCGGATTCTGGTCCAGCTGGTCTTTGTCATCGGCTACCTGTACCTTGTCAATAATATTGGCCGGCAGGTTGCGACTGGCTATTTTGGGGTCACCACCGAAAAAGTCTTTTCCATCGACCATGATCCGGTTCACTGCCCGTCCATTGACGGTAATGTTGCCGTCCTTATCAACATCCACACCCGGCAGTTTTTTCAGTAGGTCTTCTACCAGGGCAGTAGGCAGGGTTTTGAAAGCAGAAGCATTAAATTCAATAGTATCTTTTTTTACGCTTACCGGCGGTCGTTCGGCAGTTACGAGCACTTCTTCCAATGATTGTGCATCATTCACTAATTTAAGAGTGCCAAGGTCCAGCTGTGGCTGATCTGCTGTGAGCTCAAACTCCTTCCTTACCACCCGGTAGCCGGAAAAGGAGATCACCACACGGCAGGGTATATTTAACGGAAGGCCGGGTACTTTAAACTCCCCTTGGGGATCGCTTAAACGATAAGTAATAATGGAAGTATCTTTTGCTTTAAAAACGGTAATGGTAGCCAGTGAAAGGCTTTGTTTACCGGATGAATCTGCCAGTTTTCCTTTAATGGATCCTTTGTCCTGGGCTATTGATCTTGTTGCTACGGTGAGGAGGCAAATGGCTAGTAAAAGTTGTCTCATAAGTCCTTGTTACGAAGTTTCCGTAATATTACGAATCATTCGTAATTCCTTCAAGACTAATTTATAAAAAGGCCTAAAAGTTTTGTTAAAGCGACCAACAGCCGACAGTTTTACTATGATTTTGAGCTATTTATGGCCATTCGCTCTAAGGGGGTCACTAACCCTTCGCCCTAAACTGTTTGAGGTTATAGATAAAGCTCACCAGGAAATACTGTTGTAGTACCTGTACCTGGGTATCTTCAATATAGGTAGGTGTGATGGAGCGGTAAATGCTGGTATTTTGTTTGAGCAGGTCATAGATCGACAGGCGGAGCGTGGATTGCCTGTCTTTGAACATTTGATAATTAAGCGCCATATTCCACATGGTAACGCCTTTGGGAAAACCCGGGGCGGTGCGGCTATTATTATTGTATTGGAGATTGTTTTCGAGGATAAATCGTTTGGGCCAGTTCAAAAACATGTTCAGTGTGACCGCTTTGGTGATGTTTTCAGTTGGCTGTGTATGTTCAAGCGAATACCGGGTATCATTGTAGCGAACAATAAAGGAAGGCATAAAAGTGATCAACTCTTTAAAGGTGTAGGAGATGCCGATGCGTTGTGCGACACTATAGGATTTTGTGATGTTCTCTAGTTTGTTTGAAAAAGAAGCATTCCGGTTGTACATACCATTGTTGCTAAGGGTGAGGCGCAAAGACCAGTTTTTCTTTTTCCAGCTGCGGCTGAAATTGATATTGTATGAAAAGTTGTAATTGCCATTGCTGTTGATAGGCCTGGTATATTGTACGCTGTCAAACCAGGTTTCACTTACAATCTGGTTGGTAGCTGTGCTGAATCCCAAACTTCCATTCCAATAGGTTTTGCTATCGTATTGTTGCAGATTGAGGTTAAAATTATGATAGAATGATGGTTTGAGATCGGGATTACCTAATTTGATGTAGAGGGTGTTGGTGTTGTCGGGTATGGGCTGTAGCTGGTCGATGGTTGGTTGCTGGGTTCGTCCATTGTAATTTAGGTTGATGTTGCCGGTTTTGCTAAAGCGGTATCCGATAATTGCCGTTGGAAAGAGATTGGTATAGTGTTGTGCCAGGAAGTTCTTTTCCTGGGCAGAAACGTTTTCCTGTTCCAGCCATTGTATGCCGGTACTGATGGATGCATTGAATTTCTCGTGGTAATAGCTAAAAGAGATATAGGGGGTATGTGCCAGGTTTCGATTCCGGAATGCATTGCTATATAATGTATCAGGTATATCATATTGCCGGGTGAGCGGGTTATACCGGTTGGTGATCTTATCGTTGTGCCCACTGCCATTCGTATAATTGTATAGGAACATGATGTTCAATTTGGAGGTAAGAGGCTCGGTCCAGGAAGCGGAGAGACTTAATGCATTGTTTTTGCCGGTTGTGTTGCTACGTTGATCCAGCATATCTTCAGTGCTGCTGCTGTCGGCCTTATAAAAAACGGTATTGCCTTTATTGGCGTCCAGGGACTTGCGATTGGTGTTGTTGTAATTCATACTGAGGGTAAAGCTTCTGCCTCGTTTTTTCAGGCGGTGACCAAAGAAAAATTCAAGGCCGCCATTTTTGTCATCTGAATTTCCATTAAAAGTATTGACAGCTGTATTAATGATATCGCCCTTGGTACTGCTGGAAACCGCATCATTGCTGGTAGAAGTGGTGGTTGTCCCGGTATTGACATAAGCATTAACGTATACATCGGTAGCACTATCGGGTTTGTAATCAATATTCACATTGAGGCGGTGGTTGTCATTGTCATTGGTGGTGCGGGTGGCAGAATTGTAGAAAAAAGTAGTATCTGGTAAAATATTCTGTCTCCGGGCGATGGTGGCATTGGTCATGTGGCTGTTACTGTAAAAATAACTTCCATTCATCCGCAGCTTTTTACTGAACTCATTGCTGAAGTTGAGGCCAGCGGCTTTGGTTTCGGTAATACCGCTGCCCCTTCCGCTAAAGCTGCTGGTGGGGTTTCCCATGGAAAAATCGCCGCCGGAAAAACTCATGCGGTTGGTATTATTGGCATACCCAATAAAATTCAATTGGAGAGGGCCATCGAAATAATTTACACTGGCACCGGATTCATGTCTTTTGTCCGATCCATAACCTGCGCTGGCACGGCCAAATACGCCCTTTTTCTTGTCTTTTTTGAGTGTCAGGTTAATTGCCTTGTCTTCATTGCCCGTGGTGGTTTTATTAAACTGGGCTTCGCGGGTTTTGTAATCAACAATTTGTACTTTATCAATGATATCCTTGGGAAGGTTTTTTGAAGTGATCTTGAAATCGCTGGCGAAGAAGTCTTTGCCATCCACGGTGATCTTGGTTACTTTTTTTCCATTCACGGTAATATTTCCCTCGGCATCTACTTCCACGCCAGGTAGTTGTTTGAGCAGGTCTTCCACCACCCCATTTACAGGGGTCTTAAAGGAGCCGGCATTGAATTCCAGGGTATCTTTTTTGATCATAACGGGTGGCCGTTGGGCCGATACAATGACTTCTTCCATTTCGGAATAGGCTTTCCGTAACCGGACGGTATTGATAATTAGTTCTTTAGTTTCGGGAGAAATAACAAAGTCCTGTGTAAAGCTGCGGAGGCCGCTATAGGATATCATTACGCGGCAGGGTTTGGCCTGGGGGATCTCATTGACCAGGAACTCTCCTTTTTTGTTGGTGATGCTATAAGTAATGAGGGAAGAATCGGCTATCAGGAAAACAGATACGGTGGCTGCCTCTACGGGCTGACGGCTGGCTGAATCAATAACAGTACCTTTAAGGCTGGCATAACGGGTACGTTGTGCCTGGAGGTGCATAGATAGGAATAAGGTAAACACAATAAGGCCTGCAATAGAACGCATATTCTACCGGATAAGATTGGTTCCGTTGCAATTGAGGACCTTACTTAAAAATACTCAATTTGTCAGAACAGGACAACATATTCTTGGTGCAGCAACAGCTATCGGCGGAATTTAACATTCGGCCGGTTTCCCGTTATGAAGAATGGATGCAGGAGTTGGCAGCGGCCATCAACCAGCTTATTCAAACCGATTTCAACGGGCTGGTAAATCTCCTGTACCGGCTTGATGTGAGTGAGGCCCGCCTAAAGCAGGTTTTGACGCAGGAAGCGGGTACCAATGCCGGTGAGCTGATCGCCGGCCTTATGGTAGAGCGTCAACTGGAAAAAATCAATACCAGGAACCTGTTCAAGGCACCAAACGATATTCCCGATGACGAAAAATGGTGAATAATTCCTAAGTTCGCCCAATGAACTTGATTGAGGTTAGCAACCCCCGTACGGCCCGCCAATTCATTGATCTGCCTAAGAAGCTCTATAAAGACGATCCCAACTGGATCAGTCCGCTGGACAATGATGTGGAGGCCGTTTTTGATCCCTTGCGCAATGTGTTTTTTGAGCATGGTATATGTACGCGCTGGCTGCTGTTGGATGATAACGGTCAGCTGATTGGCCGCATTGCTGCTTTTATCAACTATGAGAAGGCGCACAAGCATGCCCAACCTACGGGTGGTACCGGTTTTTTTGATTGTATTAACGATAAGAAAGCCGCTTACTTATTATTGGATACAGCTAAAGCCTGGCTGCAGGGCCATGGAATGCAAGCCATGGAAGGTCCCATTAATTTTGGAGAGAACGATAAATTCTGGGGATTGCTGATCCAGGGTTTTAAACCACCCAGCCTGGGCATGAATTACAACCCTCCCTATTACCAGGAGTTTTTTGAATCCTATGGATTTGAAAAAGAATATGACCAGCTTACTAATTTCCTGGATATTACGGTGCCTTTTACAGAACGGTTTACCAAAATAGCCGATTGGGTGATGAAAAAGCCCGGCTATTCATTCCGCCATTTTGAAAAAAGTAAGCTCAATAAATATGCGGAGGATTTCAGGGATATCTATAATGATGCCTGGAGTACTTTTGACAACTTCGTGCCCATAGAAATGGGGGTTATTAAAGAATCATTGCGCCAGATGAAGCCTGTGATGGACGAAAAGATTATCTGGTTTGCCTATTATAATGAGGAGCCCATTGCATTTGTGGTGTGCATGCCTGATGTGAACCAGGTGCTGAAACACGTGAACGGAAAGCTAGATCTTTGGGGCAAATTAAAGTTCCTGTGGTATAAGAATACGATGACCATCGATCGTCTGCGAATTATTATTATGGGTTGCAAAAAGAAATACCAAAATCATGGTATTGAATCGGCCCTCATTCGTACGCTACAGCTGGAAGTAGTGCCGAAAGGTATTGTAAAAGGAGTGGAATTGGCCTGGGTAGGCGATTTTAACGAGAAAATGCTGGCCATTCATGCTGCTACAGGCGCCAAACTGGATAAAGTACATAGAACCTATAAGAAAGTATTTTGATCATTTGAATCGTAACCCGTCGACCTTCTCTTTGTCTTCTTTCTCTTTTTTGAGATCAAACATGGTTCCAAACACCCTGTCCCAAAGGGTAGTACTAACACCATAGCCGTGTTCTTCATCTTTGTAGTGATGCAGGTGATGATTGCGCCAAAGTGATTTCATCCATTTGAACGGAGGATTCCAGGCGTGGATGGCGTAATGCATACTGCCGTAAATGAGGTAGCCCAATATAAAGCCGGGAAAAAACAGGAAGGCGTATTGATGCATGGCCAGGTATATGAGCCCAAAGATCAAAGATGCTATCATAAGACTGGGTATCGGAGGCATAAACAAGCGCTCTTTATCACGGGGAAAATGGTGATGATTGCCATGCAGTATATAAATGACTTTTTGCGCCCGCGGACTTTCTGCGATCATGTGAAATATATATCGGTGCATCATATATTCAAAGAAGGTCCAGAAGAACATGCCGGCTATAAATAATAGTGTGATGGCCCATCCGGTAAAATGCCACCTGGTAGCTGCATACCAGGGCAGGCCGGCAACAACAGGGAGGTACATACACCAGATAACCAGTGGGTGCGTTTTTGTAAGCATTTCCAGGTACCGGTTCCTGAATAACTGAGCTTGTCCTTTATTATGAATTTTCTCAAATTGCATACACCGGATTTGGTTACAAAATTATAATAATATCATCTTATCAATTTGACGGCCAGGACCGGTCTTTCTTCCTTACATCGTTTCTTCAAAAATGTCCTCACGGACACCATTACGTTTTAACAGCAGGTAATGGTTCTTCAGAGAAGTGCCCAGTGAGTAGGATTGGTATGGCAGGTCATACCGGGCAGCATAGGTTTTCAGCAGGGAAGTGATTTCCGGATAATACACATGGTTCACATTGGGAAACAGGTGGTGCACTACGTGAAAATTGAAACATCCCATGCAAAAGCGGGTAAACCAATTATCCGAACGTACATCATTGGTAGTTTTGAGCATGTGCACCATCCAGTTGTGCGGCAGCTGATGGTTGTGATCGGGTATCGGAAATTCAGCGGTAGTATTAGCGTGCGGGCTTAGCAATACGATCAATGAAAAGATACTGGCGGTGAACATCATCAGTAAAAAGCCGGTCACTACTTTGGCCCAGCTAATGGCCAGCAACCAGCCGGGAACTACGATCAGGTAAAAGAGGAAAATGGCTTTGAACAGGAACAGTTTTACATATTCTTCTTTGGGGATGCTGGTTAGCTTCCATACAGTTCTCTTTTTATTAAAGAAGTCCCTGAAATCCCGGATCAGCAGCCAGTTCAACAGGTAAAGCGGATACAATAAAGGGAGGTAGATATGTTGGTACCGGTGTACGGCCAGGCGCTCGTCGGTGGGAAATATCCGGGCCAGTTTACTTTGCTCTATATCGGTATCCCAACCGCTCACATTAGGATAGTTGTGGTGAAAACGTACATGCCGCATGCGCCAAGTATAGCTGTTGGCCCCCATCAGGTCAAACAGGTACATATACCACTCATTCAGTTGCTTGCTCTTGAAAACAGTGCCGTGAACGGCATCATGGATAATATTCAGGAAAATAACGACGAGCAATAGCCCCAGTCCGAAATAGGAGGTGTAGAGTACTACCGGGTTATTTCCCCAGGCGATCAACGAAATGTAGATAAAAATATACAGAATGGGGAACAACAATGCTTTGAGCATTATACCGCGTTTCCGTTTGGGTTGCAATTGTACCACCAGGGCATTCACTTCCTGGCGCAACTGTAGGAAGATCGTTTCATGGCCACTCTTCATGTATTGAGGCCTGGTTACCTTTTCCATGATATTACACTTTTAAATCAGGTCCAATCTAAACTACTGTGTCGGTTGGGGTTAAAAGTGCATGCCGTATTGGGAACGGCTGGCGAAAATAATATAACTGGTACGGATCTAAATTGTTCAGATCGATAGAAATAATAATCAGACCTGCACGGTCCCCGGGCTATCGGGGAGCTAGTAATTGATCTATCCTTACTATTTCATACCCGGCGCCTTTCAGGTAGCGGATCAACTCTCCAAGGCGGTTGTATAATTTGTCGGTGCGCTGAGGCGCGGTACCGATGTGCAGCAGGAGAATAAAGCCATTGAAGGCAGCCGGTGATTGTTGCCCAAAACTGTAAATGGATTGGAGTATGGCATCACTACTGCGGTAATTTTTCAGATCGGGGGTGGTATAGTCGGCGTGGCTGATGGTGCCGGGGGTATAATTAATTAGCTGAAAACCCTGTTGCTTTGACCAGGAAACAATGGAGTCATTGTACCACTCATAGGGTGGCAGGAAATAGGGGGCTTCTGCTTCACTGATCCCAAAGTTGTTCATCGCAGCATAGTTGTTTCGAAGGTCTGCATCAAATTGCTGCCTGGTTACCAATAAGCTGTCGCGGCGCTTCCAGTCACAATACAATAAATGCTGGTCGCTATGGGCGCCGAAGTAATGTCCATCCTTCCGAAGCTGTGTAATAGCGTCTTTGAAAGCTGGTTCGCGGTAGAAGCGGCCGGTTAAAAAGAAGGAGGCTTTAATGCCTTCCCGCTGCAGGGTGTGGGCAATGGTATTGCCGCCATCTCCAAACTCGTCGCCGGTAAATACCAGGGCGATCTGCTTTTTATTGATATCGCCCCTGGTGATGGCTTTGTTTTGAGGTACGACTTGCTGCTGTAATGCTGATATAGCGCTCCCGGAACCTTTATTGGGACCGGAGTAGACGTTCGGCTTTACTTTTTTTTTACCAGGTTTAGCGCCCTCATTAGCGCTGGCCTTACGGTTTTGTTCTTTGGCTGCCAGTAGGTAGATCAGGGAAGCCGTGCCGTCCATAGTAGGCTCGTTGGTACTGTAATCTCCGTAATCATCATGGTACACCACCAGGCTGCTTTGAAATGCCGCATATTCATCCGGTGCATTGAGAGTGATGCCGATGAGGTTCTTGTAAATATTGCCATACACTGGTCCGTCTACGAGGCCGCCATCAATGGGATATTGCTTCAGGTGAGTAAAGGCTGAGTGGGGATCGGCAGGCGTATCTCCCCAGGAGGGCAGTCCAAATACCATGCTGGTGCCCCAGGGATTGCAACCAAAGAGCCAGTCAAAATTGGCTTGTTCCAGCTCCAGGTATTTGGTGTCACCGGTGAGCTCACGGTACCAATAACATTGAATAGCAAAAGAGGTAGTGAGGTTATTGCTACACCAAATGAAGGGGATACCCCTGTAAAAGGCATTGGTGCTGGCTTTCTGCCATACTTTTTCAATGCCTTGTTTATAATACTCAATGAGTTCTCTTTTTTGTCTTCCCTCCAGTTGTTTGGCCAATTCATAGTGTCCCAGGTTAATGAAAGGATACCATTGATAATGGCGGGCAGTATCACCACCCAACCAGGGCGTTAGTTTTTCCACCCTGGCATATTGGAGGGCTTCTTTTATGGTGGATGGGTCTGAAGACCCACTGCTTGCCTGCTGCATGTAACCCAGACTGGCCGCTGCCAGTTCCATATCGTCAGTCCAGTTATCTTCTTCATAAAAGTAGGGAGAACGTCCCGGTGCGGTTTGACACACGCCGGGTTTTTGAACGCCCAGCCGGTAAGCGGATTGCGCTCTTTGATATAGCTTGATCCTATAGGCAGTATCCTCTAGAGTGATGGTTTGGTAGCCCAGGGCAAAGGTGCTGGCAAATTTACCGGCCGTAGAAGCTACACCGGTAGCCCGGTTCTTGTATTTTAATAATCCCTGTGGCTGCCCCGTGGCAAAATAAACGGGGCGCTCATATCCTTTTCCGTAAAAACTATCTTCTTTAGGTATTCGCATGCCTGCATGGTCGCGGTCATCGCCCAGTTGGTTGAACATCCAATCTTCCCTCGGGTGCATCTTCAGTAGCCAGTCCAATCCCCATTTGGCTTCGTCCAATACATCGGCCCGGTTGTTTTTACCTTCCAGTCCGTTGGCCAGGTGTTCATCTCCAAATACATTGGGGAAGTCGCGGTAGGCTGCCAGCAGGTGCCAGGTAGCGTTGGCTGAAGTGGTCACATATTGTAAATAATCCGAAGCATCATGCCAGCCGCCGGAAGCATCGATATGTGTGCTATCTGGCATGGGTCCATACATGGTATAACCATCATGGGTGTGACAGGAATCTTTCAAAAAGGGATTGAAGCCGCTTCGTTGTTGACGCATATAACGCAGGCAAAAATCAGCAGCTCCTTTATATACATCTTCGCCAATCGTAAACTCCGGAGAAATGGCATCACCAGCCCTTATAATATAACGTCCTGGTTTTTTCAGTCGGGAGAAGTTCAGCCGGTAGGTTTGTGCAAAAGGGCCATAGGCGCCGGCTGCCGGTCCGGTATTGCCTTTTAGTGCGGTGGCGCCGGTAGCTACATCTATCACATAAAAAGAAGTAACGACCTGATCCTGTTTGCCACACCAGATGGCCGTTTTAGTGCCGTCGGGCTGATAGCCCAATATGTTGATACGGATCCAGGAGTTAGGTTCCCATGGCGCCGGGGCAAAGGAGGCGATCACACAACTTATTATCAGCAAAGAAGCAATACAGTAATATTTCAGGCAAGACTTATTCATGGTGGGGAGTAGCTTTATTGGTCCTGGTAATTGAGCTGAAACTTTTTCAGATTGGGTTGGTATTTCCGGGGCCTTGCCAACTCATACTGGTAAATAAGCTGGCCGGTTTCTTTAAAGAAGGGATAGCCTACCTGTTCATACTCATATTTGTCGTCATTCAGTATCCCATCGCTGTTGACGTAAATCACACCACTGAGCATAAACTCTACCTTGTTCTCAAAATCCACGATGTAAGTTACATCAGTCAGGAATCCATAAGACCAGCCAGTTTTGTTAAAAGCCCGGATATTGTGTGGTATACGGCCCCGACCTGCTTTAAAGAAAAAGAATTTGGTATAGCTCTCAAAGAATTCAGTCGTATCGTATTTGGGGTGTTTGCTTTCGTAGGGCAGTTCGGACATATACCGGTACAGGAATTTGTAATCGTCATCGGTTAAATTGAACCTTTGCTGAGGCTTTACGGATTCAGGAAAGAGGACCGATTGGGCCATTTGTTGAAAGTCTTCCAGTGGTACATTGTTGTGTGTGGTAAAGTCCATAGGCTCATTGACCAGGCTGTCGTTTCTGTTCCAATGTCCTTTGCCTACCAATATTTTTTTGCTGAAGTCAAAAGGTACTTTGTTGTAAGCAGGCGGTTGTGCATATACCAGGCGGCCATCCTGCATAAAACGAATGGCATTGGTATGCCGGTTCTGGTCTTCATTCATCGTTACAAAACGGCGGGTAATGCGACTATCTGTATAGCCTTTTTTCCAGAGTTTTTCATTGAGGGTTTGCTGTCCTACAAATTCATAGAGGCGGTTATAAGCATCGTTATCACTTACTAAAAATACTTTCCTGATGTATTGGGCCACGGAAGGCAGCCCGTTGGCAGATGAGGTATCTGTGAATACAGTGGTTTGGCGTTCATAGCTGCTGTCTATAAGCATGGGGGTATACTTGTTCACGCCGGCTTTTTTGAGTTCATTCAGCTTTTCCAATGCGCTGAATGCTGTTGGCATTTTTACCATCGATGCCGGATTGAAATAGCGGTTCCTGTCTACATTCAGATAATAATGTTTGAATTGGGGGTGGTTGTTTTTATCGCGGTTGATCTGCGTATAGATGAGCTGGTATTGAAAGCTGTCGGGCTTATTCAGTACATTCAGCAATTGTGGGGAAGCCTGTTGGCGCAGCAGGGAATCCAGCCAGAGATCGGTTTTCTGCCGGGAGAAAACAAAAAACCACAGTAATAAGCAGGTACTGGTTGCAAGAAAACGTTTCATAAGGAAAAGATACGAAACGCTGGTGTTAAATGAAGGTTTTGCCGGGAAAGCGCTTTAATGCGCTTCTATCTGCTGCCTTAATTTTATTTTTGCTATCTTTATAACATGTCGGGCACACATAAATACATACATAATGGTTACTTCGGGCAGCAAATGCTTGAAGCACAAACCTTTTGTGCCTGCCTGCAGTTTAATTTCGGGAAGAAGTCTAATTACTATCCAACCTGCAAAGACTTTCATAATTAATCCCCGGCCTTATCATGCTACCCGGGCTGGGGTGATTAGCGTTTAATTTATTGAATGTCCAATGCTTCGATCAACATTGAAGCGGGAAGTTTTTAATTCCATTGGTAAAATAAGATCAGTCTGTGCCTGTCGAATCCTTTTGGCAAGCAAATACTGTGGACCACTGAGGCCTGTGATATACGGGGTGGCAGGCTATTGCACATACTGACGGATTGCCAATGTTAAAACGTGGATCATGGCAAATAAACTCAAGCCCGATACAGCAGGTAGTATGGTTATACTGCCACTTGTGTTGGTCAATGCAATTATTATAAAGAACAGCTTTATTGGTAATGGAAGATGGTTGTGGTTGCTCATGATAACGGTGCCATTGCTGTTACTGGTAGTTTTAAAGAAACGTAAGGAGTATCCGCGGTCTGAAAAACGATCTCCGGTATTGCGTCGTTTGCGTTATTCGTTCGAATCCGACCGGCGTGAGCGGAGAGTGAGGAGGCATGAGGAATCACAATATATCCGGTACAAAGTTTTTTCAAAGGGCAGGTGAGCTCTGGATGGGCTCCTGCCTCTATTTGATCACTATTAAAAAGATAAACAATGCAAAAAATAAATAACCAGCTTGTACTCAGGCTGGATGATTACAAATTATTGACAGCTTACCTGAATACCTGGTATGGCAATACACTTGTGGAGCGTAAGAGTGCGCAGGATCTGCAAGCGGAACTGAAGCGGGCAAAGCTGGTAGATAAGGATGAATTTCCAGCGGACGCAGTCAGGCTCAATTCCAAAGTGAAAATAAAAGCAGAAGGCAGGGAAGACATCTTGGAACTGGTGCTGGTAATGCCCGATAAGGCTGATATGAAAATGCGGAAGGTTTCTGTGGTGGCACCGGTTGGAGCAGCCCTGATCGGCTTTCGCGAAGGGCAGCAGGTGAGTTGGCAGGTACCGGCTGGTAAAAAGACGTTTACCATACTGGAAGTGGTTAACGAATAGTATGTTGTATGAAGGGGTGGCGATGCCGCCCCTTTGGACTACCTTTAAAGTCCAGTATTAACAAGCTGGGTAGTCCAGTATGTTGCCATTTCAAACGCTCATCCGTCCCGATAAAAAAGCTACTACACCAATCTACCAGCAGGTAGCCAACCGTTTGGTAAGTCTGATTCGTGAAGGGATCATTAAGCCGGGGGCTGCCTTGCCGGGCAGCCGTGAGATGGCCGAACTGCTACAACTTCACCGCAAAACCATTGTAGCTGCCTATGAAGAATTGAATGCACAAGACTGGATTGAGACCATTCCCCGCAAAGGTGTTTTTGTGGCGCCCAACCTGCCGGATATAAAACCCCGCAGATTTACGCAAGGCATCAGCGCGCCTTATGCAGGCAATACCGGTTTTAGTTTTAACAAGCAACTGTCGTTTCCTGTTCCTTCTACTAAAATGACTTCGCAAAGGCTCCTGATCAATGATGGCCTTCCCGATACGCGACTGGCCCCCATGGATGCTTTGCTACGTGAATACCGGAGTCTGGTGAAAAACAAAAACATGCATGCCATGATCGAAAGACCGGATCCCTCGGGCTTTTACACCTTACGGGAAGCCATGGTAATGCATCTCTCTGCCACCAGGGGATTGAATATTCAAGCCAACAATGTGCTGATGACGCGCGGCGCTCAAATGGCGATCTTTCTGGCGGCACAACTGCTCATTCAGCCTGGCGATTATGTGGCCGTGGGAGATCCCAACTACTACCTGGCCAGTCTTCTTTTTGAACAAGCTGGCGCCAGGTTAATACAAATACCGGTAGATGAGCAGGGCATGGAGATAGATGCGCTGGCGGCAGCCTGCAGGAAAAAGAAAATACGGATGGTATATGTTATTCCGCACCACCATCATCCTACTACTGCCACCCTGAGTGCTGAGCGCAGAATGCAATTGCTGGAACTGGTACGGCAATACAAACTGGCTGTTATTGAGGATGACTACGACTTTAGCTTTCACTACGATTCTGCTCCCATCCTGCCGCTGGCCAGCACGCAACATGAAGGATGCGTTATCTATATAGGATCTGTCACCAAGGTAATGACGCCTTCGCTGCGCATTGGGTTTATGGTTGCGCCGGATAATTTTATAAAGCAAGCAGTCAACCTGCGGCGCCTGGTAGACTCCCGCGGCGATAACCTGATGGAAGCTACCGTTGCCAACCTGATGAAGAATGGTGATATTGGCCGCCATATTAAAAAATCCAATAAGACCTACCACGAGCGCCGGGACATGTTTGTGCCCTGCTGGATCAATATTTACCGGACATTGTTCATTACAATCAGCCATCTGGTGGTATGGCTATCTGGGCAAGGTTTCATCCCAGGCATCCCCTGCCACTTGTTGCTGCCCGTGCTGCTGCTATGGGGTTATTTATGAACGATGGTTCTAATTATATCACAGGGAAAACGAATTACAATGCGATTCGCCTTGGTTTTGCCTCCTTCAATGAAAAAGAGATGCAGGAGGTGATGGGTATACTGGCAAAGGCAATCCGGAAATAATCCCGTAAATGCTGCCGGAAAGCTCTAATTTGTATACCTATTTTAACCCCAGCACCATGAAATTGTTTTTCCGGGCTTTGTTGATCCTAAGCCTTTTACCCGTATCCCTGTCGTTTGCCCAAAACAATAAACCCCACGTGGAAAAGGAGCCTGCCTGGGTCATTATTCATACACCTGCTTATACCGATACCAAACTTGACCAGGAAGCCGAAGGCGGATATGTAGACCTTATTCTGGATAAACAGGTTTCCGTGGGCAGCCAGGCTATTTACCATAAGCGGGCCTTCCGGATCATTTCTGAATCGGGTGTACAAAATGCCTCGGAAGTAAGTGTTGATTTTGATCCTTCCTATAGTCAGCTTGTTTTTCACTCCATCAATATTATCCGTGCCGGTGGAAAGATCAATAAACTACAGCTATCGAATATAAAAACCATTCAGCAGGAGAGTGAGCTCAACAGGCACCTGTACAACGGTTCGCTTTCTGCTGTTCTGTTCCTGGAAGATGTACGTAAAGGCGATATCATTGAATACAGCTACACCCTGAAAGGGTTTAACCCTGTATTTAAAGGTAAGTATACCGATATGATGAACACCAGCTTTGGTGTACCCATGTACAACCTGTATTACCGCATCGTTTTGCCCAAAGGACGTACCCTCAACATCAAAAACAGTCTTACTCAGATAGCGTATACAACTTCAGAAACATCCAAAGAAACTGCTTACGAATGGAAGCTGGAGAAGATTCCCGCGCTGCATATCCAGGACCGCGTACCCGCCTGGTACGATCCTTATCCCATGGTGATGGTGAGTGAATACAAAAACTGGAAAGAAGTGAATGACTGGGCATTACAACTCTTCTCTTTTGGCAATAAGGTATCGCCTGCCATGCAGCAAAAAATAGAAGAGATAAAAAATGCAGATACAGCTGTAGATAAAAGAATACTTGCTGCGCTGCGGTTTGTGCAGGATGATATACGTTACCTGGGTATCGAAATGGGCGATCGTTCGCACAAACCTCACCATCCGGACAAAGTATTTGCACAACGTTTTGGTGATTGCAAGGATAAAAGTTACCTGCTGTGTACTATGCTGAGGGCCTTGGGGGTTGATGCCAGCCCGGTATTGATCAGCGCAACTTATCGGAAAACCATTAAAGACTGGCTGCCTTCACCTGGTGTTTTTGATCATGCTACGGTATGTGCTCAGTACAATGGTCAAAATTATTGGTTTGATCCTACCATCTCTTACCAGCGTGGCAAACTGCGTGATATTTCTTACCCTGATTACCAGTATGGATTGATCATTGAAGACAGTACAACTTCACTGACCGCCATTCCCCCGCAAAACAACAAGGGGTTGATAGATATCAAAGAAGAATTTAGCATACCCGATATGTCGGGCAATGCACGGCTCACTGTGCGGACCACTTATTTGGGCACTTTCGCTGATGATATCCGGGAGGACTTCAGTAGCAGCAGCCTGTTTGAGATGCGCAAAACCTTTCAAACCTTCTATGCCGGCTACTTTGAAAAGGCTACTATTGATAGTCTTAATTACAAAGACGATGAGCAAACCGGTAAGTTCACCACCCTGGAATACTACACCATTAAAGATGTATGGGAAAAAGAAAATGGCCTTAAAAAGTGTTATTTCTCTCCTTTTGTTATCAACGGTGTATTGAAGAAGCCCAAGGATGCAACCCGTACGATGCCTTTTTATATTACTTACCCGGCCAGGTACCACGAGGAAGTGATCGTGAATTTACCCGAAGACTGGAACTTTTCTGATATGCAGGAGGACATGAAATGTGCTGCTTTTACCATGCATGCAGAGGCTGTTTATGGAGACCGTAAACTGAAGTTGAAATATCAATATGAAAGTCTTAAGGACCATGTGTTGCCTTCTGAGTCCAATGCATTTTTCAAAGAGTACAAATCTTTCGAAGACGAAATGAGCTATATGCTCAGCAAAAGCGATGCAGAAAGTGGATTAAAAGATACTGCAGTTAAAAAGGACACCGGAAGCAATACAGGATTTATTATCATTGCCGTATTGCTCATTAGTGGCGCCATTCTATGGTGGACACAAAGACGCTGATCTATTATAAGATCAATGTCCTTGTGTCTGTATTACACAGGGGATAATGCTACAGTACCAGGATCAATATAAGTATGATGATCAGGATGCCGGTAAGTGAAATATAAACACCGCCACGGCCTATTGCCCTGGCTTCTTTATTCATGTCTCTTAATTCCCTACGAAGCTCTTTTCTTTCGGACCGGCTAAGTGTTGACCTGTCCATATCGCGTATTTCCTCTACACGGCTTTTCATTGCTGCAATTCTTGCATCCTTCTCCGCTTCTGTCATGCGGGCTATCTTTTCTTTGTCAAGGCCATTGGCGCTGCTTGTTGCATACAGGTTGCCGGCGGTGATCAATAATGCTATTGAAAATAAAAGGGTTCTAAATTTCATGGTAATAGTTTTTAAGACTTTGTTTGCAAAACAATAGCCCGGTGTTTGCTTGAGCAAAAGGATTGACCACAATAATCCTGAGTATCATGAAGTTGTTGTCTGGTGTGTGTTTGATGCTATGCTGATAGTGTAGCGTTATTTCTACAACCCCCATAGATGGCTTCCTGATCACTTATTCCCATCGCTATTTTTGGCACTATTTTTAAGCATAGATAAGTCTACTTATGCTATTGGTGAAAGTAAGGAGCTAGGGGTAGCCCTGCACTTTCACCAATTTTTTATTGCATCCGGAATTCAATAATTCCCTTCTTTTAAAACTTACACGTTTAAGAATTACCTCTTTGGAGTATTGTAACAGGCATTACAGCACAGTAGCTTTGTGGGCCTAAAACTTGCTTGTATGTTAAAAAATGCTTGCCTCTTCGGCGCCCTGGTGATAAGTTCACTGCTGGCGTCTTCACAGGATTGGGTGGCGCGGCACGGATTGTCGGCTACTGCTTACCAATCTGAAGTAGATAAATGGATTGCGAAAGGATTTCATATTGCAGAAGTAAGTGGTTATAGTAATAATGGCCAGGATAATTATGCTGCCATCTTTGAAAAGTCGCCCAATACACCTGCCTGGGTAGCGCGGCATGGATTGAACGGTACACAATACCAACAAGAGGTAGATAAATGGGTAGGCCAGGGTTACCGGCCTGTACAGGTAAGCGGATATGTAGCAGGAGGCGCTGCCAAATACGCTGCCATCTTTGAAAAGACACCTAATACACCAGCCTGGGTTTCCCGGCATGGGTTGACTGCCGCCCAATACCAGCAGGAAGTGAACAAGTGGGTAGGGCAAGGTTATTACCTCACCGATGTCAGTGGTTATACCCTCAACAACCAGGACTATTATACCGCTGTATTTGAAAAACCAGCGAATGTTCCTGCCTGGGTAGCCCGGCATGGATTGACTTCAGATCAATACCAGACAGAGTTCAATAAGTGGACCGGCCAGGGCTACCGCCTTAAAAAAGTAAGTGGCTATTCCTTAAATGGGCAAGCCAGGTTTGCTGCCATCTTTGAAAAATCAGGCAGCGGTGCATGGGCTGCCCGGCACAATATGACAGCTCAGCAATACCAGGATGAATTCGATCGGTTTTTCTATATGGGTTACCGTCCGGTTTGGGTAAATGGTTATACCGTTAACAATAAAGATTATTATGCGGCGATCTGGGAAAGCAAGGCTGGCTTTGATATGAACGAACTCAATGACGTAGATGCCCTGGTTAAAAAATTTATGGAGGATTATAAAGTGCCCGGTGCTTCCCTGGCCATCGCCAAAGATGACCGGCTGGTACTGGCCAAAACCTATGGCTACGCCGATAAAGAAAGCGGCGAGCTGATGGCGCCGCGTCATCGCCTGCGTATTGCCAGTTGCAGCAAACCGGTTACAGCTACTGCGATCATGAAACTGGTAGAGCAGGGCAAGCTGAAGTTAAGTGATAAGGTATTTGGCAGCGGCGCCATATTGGGGACTACCTATGGCACACAGCCCTACAAGAAATGGATCACAGATATCACAATAGAGCAGCTATTGGAGCACCTGGGAGGTGGTTGGACAAATGATGGCAACGATCCTATGTTCAAGAATGTGACCATGAACCACGCACAGCTAATCTCCTGGACGCTGGATAACCAGGCCCTTAAAACAGAGCCCGGTACCAGCTATGCTTACAGCAATTTTGGCTACTGCATATTAGGCAGGGTGATCGAAAAGAAAACAGGACAGCCTTATGATACCTGGGTAAGAAACAATGTGCTCAATAACTGTGGAATTAATACCATGGAAATCGGCGGCAATACCCTGGCGCAGCGAAAGGCGAATGAAGTAAAATATTACGATAGCGAAGATCCGTATGCCAGTTACATGAATGTAAAACGCATGGATTCTCATGGTGGCTGGATAGCTACCCCGATTGATCTGGTACGCTTCCTGGTACGGGTAGATAAATTCACCCCTAAGGCGGATATTCTCGCAACCCCTTCACTTACTACCATGTATACCGCACCGGCTGTCAGTACCGGTTATGCCAAAGGTTGGTCGGTCAACAAGTACGATAACTACTGGCATGGTGGCAGCCTTCCGGGCGAGCAGTCCATTATGGTGCGTACCAGCAGCGGATACTGTTGGGCATTGATCGTCAACACCAGAAGCAATAATATTGGCGGGGCTATGGATAAACTGATGTGGGATATAAATGGCGCCATTAAAAAGTGGCCCTCGTTCGATCTGTTCTAAGCGGTTACTCTCCATTCAGGGGTGAGTCGTCCCGTACTTCAGTAAGGGCGGCTCACCCTTTTTGATTTATATGTCAAATAATGAGTAATTTCATTGGAGACAATTATGAATCAAGACCAGCTAACCGATGCGCTGTTGCTTATGCGCCATTATTATGATAGTGGCGTCACCAGGCCCTACAGGTTCCGGAAAGAACAGCTGCTTCATCTGAAGCGTGCATTGCTAAAATATGAGCAGGCCTTACACGATGCGCTCTATGCCGATTTAAAAAAAAGCCCCGAAGAGAGTTGGGTTACAGAAACCGGTTTTTTGTTGAGTGAGATCCATGCAACTCTTAAAGGTTTACACGGCTGGATGGAGCCGGAAAGCGTGGGGACGAACCTGGTCAACTTACCCTCCTCCAGTTATATTCAACGTGAGCCACTGGGCATCATATTGATCATTGCGCCCTGGAATTACCCCTTACAATTATTACTTACTCCATTGGTAGGCGCGATAGCAGCCGGCAATTGCATGGTGCTCAAACCCAGTGAATTTGCGCCAGCTACCTCGGTCGTCATGAAGCAGCTGATAGAAGAAACATTTCCCAGGGAGTATATATTTTATTTGGAAGGGGATGGTGCAGAGGTGGTGCCAGCTATGATGCAGCACTTTCGCTTTGACCATGTGTTTTATACCGGCAGTACTGCTACGGGCAAGATCATTTACCAGATGGCGGCTGAAAAGCTCACGCCCGTAACGCTGGAACTGGGAGGCAAAAGCCCCTGTGTGGTGGAAAGCGATGCCAATATCAAGGTGGCTGCCCGACGGATTGCCATAGCTAAATTTTCCAACGCAGGACAAATGTGTGTAGCGCCGGATTATGTGTTGGTACACAGATCTGTTCAGGATACATTTCTGGAAGCCATGAAGCACACCTTGCAACAATTCTTTACGGATGACCCGGCAGCCAGTTATAATTATGGGAAGATCATCAATGGAAAACAATTTAACCGGCTCACGAAATTGCTGGCAAATGGCCGGATAGTTTATGGCGGCCAATATGATGAAGCTGCACTATATATAGGGCCTACTTTATTGGTGGAGGTTAGCCCCGACGCACCTATCATGCAGGAGGAGATATTTGGCCCCTTATTACCGGTTATCCCTTTTGATACCCGGGAGGAGGCAAAAGCGATTATTAACAGGCATCCGGATCCTTTGGCGTTTTACGTGTATTCCTCGGATAATAAGAAACAAAAAGCCTGGTTGGAGCAGGTACCGGCAGGCGGCGTTTGCATCAATAACAGCAGCTGGCACCTGACCAATCATCACCTGCCCTTTGGCGGGCGTGGTGCCAGTGGTATGGGCGCTTATCACGGCCGTACCAGCTTCGAAACTTTTAGTCACCGCAAGGCTGTTATGAAAACACCTGCCTGGTTCGATCCTGCGATCAAGTATCCACCCTTCAAAGGGAAGTTGAAATTGTTTAAATGGATCATTCGTTAAACCATGTTGCAGCGGAAAAGATACAGGCGACTTAAAAGAATTATGGTCATTTTGCTACTATTGGTGATTACTTTTGTTACCTACGTAGCATTCGTTACCAGAAATTCATCCCATATGACCGTCAGGCAAAAAATATCCAAAGCCATGTATCCCCTTCTCATGGGAGTAACAAAGCTGTTTGGAAAAAATAGTAAAACTATGAGTAATGAACAGGGTGTAACAGGCCCCAAGTCTGTATACGACTTAACTGTTACCTTAAATAATGGAGATACCTTGTCGCTTTCCTCCCTGCGGGGTAAGAAAATATTGCTGGTCAATACTGCCAGTGATTGTGGCTATACCAATCAGTATGATGACCTGCAGAAATTATACGACCAATACAAGGATAAGCTGGTGATCATTGGGTTTCCTGCCAATGATTTCCATGAGCAGGAAAAAGGCTCCGACGAAGAAATAGCCCAGTTTTGTAAAGTGAACTTTGGTGTTAGCTTTCCACTGGCGAAAAAGAGTGTGGTGATTAAATCACCTGAGCAAAATCCTGTATTTGGATGGCTTACCCATAAAGCCCTGAATGGCTGGAACGAGCAGGCGCCTTCCTGGAATTTTTCCAAATACCTGCTGAATGAGCGTGGCGTACTTACACACTATTTCGATCCTTCTGTGTCACCCTCAAGCCAGGTAGTAATAACAGCTATTGCCAAATAATACGTTAAAACCAATGCCATGCTTACCAAAACAGATATTGAAAAGTATTTCATGGCCGAAAAGCAGATTGGGCTTATCTTTTTCATAATCGGCATTGTTGCAGTTGCACTGGCTATTGTATGTTTCTTCGTATTGCGCACCAGCTTCTATAAAGGCACCGCCTGGCCCCTGGTGCTGATAGGGCTGATCCAATTGATCATCGGCTTTGCTGTTTTTCAAAGAAGTGATGGCGATCGTCAGCGGAATGTATATGCCTACGATATGGACCCGCAGCAATTGAAAGAAAAGGAACTGCCCCGTATGCAGAAAGTGTCTAAGAGCTTTACCATTTATAAAAGTGTGGAGATGGTACTGATCGTTGCATCCATTATATTGATCCTGGTCTATCGTAGCAAGCCCGAAAAAATGTTTTGGGTAGGCTTGGGTATTGCCCTGCTTATCCAGGCAATAATGATGCTGGGTGCGGATTATTCAGCCGAGAAACGGGCTAAAGCGTATACTTCAAAATTGGAAGAATTTGTAAAAGCAGCCTAAGCGTTCATTGGATCCACAGATCGTAATCTTCCGGACTTTCGGACTTCCTGTCTTTCCGACTTTTATTGCAGTTTCTCCTGTCTGTCCAATACCACAATCGTCTCCCTGATCATATTACATACCCGGAAGTAAAAACCCTTGTCTACTTTATCAAAAGTATCTGTAGGCTTATGATAATCCGGGTGATCCTCTACACCAAAATACAGATAGGGAATTTTGGCTTTATGGAAAGGGTAGTGATCAGATTGATTTGTCCAGTCATTATGCCCCTCTGATGGATTATCATGTCCAAAAGAAACCGTTACACTCGTGAGTGGTTTAATGCTGTCCACGTATTTTTTCAGGAAAGGGTAATGCCAGGTGCCGCTGGCATAGATCTCATTTTTATCATTGCGGCTTACCATGTCCATGTTAACATTCAGCAGCACCTTAGTGCTGTCTACCGGCAGGTGACCAACAAAATAGCGGGAGCCTACCAGTCCCTTTTCTTCTGCATCAAAGGAGGTGAAAATAAAGGAGTGCTTCGGCGGGTGGTGTTTGAAATAGCGGGCCAGCGCCAGCAGGCAGGCCGAACCAGAGGCGTTGTCGTCGGCACCAAAGTAGATCTTGTCACCTTTTGTGCCGAGGTGGTCGTAATGGGCAGATATTACATAATATTTATCAGGATAAGTAGTGCCGGGAATGATGCCGATGATGTTTTTCCCGGTTATGGGGGTTGACCTATTCCCCAAAGGAAATGACTGGAACCGTCCGCTATCAAACTGTTTTAGTTGCAGTGAATCAAAACGTCTGGTTATATATGCCTGGGCCAGTGCATTGCCCGGCGTACCAGTCTCGCGGCCTCCCAAGGCTTCGGAGGATAAATAGGCCAGGTCGTTGATAAGAGAAGCGCTGTCTAGTCCTGCCGCTACGGTGAGCGTTTTCTTACCGGTATCCGGATTTTTGCTGGCTTTGTTCTTACAGGCAACCACCATTACCAGGATAGCACCTGAATAGATAACTGTTTTGAAACAACGCAGTACCATGATCATGAATTTGACTAAAGTTAAGATGGGAAGCTCAAACTAAGTGGGAATATCTGATGGCTGGTTACGGTGTGCCTGCGTAGGCTCTTAATAAGCGCATTCCTCCAGCTGGTCCGAAGAAAAGCTGGCCATTGGGCGCTCAGGTACCATGCCGGCAAAAGCAATTTTTACTTCTTCCAGGATGCCTTCTACTTCATCTTTTGTTTTTACCGTTACCAGCCTGGTGCGGTAATCCTTAATATGTGGCAGCCCTTTGAGGTAATTAGTATAGTGGCGGCGCATTTCGAAGATGCCTACAATATCGCCCTTCCACTCAATTGATTTACGCAGGTGTGTACGGCATACCTCCACGCGCTCTTCGATGGAAGGCAGGGGGAGTATTTCACCGGTTTGGAAAAAATGCTTTATTTCCCGGAATATCCAGGGATAGCCTATGGCGGCGCGGCCGATCATAATGCCGTCTATGCCATACTTGTTTTTATAAGCCAGTGCTTTTTGAGGCGAATCAATATCTCCATTCCCAAAGATGGGGATCTGGATACGGGGATTGTTTTTGATCTTTCCGATCAATGTCCAGTCAGCCTCTCCTTTATATAACTGTGCCCGCGTGCGGCCATGGATGGTGAGGGCCTTAATACCCACGTCCTGCAGCCTTTCTGCTACCTCTTCAATATTTTTGGTGTTATCATCCCAGCCAAGGCGGGTTTTAACAGTTACCGGCAGGCTGGTAGATTTAACTACGGCACTCGTCAGCCGCACCATCAGGTCTACATCTTTCAATACCCCGGCCCCGGCTCCTTTGCATACCACTTTCTTTACGGGGCAGCCATAGTTGATATCCACCAGGTCGGGCTGAACAGTATCGACGATCCGGGCGCTCATGGCCATGGCTTCCTCATCACCACCAAAGATCTGTATGCCAAAGGGGCGTTCAAATTCGGAGAAGTCGAGCTTTTGCCTGCTTTTAATGGCGTCGCGGATCAGGCCTTCACTGGAAATAAACTCACTGTACATGAGGTCGGCACCATTCTGCTTGCACACGTACCGGAATGGCGGGTCACTTACATCTTCCATGGGTGCAAGAAGTAACGGAAAATCAGGAAGTGATATGTTACCAATAGAAGGCATAATAAAAGTGCATATCTTGTGGCTCCCGGAGCGGCGGCAAATTTACATACTAATATTCGTTTATACCAGTTTATGATCGGTCATTTACGCATAAAATCACCCTGGCGGCAACTAGCTATCCTGTTGGCCTTTCCCTTGGTATTGATCCTGGCAGGCGCTTTAATGCCTACGGAGTCAGCACCGGTAAATCTGACTGATCCTCAGGTTGTTAACGGATTAAAATGGGCGCAGGCTATTTCCTCGATCATCCTGTTCGTATTGCCCACCTTTCTGTTTGCAGTCTTCACCTTTACTGGTAAATACACTTATTTCCTTGGATTTAAGAAGGCCGAGCATACCAATATGTACATTTTGGCAGCTCTTTGTATCCTGATGGCGTTCCCGTTTGTGTTCTGGCTGGGGCAGCTTAATCAGCGGATCCACCTGCCTTCATCAATAGTTGAACTGGAAAATAAAGCGTCCGGGCAAATGGAAGCTTTCTTTAAATCGAATAAACCAGTCGATGTTTTTGTGAATGTGATCATTATCGGATTATTGCCTGCCTTTTGTGAAGAATTGTTCTTCCGGGGGGCTTTACAGCGCATCCTGATACAGATCACACGCAATTCCTGGGTTGGTATTATACTTACCGGGTTTCTTTTTTCTGCCTTGCACCTGCAATTCCAGGGCTTTTTCCCCCGCATGTTCCTGGGTGTAGTACTGGGCGCGCTGTATTGGTACAGCGGTAGCCTGTGGACCTGTATCGTGGCGCACTTTGTAAATAATGCTGTACAGGTCATTGCTGTATCCTTCGCCCCCAAATACATCAATACCAATCCCGATACGCCATTACTGGCCTCCATTATCAGCGGTGTAGCTGTGTGGGCTATCCTGTGGTATTACCGTCGTCAGTCTTCCATCACTTATTCCAAAGTGTACCGTATTGACGAACTTACCCCTACCAACCAATTCATTGCATAATCATCTTCCAGCTCATGGCACTTAACCTGGCAACCTTAAAAACGAGATCACTTACTGCCGTCATTTTTGTGGTAGTCATGCTGGGTGGTTTATTATGGAGCCACTGGTCCTTTTTTTGGCTCTTTACGATCATTCATTTTGGCTGCTGGAGTGAATACCAAAAACTCATTGGCAAAATAGACCCGGAGTATACGACCATTACCCCTTTTCATAAGTACAGTGTACGGATAGCCGGCTGGTGCATCATGCTCTACTTTACCAACAATGCCTTTAACATCGGCGATTTTTCATTACATGCCGTAGGCTGGTGGGTAGGCCTTATCTGTGTATTTATGCTGCCCATCATCGAACTATTATTTGCAGGCAATATCCGGCTAAAGAATATATGGCTTTCTGCATTGGGGCTCCTGTACATATCATTAAGCTGGGGGCTCATGATAGACCTGAGGGCTTATGGGATCGTTGAAATGGGACCTGGGCACCTGGATGAAGGATACATTCTTCCCTGCGGCCTTATCTTTTCCATCTGGATCAATGATACCATGGCGTATATAGTAGGCTCACTCATTGGTAAAACTCCTTTTTCTGCCATCTCACCTAAAAAGACATGGGAAGGTACCATCGGAGGGGCCATCCTTTGTGTAGTGGTAATTGCGCTGCTGGGTTGGTGGATGGATATCTTTCGTGTTGTTGACTGGATAGCCATTGCTGCCATTGCTGCCATCGCTGGCACAGCCGGTGACCTGCTGGAAAGCAAGCTCAAGCGCATGGCCAATGTAAAAGACAGCGGAACGCTGATGCCCGGACATGGCGGTTTTCTGGACCGGTTCGATTCCCTGTTGATCGCTACACCCTTTGTTTGGCTCTATGTCAACATTTTTATGAAATAAACTCCGGCCAACCCTATAATTCCTAATTACTTACATTTGCAATCTTAACTCATTCTAAATGACCATTCACAAGGAAGGATACAAAAGCATTGTCATCACCGCCATCATTTTTGCAGTCATCAACCTGCTGTCTTTTTATTTTATCAGTTATAGCCTCCCCTGGCTTAGCTGGCTCATCTTTGTGGTAACCCTTGGATTGTTGTTGTTTATCATTTCCTTTTTCCGGGTGCCCAATCGCCAGCTTACCAAAGGCGATAACCTGGTGATCTGTCCGGCCGATGGCAAAGTAGTAGTGATCGAAGAAGTATTTGACGAAGAATATTTTAAAGATAAAAGACTGCAGATATCCGTTTTCATGAGCCCTGCCAATGTGCACCAAAACCGCAACCCGATCTCCGGAGAAGTGGTGTACAACCAATACCATAAAGGGAAATACCTGGTAGCCTGGCATCCCAAATCTTCTACCGAAAATGAACGCCATTCTATCGTGATCCGCAGTGCAAAAGGGGAAATCCTGGTAAAACAGATTGCCGGCGCGCTGGCCAAACGGATCATTAATTACCTCACCGTAGGACAAAAAGTAGAACAAAGTGCCGAGTACGGGTTCATCAAGTTTGGTAGTCGGGTAGATCTGTTACTGCCTGTAGGTACCAAAGTAAATGTACAGTTGAATGAAGTGGTAAAGGGAGGTGTAACCGTATTGGCAACCTTATAGTTGTTTCGGGTGCTCACGTTTTACCTTTCACGTCTCACTGGTTAAAAGATTGTCTCCAGCTCCTGTAAAGAATATACCGTATAGGTAGGCTTTACTTCAGCATCCGCATTGAGGTGATTCACAAATACCTGGTCTATGCCGGCATTGATTGCCCCCTGGATATCGGCCTCAATGCTATCGCCCAGCATAATGCTGTGCTGAGGCAAAGCGCGTGCCCGCTGAAAAGCATAATCAAATATCTCTTTGTGCGGCTTTAGGCTATTGCTACCTTCAGAAGTGATCACTTCGATGAAATATTGATCGATCCCACTGTTCTTTAATTTGCTATGCTGTGTTTTCTCAAAGCCGTTTGTAATGAGGTGCAGGCTGTACCCCTTGCCTTTAAGATACTCCAGTATCTCAATGGTATAGGGGAAAAGCAGGTTGCGGGAAGGCAGGAGGTCAAGAAAACGCTCACCCATCTGGCGGGCCAGCTTTTCATCACCAATTTTAAAATCCAGTAAAGTAAGCCACATCCGTTTCCAACGCAGTTCATCTACCTTAATATAGCCATTGCGGTAACGGGCCCATAATTTATCGTTGTGTACCAGGTAGTTCTTATGGAAAAGGTCAAAATCATTGATCCCTCTTGTATGCAAAGCCATTTCTTCATAGATATCTGCCAATGTTTTACGGCTATTGGCTTCAAAATCCCACAGGGTATGATCAAGATCAAAGAAGAGATGCTGGTATTTCATGCCGCAAAAATAAGAAGTCTGACTGCCAACTTCTAACTTCGTAACCCTAATTTCATGTTATGAACGTTGTTATTACCGGCGCTTCGAAAGGATTTGGCAGATCAATGGCTGAACAGTTTGCTTCTCAGGGGCACAATCTTTTTATCTGCTCACGCAGTGAAACGGCCTTGTACAAAACCGTAGAAGATCTGTTGCGGTATTATCCCGAAGTGCAGGTAAAAGCCAACGCATTTGACCTTTCCGTTAAAGAACAGGCCAAGGCTTTCGGCAACTGGGTGCTGGGTTTTGGAGTGCCTGTTGATGTGTTGATCAACAATGCTGGTTTATTTGATCCCGGCAGTGTACACGATGAGCCGGAAGGGACGCTGGAACATATGCTGGATGTCAACCTGTTCAGCGCTTATCACCTGAGCCGTGTCCTGATCCCTCAAATGATAAAGCAAAAAAGCGGACATATATTCAACATGTGTTCTATCGCTTCTTTACATGCTTATAACAATGGAGGTGCTTACAGTATCAGCAAATACGCACTGGCTGGTTTCTCCCGCAACCTCCGCGAGGAAATGAAACCCCATGGTATCAAAGTGACTGCCATTTACCCTGGCGCCGCCTACACCGATTCCTGGGCCGGCAGTGGCGTAGATCCCAAACGGATCATGGAAGCCAGGGATATTGCCACCATGGTGTACGCAGCATCACAACTTTCGCCCCAGGCCTGTGTGGAAGACATCATCATGCGCCCACAATTGGGTGATTTATAGCCATCACTGCCGTTCATCCTTTAACTGACATTTAACGTAAACAAATCCGGGAAGGCTTGGCAGCAAAATTTATATTTGTCTACCGGCCAGCTACCGGAGTAAAACGTTATATTATTAAAGGAAAATTACATACTTTACTTTTAGGGGTATGCCTGTTGGGTTTGCAGTGGGCAAATGCGCAGGTGAAATTCTATACCCAGGTCAATGAATCTACTATTCAGTTTCCCCAAACGTTCCAGGTTCAGTATGTAATTGAAGGCTCCCGCAGCGTACAGAATTTTAAAATCCCGGAATTTGCCGATTTCCGCGTGGAAGGAACCTTTGATTATCAGAACACTACCAGCATCCAGGCCCAAACCAGGCAGTTACTCGAATCTTATACCAAGATCGTTATTCTTTCTCCCCGGCGAAGTGGCCGTTTTACCATACCAGGGGCCATAGCCGTTGTGGATGGCAAAAAACTACGCTCTGCCCCGGTGAAGGTCCTTGTACAACGTACCGGATTATCATCTGTAAATACTGGTAATGAGGAAGTTGATATAGAGTCTGCCACAGAACTACAGCCCGGGGAAGATGTTACCGAAGAGATACATAAGAACTTCTTTTTACGGACCGAGGTCAATAAGACAAGCTGCTATGTAGGGGAACCGATTATGGCAGTATACAAAGCTTATTCAAGGTTAAGTACCACCGCACAGGTTGTGAAACGGCCATCCCTCAATGGGTTCAGCGTCATCGAAATGGTGGATGGTTATGATAATAAGCAGGAAGTAGAAGTGTATAAAGGCAATGCCTATTATGTGAACATCATTCGTAAGGTACAACTGATCCCTTTGCAGGAAGGCAATTTCACCCTCGACCCTGCCGAAGTAGAAGGCCTGATCCATTTCCGGAAAAAAGATGTTGCATCCGGAAGCTGGGTGCCAGCAGATTACCCTGTTTCCGTGCGTTCACAACCCGTAGAGCTCGATATTAAATCACTGCCTCCGGCCAATCAGCCCAATCATTTTGCAGGGGCAGTGGGCAATTTCAATATTGCTGTTCACGCACCTACTACCACCATCCGCCAGGGCGATCTGGTCAAGATCAAGGTAATAGTTTCCGGCACTGGCAACCTTACCCTGCTCACCGCACCGGTGGTGAAATGGCCCAGGGGTGTCGATACAGCAGATCCTGCAGTAAAAGAAGATGTAAACAAATATGTCTATCCGCTCAGCGGAAGCAAGGAATTTGAATACTCCTTTGCAGCGCCCGATACCGGCAATTGTACTATACCTGCTGTTGAATTCCCTTATTACGATCCCGACCGGAAAGAGTATAAAACAGCCATGAGTGAGCCGGTCACCATGCACATTATAGCGGCTGTGAGCAAGGCCGAAACAGCCGAACGAAATGCTGTGCTTGTACAGGGTAACCAAACAGGTATCCCCAGGCATATGTATTTCTTTGCTGCTATTGTGTTGGGCATTGCAGGATGGGTATTCTACCAATCCTGGCAATTAAGAAAAGCCAAACAGCTGGCAAAACAAGCTCCGCCTAAAGAGGAGATTGCTCTTCCTCCCGTGCAGCCGGAGATCAATGCCGACGAATGGCTGGTCATAGCGCGGGAAGCACTGCAGCAAAGCGATAAAAAACTGTTCTGCCAGGAAATACAAAAGGCATTGTGGAAAATGATAGCTCAAAAATGCCAGGTCTCTCCTTCAGCATTGAACAAACAAAACATCGCTGGCGCCCTGACGGCCCAGGCTGTGCCGGCAGATACCATTCAAAGCCTGGTTTCTATATTAAACGAGTGTGAATGGGCCTTGTATACGCCCGGGGAGCAGGTAGATGATATGAAGAGAATATTCTACGAGACAAGAACGCTCCTACAACAATTACAACAGGTATAAGGCTATTCCGTGTATTTATAGCCCACTCCCCTTACAGAGTGAAAATATTGGGGATTCCGGCTGTCCGCTTCAAAGTATTTCCGGAAATTAAGAATGAAATTATCGATAGTACGGGTAGTGGGATATACATTATAACCCCACACGGTTTGCAGGATCTTTTCCCGTGGTACTACCTCATTTTTATTTTCAATAAGCAATTTCAACAGCATGGCTTCCTTCTTGCTTAGCTGTATCCGCTCTCCAGCTTTGGTAGTAGCTTCCTGTGCTTTAAAATCCACCACATTGTTGCCGAAGCTATAGGTGTCGCCCACAGAATCCTTATCCAGCATCTTCTTGTTCTTGTTGATCAGTTTCTGTACACGCAGCAACAACTCTTCCAGGTTAAAAGGCTTGGTGAGGTAGTCGTCGGCTCCTTTTTTTAATCCCAGCACACGGTCCGAACTGGCATTCTTCGCGCTCAGGATGAGGATCGGCACTTCATTGTTTTGTACCCGGATGGTCTCTGTAACACTAATGCCATCCAGTTCGGGCAACATTACATCCAGTATAAGCAGGTCAAAATATTCATCCTGTACCTTTTGCAGCGCCTCACTACCTGTAAAGGCAGAGGTAACTTCATACCCTTCCAACTCCAGGTTCAGCTTTAATGCTTCATGGAGGTTTTCTTCATCTTCTACCAATAATATGGAGGGCCTTGTACTCATAGTGTGTATTTACTTAGTAAAACTAACGCTAAAGTTACAGCCCGTAGGTAGATTATCCACTACCCGGATACTTGCTTTGTGATCTTTTGCAATCTTATGACATAGGTACAATCCCAGGCCCGTTCCTTTTGCTGTACGTGTGTTTTCATTGCCAATGCGGTAGAACTTTTCAAATACTTTGCCCTTCTCCTCATCCGGGATGCCAGGCCCCTGGTCAATGATCTCCATGACCACCAGCTTTCCGGCCTGGTGCAACTTGCATTGAATGGTGCCTTCTTTAGGCGAGTATTTAACCGCGTTCTCCAGTAGATTATTCACCAATATTTGAAGCAGGAGCGGGTCGCCCATGATATCGATCTCCGGAAGGATCTCAGATTGCCACTGCCTTTCGGGAAAACGATTCCTGAAGTCTTGAAAACAAGACTTTACCAGTTCAGAAAGATCAAGCTCTTCATCCGATATCCGGTACCGCCCTCCTTCCAGTTGGGCCGATACCAGTATATTATTGACCAATGTGTTGAGCCGGTTCACCTCCTGCACGGTCATATGCAGCAACTTCTGCCGTTTGTTTTCTTCCAGTGAATGCTTCTGAAGCGTTTCCAGGTTCAGCTTGGCAACCGCAATAGGTGTTTTTAGCTCATGGGTCACCGTCATCATGAAGTTTTGCTGCTGGTTCTGGAAATTCAGCTGGCGGCGGAAGGCCCTGTATACAAATAGAGCGCCAACCAGCGTTAATGCCAGGAACGTAATCCCTTCTCCTATATATTGGGCTGTCTTCCGTTTCTTTTCTTCATTGATCTGGTCATACCGGGCCTGGTAACCCGGGTCATCCAGCATCAGTTCATTAAGTTTATAACTGGTCATTTGCCGGTTCTGGTTTTCCAGGGCAATAAACCACCAGATCAGGGCAGCTATAATATAGAATAGGAGGAACCAATAAATGGTACTAATGAAGTAAACCCTCTTTTTGGCGGCAGCTTCCATGTATTATTTCACTTTCTCTACCCGTATGCCCACATTCATGACATGTTCCAGCGGATCTTCCCGCATAATATTGGTGAGGCGGAAACGGTATAAACCCTTTTTCAAGAGCTGAGGCCTTTGCGCAGGCGTAATAAGGATGCGGTGTTCGAAAATATCATCCATGCCCGTACCCAGCCAGCCTTTACTATCAGTGGCCAGTTGCAGCTCCAGGGATTTGCTGACAGCAACAGAATCGCCGGGCGCCTGCATACCTATATTAACCCAGATGTTCTTATAACGATAAGCATCCGTGTGCCGGACCACCAGGTACATGTCGTAAAGGCTCGTGGTGTCTTTAATCTCAAAGGTGATCTCGGGCTTAAATTGACTGCTCCAGGCATGGTTGGGGATAGCTACATTCTTTTCAAAAACATCTACGGTAGTGCAGGATGCAATAACGAGGAAAGAGGAAATAAGGAGGGTAAAGGGCAGAATATGAAACTGGCGGTTCCTTTTCAATGGGAAATATTTTTACAAATATAAGCATCAGCCTAAAAGACGCAAGTGGAAGGCTAGTGGTTAATGGTGAGTAGCGAGTGGGCTGAAATCCGGCGAATACACTATCGGCTGTATTACCCCACTAACCACTGGCTACTCGCCACTAGCACTGTTTTATAATACATTAAGCACCTGCTCCTTGGCTTTTTCCATTTCGTCCTTCATCAGCACCACACATTTCTGGATGCTGGAATCATAGGCTTTGGCGCCTGTAGTATTGATCTCCCGGCCGATCTCCTGCAGGATAAAGGATAGTTTCTTTCCCTTGTTTTCATCTGGCTCTCCCAGGATCGATACAAAATAGTCGCAATGATTTTTAAGACGCACCTGTTCTTCCGTAAGATCTATCTTTTCGATGTAATAGATCAGTTCCTGCTCCAGGCGGTTGGGGTCATAGCTCTCTTTGCCTACATTATCCTCCAATACCTTCACCAGTCCCTCCCTTATCTTTTGTTTGCGCAAAGGCTCCAGTAATATTACCTCCTCCTGTTGCTTGCGGATATTGCTGATCCTTAACAGCAGTTCATCCTGTAATACTTTACCTTCTTCCTGGCGATGGGTGTTCAGGTTGTGAATGGCATTCTCAATTACTTTCTCAAATGACTGCCATTCATCGGGGGTTAATGTTTCACCTGTAGGTGTTATGACTTCGGGCAATTTAATAAGGGTACTTAAAATATGAGCCGGGTCCAGATCAAGTGCCTTGGATAATTCTGCAATGGGTTTATAATATGCTTTTGCAAGGTCTGTATTGATACTTACTGGTTTGGCAGCACCGCTTTCTTTAAGACTGATCGTACAGTCTACCGTTCCCCGTCCCAGTTTTTTGGATAAGATGGTTCGGATATCAAATTCAAAAGGTTTCAGAAATGCAGGCATTTTCAACGACAGCTCAAACTGCTTCCCGTTCAATGATTTTATATCTACCAGGAACGTTTTATCGCCCACGGTTTGCTCTGCTCTTCCAAAACCGGTCATAGATTTCAGCATATTATGGATTTTACAGCAAGGTAAGGAATTAGTTTATAGTTGTTAGTGAGCTTTTAAGAGAATAAGGAGCCATATACCACAGAATGGCTCAACTCCCGCATGTCGCCAGGCATCATTCCATCCAGCTTAAGCCGTTCTATCCGGTAGCGGATCAGGCGAAGGGTAGGAAACCCGACCTGAGCCGTCATTTTCCTTACCTGCCGGTTTTTACCTTCCGTAAGCAGAAGCTTTAGCCAGCTGTCAGGAACATTTTTACGATAACGGATAGGAGGGTTACGTACCGGCACAGCCGGGGGTGTTTCAAAGATCATGGCTTTACAGGGTTTCGTTCGGTAAGGTTTGCCATCAACCGATATGATTACTCCCGACTCCAGGTTCTTTTTTGCCGGTTCGTCAATAATCCCTTCTACCTGTACCCAATATTCCCGTTCGTGTGCATAGCGTGGATCCAGTAACTGGTGGTTGAGTTGTTTATTATTGGTAAGTAGCAACAATCCCTCACTGTCAAAGTCCAGCCTGCCTACAGGGTATACATCAGCGGGAACAGTGAAATGATCTTTCAATGATCGCTTGCCGCCTTCCGACGTGAATTGTGAGAGTACCTGGAATGGTTTATAGATGATGAAATAACGAGACATAGTAAAAGAAAAATCTCCCGGTGAACCGGGAGATTTATTATGTGGATGGGTTAGTAAGTACCGGGAAATAAATTTCCCTACACAATATTAAAAATAATTTTTTCTATCTGGAAAAAAAATCTAATAAATTTTATTCACATTTTTTTTAATGCTGTGGAAATCCCAGCCCCTAAGTAACCTTAATCGCTCATTTGTGTAGCATTCATTGTTTGCATGTTACCTTTGCGCAAACAATAAACTATGAAGTTTCCCTCTCCGATAGCTGTACAGGAAGTTGCTCAATTGATAGGCGCCAAACTGGTAGGTAATGTAAACGGGCTGGTAACCGGTATTAACGAAATACATAAGGTCGAACCCGGCGACCTGGTATTTGTGGACCATCCCAAGTATTACGACAAGTGCATCCAATCTGCCGCCACCTTTATCATCATCAATAAAGAAACCAGCTTCCCCGAAGAAAAGGCCCTCCTCATAGTAGATCAACCTTTTGAAGCTTACCAAACTATCGTTCGCCGCTTCCGCCCCTTTGAACCGGCTGCTAAGATGATCAGCGACTCTGCCGTGATAGGAGAGGGCACCTGGATCGCTCCCAATGTATTCATTGGTAACCATGTCACCATTGGAAAGAACTGCCGGCTATTCCCCAATGTTACCATATTGGATCATTGCATGATAGGTGATAACGTAGTCATACAGGCCGGAACGGTGATCGGGTCCGATGCTTTCTATTACAATACCAAAAAAGACCGTGAGGTATGGTATAAGCGCATGGAAAGTGGCGGCCGGGTAGTTATTGAAGACGATGTAGAGATTGGCGCCGGCTGTACCATCGACCGTGGCGTAAGTCACGATACTTTGATTGGCAGGGGTACTAAAATGGACAACCTCATCCAGGTCGGTCATGATACCGTGATTGGCAAAAACTGCCTGTTTGCTTCCCAGGTAGGTATTGCAGGAGCTACTACCATTGAAGATGGAGTAGTATTATGGGGCCAGGTAGGTGTTTCCAAAACACTCACCATTGGCGCCAATGCGGTGGTGATGGCCCAAAGTGGCGTTCCCTTTTCCCTGGAAGGAGGAAAAATGTACTTCGGTTCCCCTGTCGAGGATGCCGTTACTAAAAAGCGGGAGCTTATTTGGATCAAACGTATACCGGAAATTTGGGAGAAGTTAAAAGCCCTCAAATAAAGAAACCGTCCGTTAACTAAATTTGGCAAGGAACTCATCCCTTTTCCGGATAGACACTTCAATGGTCGTTCCATCCTCCATTTCAATATAGCCACCCCTGCCCCGGTGGTATTTCTTAACAAAATAATGGTTGATGATATGTGAGTGGTGAATACGGGAAAACTGTTCCTTGCTAAGTATATCTTCAAACTCCTTCAGCGTCTTCGATATCGTTACCGTTGACCCATTCTTAAAGTGGATGACCGTATAATTGCTCTTAGCCTCCAGCCGGATACAATCCTCTGTATTTACAAATACCAATCCGTCCAGCGTCGGCAACGCCAGCCGCTGAAAGGAGCTTTTGGGTGTATACAGATTATAAAAGAGCGTATCGATCCGTTTATGAATGTTTTTGGTATCCAGCCGGTGGGCCGCTTTTTGTACAGCAGCCTGTAAGTCCCTGATATTGACAGGCTTTAATAAATAGTCCAATGCCGAATACTTGATAGCATTAATAGCATAGTTGTCAAATGCAGTTACAAAGACAACCTCGAAGGTAATGGGGGATATACTATTCAGCAGATCGAAGGCATTTCCATAAGGCATTTCAATATCCAGGAATACCAGGTCGGGCTGGGTAGCAGCAATCACTTCCTCACCTGCTTTGGCACTATCGGCTGTACCTGCTATTTCAACGATGGGGCAATACCTCAATAGCAATTGCTGTAAAGTTGTAATATTATTGGGTTCATCGTCAATAAGAACAGTTCTGATCATATTAACTGAGTTTAGATAGCATTTTATAGGGAAAATAGATTTCGACCCTCGTGCCGGTTGGCCGTTGCTCCTGATCCGTCTTGTCAATTATTTCAATGACAACCGGTTCCCCATATTGCCGGTTTAAGGCTTTTACCCTTGCTGCCGCCAGTGTCATTCCCTTTGATTGATATTCCACATGCAGGTGCGACCGGAATTGTCGGGCACTCTCCCTGCCGATGCCGTTATCTTCCACTATACATAAAAGCTGGTCTCCCGATTGCTGGAATTTTATTTCCAACACTCCCTGCCCATTCCTTTTATGCCGGATCCCATGGCGGATACTGTTTTCTACATAAGGTTGTAATAGCATGCTTGGGAGACAGGTATTCACCTGATCAATTTGCACATCTGTTTCTATCGTATACTCAAAAGAATGCCCAAACCGCATCTTTTCCAGTTCAATATAACGTGTGAGGTACCTGACCTCCTGGCCAATAGAGATAACCCCCTTTTCTGCACTGTCCATTGTTTGGCGGATCAGGTATGCAAACTCTGTGAGGTATTGGTTGGTCTTTTCCACATCATTGTTGATGATAAAGGCCTGGATAGAATTCAGGCAATTGAAAATAAAATGGGGGTTCATCTGTGACAGTAAAGCCAGCTGTTCCAGTTCATGGATCTTTTGCTGCAAACCAATCTTCTCCTTTTCCCTGCGCTGTACGATGCTGAAGCGCCATGCCACGAGGGTTGCAGTTAAGCCAATTGCAAAACCCACTACCAGTATTTTAAACCACCACGCTTGCCAGTAAGGCGTATCGATTAAGAAAGGGATGATCACCGGATTGCTTACAACCCCAAATTTGTTAATGGCCAATAGCTCCAATTGATAATTGCCCGAAGGCAGTGAAGGGTATTCCAATTGGTTTTGCCGGGTTGAATCCCAGCTATCCTTTAGTCCCTTTAACCGGTAGCGATACATGATATCCCCGCCCGATTTGAAGGAAATAGCTACAAACTCAATCCGGAGGTTATTATCATTATAACCCAACTCATAAGCAGGTTGCAGGCGTTTAGATAGACCCGATACCGATATGTCGAGAACCCGTAAATCGCAACGTGAATAATCAGATACCTGCTTTTCATCAAAAGTGGTGAGGCCGGCCGGCGATCCCACATATACCCTGCTACTGTCCACGTAAATCGCGTTGATAATATCCGAAGGGAGCCCGTCGGAAGTGGAATAACGATGAACAGGGTAGGTGGGCTTACTGATGTCCACCTTATTAATACCCTTGTCCGTGCCCACCCAAAGGTAGTTTTGATACACAAACAGGCTGCGGCATATATCACTGGAAATGCCTTGCCGGGTCGTTAAATGACCAATGATCCGGTTATCTTTCATCCCCACCACACCACCTCCATAGGTAGCTGTCCATAATATGCCATCAGCTGATCTGGCAAAACAGGCAGTACGGTAACGCAGGGATGGGAAGTCCTTGCCTAAAAAGCGTGAGGGGCCATCCTTTGATACAACATGCAATCCATCTACTGTTCCAACATAAAAACTATCGTTATAATAACTTACAGCCGTAGACCGGTATGGCCAGATCGTATCCAACACTTTCAGGTCTTTCTCCCGTACCCTGATCACGTTTCTGCCCGTACCTACCAATAATGTTTGAGCATCAATTTCATCAATGGATTTAATAGGAAAAACATAATTAACCAGGCTTCCTGAAGCGTTCTTTTGAAAAAGAAAAAGATCAAAACCCAATACCAGGTTCCCGGCGCTTGTTTTCTTTATACTTACCAATCTATTACTGGAAGTCTGATTTACAGAACCGGAAAATGCCTTGTAAAAATCGATTGAATCCACTTTAGAGCCTACGATTGAATACATCCTGTTAAAACCAGTGCCTGCCAACATTGCCTGTCCGTGCCTGGTAAGGGAAAATATCTCGGAAGTTTTGCTGTCTTTGAAGGAGTACGTTTTGAAATTACGGGATACTAATTTATATACACCTTCCCCACCTGTTCCAAACCATATATTTCGCTCATTATCGATCAGGGCACTGTTCACTTGTTTCTCTTTAAGGAAGATCTCCTCAAAATGATCAAAATGGAGCGTATCTACCATCCAGGCGCCATGATTTGTAAGCGCAAAATAGGTTTGTGTTTGTTTTTTTTCTGCATCAAAATGGATGTATGCATTAAGCGATTCTACAGGTAGTTTAATATATTTTATCTTATGGTCATAATCATGGAGCGTAACAAAGGCTTTAAGGGGAAGTGCCCCGGTTGACCAAAATTGCAGTTTACCATTGGCCAGTATAAATGTAGAGTCACTTGTTGATACAATAAGGCCGTCGCGATCAAAAAAATTGGGTTGTGCATAGCTGAAAAGCCGGCCATGGGCCCGAAGGTCAATAAACTTTCCGGGTCCCTTCCTGGTTTGAAGAAGATACGCATCATGGCCTACCGAACAAAGAAATATATTGTCCTCTTTATCGCCGGTGATATGTGTAATAACCGTATTCAGCTTTACTTTTTTGAGTAAAGAATCGTTGGCAGATGTATATATCTTCCCCTGGTAATAATAACATATCGTATTCTTAAATGGAGCGATCCAAACCCTTCCCTGGTGGTCTGCATACAATTTTAATATCTCAACTTCAGGCAAGCCATCGGCTGTCGTAAAATTTTTAAAACGGGTACCATCAAAACGGCTTAAACCGGCCTCCGTGGCAAACCAGATAAAACCGTCTTTGTCCTGGCACATATCATAGATCGTAGAACCTGCAAGGCCATCCCTTGTATTATAGTACACATAACTGTACTCCTGAGCTGACAACACAGGGGGTAAGAATAAACAACCCAATAAAAGAAGAAAAAGAATTTGTATGCTTCCAAAAGAAAGAACCCTCTTGATTGTAGCAGGTATATAGGTTACAATCAAAAAGCAGCGGTAAAGAGGATTAGGTCTGAGTTCAGCAGCCGGCATTAAGTTAACGCAAAATTTTGGTCAGATTAGGCTGGCTGAAGATAGATAAAAAACTTATTGCAGTGGTGAGTGGGTTCTTAAGATTTTATTAATGTGGGAAATTTGATTTTACTCATATTCGTAATTATAGGGTAACAATTCTGCCAGTTTTTTCCAGGCCCAATAGCCTGTATTGACTACATCATACTGATCATAAAAATACCCATTTTCCTCAATGACAAAACCATCCGTTATATCCAGTAGTGTAACCTGCATACGGGTATTGGCCGGCAGCTTAAACTCCTGCAGGAACCTTTTATCCGGATACACCGTTTTGTAACTGATACGGTACCGTCCCTGCCAGTTAATCGTCACTTCACTGCTGTCAGCCACATATTGTTCTCCATCGTATAGCTTATGAATAATTGTCCCTTTAACGCTTGCAGGATCCTCCTCCAGTTTTTCTACAATAAACCCTTCTTCAATGGCCGTACTATCATAGAGTGAACGCATAAAATGGAGCCGGGAACCCAGGTAGGTTCTGGCCCGGTTTTTCTTCCATGCTTCCACTGCTGAGGCGGTACTGTCTATTTCCTGGAAGAAGGGATAGCCAGTATATTGGCTGATATTGGTATTGTAATCATAACTGAAAGAGTCAAGTTGATAACGGATCGTATAACCCAGGGCATAATTGGTGATGAGAAGGTCTTCTTTGGCTGTTACCTTCAGGCGGTTCCGCTTTTTGGTATAGAAGAAGCGCAGGGCTTCGGGATTACGGATAATACACTGGCTCGAATTGGGCGTGGTGCCTATAAACTGATCCGTGAAAAAGGAACCATATTTGGCAAGCCCGTCGGGCACCTCATTACTTGCCACTACCGCCACTTCAGTCATCGTTTTGTCTTCCTTTACCAGCTCAAAGACCAGCGTATCTGCCATCGTTTGGTTACTGCTAATGCGTAACACACTCTTGTTATAACCCGTATAAGAAATAACCAGATCATACCCGCCGTTTGGCAGGCGCATAAAGAATAAACCCTCTGAGTTGGTGATCGTGCCGTGCGTGGTATTCTGGCAAAAGGCTGATGCGCCAGTCAATGGCTGCCGGGAAATAGAGTCAATTACCTTTCCAAGCACTACAAAATCCTTTTGCTGCGCAAGGGCAACTGTACAAATAATTGTTAAAAAAAGAGCGGCAATGGTCTTCTTCATGTGGGAACTATTGGTACTATTTATTAACGATTTTAGAGCCGGGCAAGTATACTGTTGCAACTACTTTGCCAGTTATAAAGCCTGTGGATGCTGCAGGTAATGGTCGCATGCTTTTGTAATGCTCTGAGCCAGTGAGGTAAAGGAAAAGCCAGGCAATGCCCGTAATAATTTATCGTGCTCAAAGTAAGTTTTAGTTTGGGCAACACGGGCGCTTTGCTGCGTAAGCAAGGGCTTTTTGCCGGAAAACATTGACTTAACTTTCTCCAGCCGCCAGGCCACCTCTCCTAAGAAAGGGGTGGCTTCCCGGCTGGGTAGCTTTTTGTGAAAACCTTCTGCGATGGTATTGAGCAACTGACGGAACGACCAGTTCTCACCATTTACAATGAAACGCTCGGCGCTTATACCACTCTTCAACAACAGTACCGCAGCCCTGGCTACATCGTTCACATCCACAAAACCATTCACCCCGTTGGTATACCAGGGAAATTCCCTGAAGCTGTTTTTAAATATAGCGCAGCTGGAGGTATTCCAGTCTCCATACCCCAGTATCGTACTGGGGTTGAGTACTACCACATCCAGGCCTTCCCCCATACCTCGCCACACTTCCCGTTCGGCATGGTACTTACTGATAGCATACTGCGTATTGAGTTTGCTGTGCTGCCACTTCTTTTCTTCCGTTACCCGGTCTCCGTTGGCTGTTCTGCCCAAGGCCGCCACAGAACTGATGTGCACAAAGCGCTGTATCTTTTTCTCCAGCGCCATATTCACCATATTAGCCGTCCCGTCTATATTGATATTAAACAACTCTCTTTTCTCTTTGGGATCAAAAGAAACCTTGGCTGCCGAGTGGATCACCCCATCAACACCCTCCATGGCTTCTTCCAGCGATACAATGTCCAGGATATCCCCATCCACCCATTCCACCTGGTCCAATGTACCTGCGGAAATAAAAAAAGGAAGTTTATGGCTACGGCGCAGGGCACGCACCCCATATCCTTGTTGTATCAGCTCCTGGATGATATAGGCTCCCAGAAAACCTGTACCCCCCGTTATGAGTATTTTAGTTGGCTTACTCATATCCATAATACCCTTTTTTAGTTTTCCTGCCCAATTCCTGCTTGTCTACCCGTTCTTTTTGCAGCCAGGAGGGGCGTAAGCGCTTCGGGCTTCCCAACTGTTCATATACTGAACAGCTTACTGCATAATTCACATCATTACCAATAAGGTCCATCAGCCGGAACGGACCCATTTTAAATCCCGTCGCTTCCAGTAAAGTATCAATCGTTTCATAGTCACCAATGCCCTGCTCCACCAGCTTTAGCGCCTCGAGATAATAAGGCCGCGCCACGTGATTCACAATAAATCCCGGTGAGTCCTTACACAGTACAGGGGTTTTGCCCAGTTGCCTGGCCAGCTCTATGATCGTTTGTATCGTATGCTCATTACTATAGGGGGTGCTTACTACCTCTACCAGTTTCATAACAGGGGCAGGGTTGAAGAAATGCATACCGGCAACACGCTCCGGGCGCATTACCTGCCGGGCAATATCTGTAACTGCCAGCGAAGAAGTATTGGTGGCAAAAATTACGTCACTGTGGTTTAGTTCCGCAAGTTGATTGAAGAGCGCCGTTTTGATAGAGGCTTTTTCTACAATGGCTTCGATGACAATATCTGCCAGGCAATCATTAATATCATGCGTAAAACGCAGGCGGCTAAGCGTATCCGCTTTTTCTATGGCCGTTATCTTATTTTTCACCAGCAACTGCTGCAAGCTGGCTTCCAGGACTGCCTCCGCCTTTTCGATCAAGCCTTTATTCACATCATACAGGATCGTATGAAATCCCTTTTGTGCGGCTATTTGTGAAATACCACTACCCATGGTACCCGCACCGCAAACACACACAGTCTGAATTGTCTGACCCAAGAGTATTTGATTTATTGGATTTTCTATCCGTCTGAACGGCGCTACCAACAGATCAGTCGCCCTAAAGCGCGGTAGCAATTCTGTATTCTAAATTCTGTATTCTGAATTCTTGCCTTTATATCGCACTCGTGAATTGTCGGAGAAACCGCACATCATTCTCACTGAACAACCGGATATCATTAATGCCATATTTCAGTAATGCAGGACGCTCAATGCCCATACCAAAGGCAAATCCTGTGTATTTATTGGAGTCGATCTTGCAATTTTCCAGCACCTTGGGATGCACCATTCCACAACCCAGGATCTCCAGCCAGCCCGTACGTTTACATACCGCACAGCCTTCGCCCCCACAAATTTGGCATTGTATATCCATTTCTGCACTTGGTTCAGTAAAAGGGAAGTAACTGGGACGGAAACGTACCTTGATATCCTTACCGTACATCTCCTGTACAAAGAAGTACAAGGTCTGCTTCAGATCTGCAAAAGACACATTTTCGTCAATATACAACCCTTCGATCTGGTGGAAAAAACAGTGGCTGCGGGCGCTCACCGTTTCATTACGGTATACCCGTCCCGGACAGATGATCCGGATAGGCAATGGATTTTGTTCCATAGCCCGTATCTGCGTATTGCTGGTATGTGTACGCAAAAGCACATCAGGCTTTTGCTGAATGTAAAAAGTATCCTGCATATCCCGTGCGGGGTGATGCTCCGGCAGGTTCAGTGCCGTGAAATTGTGCCAGTCGTCCTCAATTTCCGGTCCTTCCGCTACAGAAAATCCAAGCCGCTGAAATATGCTGATCACATGGTTCAGGAACAGGTTAATAGGATGGCGTGTGCCCAACGGTAAAGGGTCGCCGGGAAGCGTTACGTCAATGGTGGATGCCGCAGCAGCAGACGAATTGCTTTCCAGCGTTTGCTTCCAGGTTTCGTATTTGCTCTCCGCCAGTTGCTTGAAATCATTCAATACCAGGCCAAACTCCTTTCTCTTATCTGCCGCCACATTTTTCATTTCCGTAAAGAGGTTCTTCACAATCCCTTTTGTGCCAAGAAACTTAATACGGTAAGCCTCCAGTGCTTCCGTCCCGTCATTAGCCAATTTCTCAATCTCCTGCTTGTAAGTGGCTATCTGTTGTAACAGTTGTTCCATACTGGCAAAGATAATGAAGGAAGACCGAAAAGTCCGGAACTTGGTAAAGTCCGGAATAGGACGGGATTCCGGTCATGCTGACCTCCGCACTTGCCGGCTTTTGGCTGCTTCACCATGCCGACTTTCGGACTTTTCCGACTTTCGGACTATCTTGCGCCCATGTCGGATATGTTTAATATCGTTGATTTCCTCGAGCCTGTAAACAGGGCAGTACTGGCGCAGGATGAATCATATAAAGATGGGCAGATGGGTAAGATCCTTCAGGTATATGAAGAGGAAATGCCCGATCTGACCGGGGTAGATATCGTATTGGTAGGTTGTGGCGAAACCAGAGGTGCCGGAATACCTCCATCCCGGCAACTGGCTTCCGACGCGATCCGCGCCGAATTTTACCAGCTCTTTTACTGGCACCAGGACGTTTCAATTGCCGATATCGGTAACATTAAAAAGGGAGCTTCCCTAAAAGATACCTATGCCGCACTCAAAACGGTACTGGCCGAACTGACCGCTGCCGGTAAAATGGTGGTCATACTCGGTGGCTCGCATGATCTTACCCTGGCCCAATATGGCATGTACGCCGATCAAAAAAGGGTCATTGATGCCGTATGCATCGATGCCCTTATAGACCTTTCCATGGATTCCCTGCAGCGCGATCAGAACTTCCTCATGGAAATGCTCACCGGCGAGCCCAACTTTATCCGTCATTATAACCATATCGGTTTCCAGAGCTATTATGTACATCCCCATATGCTTGAAACCATGGATAAGCTGCGCTTTGATTGTTTCCGTGTAGGAATGGTCAAGGAACAAATTGAGGAAATGGAGCCCGTTATTCGCAACAGCCAGCTCCTGAGCTTTGACATTTCCGCCATTGCCAATGCTTTCGCGCCTGCCAATACCATCACTCCAAATGGATTAAATGGGGAAGATGCATGCGTTCTCATGCGGTATGCAGGCATGAGCACAAATATCAGCACCATCGGCATATATGGCTATCTGCCTTCTAAAGACAAAGAAGCACTCACCGCCAAACAGATCAGCCACATGCTGTGGTACCTCGTAGATGGCCGCAGCCGGGGTAAACGTGAAGCGCAGGTAGAGGAAAAAGACTCCTTCAATGAGTTCCACATGGCCTTTGCCGAAATAGAGTCCGTATTCCTCCAAAGCAAAAAAACAGGTCGCTGGTGGATGCAGTTGCCCGATAAAAAATTCATCCCTTGCTCCTATAAGGATTATTTATTGGCCGGCCGCAATGAAATACCTGAAAGATGGCTGCGGGCACAGGAAAGAGAATAAGTTGTAAATCCCTCAATTATTGTACAGCACTTTATGGAAAAGATCCATTCCTGCATTTCATAGTGGCGCCAACCTGTCCTGCCTTGTGGGATTCACACATTGGTGTATATTGAGCTATGAAAAAAAGAACCGGGTATTTTCTCTTGTCAGTGCTGGTTTTTGCGGCCTGTTCTCCGCAGAAAGCTATTAATAAACAAGTACATCAATCTATCCTGCAAGATCCTTCCATCAGCAGGGCGCATATCGGTATCAGCCTTTTTGATGTTACCGACAACAAGTACCTGTACAATTACCAGGGCGATAAATACTTTGTGCCTGCATCCAATACCAAGATTGTTACATGTTTCGCTGCCTTAAAATACCTGGGCGATAGCCTCACAGGCATGCATTACCTGGAAAATGATACCGCTGTTTTCCTCTTGCCTGCCGGCGATCCCACCCTGTTACATCCCGAATTCAAAAAACAACCTGTAATAGAGTTCCTCCAAAAGACTACCAAAAATGTCTACATCACAGACCAGAACTGGAAAGACAGGTCCCTGGGCTCAGGATGGGGATGGAGCGATTACAATGAAAGCTATATGGCCGAACGCAGCGCCCTCCCCGTATTTGGCAATACCATCCGCTGGGTACAGGAAGCAGCACAGGGCGTGCAAAATGAAGACCCTCTCTTTGCCCCCAGCCCTTCCGTTTATTCCATTCCCGAGGTAGACTGGAAAGTGCGCTTTGATGGTGACACCGCCAGAAAGAGTTTCTATGTAGAGCGCGATCAGGCCGAGAATGTTTTTCATATTTCCCAGAGCACCGAGAAAAAGAAAGAACAGGAAGTACCTTTTGTCACCCATGGTATTCAATCTGCCCTCGAACTATTGCCTGATACTCTCCACAAAGAAGTGAACTACAAAGCCTGGAGATCAACCCGCAACCTGCAGCCAATGATCCGCAGTCAGCAGCCCCGGGCCATACATTCCCAGCCTACCGATTCCTTGCTGCGGCCCATGATGTATCGCAGCGATAATTTCTATGCAGAACAATCCCTCCTCATGGTGAGCAACCAGAAACTTGGACTCATGAGCGACCGGCTGATTATCGATACCCTATTAAAGACCGACCTGGCCGACCTGCCACAGGTGCCCCGTTGGGTGGATGGCAGCGGATTAAGCCGGTACAACCTGTTCACTCCACAGACATTTGTGGCCATTCTCAATAAAATGCGGGAGCAGTTTGGGATGGATCGCCTGAAAAACATTTTCCCTACAGGAGGTACCGGCACCCTCGGCAGCTTCTATAAAAAAGACAGCGGGTATATTTATGCTAAAACCGGTACCTTGTCGGGCGTCGTGGCCTTAAGCGGTTACCTGTATACCCATAAAAATAAACTCGTCATTTTCTCTGTGCTCGTCAACAACCACAATGGCAATGCCGTAGCTGTAAGACGTAGTGTGGAAGCCTTCATCACCAGCATCCGGAACAAATATTAAGAAACTTATTACCTCATAAAGAAAGCCCGTTTTGCGAAGGTGCAAAACGGGCTTTTAATGTTAATCAACGAGTCCAAATATCAACAACTTCTAAATGCTGGATTCTATATTCTTGCTTCCTCCTACTTCCAGCCATCCCCATCCAGCATATTCCCCAACCCCCCTAAGATACTGCCTTCTTCTTTGCGCTTATAAGTACCATAAGCCAGAATTCGGCCTGCCAGGCGACTGATGGGTAGCGTTTGGATCCATACCTTACCAGGTCCACGCAGCGTGGCGAAGAACAATCCTTCTCCACCGAAGATGGTATTCTTAATACCACCTACAAACTGGATATCATAATTGATGTTTCTGGTATACGCTACAAGACAACCCGTATCGATCCGTAAAAACTCACCAGGCTGCAAGGTCTTTTCAAATACGTGGCCACCAGCATGTACAAAAGCCATTCCATCACCCTCCAGCTTTTGCATGATGAAACCTTCTCCGCCAAATAAACCAGTACCCAGTTTCCGCTGCAATTCAATGCCGATCGAAACACCTTTGGCTGCACACAGGAAAGAGTCCTTTTGCGCTACGATCTTGCCATCATATTTCGACAGGTCCAATGGAATGATCTTACCGGGATAAGGCGAGGCAAAGCTTACACGCTTTTTGCCCTGGCCCACATTCGTAAAGGCTGTCATAAATAAACTTTCACCCGTAAGGATGCGTTTACCTGCCGACATCAGTTTGCCCAACAGCCCTTGCTGCGGTTGCGAACCATCGCCAAACATCGTTTGCATCTGGATACCATCATCCATCATCATAAAGGCGCCGCTTTCAGCTACCGCCGTTTCATTGGGGTCCAGTTCCACTTCCACATACTGCATCTCTTCACCATAAATGCGATAATCTATTTCGTGATTCGTTTTCATATTAATAGTCAATTATTTATTTCAAAATTAAGTGAACAGGCTCATTTACCTGGTACATAATAAGTAGTAAAAACTGCGAAATATTACAAGCCTTGCAATAAAAAAGAGGGTTTAGCCATTTTCGCTAAACCCTCCTGGTATAATGCAAACAGTTTATAGTTAGAACCAGCTGCCTATAAATGCTTCATTTACACGTTTATCAGAGAGCTTCCGACGGCGCCTGGCCTTGTCAAAGCGATGTACGATCATCGTGATCAGCATCAGCGGCATAAATACAAAGGTGAGCGGCGGAATGCCCAGGAACGAGATCCACTTGCCACCATACATCCGCCGCATAGGCCGCTTCAGCCTTTCTGCGATCAGGTACATACTCGGCACAATTACCAGCGTCATAAAGAAGGCAAAGGCAAGACCAAAGATGATCGTCCAGGACAATGGTTTCCAGAACACCGCATTGTCTCCACCAAAGAAGATATTTGGATTCAGCTCACTGAACATCTTAACGAAATCAATATTGAATCCAATCGCCAGCGGTATCAGACCAAGGATCGCAGCCACAGCAGTCAGCAACACAGGAATGATCCGCGTTTTGCCCGCCTGGATGACCGCCTCACGCGTTTTTACACCGCGTGAGCGTAACTCATCCGCAAATTCGATCACCAGGATACCGTTCTTTACCACAATACCCGCCAGCCCCACAATACCAATACCCGTCATCACCACCGATACCTCCATACGTGTAATACCAAACCCAAACAGTACGCCAATTACACTGAATATGATCTCCGTTAAAATGATCACCGACTTACTGATCGAGTTGAACTGGATCACCAGGATCAGCAATATCAGGAACAGTGCAATCACAAGTGCTTTTCCTAGGAAGGCGCCCGTCTCAGCCTGTTGTTCTCCTTCACCCGTTTGCCGTATCGTTACACTGGGTGGCCGCTTCTTGAAGTCAGCAATATGCCCTTTCAATTCTTCATTCACGGCTGTAGGCGTGTAGCCTTGCGTCAATAGCACATTCGAGGTCAGTGTGATCATTCGCTTCTGATTCTTGCGTTTTACACTTCCCAAAGTACTCGTATAATCCAGTTTTACCAGCGAGCTGATCGGCACATGTTTCAGCTTGCCGCCAGATGCCATGTCCTGGAACGTAATATTCATGTTCATCAGGTCACCCAGGCTTTTGCGCTGAAGCTGTTCATTCCGCAATTGGATCTTATACTCATCCTCTCCATCTTTTATTTTGGATACTTCCCGGCCAAAGACAGCAGTCCTGATAGACATACCTATTTGCGCCGAAGAAACCCCTTCCATCATGGCCCTTTCCCGGTCAACCGTGAGCGTAATCTCAGGATTCGTAAGGTCAATATCCATTTTCAATTCTTCCACACCAGGTGTCTGGATCGAATCCAGGTAGTTTTTCAAGGCTACCCCTGTTTTGATCAGGTCATCAAAATTCTCGCTCGCTATTTCAATATTGATAGGTGGCTCAGTAGGAGGGCCGCCCTGCTCCTGGTTAACCGACAACTCAGCGCCCGGAATGCCTTTTACCACCTTCCGGATCTCATCCAGGTAAGGCGCCGTCGCTTTTCCATGCCGCTTTTCAAATTCTACAAAAGATACCTGTATACGTCCCAGTTCAGGCCTGGTGCTCCGGTCTCCACTCATGGGATCGCTGGCGCCCACTGCAATATTCGTGATCACACTCTCCACCACCGGGTTCTCTTTACCATTTTCCATGTCCAGCACTTTATATACGCGCTTTTCCAATGTCTTGGCCACGGAGTCCGTATAATCCACATCCGTACCTACCGGCAACTTCAGGTATACATAGATCTGGTTCGGGTCACCAGTGGGAAAAAACACCACCGGCACATTCCGTGCCCCAAAGAACATAAACGAAAAGATCAGCAATCCGAAAGTGGCCAATAACAACCATACCGGTTTCCATCCATTCAATGCCCACCTCAGCAAAGTTTCATAATGTCCCATGATCCAGGGCAACGCACGGTTTTGGAAACCATGGATCAGCCGGTCCAATACAAAATGGTTCAGCAGGATCAACAGTACAATAAAGATCAAAAGATTGCCAAGGAAGGTAAAGCCCGAGATATCCAGCACGATGCCTACCCCCAGGGCGATCCATAAAAATGGTTTCCGGAAAATGTCCAGCCTCGACTTTTTATGATCCCCTTCCGGATGGTTCATGAAGTCTACCGCAAATACAGGGTTCATGATGAAAGCCACGATCAAAGAGGCTGTCAACGTAAAGATCAGCATCGTAGGCAGGTAGATCATAAACTTACCAATAATGCCCGGCCAGAAAAGCAGCGGCACGAAGGGCGCCAGCGTCGTTAAGGTACCGGCTAATACTGGTATAAATACCTCTCCGGCTGCCATCATGGCCGATCGCTCCGTATTGATCTTGCCTTGCGACTGCACAAAGATCCGGTGCGTATTCTCGATCACTACGATCGCATCATCCACAATAATCCCCAGTCCAAACAGCAGCGCAAATAGCACGATAAAGTTCAACGTTACATGCGATCCCACGATCAGGTCAGCTGCCGGTAAGAAGATGAAGGCAACAAACATACTCAGTGGCACAGACAAGGCCACGAAGAACGCATTTGTGACACCCATAAAGAACATCAGGATGACCAGTACCAGCAAGAAACCGATCACAATCGTATTCACCAACTCATTAAAGGAGGTACGTGTAGCCTTGCTCAGGTCCCCTGTGATCACTACATTCAGGTCTTTGGGAAACTGATCCGCCTTCATCTCGTCTACCACCTTCTTGATGTCATCCGAAGTTTCGATCAGGTTCTCGCCCGCACGTTTGATGATATTCAGCGTGATCACATTCTTTCCGTTCAGCCGCGCATAACTCTCTTTGTCCTTAATAGTATCTTTGATCGAGGCAATGTCTTTGAGGTAAATAGCCGCTCCCTTCGTATTCCGGATGATCACCTTCTCAATATCAAAAGCCGTTTTAAACTGACCCTTTAATTGCAGGTTCCTTTTTGTTTCACCCACATCCAGCATACCGCCCGATATGTCCATGTTTTCACGCGATACCGCATTCGCAATATCGTCAAATGTCACCCCTGCACTTTGCATACGGTAATTGTCTACATTGATCTGGAACTCCCGCTCAGGAGCGCCTACCAGGTCTACCCGGTTGATCTGTGATAACTCCTCCAACCTGTCTTGCAGGTCATCCGCATACTCCTTCAGCTTTACCACATCATAATTACCACTCACATTCACATACATGATCGGCTGGTCCGAAAAACTTACCTCCATCGTTGATGGTTCTTCAGTAAGGTCTGTAGGCAGATCCGGCTTCGCCTTATCCACCGCATCCTTTACTTTTTGCAGCGCTATATCCGTTTTTACATCCGTGCCAAATTCTACCGTGATCGCCGAATAATCCTGTACCGAAGTGCTTGTTACTTTATTGATCTTGGCGCCAGTGATCCCTTTGATCTGCTTTTCAATAGGCTGCGTCACCAGGTTCTCAATATCTTTAGGCGAGTTACCTACATAGATCGTTTGAACATAAATCGTGGGGATCACAATATCGGGAAACTGCTCTTTGGGCAGCGTAACAAACTGGAATAATCCGATCCCGCTCACGATCAGCATCAGCAGGTAGATCGAAGTCTTGTTTTTAATACTCCAGGTAGTTGGTCCGAAATTTTTAAACTTCCCCGTTATATTTTCCAGAACACTCATAAGATTGATTTAAGAATTGTTGAATCGTCTTGGCCGTCTTTCTAACCTGTTCTCTATTTAACTTCCGTGGTGAGATATTGCCCGTCATACAATCCCTGGAATCCTTCTGTGATCAACTGATCACCGGGTTGTAACCCACTTTTTACTTCCAGTTTATCACCGTATGCTTCACCAATAACGATGGCTTTTTTCCTGGCCACCAGCTTGTTGTTTTCCTGCACACCTACCATCACGAACTTGCCTTTTTCATCACTTTGAATAGTGGCTACCGGTATCGTCATAGCATTGGGAGAGGCATAATCCTGTATGCGCACCATCGCCAATTGGTTGGGACGAAGTTGCTTGCCGGCTGGTATTTTTGCTTCTACATAGAAAGAACGTGTATTCGGATCAATGACCTTGCCCGCTACACCAACACGTGCCCGTATGGTATCGTTCGCCAGCTCAGGCAACGTCACCAGTAAATTACTGCCCACACCTACCCGGCCCAGGTAATTTTCAGGAACCTGCGTTACTATCTTCAGGTCATTCGTATTCACGATCCGGATAGCAGGCCTGTTAGGGTCAGTCGCCGATTGAACACTGAAAAACTCACCCACCTTGATATTTACCTGGTCAGCTACGCCGCTTATTTCAGCAAATACATTCGACAGGTCTTGTTGCTCTGTCAACAGCGCTATTTGTTTTTGGATACTTTCAACATTTGCCTTCGCGTTCAGCAACTCTATCTCAGTACCGATCTTTTGATCCCAAAGATTCTTACGGCGCTCGTACGTGGTTTGTGCCAGGTTGAGCGCTATCCTTTGCTGTTCAATCTGTTGTTGCGTCAACGGATCATCCAGTTTCATCACCAATTGCCCTTTGCGTACATTGTCCCCTTGCTTCACATAAATAGCCTTTACCTGGCCCCCCGCTCCACGTGGGGTCACATACGCAATATTTTGCGCATCAATACTTCCCTTCAGGTCAATGTAATGAACAAAGTTGCCCGGCTTCAATGGGCTCAGTGTTACCAGTTTCGTCTTCTCTTCCTTCACGGCAGAAGTATCAAGCCTGGAGATCAATGCTTCCAGTGAATCGATCTTAACGTTCAGCTCCTTCTGCTCTTTCTTCAACCCTTCCAGCTCCTTTTTTTTCTCCGCCAGGTTTTTATTATCGCCAGACGATGCGCCGCAGGCAGCCAGCACCAATACCAGGGCCAAAGCGCTTAATCTATACATCGTTTTCATGATTCGTTTTTTAATGCTATTAATTAGGTTGTAATGGTTAAATTATAATCGTCCCGTTGCCCGCAGGTATTCTATTTTGGCTACTACTGCGTCATATAGCGAAGAGAAATAGTTGTTCTGTGCCGTTTTAAGGTCCGCTTCTGCATTCGTCACTTCAAGGTTTGAACCCAGACCCTGCTCATACTTCAACTTCGTTTGATTGTATACCTGTTCCGCCAGCTCCATGTTCGTTTTTTGAGCGTCCATCGTAACCAGCGCATTCTGCAAACTGATACGGGCCGTATCAATCTCACTCGCTATATTGTTCTTCAGGTCAGCGATATTGGTTTGCGTCTTTTCCAGTTCTAACCGGGCCGACTTGATACGCGAATCCTTGGCAAAACCGTCAAAGATCGGCACATCGATCCGCACGCCGATAGACGTGGATTTAAACCAGGGCTCACCACTTTTAAAAAAGTTAAACTTGTTCCGCTGTGCATTCTGACTATAGCCGCCGGTCAATGAAACCGTTGGCAGATAGCTCATTCTGTACCGTTTAATATTGTAAGTATTTAGCTTTTCAAGAGATTTCAGCAGCTGGTACTCCTTCCTGTTTTCAAATTGAAGGCTGTCAGGGCTCAGCAGGTCTTCTTTGATGACCGCTTCATTCACCGTATCTGTCAAGATCAGGTTTTCCTTGATGGGCATGCCCATCAGGTACTTCAGCGCTACATTGCCTGTCTTTAACCGGTTCTCTATTTTTAGCTTCTCGGTCCGGAGGTTCGATAGGTTTACCGATACCTTGTCCATGTCCAGCTTTTCCTGGAAACCGTTTTTAAACAATTCACGCGTATCATGTAAAAGCTTTTCCGTCCGTGCAATATTAATATCAAAGACCTCGATCTGTTTTTTACCTACTACCAGCTGATAATAGATCTTATAAACATTGGCCTTGATCACCTCCGTCGTTACCGCCACATTCAGGTTGGCATATTCAATAGAAGCATCGCGCGCCTGCAGGCCAACAAACACCTGCCCGTCAAAAAGTAGTTGTTTCAGTTCCACACCATACAACACATTGTACCGTGTGCCAAACTGTACAGGTATATATGTACCCGGTTGTTGAAAGAATTCACCGGGTATCAATTGCGTAGGAATGTCCATGTAATTCGTACCTGAAACAAAACCATCAAGCTTTGGCAGCGCAGCCGATGTTACTTCCCGGTTCGTTTGTAACTGTATTTTAATATCTGTCAATGCATTTTTCACCCGGCTGCTGTTCTTCAGGGCATAGTCAACGGCTTGCCGTGCAGAAAATGCGTGTTGCGTCTCCTGCGCTGTCGAATAATGAACAGCCAGGCCCGTCAGGAACAGTAGCAGTAGGCTTTTACTTCGTCTTACCTGATAAGGTCTCATGTTTTGCTTGTTTTAAACGTTCTTCTTTATATTTTACGATCAGCTTATATCCTTTTTGAGAGGCGAGGCCAAATACAAAATGCTCGATGAGCTCTTTCGATACATCGGCCAGGCTATATTTAGAGGGGGGATAGAGGTCAATATTGAAGGCCAGCATCATCGATTCCAGGCGGAACTTCGCCAGCACCTCCACATTCAGATCATCACGGTATAAGCCTTCTGCTAGGCCCCGTTCCATATTTTTGCGGATAACCTGTAATAAGAACTTATTCTTATGCTCCATGAACTTCTGGAAGCCACGTACGTGAAACTTCTCCAGGTCATAGATCAACATCGGGTTCATATTCCGGAACTGCTCCAGCACCCGGTCGATAGAAAGAAACACTTCATCGATCGCATTGCGTGCATCAACCGCAATAGCCACACAATCCGTTTGCATTTGATGGATATCTGCTTCCAATACCGCCTCTACCAGCTCATCTTTGTCTACGAAATACTGATAGATCGTCTTCTTGCTCATTCCCAACGCATTGGCAATGTCATCCATGCTTACACTCCGGATCCCGTATTTGGTAAATAGCTCATCTGCCTTCTGGCGGATCCGGATTTTCGTATTTGGTTCTGGTATCATAATTCAGGGCGTAAAACTAGGGAAACTTTTTTCGTTACGAAAGTTTCCATCCCTTTTTTTTGCCACTGGCACTAAATAGTTAAGCAAACAATTGTTCGTTGAAGCAGTGAAACGCCGGCCTGAGCAGGACATTCGCCACCTGCCCAACGTTGTATAACACCGTGAATGTTAAGAAAAAAAGACTATTAAAAATAATATCAGGCAGGCTGCTCCCACACCTGTAATTTTGCCGTAAATCATTGTTGCAACATGAAGACTAAGCAGGTATTGAAAAAGTTTTTTCAATATTTTTTGCAGGGGCTTATTATCCTGGCGCCCATAGCCATTACTATATATGCCGTAACTGCCTTATTTAATTTTGTGGATGGCATTTTGCCCAGCCTTATACAAACCGTATTTCCCTATTGGATAGGCACCGACAGCCAGGGCCAACCCAATAAAATTCCCGGTTTGGGATTTGGACTGGTAATCCTCATTGTAATTTTGGTGGGCTATATCTCTTCCTCCTTTATTGTTAGCCGCCTGGTCGACCTGTTTGATAAAATACTCGAACGTACGCCCGGTATTAAACTCATATACAGTACCATCAAAGATTTCTTTGAGGCCTTTGCCGGCAATAAACGCAAGTTCGACAAAGCCGTGCTCGTTAGTGTGGAATCAGTAGATGTATGGCAAATTGGGTTTATCACCCAGGAAGAACTCAATGAATTTGGACTACAGGAATATATGGCTGTTTATGTACCCCAGTCATATGCCTTTACCGGTCGCCTGTATTTTGTAAAACGCGATCGAGTACGCTTATTAACCGATATAAGTTCTACCGACGCCATGAAATTCGCGATCTCCGGCGGCGTCACCCATATCGAAGATGACCATGAGGTAAAAAACTAACTAACCACCAGCCCGGACCATGCAGTTCAATAAAACTGCGAGCTGCTTCAAATCGAAGCCAGCAGGAAAACGCCATCGAAGCAATCGTTATCGAAGCGAACGTATTGCCGATTGCCGATTCACGATTGCCGAAATTCCAATTTCATATGAAAAAGATTATCCTCATTGCTGCTCTTCTATCCATATGCCATCACTCCTTCTGCTGGGGTTTCTATGCCCATCGTAAGATCAACTTCATGGCTGTATTCCTCCTGCCACCCGAAATGCTGGTATTATACAAGCCCCATATTCAGTTTCTCAGCGAACATGCTATCGATCCCGACAAGCGGCGGTATGCAATGACCATCGAAGGTCCCCGCCATTACATCGACATAGATCATTACGGTTCCTGGCCCTATGATTCCCTGCCACGACAATGGAAGGAAGCAGTAGAAAAATACTCACAGGATAGCCTCATGAAGTACGGCATTGTTCCCTGGTGGATACAAACCATGCAGCACCGGCTCACACAGGCTTTCAAAGAGAAAGACCAGGCCAGGATATTAAAACTCTCAGCAGATATAGGCCATTATATCGGCGATGCACACGTTCCCCTGCATGCTTGCAGCAACCACAATGGCCAGCACACCGGACAGCAAGGCATTCATGGCTTCTGGGAGTCGAGGATCCCCGAATTGCTCGCCGATAAAGAATGGGACTTCTTCCTGGGCAAAGCCAGCTATATCTCCGATCCGGGTGCTTTTATATGGGACAGGGTATTGGAAAGTGCAGCAGCGGCCGATACAGTACTGTTATTTGAGCGTACCTTGACCCAGGAGTTTCCACCTGATCAGAAATTTTCTTTTGAAGATCGTAACGGTGTTATCGTTCGACAATATGCACGCGATTATTGCCGCAGGTATAACCAAAGGCTCAATAACATGGTAGAAAGAAGAATGAAACAATCCGTATATGCTGTAGCTTCCTATTGGTACACAGCCTGGGTAAATGCCGGTCAGCCCGATCTGAAGCATCTTATTAATAAAAACTTTTCCGAAACGGAGCTGAAAGAATTTGAGACCCTTAACGAACAATGGAAAAAAGGACAGCCACCCGCCCGGAACTGCGACTAAAACCGGCATAGATCCTAAAGTCTACAAAAAAGCAGGGAAATGGCTTGTAATCTGGCTTCCATCCAGCAAATGCGCATTTTATCAAGCAGTTATAACTAAAGCATCCTAAATTCTAAATCCCAAATCCGAAATCGAACTTATCTTTGCCCTTCTTTTTTAATCAGTGAAATCAATAGAGCAGTGAAATCAGCGATCTATAACTTCAATGCAGGCCCCAGCATTCTGCCCCGCACAGTCTTTGAACAAGCAGCACAGGCCATCCTCAATTTCAACAATACCGGCCTCTCCATACTGGAACTCGGTCACCGTACCGACACCTTCCAGGCTGTTATGAATGAAGCCATTGCCCTGGTAAAGGAACTAATGCACCTCGATGCCGATCACGAAGTACTCTTCCTCCATGGCGGTGCGTCCACCCAGTTCTTCCAGGTTCCTATGAACCTGCTGAATGAGAACGAGATAGCTGCTTATACAGACACCGATATATGGGGCGCTAAAGCCATTAAGGAAGCCCGCCTGTTTGGTCATGTTGAAGTCGTAGGCAGTTCTAAGGAAGCCAATTACTCCTACCTGCCCAAACAACTCGTTGTTCCCAAAACAGCCAAATACCTGCATATCACCTCCAACAATACCATTTATGGTACCCAGTGGCAGGACATGAACCCGTTTTATGAAACAGGCGTTCCCATCGTGGCCGATATGAGCAGCGATATCCTCAGCCGCACCCTCGATTTCAACAAATTCGACCTCATTTATGCAGGCGCCCAGAAAAATGTAGGTGCTGCTGGTGTAAACCTGGTAGTCGTTAACAAAAATATATTGGGTAAGGTAGATCGTAAACTACCCGTCATGATGGATTACCGCAATCATATTGAGAATGGATCCATGCTCAATACTCCGCCTGTTTTTGCCGTATACGTTTGTATGCTTACCCTTCGCTGGCTCAAAGAGCAGGGTGGTGTACCCGCTATTGAGAAGATCAATGACCAAAAAGCAGCATTACTGTACAGTACCATCGATAAACTCCCCATCTTCAAAGGAACAGCAGCTGTGGAAGACCGTAGTAAAATGAATGTTACTTTTGTGATGGACGATGCGGCCCTGGAAAAAGAGTTCCTCGCGCTGTGTAAAGAAAATGGCATGGTAGGCGTCAAAGGATACCGTACCATTGGTGGTTTCCGCGCTTCCCTGTACAATGCCATGCCTTTGGAAGGCGTACAGGCCCTTACCGCACTTATGAACGATTTTGCTCAACGAAAAGGATAAACACACAATAACCTTTATGGCATCCATACAACCATTCAAAGCATTACGTCCCCAGCCACAACTGGCTAGTCAGGTAGCTTCCCGTCCTTACGATGTATTGAACAGCAAAGAAGCCCGTGAAGAAGCAGGCGGTAATGCCCACTCCTTTCTGCATATCACCAAGTCCGAAATAGACCTTCCCGAAAATACCGACATCCACACACAGGCAGTATACGATAAAGCCAAAGAGAACCTGGCAGCTTTTATACAACGTGGTTTCCTGTTTCGGGAGGAAAAGCCCTGCTACTATATTTATCAGCTCGTTATGAATGGCCGTAGTCAGACAGGTCTCGTGGCCGCCAGTTCTGTGGATGATTACGAAAAGGACATCATTAAGAAACATGAATTCACGCGTCCTGAAAAAGAACAGGATCGCATCAACCATATCAAGACTTCCGGTGCACAAACCGGCAACGTTTTCCTCGCCTACAGGAATGTAGCCGAATTGGATAAGCTCATAGAAGACTGGAAAACTACCCACCACCCCGTTTACAATTTCACCGCCGATGACAACATCAGTCATACCATATGGGTTGTGAACAGCGATCAAACCATCAAAGCCATTACCGATATATTCGCCACCGTAGTGCCCGCCACCTATATCGCAGATGGTCACCACCGCGCAGCTTCAGCTGCCAAAGTACGCAAGGCCCTGGGCCAGCAAGCCACCCCCGAAGCCAATTACTTCCTGACTACCTTATTTCCTTCCAACCAGTTATATATTATGGATTATAACCGCGTAGTGAAGGACCTGAACGGATTGACCGAAGCCGAATTGCTGCAAAAGCTGACCGCCGATTTTACAGTTGAAAAAATTACAGCACCCCTGGCTCCCGAAAACCTGCATGAGTTTGGCATGTACCTAAAAGGTCAATGGTACAAGCTTACTTCCAAAGAAGGTACTTACACCACCGATCCCATAGGTATACTCGATGTCTCTATCCTGTCCAACAATGTACTCGACAAATTACTGGGCATTAAAGACCAGCGTACCGATAAGCGCATTGATTTTATTGGAGGTATCCGTGGATTAAGTGAACTGGAAAAAAGGGTGAACAGTGGTGAAATGGCCGTTGCCTTCAGCCTGCATCCCGTTACCATCCAGCAATTATTCGATATTGCCGATAGCGGCAATGTAATGCCGCCCAAAAGCACCTGGTTCGAACCCAAGCTCCGCGATGGCCTACTCACGCACTTGATCGCTTAAACATATTACACGGCGAGCCCCCCCGCTTGCTACCACACCGCCTTCAAAGGGTGGGTCGCCTTCCAAAGGCGGCTCACCCTTTGTCTTTACGGCTACCCCTGCTCCTCTCAATCCTTCAAATCCCGGTTCAGACATTTTTAGCTATGTTTGTTTAAACGATTCTGCTGCTATGAGCAAGACAAACTACTGCACTGCTTTCATTACCAGCTTTTCCTGCATCGTTATGCTCCTGACTGGCTGCCGTTCCGGTGAACCGGCAACCCAACCGCTTTTCGAAGTACTGGATAATACCCGCACAGGCCTCAGCTTTTCCAATACCCTCACCCAAACCAGCAGCATCAATATGTTGAAGTATATGTACTTCTACAATGGCGCTGGAGTAGGGGCAGGTGATTTTAATAACGATGGTCTCATTGATCTCTTCTTCGCAGCTAACCAGCAACCCAATAAATTATACCTCAATACCGGCAACCTGCAGTTTAAGGATGCTACTGCCCAGGCCCATATTCCCAACGATACCGCCTGGAGTACAGGCGTTTCCGTGGCAGATGTCAACAACGATGGTTTACTCGATATCTACATTTGCCGCGTAGGCAATTATGAATCACTCCAAAGCCACAACCAGCTCCTGATCTGCGAGCGCATTGATAAGGGTATTCCGGTATACAAAGAACAGGCACAAGCCTACGGACTTGACTTTTCCGGCTTCAGCACACAGGCTGCCTTCTTTGATTATGACCTCGATGGCGATCTCGACATGTACCTGCTCAACCATTCCCTCCGGTACAACAGCACTTTTGCAGCACGTGACACCTATGCCGGTACCTACGATTCCCTTTCTGGTGATCGCCTGTTCCGCAACGACAAAGGCCATTTTACCAATGTCACCCGTCAGTCAGGCATCAATAGCTCTGTGATCGGTTACGGCCTGGGCATTGCTGTATCCGATATCAACCTCGATGGATGGCCCGATCTCTACATCGGCAACGACTTTCACGAAAACGATTACCTCTACATTAACCAGAAAGATGGCACATTTCGCGATGAGCTTACCAACAGCATGATGCATACCAGCCAGTTTTCCATGGGCGTGGATGTGGCCGACATCAACAACGATGCTTACCCCGAGATCATCTCGATGGACATGCTGCCATCCGATCCTTATATCCTCAAAAGATCATTGGGCGAAGACGCGTATGATATATTTTATACCAAGGTCAAACATGGGTACAACTACCAGTATGCCCGCAATACCCTTCAGCTCAACAGGCGAAATGGTCAGTTTAGTGAGGTAGGATTATATGCAGGCGTATATGCTACCGACTGGTCCTGGGCGCCCCTCTGGATGGATTTCGACAACGATGGCCTGAAAGATCTTTTTGTATCCAATGGCATTCCCAAACGACTCAATGATATTGACTATGTGAATTATATTTCCAATGACGAGATCCAGCGTAAAATACGCACCGGTGAAATGCAGGAAAAAGACCTGGCATTGATCGACAAATTTCCGGAGATCAAATTGCCCAACCGATTTTTTCGCAATACAGGTAATGTAGCTTTTGAGGATGAAGGCAATAAAATTCAGAACGAAAGACCCACGTACTCCAATGGAGCCGTATATGCCGACTTCGACAATGATGGCGATCTCGACATTGTGGTCAATAATATCGATGAGCCTGCATTATTATACCGCAATACCTCCAATGATAAGAACAACAGACATTTTCTATCGATACAATTGAAAGGGCCTGCCAATAACGTAAATGCAATAGGTGCAAAAGCCATTGTGTTTGCTGATGGAGCCATTAGGACTTACGAGAAATTCCCTGCACATGGCTTCCAGTCATCCATGGAGCTGCCCCTCCATATTGGATTGGATAGTACCGAAGTCGATTCCATGTTCATCGTATGGCCTGATAACACCTTTCAGCCCGTTCACTGGACCGATACCAGCCACATTACCATCCAATACCCCGGCAACCTGCCCAAGTTTAATTATACTATACTTACCCGTACATCCGGGAACGATAGGTTACCGGCATCAGATATCACCGCAGGTGGGTCCCCCTCCAAGGGCGGCTCACCTGTGCTGAAAAATGTGAACCTCCTCTACCGCCACGAAGAAAATCACTTTGTAGAATTCGACCGTGAGCCCCTCATACCCCATATGGTTTCTACTGAAGGGCCAGCCCTGGCAGTAGGAGACATGAATGGCGATGGCCTGGAAGATGTATTCCTGGGCGCTTCAAAAGGAAAGAAGAATGCCTTATTCCTGCAAAGATCCGGTGGTCAGTTTAAGAAGTCCGTACAACCTGCTTTGGACAATGACAGCACCTGGGAAGATGTAGATGCCTGCTGGGTGGATGTGAACAACGACAAATCGATGGACCTCGTGGTAGCCAGCGGCGGCAATGAATACTATGGACACGATGACTTTCTGCTTCCCAGGGTTTACATCAATGATGGTGCAGGCCACCTTAGTAAAAAAGCAGATGCATTTACCGGTATTTTCATGACCGTCTCCTGTGTAGTACCGTATGATTTTAATAAGGATGGATACGTCGACTTGTTTATAGGCGGCAGGGCCTTCCCTTACGAGTATGGTCATATTCCCCGCTCTTACCTGTTGGAAAATGACAAGACAGGCAAGTTCAAAGATGTTACCGCAAAGTATGCCCCCGATCTGGTGCAGCCGGGATTTGTAACCCAGGCAAGGTGGCTGGATATAGACAAGGATGGCGACCAGGACCTGTTGCTGGCCATGGAATGGAATGGCATTGCTGCCTTTATCAACGACAAAGGGAAATTTACCCGCCAATGGATCACAGAAAAGAAAGGCTGGTGGAATTTTCTCCTCCCTTGCGATATTGACCAGGATGGCGATATTGATTTAATCGCCGGCAACCTTGGCCTCAACAGCCGCCTGAAAGCCTCCGAAAAGGAGCCAGTAAAAATGTATTACGCCGATTTTGACGACAATGGCCGCAAGGAAACCGTATTAACGTACTTTCTGCAGGGGCGTGAAATTCCCTTCGCCAATAAAGATGAGCTCCAGCGCCAGATACCTATACTGAAAAAGCGTTTCCTCTATGCGGCCGATTTTGCCAAAGCCTCCCTGGAGGAAATTTTTACCCCGGAGAAATTAAAGAAAGCAGATCTCTTTACTGCCGATTGCTTTTCCAATGCCATCTTCATTAATCAGGGCAATAGTCACTTCACCCTCCAATCAATGCCCTGGCAAGCACAGCTTACACAGTATCGTGATGCGGCTATTATCAGTGCCAACAATGATTCCCTGCCCGATATATTACTGGGCGGCAATTTCTACGACAACAATATTCAGATGGGACGTTATGATGCTGATATGGGAACCATACTTGTCAACAAAGGGAAGGGCGCCATGGCTGCCGAAAGTATAAATGGCCTGGTCATCAAAGGCCAGGTGCGTCGTATTCAGAAGATCACCATCGCCGGCCAGCCCGCCTACGTCCTCGCCCGCAACAACGACAGTACCCTGGTACTGCAATTCCCCAACCAATGAGAAATGTTCGTCAAAGGTGTAGCCTGCCCCTTTAGGGGCTACCGCTTTGTAGCAAGGTATATCAAAGGTGTATTCTGCCACATCGGGGCAGCCCAATCAATGACATCAAAAAACCGGATAATAGATCCGTGTCACCCATTTGCTGGTGTCTGCTTGCTGTATCCTGTCCGTTACCAATGATTCAAAATGCATCGCGGGCGACTCATACCGGTGATCCACTAAATAATTTTCCAGCTGGTGGATCGCATTGTTTACCGTGCCCGGGCCGCCCTGTATCTCCGTTGTAAGAAGGTTGCCGCGTACCATACGCTTAAAAACAATAGCCCCTGAAGATTTTAGTTCCTTATTGATGGGCAATGCCACCATTACTTCCGTATGCGTACTGTCAACTCTTCTTTTGTTGAGCATGGGCGGATTGGTGACAGTGGCCCCCGATTTGCTGGCGTATTGATGCAACTGATGGATCAATCCGTATATACTTGCAGCATCCGGATCATGGTTTAGCGTAGCTTTGGCCGTGATCAGTAAGGTGTCCGTAACCATAGCCTGGTTTACCTTGATGCCGTAAGTGTTTTGCTCATCACTGAGGAAAGAAGCCAGTTGTTGCAGGATCGCCGCCATATCTATTTGTATTTGGCGTGATTCCCGATGCTGGCCCATTCTTTTGATGGGGTTATTGCTTGTTGTCAGTTCATATTCCCAGAGGATCTTAACAGAGTCCTTTCCTATAGGGATGATCGTCCACACGTTTTTGAGGCTGTCTGTATGGTAGTCCGTGATCAGGTCTACACCAGACAGGTATCTTTTGCCGGCCTTGAAGGAATGCCCGTTATAGTAATAGGTGCCCGCAACACTGTCACGTGTGGACGTGCTGCTGGCGGGCCACCATTTTCCCCACTGCTTGTCATTCAGCAGGAATCCTTGAGCTGCTTTTTGATTGGCCGGTATCATGGCCAGCATCGTCTTGCGTATCTTGGAAGGTATATACAGGTAGGGGAGTACTAGAACGATAACAATGGCCATAATGAGCGCGATCAGTAGTCTGTTCATATCTTTCGCTTGAGCAACTTATTGTTTGGGATTTTCCCTTACACTACATCCTTCTGATGGTCGATAATAAACTGGATGATCTCCTCCAGCGGTGTATCGATCCGCGAAAGCGCATCCGTAATGTCATCCCGGTTTACCTGCGCTGCGAAATTGAGCGTCTTCAGTTTCTTCTGGATACCTTTCACATCCATGCCTTCGTAGCGCGTGGGACGTATCAGCGCTGCCGCATGAATAAACCCCGACAGCTCATCAAACATATAGATCATTTTGTCCATCGTGTTTTCCGGCTCCACACCAAAATAACGGGGACCATGTGAAGCGATACAGTGGATCACTTCCGGGTCTATATGGCGGCGTTCCAGTTCTTCAATAATAATGCGGCAATGATCATCCGGGTGCTTTTCCCAATCCGCATCGTGCAGCAATCCTGCCAGCTCCCATTTCAGCGCCGTGGTGGCGTCGGCGCCTTCCCGTTCCAATGCCCAGGCTTTCATCACAGCAGCCACCTGCTTCATGTGTAGCCGTAGCCGTTCATTTGGTACCCAGTCCTCTAATAGTTGGTGTGCTTCTTCGATCGTCATCAGCTTACCCGCATCTGCCGGGTCGCCAAAAGTATTTCTGCCAAGCATGTAAATAGCCATGCTGTAATATTAAGGAAGGCGTGACAGTTTTCCAAAAAGCCGGGAAAGGTTAAATTGTTAACGCGAATTTGTCTTCTTTTTAACGGGAGTTCTTTTACGGCTCTTGTTCAGGCGGGTTTCTTTGATCTTTATCTCAAGTCCGATGGAGTCTAAGAACTTAAGCAGGTTTTTAAAGCTCACACCTTTAAAATTGTCAGCTTCATATCGTTGTAGCTGCTGTTCCTTCAGTCCTAGTTTTTCAGAGAATTCCTTTTGCGTCATGCCTGATATTATTTTGTATTCAGTAAGAATACTCGGTAGTTCTGAAATGACTCTTTCCGCCAAAGTCTCTTGGTTGGAATTTTTGAGAGATTCATATTCTGATATCTCATCCTCTAGTTCTTCCTTCACATTTAGTAAGGATGCCAGAATAAGTTTATTTCTAAGTGGATTCTGTTCACTCGCTTTTTTTACCTTTTCTATTTCGGTAACAATCTCATTGAGTTTCTTCTTTGAGATCTTATATTGTTTCTCGTTATTGATCATAACTGTCAATGTCTTTTAAGTTCAGTTTGATCAGTCCCTTGGGAAATCCTTCCCTGCCTGCTTTAAGCATATCAAATAGGTAGGTACTTTCTTGATCAAAGAATAGAATATGGCAATCTAAATTCTTTCGTATTGCCCCGAGTTTATTGGGATCAAAAAAGTCGGGAAATACTTGTTCTAATTTACCATAATCTATTTTTCTTAGATCAAAACATAAATCTATATCTGCCGGCCTTGCCTTAGTACTGGCAAAGCTTCCTCCGATATAAGCGGTTGTGCATCCGCAGGAACTGAATAATTTCAAAAATAGGATAGCAGTATCAATTTTCTTCTTTCTGGCTGGGTTAGTTCCAAAGTACTCATAAAGTTCATCAAATGTCAGTTCGATCGTCTTGTGGAGATTTCCATTGGTATTGAAGCCTACCTTCATAAAAAGCAAGTTTTGATTGTGGTATAGCACACCTTGTGCTATAATTACAGGTCGTTAATCCTTTCATGACATAGGTTTTTTAAGCAATAACAAAAATGGGGAATCTCATCAAATATAAGTCATTTTTTGAACACAACAAAAAAGTTGTATTCAATTTGAGCCATTCAGGAAAGTATTTGTCGAATAAACAATCTTACGGTATTCTGAACTCCGGTGTCCTCCCCCTCACGCAATCCCCAATCCATCCATCTCCCAACCTGCTGACCCGTCATTGTCCGATGCACGTTTCTTCTCCCTGGGTTCCCCTGCTATCACCTTTACCAGCGAAAGAGCCCCCGTAAAAGGCACCAGGTCATCTGCCCCACCTATTTTTTTCACCCTTCGCCGTTTTCGCTTACTGATCGTTTCCTTGGGTACATTGTCCAATGGCGCATAATACAATATCCCCAACGCTAAGAACATAGTATAACCTGCCGGAATATTCATCCGGTAAGTAAACTGAATTTCATCAATAGCTTCCTTATTGTGGACTATCCGTTCAGTGGCATAAAACTCATGCGTGTAACGTTGATCCGCAAAATCTATAACCACCGCCCCGCTGATCAATTGAATATGTTTCACATACTTTGGCACTTTAATATCCTTTGTAGGAGTGAATCCTGGCACCTCAATTTGGATTGCTCCTTTCTCTCCATCCGGATGGATTCCGGGCGAAGGCAAAAATGTATCCGCTAACGTCAGGTGCCGGTTAAACTGAAAACCTTCCAGCAAACAAAGCTGGTTGCCATGGGCAATTCGTTCTCCAAAGCGGTTCACTGTATCTTTTTGTATTACTTTCAACATCTCCTTGTTCATCCGGCTGCTTAGCTTGCCGTCAGCGATAGGAAATAACAACCTTGCCAACGCCTTTCGCAGTAACCGGCCATTGTGTATGGCTGTTTTAAACTCAGCTGCATTCAGCATCGTTTGGTGGTATTTGGGGTCTGTCTTGACCATCTCCCCCGTCACCCTCGATTTTTTCCTCACCAGCGCCCCGTCATCGGGCGTTTCATAAAAAGTAAGTTCGTCTATCGTTCCCGTGATGGGGATCACCCCTATTTGCCTGGCCATTCAATGTGTTTTTAATAGTTACCCGGCTGCTTATAACCTCTCCAGCCCATCTACGGAAATCGGTGACCGCCGGTTCTTGAAGATAATAAAAAGAAGAATTTAAGCGACAATTTGGCAGCCATGCGGACATGATTAAGACTATAGGACCTGATAAAAAAGAAAGGATCAGCCGGGGTATAGGAAGGTTCCAGCCGTGGTATAGCCGTAGTTCAGCCCTTTTTCAAGTAAACTGAACATAAACTTAAAGTAAACCGGAAGTAAACTTGAAGTAAAGTGAAAAGGCGTTTTTCTTCGTAAACTGCTGTTCAGCGGGCGCTGGGAAGAGAAAATGAGAAGAATATTCCTGGTAGATTGTATTCACAGATCTGGTCTTTGTGTACATTACTAAGATACTGATAAAATGGCAGAAAAGGCGCACTCTGGCGATTAAATTAATCTCCTTATCTATATAGGGTCTTTTCGCTTCCCCCAACCCGCCAAACCTCCCAATACACCTAAATCCTGCCTCTAAAACCCGCTATCCACGCACCTTTCAGCCCACCTCTTAAATTATTGTGCAAAATATTTATTGAAAATCAATGCATTGCGGAGGTGCGATGAAAAATAGATTCCACTCTTTTTGTTTATCGACTTACATCTCCATACCTTTGCACCCCATTTCATTCCACCGGGTTGGCGGTGGCCTTCCACAAGAAGGTTAACATTTTAAAAGACAAACACAAATGAGCAAATTACATTTCACTACAAAGCATGCGAATGCGGCTACCGTTAAACACAACTGGTATGTTGTGGACGGTACCAATCAAACCGTGGGACGCGTGTGTGCTAAAATAGCTGCTGTTCTTCGTGGTAAGAACAAGACCTATTATACGCCACATGTTGATTGCGGAGACTATGTTATCGTTATTAATGCCGAAAAGGTAAAATTTACCGGTAACAAAATGGAAGACAAGGAATACCTCACCTTCTCAGGGTATCCCGGTGGCCAAAAGGCTGAAGCAGCACAGGACCTCCTGAAACGCAGGCCCGAATTAGTGGTTGAGCGCGCAGTTAAAGGCATGTTGCCTAAAAACCGCCTCGGTCGCAAGATGTATAAGAAATTATTTGTGTATGTAGGCGACAAGCACGAGCACGCTGCACAGAAACCTCAACCATTAACTTTCTAATTGTAAATATTACATGGAAAAGCAAAAAAACGCAGTAGGCCGTCGTAAAGAAGCTGTGACAAGGATTTTCCTTTCCAAAGGAAGCGGTAAGATCACAGTCAACGACAAAGACTACAAAGAATATTTTTCTCTTGTATACCTGCAAAACCAGGTTGAACTGCCTTTAAAAACAGTTCAATCCCTCGACAAATTTGATGTAAAGATCAATGCAGCCGGTGGTGGTGTAAAAGGACAGGCTGAAGCCGCCAAGCTGGGTATCGCCCGTGCGCTGGTTGAGCTCAACGCTGAACTCCGTCCTTTACTGAAAGCAGCAGGCGTTCTGAAACGTGACCCCCGTTCTGTTGAACGTAAGAAATTCGGTCATAAGAAAGCCCGTAGAAGCTACCAGTTCTCTAAACGTTAATATATACAAGCTGAAAGCTGCCGGTCTTTGGCTGTTGGCTTTCAGTTTCTATAAGAAACACTATCAATCAAATTGCTAAAGGCTAACAGCTAATAGCTAAAAGCTGAAAAAATAAAATGGAAAATAACACTTCATTGCAACAGCAACTCCTGGAAGCCGGTGTACACTTTGGTCACCTGCGGAAGAAGTGGAACCCAAAGATGTTGCCTTACATCTTCGCTGAGAAGAAAGGTATTCACATCATTGACCTCAATAAAACTACAGAACACCTGCAGGAAACTGCTGCCGCCCTCAAGCAGATCGCTCGTAGCGGTAAAAAGATCATGTTCGTAGGTACTAAAAAACAGGCCAAGGAAATCGTTACCGAATGCGCCCGTAAGATCAACATGCCCTACGTTACAGAACGTTGGTTAGGTGGTATGCTTACCAACTTCAACACCGTTCGTAAGAGCGTGAAGAAAATGCAGAACATCGACAAAATGCTCGGCGACGGAAGCGCAGAGAGCCTCACCAAAAAGGAAAAGCTCACACTCGGCCGCGACCGCGATAAAATGGACAAAGTACTCGGTGGTATCTCCCAACTCGGTCGTGTACCAGCCGCTCTGTTCATCATCGACATCGGTCATGAGCACATCGCCCTCGCTGAAGCAAAACGCCTCGGCATCCTCACCTTCGGTATGGTGGATACCAATTGCGACCCCAATAAGGTTGACTTTGCAATCCCCTCCAACGATGATGCTACCAAGTCAATTGCGATCATTACACAATACATCACTGCTGCTATCGCTGAAGGCCTCGCCGAGCGTCAGGCTGCTAAAGATGAAGAAGTAGAAGAATCAACAGACGACGAAAAAGAAAGGAAAGCAGCACGTATCCAGGCTGAAGCTGAATCTGAAGCCGGACGTGGTGGTAGAGGTGGTGCTCCCCGTGGTCAGGGCGGTCCCGGTGGTCCTGGCGGACACCAGGCCAAACGCCGTGTACCCGGTGGTGGTCAACGAAGAGGTGGTGGAAGATAATTCCTGCGCCCACATCTAATTTTCGAATCCAGAATTCCGAGTTTTACCATTCTGAATTCTGGATTCTGAATTCTGGACGAAGACTGATCTGCCTTTCCGGTTTAATAATTTAGTAACTGAAATGCGTGCGCTGCAGGGTTTTTGTGAAGCATTTTGCATAGACGCATTACCTAATTTTCAAATTATCTAATTTTCAAATTAATCTTATGTCAACTGTTGCTATTACAGCCGCTGATATTAACAAGCTGCGCCAGATGACTGGTGCTGGTATGATGGACTGCCGCAAAGCTTTAACAGAAAACAACGGCGATTTTGAAGCTGCTATCGACTGGCTCCGCAAAAAAGGCGCTAAAGTAGCTGCTCTCCGTGGCGATCGCGAAGCAAAAGAAGGTGTTGTATTGGCTAAAACTACCGCCGATAACAAAACCGGTATCACCCTTTGCGTTTCCTGTGAGACCGACTTCGTATCCAAAAATGCCGACTTCGTAGCTTTTGCACAATCCATCATGGATGCCGCTGTAGCTGCCAACGTAAAGAGCATTGACGAACTGAATGCTGTAGCCATCGGCGGTGCTAAAATTGCCGACCTGGTAAATGATAAACTCGCTTCTATCGGCGAAAAGATCGGCATCACCAAGCTCGAGCGTATCGATGCTGAGTATGTAGCTTCTTATATCCACGGCGCCAACCGTATCGGTGTACTCGTAGGCTTCAACAAGCCTGCCGCTGAAGCCGGTAAAGACGTGGCCATGCAGATCGCTGCCATGAACCCCGTAGCCGTTGATGCTGACAATGTACCCGCTGCTACCGTAGAAAGAGAAAGAGCCATCGTTACCGAGCAGATCAAGAATGATCCTAAAATGGCCGGTAAGCCCGACGAAATGATCGCTAAGATCGCTGAAGGCAAACTCAACGCTTTCTTCAAAGAAAGCACCCTCACCAGCCAGCCTTTTGTAAAAGACAATGGCAAAAGCGTAGGTGATTACCTGAAAAGTGTAGACAGTGGCCTGAAAATTACCGAATTCAAAAGGGTAGCTTTAGGTTAATCATTTCTCCACGAGGTTTCATTACCAATATTATATTCGAAAGGGCGCAACAGCGCCCTTTTTTATGCCCATGCCAAATCCATCAATGCTGGAAATTTCTTTGCTAAATCGTTCATCTCTTAATATTTAATTACTGAAATTAAATTAATCTCCTGCCTTTCCCTTCTGTATTCTGTATTCTGAATTCTGTCTCCTGCTTTTCCGCCACTTGTTTCTCATCCACAAATCCCTTTTCTTTGCACAACAATTGCCGTATCAGGCAGTTTTCATCGTTAATTTTATATTATTTGCTCATGCTGCCCAAGTACAAACGCATCCTGTTAAAACTGAGTGGAGAATCATTGATGGGGGATAAAAGCTTCGGCATGGACCCTGCGGTACTCGACCACTATGCCCGTGATATCAAAGAAATCGTAGACCTGGGCGTACAGGTAGCCATTGTAATTGGGGGTGGTAATATCTACCGCGGCATGAATGAGGCAGAAACAGGCATTGAGCGCGCTCATGGCGACTATATGGGCATGCTGGCGACCGTCATCAACGGAATGGCCATGCAGGCCATGCTGGAAAAAGTAGGCGTATATACCCGTCTCCAAAGCGCTATAAAGATGGAACAGATCGCGGAACCCTATATCCGCCGTCGCGCCATCCGCCACGTAGAAAAAGGCCGTGTCGTCATCTTCGGCGCCGGTACCGGTAATCCCTATTTTACCACCGATACCGCCGGCTCCCTCAGGGCTATTGAAATTGAAGCAGATGTGATCCTGAAAGGCACCCGCGTAGACGGTATCTATACCGCCGACCCCGAAAAAGACCCCACTGCCAAAAAATACGAGACCATCACCTTCCAGGAGTGCATCTCCAAAAACCTGCGTGTGATGGATATGACCGCTTTCACACTCTGCATGGAAAACAACCTCCCCATCATTGTTTTTGACATGAATACCGCCGGAAACCTGCGCAAAGTGGTCTGTGGCGAACGAGTTGGAACACTGGTAAAATCCTGATAACCAATTTGCCAAAATTATTCAGGCCCACAGGCTTGTATATGTGACTTTATCGCGGTACTTTAACAGGGGAAAAGCGTCCCTAACCCCGGCGTTTTTTCAACTCTCCCCCCACTGTTCAAGTCCATTGAAAGCTGAGGTATCCCAGAAGAACCCGTGCGTAAAGGATTATTTCCGAACTGCTATGAACCTATTACACATCTTACTGGCTTCTAAAATATCTATTGGTCTCGTTGAGATCATCGTGTTCATGTTGGTATCCCTCATCCTGGGATTCGCCCTCCACTTCTACCTCACCCAGAAAAAAATAATGCCTTCCGTTACCGCAGAACCAGCTGTTCTGGCAGAAGAACCCATCGGCGGATTGGATGAATGGCGCCTCAAGTTTTACGAAGAAGTAGACCTCCGCGACCAGCTTACCCGCGAACTCGAAGAGGTAAAAGAGAAAGAAGAGTTGCTCGAAATGGAAGTGGAAGACTATAAAAAAGAAATAGTCCGCCTGGAAGCCGCCATATCAAAACATAAGGAATCAGAGGTAAAAGAAGAACCCGCCCAGGGGCCAGGTAATTTCATGTCCCAGCTGAAAAATGCACAGGACAACCTGTATACCCACAACCAGGATATCAGCCGTTTGCTCAGGCAGGTAGAAATGCTGAAAGAATCAGAACAAAAGTATACAGAGGTTCAACAGCTCAATGAAATGCTGGGTACCCAATTGCGTGAGGCCCGCCGCATGCTCATGGATAAGGAAGCAGAGCTCAAACAGGTTCGTCAGCAGCAGGTACTGAGCAATGAAGTGAAAGGCCGCCTGGAAAAGGCTTACGAGGAATTTGGTGTGCTGCAAGACCGTTTGCATAAGATCGAATCTTCTACTTCCCCCCAGCACAAAGGATTTGAATACGAGGAATTGCAACAGGCTTATTTCAAGATCACCCGCGAGTTTGATGAACTCAAAATGAAACAGGTCAATATGCTGGAAGAACACCAGCGCCTGGGCCGCCTCCTGGCCGATACCGAAGACAAGCTCCGCGAGTCCAACTTCCAGCGCCAGCAACTATTGAAGAAAGTAAGTTACCTCGAAGAGCTGAATACCGACCTCCAGCAGGTAGCCGAGCACAATAAAAAGCTGGAGATCCAATTAAAGCGCATTGCTGAAATTGAGACCCTCCTCACCCGCCTGTCCAGCGAAAAAGATAAAGAGAAGGGTTAATTAGTCGATAAGTTAATAGGTTAACAAGCCAGCGCCCTATCAACTTTCAACCCGTCAACCTTCCAACCTGTTACCTTTTCAACTAATTTTGCCTCCTAATCACAGCATAGCTATGTCATCCATTGCAGATATCCGGAAGGATTACAAACTCAAAGACCTCACAGAAGAGCAGGCCCAAAAACATCCCGTTGATCAGTTTAGCCAATGGTGGAAGGAAGCCATTGCAGCAGAGATAGACGAAGTAAATGCTATGACTTTGGCAACCGCCTCCACCGATGGTATCCCGGATGCCCGCATTGTTCTGCTGAAAGAATACGATAAACAAGGTTTTGTGTTTTTCACCAATTATGGCAGCGCCAAAGGGCGCCAACTGGCAGAGAATCCCTATGCTACTCTCGTATTCTTTTGGAAGGAACTCGAGCGCCAGGTACGCGTCAGCGGCCAGGTGGAAAGAATAAGCGAAGAAGAAAGCGATCAATATTACAACAGTCGCCCCGAAGGAAGCCGTATCGGCGCCTGGGCATCCCCCCAAAGCCAGGTAATTAAAAGCCGTGAATGGCTCGATGAGCAAGATCTCAACTTCAGGGAAATATTTCGGTCCAAACCCATTACCCGCCCGCCACATTGGGGCGGTTACCGCGTAAAACCCCTGCGTATCGAGTTCTGGCAGGGCCGTCCCAGCCGTTTACACGATCGGTTGTATTACACCCTCAGCCAGCAGGGAAGCTGGATTATGGAGCGCCTGGCGCCCTAGACGGGCCATACCCCTTATAAAAAGAAAAAGCCCCGCTGAGGGCTATCAGGAAAGCTGAAGAGTTGAAAGGTTGATAAGCCAAAACGGATTGCGTCCCAACTTATTAACCCATCAACATATCAACTATTTACCTTCTTTCTTGGGAGCAGCTTTCTTAGTAGCTCTTGCTGGCCTGCTTTTGCCAAAAGAACCCTTGAAAGTTTTTCCCTTTTTGGTTTTTTTATCACCTCTGCCCATGTTACAATGCTTTTAATTGAATAAAATAGAGTGCAAAAATACTACTTCGCGCAGGTCAAACAAAACCCATTATTAAATGTATCGGGTGACCGCCTTGTAAGCCCCTTTCACGCCAGGGCGTAAAAAAAGCTCCGGTACCCTTTGCCCATACTCAATGAGCGTTGTATCGGAGCTTTCCATGCAGTGGATGCAGCAATTATAATTTGGCTTGCAATTCTTTACCTGCCTTGAACCTGGCAACTTTTTTCGCTTTGATCTTGATAACAGCGCCGGTTTGAGGGTTGCGGCCGTTACGGGCAGCTCTTTTAGAAACAGAGAAGGTACCGAAACCAACTAAGGTTACTTTACCACCACCTTTCAGGGTCTTTGTAACTGCTTCTACAAAAGAATCCAAAGTGGCATTTGCCTGTGTCTTAGTAATACCAGCGTCATCTGCAATCTTTGCGATTAACTCAGCTTTGTTCATAGTGTAATGTTTTAAAAATTTAAGCAGGACAAATTTAGACGTTTTGTCAATGAAACAAAATTTTTATCTGCTAAAATTAACATTTGCTAAATAGCTATAATCCGCTTGGGGCAAGGATTATAGGTCATGTAACCGGTTTTGGTGATGCACACATTTTTCATGCTTCATTGTGAAATGCAGCGCCAGCCTGTGTTTCACGCTGTGTGGGCTGAAATGCTGTACAGTACAGGGTTTGCGGGGAATATACAATAATTTACCACTTAGGGTAATTAAAAAAATATTATCCACACTCAGTGCACAACCTCCATCAGGCTGCTAAATGAGATACTATATTCTCCCCATTTGCTGCGGCCTTCCTCCCGCAAACGCGGTTCATAGTTTTCTATATACCGTAAATAGTCGTCTTTACTATGGGAAAAATACTGCACCGCATACGTCGGACCTTCCGTTTCATCTGTTTCCAGCACACGCACCATTTGAAACCTGTCGAAACATCCCGTGGCTATAATGGCCGGTAATCGTTCCGCACGCATCCATTGTACCCATGCTTCATGAATACTCCAGTGAACATAAGTAGTAACATTGTATATAAACATCCTGCTCCCTTATTATTTTAATTCAACGTATATCGGACAATGATCACTGTGCTTTACATCATGATAAATGTCCGCGCCTTTTAAACGTTCACGCAAAGGTTCAGTAGCATTGATATAATCAATACGCCAGCCCTTATTCTGCAGCCGTACAGAGGGAAAACGCTGGCTCCACCAACTGTAGCGGTGCGGCTCAGGATGCACTTCTCGAAACATATCTACCCAGCCGCTATTGATAAACTTATCCATCCAGGCACGTTCTTCCGGCAGGAAACCAGAAGACTTCTTATTGCCTTTGGGATCATGGATATCTATTTCTTTGTGCGCAATATTATAATCCCCGCAAAGGATCAGCTTCGGATGCTTTTTCCTGAGCTCTTCCAGATAGACATACATCTCATCCAGCCATTGGTACTTATATGTCTGCCGCTCATCGCCCGATGTACCAGATGGGAAATAAGCGTTGATCAATCGGATATCGCCAAAATCCAGTTGGATCACCCTTCCCTCATCATCACTTACCTGGTGCCCCGTACCATACACTACATTGTCAGGTTTTATCTTGGTGAATACAGCCACGCCACTGTATCCTTTCTTCTGGGCGCTGAACCAGTAATCATAATAATTCAGGTCGGTGAATTGCTTATGGTCTACATTATCCTTGTGCGCTTTCGTTTCCTGGAGGCAGATAATATCGGCGGGATCTGTTTTCAGCCAGTCGATAAGCCCCTTATTCATGGCCGCACGAATGCCATTAACATTATAGCTGAGGATACGCATGAGTATTTATTTTTACATTTGGCCAGCAATTTACAGTTTTGATATGGAAGCAGCATCAGTTAAGACCAGTATTAAGCCAATCATTCCACCCAAAGAGCATGTGTACCTCGATGGCCCCAAGCCCCGTACCTATGAGCTATCCTTTGCCTGGAAAGTATTTACCCAGTTTATCAAGGGATTTCGCAACCTGCACTTCCTGGGGCCCTGCATCACCGTATTCGGGTCTGCCCGCTTCCGGGAAGACCATCCCTACTATGAAAAAGCAAGGGAATTCGGCAGCCGGATCGCCGAAATGGGCTTCACCACCATGACCGGCGGCGGACCCGGTATAATGGAGGCAGCCAACCGGGGAGCCTTTGAGAAGGATGGCATCTCCATAGGGTGTAATATCCGTTTGCCTTTTGAGCAGAAACCCAATCCCTGGGTCCATAAGTCTATCACTTTTGAGCACTTCTTTGTGCGCAAAGTGATCCTGGTAAAATATTCTTACGCTTTTATCATCATGCCCGGCGGATTTGGCACCCTCGATGAGTTTTTTGAGACCCTCACCCTGGTGCAAACAAAGACCATAACCCAATTCCCCATCGTGCTCTATGGCAAAGAATACCACAAGGAATTATGGGATTATATCCAATTCATGGCCGAAGAGGGCACCATTGCCCGCGAAGACCTCAACCTTGTCTTACTGACCGATAGCGTAGAGGAAGCCATGCAGCATATCCATACCTACATTCAAAAGAATTACGAGGTAAAACCCGGCAAACGCCGGTGGTGGCTGTTTGAGAAGAAATAATACTCACCCCTTCATGTTCAATCGTTGCTGAAACACCTCCTGGTAAGTATCCCCGACCGGGATATAGTTATCCGCAATAACGATGCGGTTGCGCTCGATGAACTGGATCTTATCCAGTGCTATGAGGTAGGATTTGTGCACCCGCATGAAGTTACTCTCCGGCAACTGTTCCTGGAAGCTCTTCATGCTTTGTAAAGTGAGTATTTTACCCGCAGTAGTATAAATGGCTACATAATCACGCAACCCTTCCATGTATAGGATAGTAGCGAGATCTATCTTTTGGATCTTGTATTCCGTCTTCACGAAAATATAGCTGGCAGGAACCGCAGTAGTTGCTGCCGGGGCCTGTATCACCATCACTGGTTCTGTAGCAGACAATCTTTCCCTGGCCTTATGCGCAGCTACCAGGAAACGGTCGAAGGTTACCGGCTTCAGCAGGTAGTCGATCACATCAAACTCATAACCGTCCAATGCATAATCTGCGTAGGCCGTGGTGAGGATCACTTTGCACTTATGCCCAATGATCTTCATCAGCTGCAGCCCCGTCAATTCCGGCATCTGTATATCGAGGAACAAGAGATCTACCCCGCCTTGCTGCACCAGTTCGATAGCCCTCATCGGGTTGCTCGTTTGTTCCTTCAATGCCAGAAAAGGTGTTTTTTGCACATAGTCTGCCATCAGCTTTAGCGCCAGTGGTTCATCATCCACTACTACACACGATATCGTTTTTACAGTTGTCATTTCCTGATCTCCAGTTCTACTTCAAATATATCTTTTGTTTTCTTTATATGCAGCGAGTGCCGCCCGGGATACAACAACTCCAGCCTGCGCTGTACATTTTCCAGCCCAATGCCGCCGCTCGTATCCTTTTGATGATTGCCCACTACATTGTTGATGCCGAAGCGGATCAGTGCTTCATCCGCATGCAGCTTCATCCTTATCTCGTTGCCGTTTTTGGTATCCCCATGTTTGAAAGCATTTTCCACGAAAGGGATCAGCAACAGCGGCGGGATGCTGGCCTTACCTGGGTTGCCCGTCAACTCCAGTTTTACCGGCAAGGGATGGTCAAACCGCATCTGCTGCAACTCCATATACTTTTCAATATAATCCAGTTCTTTTTGCAGCGGTACCTTTTCATTCGAATCATACAACATATACCGCAGCAGGTCTGAAAGCTTGGCAATGGCCGTAAGCGATTGGTCGCTGTGGTGATAAACGAGCGAATAGATATTGTTGAGACTATTAAACAGGAAATGCGGATTGATCTGTGAACGCAGGAACGACAATTCCGTTTGTTTGTTTACCAGCTGTAGCTGCGATTCCCGCATACGGTATTCCTGTTCATTTTGTATGAAAAAGTATACACCACCAAAGGCAGAATAGAGGAAGGCAAAGAAAAGATTGTCAGCAAAATAATAAAGCCAGGAAACATTCGACGGATAATTCCGGAAACCAAAGTGCGCAGGAAAAAACAATTGTTCTATAGTATAACGTAAGGTAATAATAAGCGTAATACCAATGGCCCAATACAGAAAGGCGAGCTTCTTGTTCTTGTGGAAGTTCTTCCGGAAAATTATATACGATACCACAGGATACAGCAATAAAATAATAAAGCCAGATAACCTCAACAATAAGTCATTGCGATCCTGCCACGAAGTAAAGGCCGGCTGATTACGGATCAACTTCGGGATATTGCTACCCAACTCCTCAATGACCTCAAACGACAGCAAAAGCAAAAAGATCCGGAATAAATGTTTGCGCATAGCCAAATCTAGGGCAGTTGCGGCTATTATCCCTGCCTTTTATCTGCCAACTCCGGCTTTTCATCTTCCAATTCCCAGGAGGTATAAATAGGGGGACTTGCAGACAGAACCCCCTGGTTAGCAGATCAAAAAGGAATGGATGATACCCACGAATTTACTTTGTTGAAAATAATCGCCATGAAGCTTTTACACGCACTATTCTTCCTTGTTGTTTGTGCAACCAGCACTTTTGCTCAAACCGTCAACTGGAAAAAACTGGATCAGCTGAACCCCGATAACATACTCCTTGATCCGGCCAACCCTCCCACCAAAGCCTTGTTGCTGGGGACATTCCATTTTGACTATCCTAACCTCGATGGTCATAAGACCGATTCGTCTAAAATGATGGATGTATTATCTCCAAGGCGGCAAAAAGAGATCAGGCAACTCGTGGATGTGGTAGCCTCCTTTAAGCCTACCCGTATTTATGTAGAGTCGCGCAGCCAACGCCGGATGGATTCATTGTACAATGCTTACCTGGAAGGGAAATATACCTTGGACAGGGATGAAACCGACCAGATCGCTTTTCGCCTGGCCAAAGAGCTGAACCTTCCCAAAGTGTATGCAGTGGATGCCTATGGTTTTGCCAATGAAAATTATAAGAAATACAAGTTCATTGACAGCATGTGGAACAGCGACACACCGGTCAATGCTAACCGTGACAGCTACTTTAATAAAAGGTACAAGCGCTTGTATGATGCTTCCGATTCTGTAGAGCTAAGCCTTACCATGCTCGAGAATTTCCTCCTCATGGCCGATCCGCACACCCTGCGCCGTATGCATGGCCATTACATGACTGCAGGATTCAACACCATCAACAATATGGGGCCGGATATTCAGGCATTGGGCTGGTACGACCGCAACCTGCGCATCTTTAATAAGATCCAGCAAACACAACCCGGCTCCGCAGATCGCATACTGGTACTCTTTGGCAATGGTCATATTCCCATTATCAAACATTGCTTCCAGGCCTCTCCTGAGTTTGAAGTAGTAGAATTGAAAGACCTGACGTTGAAGATGCAGGCGGCCGGTAAATTAAAATAGGAGCGGGAAGGGTTGTTCTATTGTCGATGAGATGAAAAGAATATATATTGTACTACCTAATCTGGCAACAATGGAACAACTACCCCAACAACCCGAGAAAGCACCCGGATCTGTACCGGAATCAGCACCACAACAGGAAAACCTGTTGGATGAGATATATGACGATTCCATGGAAGGTTATGATAAGCCTATCCGCAAAGCCCGTATTTTACTGTTTGTTATTGCAGCCCTTCAATTGGTAGCCCTCTTCACTGTTACCAACCTGCCTGAACCGGAGAACTGGATCACGATTGGTATCTATGTGTTTTTCGCTGCTGTATTTGCCGTGCTGGCCCTGTGGACAAAGAAGAAGCCTTTTACCGCCATTGTTACGGCGCTTACTATTTACTCGGCCCTTATTCTTTTATCTGCTATCCTGGAACCCAGCAGCATCATACGAGGTATCGTGCTGAAAGTAATAGCCATCGTCCTAATGGTCGGCGCATTGAAGAATGCAAGAGAGGTACAGACCTGGATGGAGAACAGAGACCGGAGATAACAATATTACTAGTCTAATAAAAAAAGCTGCCGGACTTGATAGGTCCGGCAGCTTTTTTATGTCATCACTGTGATATAATATAACTACTCCAATACCGGTCTCAGCCAACGCTCGGCTTCATCCAAAGACATGCCTTTGCGTTTGGCATAGTCCTCAAACTGGTCTTTTTCGATCTTGCCAATACCGAAATACTTGCTGTCTGGATGAGCAAAATACCAGCCGCTTACAGAAGAAGCCGGATACATGGCCAGCGATTCAGTAAGTGTGATGCCGGTGGTTTCTTTGCCGCCCAGCATATCAAACAGTTTGTATTTTTCTGTGTGGTCAGGGCAGGCAGGATAACCCGGTGCCGGGCGGATACCTGAATACTGCTCACTGATCAGCTGTTCATTTGTTAAATGCTCGTCGGTAGCATAACCCCAGAATTCTTTCCGTACGCGTTCGTGGAGCAATTCTGCAAAAGCTTCCACCAACCGGTCGGCCAGTACCTGCAGCATGATCTTATTGTAATCATCCATGTTTTTGGCAAAAGCTTCCACATGCGGTTCAATACCTTGCATGGTAACCGTAAAGGCACCTATATAATCAGCCGGAGTAGCTACGCCATTGGCGGGCTTTATAAAGTCGGCCAGGCTGATATTGGGTTGATCGGCCGCTTTCTTCACCTGCTGGCGCAGGAAATCCAGTTGTACCGTTCCTTTTTCACTGTATACTTCCACCGTATCATCGGCAGTAGCCTGTGCAGGCCAGAAACCGATCACACCACGGGGCGTAAGCCATTTTTCTTTGATGATCTTTGCCAGCAGTTCTTTGGCATCTTCGTACAGCTTGGTGGCTTCTTTTCCTACCTTCTCATCTTTCAATATCTGGGGAAATTTGCCATGTAATTCCCAGGCAATGAAAAAGGGACCCCAGTCGATATATTCAGCGATCTCTCCCAGGTCGTATGTTTCAAATACCTTGGTGCCGGTGAAAGTGGGCTTAACAGGTGTAAAGGTCGACCAGTCGATCTTTACCTTATTCTTTTGCGCCTGCTCAAAGGTCAGGTATTGCTTGGCTGATTTCTTGTTGCCAAAGTCTTCCTTCAGTTTCGTGTATTCTTTGCTGATCTTACCCAGGAAGTCAGGCTTTTGTTCATTGCTCAACAGCGAGCCGGCTACCGTTACACTGCGCGAAGCATCCAATACGTGTACTACGCCCAGATCATATTCCGGGGCTATTTTCACAGCTGTATGCATCCGGGAGGTCGTAGCGCCGCCAATGAGCAAAGGTTGCTTCATATTGCGGCGTTTCATCTCTTTGGCTACGTGTACCATTTCATCCAGGGAAGGCGTGATCAGGCCACTCAAGCCAATAATGTCTACATTTTCCTTCTGCGCCGTTTCCAATATCTTATCGGCGGGTACCATCACACCCAGGTCAATAATATCATAGCCATTACAACCTAGTACCACGCCTACAATGTTTTTTCCAATATCGTGCACATCACCCTTTACCGTAGCCAGCAGGATGCGCGCAGCCCCTCCCTGTTGGGCCAGGGGATTGTTTCTTTTTTCTTCTTCAATAAAGGGTGTCAATACAGCCACACTCTTCTTCATCACCCGCGCACTCTTTACCACCTGTGGCAGGAACATCTTTCCGCTACCAAACAGGTCACCCACTACATTCATCCCATCCATCAACGGTCCTTCGATCACTTCCAGCGGGCGGGCATATTGTTGACGCGCTTCTTCTGTATCCAGTTCAATATAATCCGTAATACCATTTACCAGCGCATGCGTCAGCCGTTCCTGCACCGTACCATTGCGCCAGGCTTCGTCTTTCACTTCTACCTTGCCCTTGGCCTTCACCGTTTCGGCAAAAGCGATCAGGCGGTCTGTAGCGTCAGCGCGGCGGTTAAGGATCACGTCTTCACACAGATCCCGCAGTTGTGGTTCTATCTGATCATAGACCACCAGCTGCCCGGCATTCACGATACCCATATCCATACCAGCTTTGATGGCATAGAACAGGAATACACTGTGCATCGCTTCCCGCACGTGGTCATTACCCCGGAACGAGAACGAAATATTACTTACACCCCCGCTTATTTTGGCCAGGGGCATCCTTTGCTTGATGATCTTACAAGCTTCGATGAAATCAATAGCATAGTTATTGTGTTCTTCAATGCCTGTAGCTACCGCAAAGATGTTGGGGTCAAATATGATATCCTGTGGAGTAAAACCAACTTCTTCTGTCAGTATCTTGTAAGCCTGCGTGCAGATATCTACCCGGCGTTGTAAAGTATCAGCCTGTCCTTGTTCATCAAAAGCCATTACTACCACCGCAGCACCAAAGAGCTTACAGATACGTGCCTCGCGGATAAACTTGTCAACCCCTTCCTTCATGGAAATAGAGTTTACAATACATTTACCCTGTACGCATTTCAATCCTGCTTCAATGATCTCGAACTTCGAGCTGTCGATCATAATGGGGATCTTGGCAATATCCGGCTCACTTTGTACCAGGTTGAGGAAGGTGGTCATGGCTTTCACACCATCCAATAAGGCATCATCCATGTTTACGTCCAGTACCTGGGCGCCGCTTTCTACCTGCTGGCGGGCCACGCTGAGCGCCTCTTCATATTTATTTTCTCTGACCAGGCGGGCAAACTTCTTGGAGCCCGTTACGTTGGTACGTTCACCCACGTTTACAAAGTTCGTCTCCGGGCGCACCACCAGTGGCTCCAGGCCAGACAGCCGTAAGTAAGGCTTTATAATAATTTGTTCGGACATAGCTGTTTTTTGTGATTATAATGCCGCTTCCAGTATCGGTAATCTCCTGGGGGCAAGTTTCTTCATATGGTCTGCAATATGCCTGATGTGATCGGGCGTGGTGCCGCAGCAGCCACCTACAATGTTCACAAAGCCCTGTTGGGCCCATTCTTCAATGAAGTGGGCAGTTTCTTCCGGCTGCTCATCATATTCTCCCATGGCATTGGGCAAACCCGCATTGGGATAGGCAGATGTATAACAGGCCGCAATCTGGCTCAACTCTTCAATATGCGGGCGCATTTCAGCAGCTCCCAACGCACAGTTCAAACCAATGCTCAGCGGCTTGGCATGGAATACCGAGGTATAAAAGGCTTCCAGGGTTTGTCCGCTCAGCGTACGGCCAGAGGCATCCGTGATAGTGCCACTGATCATGATCGGCAGCTCAGGCTTTTGCGTATCCTGGAAGAACTTCTTGGTGGCATAGATGGCCGCTTTGGCGTTCAAGGTATCAAAGATCGTTTCGATCAGGATAATGTCCACGCCGCCTTCTACCAGCCCTTTCACCTGCTCATAATAGGCTGTCATGGCCTCATCAAAAGTGAGCGCCCTGAAACCAGGATTATTAACGTCGGGCGAGAGGCTCAATGTTTTATTGAGCGGGCCAATAGCGCCGGCTACAAACCGGGGTTTGGAAGGGTCCAGTTGCGTGTACTTATCCGCTGCACGGCGGGCGCACCGGCCAGCGGCCACATTCATTTCATACGCCAGCTCCTGCATCTCATAATCGGCCATGGCAATAGTGGTGCTGGAGAAGGTATTCGTTTCAATGATATCTGCTCCGGCTGCCAGGTATTGACTATGGATCTCTTCTATAATTTGAGGCTGTGTAATACACAACAGGTCATTGTTGCCTTTTACATCCAGGTGCCAGTCTTTAAAACGTTCGCCCCGGTAATCTGCTTCTTCCAGCTTATAACGCTGGATCATGGTGCCCATGGCCCCATCGATGATCAATATGCGTTTTTCCAATTCTTTCCTGATGTCCATATGCGTAAATTTAATTTCCCTGCCATAGCCCCTGATAATGGTTATTGGCAGAACGGTGATTGCATAAGTGCATTAGATTGACAGGCAGTGGGTGAATACTGTTCGGTGATCAGAACATCATAAACGTTGGGAAAATGGTATGAAGGTTTTCCTGGCGTTTATTAGTTCCGTTTTAGCACTTCCGGATACTGTGTGGAAGTGTGCTCCCTGATGGAGCTACAGGCCGAACAATAAACAAATCCGCCTGCGATCAGACCGCAAAGTTACGTCATGTTCTATTAATATCAAAACAGGGCTGAAAGAGAGCCTGTTACCGGTTGGAAACATAGCTTTCCACGGGCAGGCGGTTGGTAATGGACCGGGCCAGTGTCATTTCATCGGCATACTCCAGTTCGCCGCCAAAAGCGATACCACGGGCAATGGTGGTAACCCGTACCGGGTATGATTGCAATTTTTTCTGTATATAATAGATGGTAGTATCTCCCTGTATATTGGGATTGAGGGCAAAAATGATCTCTTCTATCTTTTCTTTCTGTACACGCTGTATAAGGGCCTCAATATGAAGCTGATCCGGGCCAATGCCGTCCAGCGGGGATATGATGCCCCCCAGGATATGATAGGTGCCGCTGAACTGCTGGGTACTTTCAATGGCGATTACATCCCGGATGTTTTCTACTACACACACCAATTCCTGCCGGCGCATCGAATTGGAACAGATCGAGCAGATATCTGCATCCGCCACATTGTAACAGCGCTGGCAAAACCTGATCTCCCGGCGCATTTTGATAATAGCCTCCCCAAAAAGCCCAACTTTTTCCGGTTCCTGCTTCAAAAGATGCAGCACCAGCCTCAGCGCCGTCTTCTTGCCAATACCCGGAAGTTTGGCAAATTCATTCACGGCATTTTCCAGTAACGCAGAAGAGAATTGCATGCTGCAAAGATACGTGTTTCGCGTTTGGGGTTGCGTGTTTAGGGTTGCTCCGCGCTACGTTTTTCTGAAAGAAAAGTGACAGGCCGAGCCTTAGTTTGCCATCAAAAACTGCTTCGCTTTTTTAAGTTCTTTGAACTAAAGAACCAAAAACTTCAAACCCGAAACACAAAACTAAAGCGTAATATCTATCTCATTATCCCAGTTGGCCTTAATGGTCAGTTTGCGGGGTACCGGCAACACCCTTTCCGGCTGGATATGCTTACCGAAGAATTCTCCGGGATCCCAAACGCCGTTTTTGTTGGCATCATATAAAATACGCAGGTCGTATTCTCCCGGTACAAAGAGTTTCGCACTGAAATTGCGGTCCGTGAATACATGACTGTATTTTACCTGGTCGGCCTGTACGAACTGTAATACCGGGTTTTTGGAGAGATCAAGATTGAGAAAGCGAAGACGCACCAGCCCATACTCGCTTTCTTTTTTCGTACGGAACTGCAGGGTATCCGACCTCAGTAGTTTATGGCCCAGCGTATCCTCCGCAAATTCTTTATCTACGATGAGGTTATAGGCCGTATTGGCCTCCCATTTGTGTTCGAGGGTGAGTTTCTGTTTGCTGGTATCCAAAGTAAACCGGTAAGCTGTTATCGGTTCATACTTTTCGTTGGTGAACTGTACTTTGGAGGAGTCAAAGAATTTTAAAGGAGCTGTCTTAAAACTGATCTCCAGATTGCCCAGCAGGTCCAGTTCCTGGTTGGCCAGGTTGGTTTCGATCTTTAACCTTTTGTCCTGCACTACAGCGCCCCCTTTGGTAGCCGAAGGCCGGTTAATCGCAGGTGTCGGAGACTTCGATTTGTTATCTTTCTTCTCTTCCTCCTTCTCCGTATAAGCGTATAAGGTAAAAGTCTTATTGTCTGTTGTATTGACCAGCGAATCGGAGAAGGCAAACAGCTGGCCCTTGTTCATGTATTTCCGTTGGCCGCCTTCATCCTTGAAGACATACAAGGCATAAGTGGCAGGCGGCAGGTTGCGGAAGATAAAATGACCCTCCCTGTCGGTTTTTGCCACATACCTTGGGCGCTCTTTGATAACTGCCGAATCATCTGTATTCCGGTGGAGTACTGCTATCAGCGTGGAGTCCGTTTTACCTGTTTCTGCGATGATCACTTTCCCCGATACTGTTAAAGAGTCAATGGTCGAACCGGTGCTGAAAACATAGGTAAAGTCTTTCAGTATATTTCCTTCATTGATGTCTTTAATAGCATTACCAAAATTGATAGAATAAGTTGTATTCTCTTCCAGCGTATCCTTGATGGCTACCGTTAGCGTTCTAAGTTTACTGGTAACAATGGGAGTAGACTTGGGAACAGGAGATACCAGCAGGTTTTCCTGCAGGTTATCTGGTTGTGCAATGAACTCATCAAATTCAAATACGATCTTCTTGCCGGTAAAGTCCCTGGTTGAGTCGTGGGGAGTGGCCCTCATCAATAAAGGGGGCAATGAATCCTTAGGCCCGCCCATGGGTGGAATGATATTGGCGCAGCCAACAGTGAATACCTGGAATTGAGCAATAACTATAATTAAGAAGAGAATAGATAATACCTGCTTCATGGGATATATACAACTTTCAATAAGCTGCAAACATAGCTTGTTTGCGTGGATTATTCATGTGGGGTCTGGGCCAGCTCATAGGTTTTAACAAAATGGCACCAATGGCAATCCGGCTTGCCACAGCCTGTATAAAACGCACGCTGCTGAATGCGTTGCCACGCTGTAATGATCTGCCGGGTTACCAGGTTTACCTCTTCCGGCGTAATAAATAACTTTACCTTATGATAATGCCCGTTTTTATCGGGCTCAATGAAATCAAACTCCGCACTCGTTACTTTCCACTCCTTTTGCGGGTAATTATCTACAAGGATCTTATAAAATACAGCCTGCCGCCAGTAATCCCCTCCATTGGGAATGACTTCACCAGGTGGCGCGAGCCTTGCCCTGGATTTGTCGGGATCACCTGTTTTATAATCTACCAGGTTGGCCGACCGTCCATCAAATTCCAGTTTGTCTATTTTGCCTTTGAGCGGAACACCTTGCACCATTACATTCCGGAAATTCCTTTCTACTGTTACGATCGTGCTCCAGGTATGAATGTACTCATCATAATAATGGCTTAACACTTCCTGACCGTACGCTAGCCGGCGGTTGAACTGCTCGGGGGTGAAACTGGCGCGGCGTCGCCGCATATATCCTTCAAATTCTTTTATAAACACTTCTTTGGGAGGAAAGACTTCCTGGTTGGATTGCATTTTACGAAACAGCATTTCCAGGGCCCAGTGAACGGCTGACCCAAATTCTGTGGCTTCATTTCTTGGGAAAGGAATACGGATAAGAATAGTGTAATAAAATTCCAGCGGGCACCGGAGGAAATTGTTAAGCGTGGTAGCACTCATCGCAAAGCGCTGCAATAGCTTATTCTCCAGGGCTACTTCCAGCCGGGCTATCTGTGGCCCTGTTGGTGTGGCTATTGTCACGGGCGAGAAGGCCACTCCGCCCGTCCTGGTAAAGGCAGGAGCTGCTGCAGGCTGATAAAGCGGGGCGAGTGCCTGCAAGGCATTGGCGGGGTGATGGATCTCTATTGATGACCATGCCCTGGCCGATCTGCTCATCAGCGAGAGTAGCTTCACCAGCAATGGCAGGTCCATGGCGGGGTTGCGGCATGCTTCTTCAGTTATGTATGCCGTGAACCTGTTCACCCGTTGCTCCAGTATTTCTTTATCGGGGCTTTGGCTGATAAAATCCCTGATCCCCGTTTCCTGGAGCAACTGCTCCAGCAACAAGGGCAGGGGCGTACCAGCCGCCAGGCCAATCAGTTTTTCAATAGCGCCGGAAGCGCGTTTCAACCCTTCAGGAACGGCAGGGGTAAACAGGTTCTTTGGAGGCGCCGTCACCTTTTCCTGTAAAAGCCGGCGTAGTGAGGTAATGTATTCCGTATACTGGCGGTCGGCCACTTCAATCACCAGGTTGATGATCTCCTGGGGAGGGATGTTGAACCATGCTCCATGCAATAGCTCAAACAACATTTCATCACCGCTATTAGGAATATCCTGCCCGGCAGCCAGGTAATTCAATAGCAGGATGATCTTTTCTATCAACGGATCTTCCAGCAAATTAAACGGGTGCCCATTGCTATCGGGCGCCTCCGGCTGATCATATATATCCTGGCGGTTGAGCTGGCCCAGCAATACCTGGTAGTTATCAAATTCATGAACAGCTGCCCGCAACTTATCCGTCCATTCGGTTACTGTAACCGGAATCGGACCTTCCAGGCTGGCCAGGTGCTCGTCGATCTGTTGGTTGATGAGAACTGAGGTCCACCCCTGCCGCTTCATAACCCCAAAAACAAGGTGAAAACGATCTGCCTCATGGTATATATCGCCACGGTAGCGCTTGAGCGGGTGGCCCTTGGGAAAGCTGTCAATGAGCCTGGTAAACAAGCCTATCCGTTCCATATCTGATAAGGTGGGGTGCTGGCTGAGCATCACCAAAGATAAGTAGCCGGTAACATGCACCTGGCCCTTTTTAAGGTGAATTACCTACTCATTTGGCAATAAAAACCTATCCTGGAGACTTGACTTTTCTCATTTGCGGAAAAAATCTTCATTTTGGGAATACTTTTTTGTGGTTCATACGTTTATATAGTAATATTTAGTCCTTTACAATGAAAAATCAGCATGCCCTCAGGATTTTCGTCCTGGAAGATGATGTTTGGTATGGTTCCATGCTCGAACATTACCTGTCTCTCAACCCGGATTATGAAGTTAAACGCTTCGAAAGCTCTACTGCCTTTTTTGACCAGCTTCACGAGCGGCCCGATGTGGTTACGCTCGACTACTCCATGCCCGATATGGATGGAAGTGCCGTATTGAAGAAAATACGGGAGGTCAACCCTGATATTCAGGTGATTATCATCTCCGGACAAGAGGATGTGGGTACAGCCATCAGCCTACTGAAAAACGGTGCATTCGACTACATTGTAAAAGACGATGATGTAAAGGACAGGCTGTGGAATAGCTTGCTGCACCTCAAAGAAATTGTGGGCCTGCGGCAGGAGGTAGAGCAACTGAAAGAGCAGGTGGGTAAGAAATACGATTACTCCAAATTCCTGATCGGTAAGAGCGAAGTGATGGAGAAAGTGTATGGCCTTATTGAAAAGGCCTGCAAAACCAATATCACGGTATCCATTTCCGGTGAAACCGGTACGGGTAAAGAAATGGTGGCCAAAGCCATCCATTATAATTCTGAGCGGCAAAAGAAACCCTTTGTAGCCGTGAATGTGGCAGCCATTCCCAAAGAGTTGATCGAAAGCGAACTGTTTGGTCATGAAAAAGGAGCTTTTACCGGCGCCGTTACCCGTCGCATTGGCAAGTTTGAAGAAGCCAATAGCGGTACCCTGTTCCTGGATGAGATTGGCGAAATGGACATCAGCCTGCAGGCAAAACTACTGAGGGTATTACAGGAAAGGGAGATCACCCGCATTGGCGGCAATGAGACCGTGGCGGTGAATGCCCGTATAATAGTGGCCACCCACCGTAACCTGCTGGAAGAGGTACAACAGAAAACATTCCGTGAAGACCTTTATTACCGCCTGATCGGGTTGCCCCTGCAACTGCCTGCATTACGCGAGCGGGGCAATGATATCATCCTGCTGGCAAGGAGCTTTATTGACCTTTTTTGTAAGGACAATGGCATTGAGAAGAAAACCCTATCGCAGGAAGCGCAACAGAAATTATTACAATATACCTTCCCGGGTAATGTACGTGAACTGAAATCGGTGATGGAACTGGCGGCTGTAATGGCCGATGCAGAGACCGTGCTGCCCGAGCATATTACGATCAATACAGCCGCTACCGTCAACGACCTGTTGAGCAAGGAAAGGACCCTGAAGGATTTTGAGATCCATATTATTCAACATTACCTGGACAAATACGACAAGGACGTATTGCTGGTAGCTAAGAAACTTGATATTGGGAAGTCTACTATTTACCGTATGATACAGGCCGGTGAATTGAGTACCAAATAACCGGCAGCATGACAGCACCCAACAACCATGACGGGGAGAAACGGCGGATACTGGTGGCCGAAGATGTGGAGATGAACCAACACCTGGCTCGTCATATGATAGAATCATGGGGCTTTGAAGTAGATATAGCGGGTAATGGCCGGGAGGCATTGGTGCTGGTGCAACAAAATCACTATGACCTTGTGCTGATGGATATACATATGCCGGAAATGGATGGCCTGGAAGCTACGCAGCAGATACGCCTGCTAACTGATCCCCTCAAAGCCAGCATACCCATTGTAGCGCTAACAGCCAATGCCCTGAAAGGAGACAGGGAACGTTTTCTGGCTGCCGGCATGAATGACTATCTGCCCAAGCCTATTAATGAACCCCATCTCCACCGCATCATAACAGACAACTTAACCAACCTAACGAACATGATCACTACTGACCAGGATCAACGGCAGCACATCCTGCCATCCAAAACTGACGACGCTGATAAGTTGTACAACCTCTCCCTGGTGTACGGCATTGCTGGTGGTGATGAAAGCTTTGTGAAACGCATGTTGCAGCTCTTCCTCGATACGATGCCTTTGACATTGCAGGAAATGCAAAAGGAAACAACCCTGCAAAACTGGGCGCAGGTAGGAAAGCTGGCGCATAAGTTGAAATCCACCATTGATTCCATGGGCATCAGTACCCTAAAGGATACGATACGGCAAATTGAGCAAAATGGTAAAAAAGGAGAAGGTACAGAACAATTACCAGCACAGGTAAACCTGGTAGAGTCTATCCTGCAATCCTGTGCCGTGCAGGTAAAAAAAGATTTCTCTTTGTAAAACCAAACGGTATGATGCCTGTTTAGGATAGTATTTTATGAGTGTGCACTCTTTCAAAGCGGTTCAGTGTATTCCTGTATCCCTGCAGGAAGCCTGGGCATTCTTCTCCAGTCCGGTTAATTTACAAGCGATCACACCACCGGATGTTCATTTCAGGGTTACTTCCACCCTACATGGTGAGAGCATTTACCCGGGGCAGATCATTGAATACAAGATCAAACCGCTATGGGGTATTGAATGGTATTGGATGACGGAGATCACGCATGTGGAGCCGGGCAGGTACTTTGCGGATGAGCAGCGGTATGGGCCTTATAGCTTATGGCATCATCAACACCATTTCAAAGAAGTGCCGGGAGGGGTAGAAATGACAGACATTGTGCATTATAAGATACCTGGCCGTTGGCTGGGCGATTTGGTGGCCGGCCGGCTGGTAGAAAAGAAGCTCCAACAGATATTTGCTTTCCGGTTTAAGACGATTGAGGGGCTGTTTGGGAAGTACCCATAGTAAGCCTACTACTTCCCCTCAAGAATCCCTTGAGTATATATGGACGATGGCCTCTATAAGAGCTCTATAACTTTTGAAATATTTTAGTCCCGCTTATCCCGGTATGCGGGAGATGTATTTCTCTATTTCTTTTACCTGTTTTACAATTTCAGGGCTGGTAGGTTTCAGTGCTTTTGTCTTGCGGAAGAATTCTTTAGCGGCACGAAATTCCCTTTTGTTCATCATGATATTGCACATCTGCAGGTAGGCGGCGGCTTCATTTTCCTTATCGGGTAATCCTTCGCGGATGGCCTGGCGGATGTATTGTTCCCCTTGTTTGAAATTGCCTTTTTGCAGGGAGATCATTCCCATTTGCAGGAGGTTGGCGCCTTTTACTTCTTTCATGGGGGTGCCCAGTGAAAGCCCTTTTTTCATGTTGCTTTCGGCGCCGTCGAAATCCTGTTTCATCATCGCCAGCTGACCTTTGAAGGTATAGTAAGCGGAGCGGATGGGTTTATAAAGCAGGTTGGGGAATTTAACTGAATTGAGTACGCCTTCGGCGCCTTCCATGTCACCATTTTCCATGTATTCCTGGATCAGTCGCAGGGGGCCAATGAAAAAGTGACCTACAATCAGGATGAGGCCGATAAAATAAAGCGGAAAAGCAGGCCAGAAGCTGCTGTAAATATTCGCCACGATACCCAGTACCACCAGAGCCAAACCCAGGTAAAGGCGGTAACGGATAAGCCAGGTATAAATCTTCATATACGTACTTTTTTTTAGGGGAAGCAAAGATAGGTGGAATTCGTGTGCAGCCCAGTAAATTTGTAATGATGCGTATTGGTAGGGAAGAAAGGTGAAAAAGAGGCCTCTTACACCCTGTTTTTGAGCAATTTGTCCTTTTTTCGGGGCTACTACGAATACAATGCTTTGTTTTCTTATTTTTGCCGCCCGGAAATCTGAAGACAGCTGCTTCTTAAAGCCTGTTTTTAATTCCTGGTCCCGTAGTTCAATGGATAGAATAGGAGTTTCCTAAACTCTAGATCCAAGTTCGATTCTTGGCGGGACCACAACTCATGATAAGCCCGCTGTAATACAGCGGGTTTTGCTTTTGGGGGATATTCGGAAGACCATGTGGGCCTAGCGCCGATGACCTTCCAATAACAAAAATTCAAAAAAGAGCAATAATGAAAACCATTATAAAAACGCTGTTGATCATTGTAGTCTCTCTTACCTGTTTACATGGTAGTGCTCAAAAAAGACAGATATTCAAGCCCAAAGTGGTTTACAAATCCAAAGCGTTGATTGTAACCCAAATTACCGAAAACTCTTTTCAACATACCTCATTCTTACAAACCAATGATTTTGGCAACGTTCCCTGTAACGGCCTCATCGTCAGAAATAGTAAGGAAGTAATTGTTTTTGATACACCAACCAACGATACCAGTGCTGCAGCGTTAATCAAATGGATCAAAGAAAAGCTACATTGTAAGATAAACGCCATTATTCCAACCCATTTCCACGACGATTGCCTGGGTGGACTAAAAGCATTCCATAACAACAATATCCCTTCTTATGCTTATTTCAGAACGATTGAATTTGCAAAAGAGAAGAATTTTGTTGTTCCCCAAAACAGTTTCAAAGACTCACTCATTTTAAAAGTGGGCAATGAACATATTATTGCAAAGTTTTTCGGAGAAGGTCATACAAAAGATAATGTAGTCGGTTATTTCCCGGGTGAAAACATCCTATTTGGCGGTTGTTTAATAAAAGAATCAGGTGCCAGCAAAGGCTATTTAGGCGATGCTAATGTGGCCGATTGGTCAGGCACCGTTGAAAAAGTGAAAAAGGAATACCCCAATGTGAAAATCGTTGTTCCGGGACATGGTGCATATGGAGACAACAAATTACTTGAGTATACCATTAACTTATTCAAGGCTCAATAAAAGGGTCAGCATCGTCTTATCAGAACTCAGCAATCAGCGAAAACCATTTGGCTGCCGGCCCTACCCACAATTCTTTATAGGTGGCGGTATTAAACTGCGGCCAGTAGGGGGTGTCTTCATTAAATCTTGATTGCATACCTACAGGGATGCCACCCACGGTTTCACCGGGCAATGCCGTATACAATTGAGGATAGTTGCTTCCTTCCCCCCAAATGATAGATTGTCCGAAAGGATTTTTACCCACTATCCAGAATAATTGCTGTTCTGCAATATCCATCAGCTTTTTGTCGTGCAAAAACCTTCCTGCAAGGGCCGCCGCCTTGCCGGTGGACAGTTGTACCGCTGCGTTTCCTTTAAAAGAGAACCATACGGGAAAAACACGCAGGTAATGCTCCTCATCCAGTTTAAAGCCATGCTCCAACTGTTCTTTATAATCACTGGCAGCGCCTTTGTAAATGCCTACCTGCACTTTATAAAAATTGACCGAGTCCTTTACCTCATCCACATGATAAACGCCGCTGGGCACCAAACCGTACGGCTGCACATACTGCATAATGGTTTTAAGATAATCACCATACATCCTGATAGCGGCTTCCCATTTTTTGTAATCCGGGTTATCCGGTTGGGTTTCGCAAAGGGCTGTTAATGCCTGCATATAGGAATGGTCGCGTGACTGATGGGTATAATGAACAATGGATCTTTTATTCAGGTCGCGATAAAAAAAGCCACGTAGTTTGTTTTTGTCATTCAGTGGTTCAGTACGCTGACATTGTAATGTGTACTGAATGGCTTTTGCCGCTTCCGCTGCATATGACTTATCCCTGGTTAATTTGTACAATAAGCTGGCCGCAAAGGAAATGTTGGCCGAATACTGGCTATTGGAAGCCATGGCTGCATGATCACCCCCGCCGCCAATGCTGCTCAGGTCATTAAAGCCCAGGCTATCAAAACGCTTACGGGCAAAAGCATAATCCTCAATGGCTGCCTTGCGCAGGAATTCTTTCAGCATGGGGTCATTCTCCAGACTCATGGAGGCATAGGCCTCTATACCGGCAAACATAAAGTTCTCAAAAGCACGGTTGTGAATACGTACCTGCCTGCGCCTTGAAGAATCATCCTTTGTACCGATAAATCCATCCGTCCATAGATTGGTACCCCAGGTTTGTGCACGGTAGCCATTACCCAGTCTCGCTTTCAATATACAGTCAATACCCCATTCTGCTTCCTCCTGTAACCTAATAAATAAGGGGCTATTGCCTTTCTTCTTAGCCCGGTTGGCCTCCTCCAGCAGGCCATAAATAATTTCGCCGGATTGCAAGACCTGCTGCGACATGTCGGCAGCATCGTGCCAGCCTCCATTGAAAGGGAAAAGTTTTCCTTCAAAAGTAGCATTGAGATCAGTGTGGCAGGCCCCGTGCTTACCGGGAATAGGATAACCGCAACGTTCATTAAATATATAATTCAGCATACGCCACGCAGAATTATCCCAAATATTTTTGTTGATGTAAAAGGGCTTGCTGGCAACATCGCCGGCGCGAATAAAATACTGCCCCTCTTTTTTGAACGCACTGAAATCAATGGTCTCAAAATTCCCGATGGCTGTTTTTTTTGTGTTGATCTTTCCTTCATACACCACCTTATTGCTGCTTTTATCGATCAGTTGAAACTTTCCCTTGTTATTTTTCACCTGCACAATGGCTGTCTTTTCACTTTCAACACCATAGCCGGTGGTGGAATGTATAATGCGGTTGGATGCCGGTACCCAGCCACTGGCTATTTCAGGGTTTTCGATGGTTTGCAGTGACACCGCATCAATATCAAATTTCAACGAATCGCCCATGGTGCGTTCTTTGCCGAATATTTCTATAGCAAAGGACAATTTGGTTATTTTATCACGCGGCAGCTCCGGCATCTCAACAAAACATTCATTCCATTGACCGTTGATCAGGTTAATTTCATGAATGCCTTCCCGTTCGTATTTATCCGGGACCTTTATCTTACCATCATTTTCAAGGTATAAATTGAGGTAGATGCTGCGGGCGCCTTCGCAATGCGGATAGATGTAGAAATGAATGCGATTGTATTTTTCCCAATTGACGCCGCCTACATCATAACTGGCCATGGAAGTACCGAGCCCGATACCCCAGTCCAGAAATGTCGGATTGGTAGTTTGTCCAACCAGCCGCAAACTGTTTTTACCTGATTTGCTTCTTTCATTTGTAAGGTACATACCTCCAAATCCTTTGTGCGACCATTTATCCAGTGTTTCCATGTCGCACAACATATCCGAAGCCAATACTTTTTTGGTTAATCCAAATGATTCAAAAGACTTGCTGTAATCCAGTGGCAAGGGACTGTGTATGTAACCTGTATTGCGAATGTCACGCATCAATTGCTCATCAAACTGAGCAATCAATAATCCCGGGCAAACGGTGAACAATACCAAAACAAGCGCTTGCTTTAATTCTCTTAAGCTCATAGAAGGGTTGTTTAACAGGAAGGTTAAATGATAAATTTATTTTCGGTCTTTTGAGGGTAAGATTGCCCCTTTGCTACCGGCAGGGCGGTAACACTTCGCGTTTCTTCAGAGAGAGATTTTAAGCAATACTAGTTATTATCCTTAATCGGTACTAACCTGGGAGTACAGTCAACGGCTGCTGGATTGGATCGCATACCGTCGTATTCCCCACAGTTCTAAATATAGGCAAAAACCAAAATAATTACGAGCGAAATGTACAAAACCCAATAATTATGCCGTTCATTGCTCTCTCCCAGGCGAAACTCCTTTGGCAGTGATCGATACAGCAAATCTATATCAGTTTCAGCCCAGCTTTTTCAAAAATGGTCCGGCCTCCCCGGAAACCTGGGACAAACGACATATGTCTTGGGACGAACAGCTTTTTCTCCTCGAAAACACCTGGCCATTGGGGACGGCCCGAGGGAAAATAAGGGACGAACGACGAATGTTCTGGGATGAATAACAGAAAATTCGATCATTGTCCTCATTGCTTCCTCAGATTCTCCTCAATGCCTCCTCTTTGCCTCCCCGGAGCCCGGGAAAGCAATGAGGAACCAAAGAGGAGGAAGAGAGGTACTATCGAGTCACCATTGAGGTAAAACCCTCAGCTGCTCACTTGCGCACCTCGTTGATGGTTGTGCCCAGCAGATCAGCTATCTCCTGCTCAAGTACACCAATCTGTTCTACTTCCCCGCCGGCTCTCCAATGGTCTCCGTCTTTTATGAGCGTAAAGCGTTGTGTGCCCTTGCCCGATTGAAGCAGTACATCGTAGGTGCCCGTTCGCAATCCTTCCCAGGTAATGGTTTCTGCCAGTGCCGCTTTGTAGAAAAACTTGTTGTGTGTGAACGTGGTGGTAAAGACCAGGTGGTCCATTGTATCAGGACCACCGGTTACGAGTTGGAAGTCCATAAAGCTATCATTTAGAACACCAAGGTAGAAAAAAGGCCTGATTACGGGATGGCAGGTTTATGAACGGCTAAAAGAGGCATATTATGTCATATAGGGGATGATCAAAGAATATTGGAAGAAACCCCGCCGCAAATACCCCTTAGTTTGTCTGGATCGTACAGTATCCGAATGCGGTTTTGATAATAGGTTATTCATGAAGTTTCATAAAAACTGGTTCAGCCAAAAGAACTGGGAATAGGAAGGGAATATCGTGAGGACAGAAAAATCCGACTCGCTTGGATACGCTTTAATTAAGTATAAGTTTAGCCAGAAAGATTCAACAGGTAATATTAAGTTCCAGGACAACGAATACCTCGTGCTGATCTTTAAGAACTCAGCCCAGGGCTGGCGACTTGTTCATGATCAGAATACGCAGATCAAGTAATAGAGCAGGTTGTAGCATCCACTAACCCGCACCTCATTCCGTTTTATAAATGACCCTTCCCTGCCATTCTGCAAGAACAACCTTGCCATAAATGATCTTTGTCCACCCATTTTCAAAGCCGTGGTTGTTGGCAATCAGGAATCCCTTGGTGGTATCCTTTTTTATTATTTTATGGGCATCAATATACCTGCCTTTTACTTTGCAAAATACAATATCCCCGATCTCATAGTTATCTGCTTTTTCAAAAGTCAACAGGCTTCCGTCTTTTAATACCGGCAACATAGAATTGCCAAATGCCTTCATTTTTCCTGTACCGGCTAATGATAATTCATCTTTTAGCCGTAAATATTTGTTCATTTCGTTTTACTTACATTGAAAAGCACCCTGATAAAATTCAGGGTGCTGTATTTGTTAATCCACCAGCAGCTTTGTGACGGCTGCGGTATTCTGCGCCCAGGCTGTTGTGTACACTTCATCTGCCTCGCTATTTTCCAGTATTTCCAGCTGCTGGGCTTCTGCTTTGATACGCAATAAATGCCCAATAGTCAATTTGCTATCCAGTTTCTTCAGGATGGCTCCTATATTTCCGGTATTCAGGTTTTGAGCAAGCTGCCCTGAAAACTGCATTTCCAGCCAGATTATTTCATGCTGCGCTACGTCCAATACGCCAAATACCAGGCCTTTGCCAAGGCTATTGACTATCCTGACCTGGTGTTGTACACAGGATGGATCATAAGCAACCCCTGTTCTTTCGGAAATCGTCATTGGGTACTTACTATTCATCCAGCCAACTACCAGGTTGGGTGTAAGGCTTCCGTTGCTATAGGCGTTGCAAGTAAAGGTTACAAATTTTGCTCCTGCTTTTTTCAATACAGTAGTGTCCAACTCGATGTATTCGGCAGTACCAATTTGATCGGGAATGCTCCTGATATCCCCACTATGTTTACAACCAGTGGCTACCAGGGAACTGAACGAGCAACGTTCTGTTCGCCCTTCGTAGGTAATAAGACAGCTCAGGTCCATGTCCAAATGCTGAGCAGGGAGGCCCACGCCCCATTGCATGAACAGCCTTACCGTGTCTCCTGCTACCTGAAAGCGTGTTCCCATCAATGCCGCAGGAAGATCCTGTATGTTGTCACTTCTGTCACCAATGGAAACAGGTATCTTAAAGAGCATCGGGTCTATATACATGGTTTTGCCAGTGCTTTTGATAGCTGCGAAGCGTTTCCTGACTGACAATAAACATAAGTTTTCCACAGCTGCTTTCATTCCTTCCAGTTGCTCATCGTTATACAGGGATAATAATGGATTGGCAGGAATGTTTTTATTTACTCCTCCCAATGGCTTTACTACGCGGTTATTGGTTTTATCGAAATAATTTTCGGCATACATGCTTAGCGTAAACACCAGGCGTGCAGGTACTTTGTCTATTATTTCAGCAAAAGCGGCAATAGTAGGTTTGCTGCCAAACCACAACATATTGGCAAACAGGGAGCGGGCAAACAGACCGGGCCGCTGCTGCAATAAATCAAATGTTTCATCGACATAATAGCGAAGACGGTAATGGTTTACAGCTCCCTGCCACACCTTGTATTCTTCCTTATAAAACAGGTGAAGTAAAGTGCGTAGCTTTTCAAAACCTGCACGCTTACTATATTCTGCCAATCTTAATGCCCTGATAAAACGAACCCACATGCTACGCTTTGGGTGCATCATTTCACACATTTTAGCTGCATCCAGGTCCATATTGTTCAGCCAATCAGCCACCATCATGCAATCCTTCCTTGTGTATTTCAGTTTTAAAACCGTTTTGGTATCCAGCAAGGCCTTTGCACTCTTATCTAACAGTGGTAAAATATGCCTGCTGTTTTTGGAACTACGACTGATAATAGTCCTTGGTTCAATTATCTGCAAAAACCCAGTGTGCTTGTACCATAGATAGCGCATAATATCAGTGGGAGATGTAAACAAAACCTGCGCTTTTTCCGGCTGGTTCTGGTCGATGAACACGTCTATCACTGCCATTAATGTTTCCTTTATTCCGACCTTCACATCAGGCATAGGCAATTCGCCAAGCAATTTATGGAGGCTATCCATTTGTGTAGCATCCAACGCTGTTTTGGAAGTTAGCAAGTCACTCAAAAAAGCCGTTGCATCCTGTAGTGTCCATAATTCCAGTATTTTTTGTTCACTTCCCTGTTTGTAGTTTTCTATTGCCCCGAACTCAAAAGGAGTTCCGCAGAAAGGACAGCCATTATACCGGTGCAAAGGGAAGGTATTGGCGGGGATAGTATGTCCACATGGTAACACGGTGCCGCCCACCTTGAAGATATTAGCAAAGAAGGTAATAAAATGATCTGCTACTGTTTCTCCGGTAGGTACATTCCAACCTTTTACCAGCGGGGCCCAGTTTTTATTAACTCCCGTCACCTCACGCAAAGTATCCAGTACAGTAAGCTGAAAGGAAGGAGTGCTATTGTTCAATGCTTTTAATAAAGGCTCTGACACCCCGAAACCTAATTTGGACAGGTTTGCTACCAGTGACCCTGTTGCTTCTGTAAGCTGAACACGCTCGTTAATAGCTGCTCTTTCAGGAATAAATACTGCTTTTTGACGAAGGCTAACGCTTAATAATTGGCTCATGATTCTTGGTTTATACCTGGTAATTTTATTGCTTCAGCAAATTGAAGTAAGCAATAATTGACCATAGTTTTGTGAAGCAGGTTGGATTCGAACCAACGACCCACGGATTAACAGTCATTGACGTAAGGCTTAATTGACCGGGATAATCTTCAAGCGCCTGGGTTCGAACCAGTCTGCCGCCGAAGCGGCATTACCAATTGAAGTATGTTTGAATTGACCCCTGATAATTTTAATACTTTACGTTGCTCTACCAGCTGAGCTACTGCTTCAAAGAACAAAAACGGTAATTGAATAAGTGCATCCTTGGTTTTGAAGTAACTTAATTCTTGACCCGTTTTTGATACAGCAAATATGCACACACTGGTACGCAGCACAATTGCGTAGGAGAAAATATTTATTTGGAGATGCTTTTATATATTTGCTTCTGAGGCTATTAGCACTAAAAATAAGCTTTTTGGCCCCGAAAAAATTACTTACTACGCAAGTCTATTGCGTAGCATTAATCAAGGAATTATTTTTGCCCCTAGAAATATTGCCATGTCTATAAATAAATTAGCCCTTATCCGCTACAAAACCATTGACGACTGCCTGCGAAACAGGTACCGTAAATGGTGCCTGGAAGATTTAATTGAAAAAGTGGCAGATGTCCTTTATCAATTAGAGGGTATTACATCAGGCGTAAGCAAGAGAACCATACAGGCAGATATCCAGGTAATGCGCAGCGATAAGTTAGGTTACAATGCACCAATTGTTGTTACCGATAAGAAATTTTATACATACGGTGAGCCGGATTACAGTATTACCAATGCTCCGGTGAACCAGGCTGACGTAGAAAAGATGAAAGAGATTGTAGGTATCCTAAAGCAGTTTAATGGCTTTACATACTTTGAAGAAATGAGCGATATGATTGCCCGGTTGGAAAACAACCTGTACCGGACAACTCATCAGGGCCGCAATTGCATCCAGTTTGAAAACAACAGGCTGCTGAAAGGACTGGAACATATTAATCCGCTGTACCAGGCCATCCTGCAGAAGAAGGCTTTGCTGGTAGAATACAAATCTTTTAAGGCCACAAAATCACAACAGCTTATTTGTTTTCCCTATTTGCTGAAAGAATACCGCAACCGCTGGTTCCTGATTGCCAAAGGTAAAAAAGGGAACCTGTTGTCTACAATGGCATTGGACAGGATTATAGAATTCCAGGAATTAAGCAAAGAAAAGTTCATTGAGCATGAAGGCGTAGATTTTGACCAATACTTTGATGATCTTATTGGGGTTACCAAAACTGAAAAGGACCGGGCCAATAAGGTGGTGCTGTTCATTGATAAATACAATGCCCCCTATGTACTTACTAAGCCTATACACCATTCCCAAAAGCTGATTAAAGAAGATGAAAATGGTATTGTCATCCGCATTGATGTAGTGCTGAATTTTGAACTGGAAAGAGAGATCCTGGGGTTTGGAGAGTCTATGAAAGTGTTGGCGCCCCGTATACTGGCATCAAAGATCAGGCAGCGGTTGGACGCCGCAGCTAAGAGTTATACTTAAGGGAGGTTGCTTTCCTGGAAATCAGGGATTATTACTGTAGTAGTTTCTCCATCGCTACCTGTTTATACAGCCGGCCAATGGGAATTTCCTGTTTGCCCAGGTGTACAGAAATGCCATTGTAACCTGATATCTTGTTCACCGATACCATGTAGGAGCGATGCACCCGCATGAACTTATGCTCAGATAGGAGATTTTCCATGGCAGTTATTGATTGCTTGACCATCAGGAACCTGCCGTCGCACTGGAAGACTTTTACATAGTCCTTCCAGCTTTCTATATAGGTAATGTCATTAACGAATACCTTTTTCATATCCTTATCCACTTTCAGGTATACAAAGGGAGAAGGGTTGGGCATTTCATTGATATCTGGCGTCACTGTTTCCTGCCCCATTAAGCGATTGAGTTTCGTGATAGCTTTAAAGAAGCGGTCAAACGCTACAGGTTTTATCAGGTAATCAACAGCATCCAGCTCAAACCCCTCCACCGCATATTCCCGATAGGCCGTAACAAATATGACCTTGGGTGGATGGGAAAGATTTTTTAGGAAATCTGTCCCCAGAATGCGGGGCATTTTAATATCCAGGAAGATCACATCTACCCTTTTTTGATGCAAGATGCCGAGAGCCTCAATGGCATTGCTGCACTGACCGGCAATTTCAAGGCCATCTATGTCGGCAATATACCTGGTCAGTACTTTTAATGCTGGCGGCTCATCGTCTATTAACAGGCAGCGTAATTTCATACTGGTACCATTTGGGTGAGGGGAGAAGGCACAATATAAGCGGGCAGGTTAGCCTCCAGCTTGATCAACATGGAAACAACAAAGAAATTTCCTTCGTCGTTTATTTTTAGCTCGTGGTGCAGGGGGTAAATAAATGCGAGGCGCTTCTTTACGTTCATGATACCAGCACCTTCTTCCTGGAAAGAGACATATTCACTCTTGCTGTTGGCGATCTTGCAGCGCAGGGTATGCTGTACTACCGAAAGGTCTACCCCCAGCCATGGTTTTTCTATTTCCTCAGCGGCACAATGTTTGAAAGCATTTTCCAGGAAGGGCAGCATGAGTAAAGGGGCTATGGACTGTTGCCTGGTATCGCCTTCCACACTCCAGGATATCTCTATTTTATTGCCATACCGCTCATTTTCCAGGTCAATATAATTCTTCATGACCCCGATCTCCTTCTCAATCCATACTTTCTCACTTCTGCAATCGTACAGCATGTAGCTGAGTAAAGAAGACAATTTTAGTAACATTTCCGGTGTCTTGGGTGATCTTTCCAATGAAAAAGTATAGATATTATTCAGCGTATTGATCAGGAAATGAGGATGCACCTGCGCTTTCAGCAATTGTAATTCGGCGGTTATCTTTTCCTGTTGAGCCTGCATCCAGGCGCGTTGCTTGATCATCCACAATTTGAAAAACTTGATGGTCATTATACTGGCAGCGGAGGTGGTCATGCTCAGGTAACTGTGCGACTGGGGACCCGTTGCCGGCACAAAATCAAAACCCATGGCCCGTTGTAGTGGTACATACAGATAATTTCTGAATCCGGTGTTGATATATATGCCAATTACTCCCCAGGCCAAAATGAGCAGGAAAAACTGCCATACCCTTTTTTTGAGCAGCAATTGGGGAATAGCGACATATACCAGCGGGTAGCTAAAAAGCATAAACACGGGTATCCATAAGAACATGTTGAACAGGTTGCTGCCAAACGAATCAGGCGCTCCCATAATGAACCAGAATAGTGCCCAAATGATAGTATGAAAAATCCAATAGATGATATGCCGCCAAATCCGGTACCGGGGCGAAAAAATGAATTCATTGTATAAAAAAGAGTTTATCTTTTTCATGTGTTGATCAGGTTTGGTACGGAGGCTTTATCGATCTCAATTGGCGCCGGGTATTGATACGGGAACTGTTCGGGCAACAGCCTGCGCTCCCGGTGAAGTCACATAATCTGCGATGTAGCCGGTTAGCCGTACCATCATCGAAACGATAAAGAAATCTCCCTCATCATAAATACTCAATTCATGTAAGCCGGGGTAAATGAATGCGAGGCGTTGCCGCACATTGCTAATGCCGATCCCGCAAGGCCCTTTTGCCATATATTCGTTCTTACTGTTACTGATCCTGCAATGCAGCTTATGGTGTTTAATAGCGATGTCTACATGTAGCGAGGGCTTTTCTGTCTGTTCTGATGTACCATGTTTGAAAGCATTCTCCAGGAAGGGAAGCATCAGTAAAGGGGCAATGAGTTGTCCCTTTATGTCACCTTCTACGTTCCAGGATATTTCAATTTTGTTGCCGTACCGTTCTTTTTCCAGGTCGATGTAATTCTTCATGATCCCGATCTCTTTTTCCAGCCACACCTCATGGCTGCTGCAGTCGTACAGCATATAGGTGAGTAAGGAGGAAAGTTTTAAGATCAGGCCAGGTGTCTTGGGCGAGTTTTCCAGCGAATAAGAATAAATATTGTTCAGGGTATTGAACAGGAAGTGTGGATGTACCTGGGCTTTGAGCAATTGTAGCTCTGCTGTTATCTTCTCCTGTTGTGCGTATATCCAGTCATTTTGTTTGAGTGTCCACAGTTTAAAAAAACGAATGATCATCGGGCTGGCGGCCGAGGTAGTCATACACAGGTAACAAAAGGCCAGCGGCCCACGGGGAAGAATATTGGTTAATCCCATGGCTTCCTGCAAGGGGATCAATACATAACTTCTGTATTCGGAATCTATATAAAGGCCTGCTGCGCCCCATGCCATCACCAGCAGGAAGAACTGCATTACTTTACCTTGCAGCAACAGGTAAGGAATGGCAATGTACACCAGTGGATAGCTGAACAGGATAAACGCTGGTATCCACATAGCCATATTAAGTACATGTCGCCCATAAGAACCTGGCGCATCCATCACCACCCAGAAGGCCGCCCATAAGGCAATGTGAAATGACCAATACAATACATGTCGCCAGATACGATAGCGAGGCGAGAAAATAAATTCATTGTATAAAAATGAGTTCATGGAATGCTGCGTTCATGGGATGTAGCAACCCCAAATTAGAGCATACGCTGCAACCGACATACCCCTCAAATGAGTGATATAGACTAAAATCAGGTATTCGCGATAGAAAACCACTATTACACCTCAACACCATTGGGTGCCGTAATCCTGCTTTATTTCAGCCAACGAAAGCGTTAAGCGAATGTACCGGCAATAGATGCGTGCAATTTCTAATTTGCTGTTGTTAGCAAAATTTTCTTTGTATGCGTATGCTGTTTTTGGGATTTCTACTGATAGCATCACAGGCCATGCTGGCTCAGGTGTATATTGGACCGGGAGCACAGGTACAACTTTCCGGCAATGTACAGCTCACACTTAGTGATGCAGACCTGATCAATCACGGCATTCTGACAACAGGCAATAGCACCGTTTATTTAGCCGGCGTGGTCAACAACAATATTGATGGTACGGCGTCCGTACAGTTTTATTCTCTGCACCTTAATAAAAGCGACGGTCGCAGTGTTGTATTGCAGCAACCGATTCGGGTAAGCAATACCATACAATTTGTGCAGGGATTGGTAGACCTCAACGGACAGGCTCTTGACCTCGGCAGCACAGGCCTGCTGCTGGGTGAATCGGAAAACAGCCGCATTACAGGAGCCACCGGGGGCGAAGTATCGGTTACTACCACCCTCAATGCACCTGCCGGCGCCAACCCGGGCAACCTGGGCGCCTCGATCAGCAGCCCTAAAAACCTGGGAATGGTAACCGTAAAAAGGGGCCATGCCATGTTGACCCTTCCGGGAGGCAAAAGCATCCTGCGCTATTACACCATTACACCGACAAATAACAATGCACTGGCTGCTACTCTTCGCTTTGGATATGCAGATAGTGAACTCGGCGGCCAGACAGAACAGGATCTTATAGTGTGGCGTAGTCCGGATGCTGTAGCCTGGACCAGTCAGGGATTTACTACCCGCAATGCTGCACAGAATTATATAGAGAAAACAGGCATCGATGCTTTCTCTACCTGGACACTCGCTGCTATTTCGGGTTCGTTGCCGGTAACCTTTGCCGGATGGCGACTGGAATGTTCAGGGGGCAGTGTGACGCTTCATTGGAAAACTACCCAGGAATGGAATAGCAGCCATTTTGAGGTGGAAAGAAATAATGGCGCCGGCTGGATCAGCCTGGGCCAGCTTCCTGCCGCGGGCAACAGCAGCACAGAAAAGGAGTATGTATTTATAGATGATCATCCATCAGGGAAGGACTATTACCGCATAGCGCAATATGATCTTGACAGACGGGTAGCCTATACTGCCGTATTAACGGCAACCTGTGCTGCGCCCGAAGCATTAAAGGCCTGGCCCAATCCCTTTGTACAAACCTGTAATCTGCGTATCCAAAGTCCTGTAAGCGGCACTGCCTTGTTGAGGGTAACCAACAGTGCCGGTGTTACGATCATCAATAAACAGCTGAGCCTGCAAAAAGGCCCGAATCAATTTGACCTCGACCTGCAGCAGGCCGCCGCAGGGGTATATCAGCTTCAGGTAGAATGGGCAGGTGGGCTGCAGGTAGCGACCATCAGGCTGGTGAAGCAATAAACAATCGTTCAATAAAAATAACACCGCGTATGAAGAATTTACTATTGTTCCTGCTATTGGCAATCGTGTCACTGCAGGGTATTGCCCAAAATGTAGGTATTGGTACTACTACGCCCGATGCGAGCGCGGCATTGGATATAAAAAGTACCAAGGGAGGATTACTCATACCTGCTATGTCGCAGGCCCAGCGCAATACCATCAGCCTGCCGGCCACGGGTTTACTTATTTTTCAAACGGATGGTACGGCAGGGTTTTATTATAATAGTGGTAGTACGACCACACCGGCCTGGGTAGGTATAGGAGGTAATAGCGGCTGGCAGCTTGGCGGCAATAGTGGTACCAACCCGGCGATCAATTTTATTGGCACGGCCGATAACCAACCGCTGGTATTTAAAGTAAACAGTATCAGGGCAGGATACACCGATTCACTCACTTATAATACTGGTTGGGGATTCAGAACGATGGAGTCTGCAACCACGGGCAACTTTAATACTGCAATCGGGTATAAGGCCATGGTGCAGAATGCTGATGGTTTGCAAAATGCTGCGGTGGGTGCTAATTCGCTTCGTTACAATATATCGGGTAGCCGCAATTCGGCCCTGGGTATGTCAAGCCTGGGTAGCAATACCACGGGCAATGCCAATGTAGCGATAGGTAATTATGCCATGGCCAGCAATATTAGCGGCGGCGCCAATACGGCCAATGGCTATTATTGTATGACATCCAATACCACAGGCGGGGCCAATACGGCCAGTGGCTCGCAAACATTGCTTTACAATACCACCGGTTTTTACAATACAGCCTTTGGTTATCAGTCTATGTTCTTCAGTACGACAGGCAGCAACAATACAGCAATTGGCAGCAGTGCTTTATATAGCAATGAAACCGGCAGTAAACTGGTTGCCTTGGGCGATTCGGCTTTGATGAGCAATATCACGGGTTTTGGTAATGTGGCCATCGGTGCCTCGGCCAATGTGGCTACGGGTAACCTTCAAAATGCCGTAGCCATCGGGTACAATACCGTGGTCAATGCGAGCAACAAAATACGGCTGGGCAACAGCCTTATTACTGTCATAGAAGGACAGGTGCCTTATACCTTTCCTTCCGATGGCCGTTTTAAAACCAACATAGACGAATCGGTAAAAGGACTTGATTTCATTATGCAGTTACGACCAGTAGTATACAATTTCCAATCTAAAAAGTATGACGAGTTTACCAGCGGACAAGCTAGCGAGGGGGTAAAGTTCATTGGATTGCGGGATTATTCGGAAGCAGAGAAGGTGCGGCACAACGGATTCATTGCACAGGAAGTAGAAGAAGCTGCCCGGAAAGCCCAATATGAATTTGATGGGGTGGTAGCCCCCCGGAATAACCGTGAAACCTATGGCCTTTCCTACTCACAGTTTGTAGTGCCGCTGGTGAAAGCCGTACAGGAGCAGCAACGGAACATAGCGGTACTGGAAAAAGAAAATGCAGACCTGAAAAAGCGCATCGAAAAACTGGAAGCGCTGATCATCAATAAATGACCGGTATGAAACTATTATCTAAACTATTGCTATTAATCCTGAGCATACAACTCAGTTCAATAGATGATGCCGCAACGAAAAGGCTATTATAAATAATTTAACTATTAATTCTTTTTATGAAACTGACAATTGTTTGGATTATGACAGCTATCATTATTGGAGCCTGCAACGGCAAACCGAAAGACGTACAGGCTGATCCCCGCTCAGTGGCAGAAGCCATTTTTGACGCAGCTAAAAGCGGCAATTGCCAGGGGCTTGCAGCATTGGTCGATACAGAGGCTGATAGCGACAGCAAGAGAATTGCGCAGGCATCGGCGGATAAAGCCAGCCAGGAGGAGTTCCAGAAATACTTTGCCAAAGGCAAGGTGTCGGCCGATCCTGTTATTAGTGGCGATAAGGCCTCGGTGAATATTCTCTTCGGGCCAGACGGCACGCGGGAGGAAACATTTGAGATGACACGTAAGGAGGGCAAGTGGTACCTCACTTCTTTTTAGCATATGCGGCTGGTATACCTTTTCATATTTACCGTTGTGGTGGCGCTCTGCTTGCTGATCCGGGGGTGGATCGATTCCGGTATAGAAAAAGCAATGGATATCGAAGTTGTACGGGATGGGGAAGAGCACCTGGGCAACTGGGCTGGTAATTGGCCAAAAGGATGGATCTTTTTCCGCTTGCACCGGGATGGCATATTCTCAGCGAAAATAGCAGGGCCACCACATGGTGATACCATTCAGGTAAATGGCAGCTATGATATTGTTGCTGGTAATAACACTGCCTATTATCCCCGGCTGATAGCGGTTGGTGATAAGAAGGATACGCTGTTCAACTACTTTATCGCTTATATTACCCCTTATGATACAAAGGTGGAAAAGGTAGATAAACTGGTGTTGAGCCCTACAGGTATTTATGACACGGTAAGCTATACCTTCTACTGTGTTAAACCATAAAAACGCCGCTATGAACCTTGCATTATACCGGGGCCTCATATGCTGCCTGGTTGGTCTCTGCGCCTGCAGCAGCCCGGCCAATAAACGGGCGATCGATATAAAGGACCTGAAGAAGGTGCAGGCAGCAGAAGCGCAAAATGCACCCCCGGAACCGGCAAGGGATGCATTGACTGCGGCAGAACTGATTGCATTGGCAGAATGCAGGAACCTTGACTGTGTACAGTTTTTTATGAAGAACCTTTCCGATGATTTTGTACATGCCACGAAAGGCGAGTTTGCAGCGCTTCACCGTTCCCTGGTGATCGATACCTCGGGCAAAGAATTGATAATACCCCTGTCTACCTTGTACGTCGATATCAACCCACAGGCCAGTTGGCGGCTGGCGCATACCTTACACAGAAAGGAGATGAGCAACCGCTTGCTGGACGAATTTCAACGGCTTGGCTTTGTCTTGGTTGATTCGGGCTATAACCGTAACATCAAGGGCGTTCGGGCCCGTTTCACATCACTTCAATACCCGGGCAAGGTCCTGTATACCAGCCATACCTACCAACCCTGGTATTGGAAAGGCCTGTATAAATATGTGACCTGGCCTTGTTTTGTATTTGAAGTATATAACATCCGGCAATAAAACGCTATAGGGCACTTCCCAGGTACATATAGAACTCCCCCAGTTTATTTTCGCCATCACTCAACAACAGGAAGATGAAAAAGTCTTCGGGCCTGAACAGTTTCTTGTAGCCAATGATATTTTCCCTGAACAGGGTGGTGTAACTCTTAATGTTTTCATCCATCGGACCTGCGGGAATATCGAATACCAGGTAGCTACCATTCTTTACCGGGCTGATAATATATTGTTGAAGATCCACTGGAGATAACTGGCCAAGTGTTGGTGCTGTCACCAACAGGCCATGATGCATATTAAACCTGCTGGCTGGGGTGAAGTTGAGCGAGTCAAAAGGCTTGATCACAAATCTTCCATTCCATTGCTTATCGAAGCTATTCATCACCGTATCAAGATAAGTGTCATAACAAAAGCTGCCCTGGTGAACAGCCGGCACCATGCGCAGTGATCTACAGATGGTATAGTGATTGACTAAGTTCTCGATACGGTAGGTAAAGGAAAACTCCTTCTTCAACAGCGAGTGGTAGTCTTGCTCTGATTGGATGCCGTCCATGATGGCGTTGGGAGAATCCTTTATGAACAGCGGTCTTTTCCGGAAATGGCCCGGGCTGTGGTTGAACTGCTGCCTGAATGCCTTTGAAAGCGCCTGCTTGCCAGAATAACCGGTCTTACCGGCAATATCGGTCAGGGAGAGATCTGTATAGGATAAGAGAGAAGCTGCTTTTTCCAGACGGTACCTTTTAATATAACCGCCGATGGTTTCCTGCTGTGCTTGTTCAAAAAGATCGGAAAGGTGATAGTAAGAAACAAAGACATGGTCTGCCAGGCGCTGCAGCGAGATATCTGCATGAATATTCGATTCCACATATTCCTGGATCCTGTTGGTGATGGCCTGGTAGTATTGTATGGTGGATGGCTTGCGCAAAGCCGTGGTCCCTGTCATAGCCTATAAGTTATCCATTCTTGGGATTTTTAGGAAACGGGCTGCTCAAAAAAAAATGATAATTATTTTCAGCCCTCAATCAGCTACTATGAATTTCAGGAATATTCGCATAAGCGCTGCCATTATTGCGCTGGTCTATATCGCTATCCAATCCTTTCAATGGTATGTATTTGACCAGTTTACCACTCCTTCCTCCGCAGCTGAAGAATTACAGCAGGGCAATCACCCCTTGCACCTGGTGCGCTCTTCCCTGATGCTGGGGGCCATGTTTGGCCTGATGTATATACGGTATGTTATCTGTTCCCTGGCAGCGGTGTCTTACCGTTTCTGGGCCACCCTGGCCTTTATCTGCTATTTTGTATTCTTTATGCTGGAGGTATTGTTGCGTTCAACGGAGCTGTTCTACACACAAATTCAACTTCCCAAACTAGCCCTGAAGACCAATGCCAATGAGCTGCAGGCTATCGTCGATAAGTTTCAGACACTACAATCTATACAGTCCGCCTTATACTTTCCGTTGATACTGGCTGGTACCTGTAGCTACGCCATCCTCTTCTTCTTATTTCCGGCTGGCAAACAAAAAATCAACCGGCTCATCAAATTTGTGCTGGGGGTGGATCTGTTAAGGTCTGTATGGAGGCTGTCCAGCGATTATTTCGGTGTACAATGGCTGCAGGGGAATTTTTATGACCAGATCTACCTGCCCCTGGTCGTTATCACCTTTGGTTCTATCTCCATCTGGCTGCTGAAAGTGAAAGATGAGCGGCTCGCCTAAGGAATTAAACGAAAAAGCAAGATTCGAGAAGCCGGTTATTTAATTCCCGCTTAACTTCAGGGAATAAATACAATAGTATGGTAACCAGACTCACACACAGCACCTTATATGTTCTTGACCAGGAAAAAGCCTTTGATTTTTATGTTAATACTTTGGGTTGTAAGGTAAATACGGATGCCACCATGGAAAATGGTTACCGCTGGCTCACTGTCAATCCACCCGAACAGCCTGAACTGGAAATCGTACTGATGCCCATACTCCATAAAGCCATGCTGAAAACAGCCGATTCGCCGGAGGGGATAGATGAAGAAAGCCAGCAGGCTTTCAAGCTGTTATTGGAGAAGGGAATATTGGGGGCAGGGGTATGGCATACCAATGATTGCCGTGCTACTTACGAAGAGTTGAAAAAGAAGGGTGTTCAATTCAGGGGAGAACCCCGGGAGCAATTCTATGGAACCGAAGTGGTCATGTATGATGGTTGTGGCAACTGGTTCAGCCTCACCCAGCCCAAAGAAATGCACAAGTAACCTGACGCCCAGGCATAAAAAAGAGCTACCTTTTTGAGGGGTAGCTCTTTTTTATGGGAAATATAAAGTGGGCTTTGTTTAAGCCGCAGATTTAGTTCTTCATAACCCTGATCACCGTAGCTGGTGCTCCGCCATATCCGGCAATGGTGATGAAATAGATGCCGGCGCTATAGCCTGCAAGGTCAAGCTGCACCTGGTTCCAGCCTTTCCGGAATTGCGCTTGCTTTTCAAACACATGCTGCCCGAAACTGTTGGAAACGATGATCGATTGTTTTACATTATCCGTTAACAATACTTTCACCGTAATGAGGCCGGTAGTTGGATTAGGATTGGCTTTTGTAGCCGTTACCAGCCCTTTTTCTCCACATAAGGATAAGCTCGTTGTTTTACTTACTGTAATACTACAACCTATATTGTTAGTGTATGCGTATTGAATGGTTTGCAGACCAGGCTTCAAGGTGTCAATATACCAGGTACTGCCTGTAACACCTACACCGGAGAAAACGCCACCAGGTAAAGAAGCACTGAGTGCGAACTTCGCCTCCGACAAACAAACTGAGTTTGGCAGGTTGATAACTGGCTTTTCCAGCGGCTTCACTGACAGTTTTGCCGCGAATGTATTGAGTGTTCTTCCCGGCGCGGTGAATACACAACGATAGTACTGGTCACTCACGGCTGTAGTGGTGAGCTGGGCCTTAGTAGCTCCTGCTATATTATTCCAGGAACTGCTATCGGCACTTTGTTGCCACTGGTAGGTAACAGGTACTGATATAGTGGTGCTGGCATCGGCTGTAAAAGTAGCTGGTGATCCGGCGCAAACAGTTTGACCGGCTGGCTGCTGAAGAACCGTGATGGTAGCACCTTCTATCGTAAGCGTACCATGTACAAATTTGAAGTCATAATTGGTTGCGTCGCCATCCTTCAGAATGATCGGATAATCGCCCGGCACACTGGCAGGTGTTGCTGTTGTAACGATCGTCGGTGGAACGATGGATTGCGCATTGTCGGTCCCTACAAATCCTGCATAGCTGATCGTAAATGCAGGGTTGTTTTCTCCATATCCTCTTGTTTTGTTATCCGCAGTTACAATAAGTTCTTTGCGGTTCACAAGCAGCAGGATCTCTACGTTTTCAGCAGGATCATAAGTAGCATCACCGCCCTGGCTGATGGTAAGCGTTACTGCCCCTGCTTTTTTGATCTTTATTTTCCACTTGTCATTGTCCTGTGTATCCTGGTAAAGCTCTACAATGTCATTGGCAGGTAAGGAATAGCTTACCGGCAAACCTGAACTGGCAACAGCTGCCAGTGTAAGGTCGGCATCACCATAAGTGCTGTTGATGTCTTCTGCGGTAATGCTTTGGTCCTGGTTGCTTGATTCAAAAGCGCCCAGGTCGGGTGTACTGCCGCTAATGCGGGGCCTGCCGCCCAGATCGGTAGTTATACCCGACAGATCGGGGGATTGCCCTGCCAGGAAATATAAAAAACTTCCTGCATTAATGGCAGGACTGCCCGTCTTTAAGGTATAGTTTCCTGTGGCTGCATTGTTGAACTGCGGATCAAGGCTGCCATCCAGGTTACTATTGTCTACGTCTTCTGGCATTCCTTCTACCAAACTGTACATAACCGATGGAAAGCTGTTTTCGTTGACGATGCCGGTACTGTTGCCATACACAATACTATTGCGTATTACCGGGGTAGAGGATGAATTGACCAATCCTCCACCTTCCACAGAGGCATTGTTGTTGCTGATGGTTACATTGGTGAGGATGGGGGCCGACATGTTTGCATTGTGCATACCGCCACCCTGGAATTCCGACAGGTTATCAATCAGCAGCACATTGGTGTAAACGGGTGATGACTGATCGTTGTACACACCGCCACCCTGAAATGATGACCTGTTGGCCTTGATAATTAAATTGCTGTAGGTGGGAGAAGCAAGGTAGTTGTGGATCCCACCACCGCCCAGCCTGGTGATCTCGTTCCCATTCACCATAATATTGCTCAGCACTTCGGCGTCACCACCGCCACCGCTAATGGTAAAACCATCTAACACGGCATCCCCCATAGGGCCGGAGGCGATCACTATGTGGTTGGCGTTCTCCAGCGTTCCACTGATGCTGAGATCGATGCCGCTGCCGGTAATCACATCATCATTGTTAAAGTCTCCGCTTAAAATACTTTTATGGACTGTAAGTGAAAGATCCCTTTCTGCCAAGGAAGTTTCAGTGCCGGCAAAACCGCCATACACTTTTACATCTTTTACCAGCAGGAAGCTGTTATATATGTTATCTACATTACCAAAGCTATCATCTGCCGTATTGTATAAAGGTTTATAGGTGCCGCCTGCTACCCATATCTGTAATGGTCCGTTAACAGTCCAGGCAGCTTCTTTTACCTTTGCCCACCGAAGGGCGTCTGCTACTTCTGTGAGCGATTTGGCCCAACTACTGCCATCTCCCGGGGTAGGATTGTTCTTATTAACATATATAATACCATTGCCGGGATAGATCTCTTTTACATCCATGGCAAAATTTCCAATGGGTGCTGAAGTGCATCCGTTGCTATTGATCTCTACATATACTTCATCATTGTTGGTGGGGAAGTAAGTATATACATTATTAAAAGAAGACTGTACGGTGATCCCGTTTACTTTGAAGGTATAATCCGGAAAATCAACAGAGGCTGTAAATGTTACCGGGCTACCTGCAATGATCTGACCCGGGGCGGAGCTGGTGAGGGTGGCGTCTACATCAGCCATTACACCGATCTTCAAACTACCGAGGGTGGTATAATGTGTAGCTGCACCACCGCCAGCAGGGAAGGTAAAGTAACGGTTGGCCGGTGTTACCGCAGGAAGGGCCGTTCCTACCGGAGCCTGATCTCCTTCATCCTGGCGTACACCCGCATAAAATTCAGCGTTGGGACTCAGTGTGGCCGGCGAATAAAAAACAAGCTGTACCGTGGTATTCAAGTCGCCGGCTGTTGCGTAGAAAGGCTCTGAGTCTGCAATGATATTCCCCACATCATCGAGCAACACACCGGTAATTGACTTACCAACATTAGAGGGATCATTTGACAAGTGTACGGTAACACCTTTCACTTGTATCGGAATACCGGGAGCCTGGTACCGGGCAGAGACGATGCCCGTGCCTGATCCAAAACCAAATCCATCATAAATGGGTTCTGAGGCGGTATAACCGTAAGTATTGCAGGTAATATCCTGCGCATGCTGCTTTACATTGTTGCTGTTGTCATCGTCATCAGGCACTTTTACCTCGATGGTCTGTGCACCTGTTGCAGTTACAGAGGCGGTAAAATTTAATGTTGTACTGGTGCCTGCCGCCAAAAAGTTAACTACCTGGGTGAGGTTTTCTGCATTGGCCCCGGTAACAGTAAGCTCAACGGAGATGTCTGTTGCGTCCTGCGTACCATTGTTTTTGATGGTAACTGTGATCTGATTCTGATCCGTCCATAGCCTGCTCAACGTGCCATAGGCCGGAGCAATGTCCGATACCTCGATGTCATTAGGTACCTTATATGCCCTGGCGCCTGATACAACGACCGGGCCTGCTGTGGCCCTGGTAGTGACGGTATGTTTTTTATGGAATGTGGGGGCCGGATGGGCATTGGCTGCACAGATGGCCATCATGGACACTGCCGTAACAAACGTTTTTACCTTGATCTTAGAAAATTGCTCTAATAAGAATGCGGGTACAGGTTTTATCATGGGAAAGGGATTATAGCCCCGCCATTATGGATTGTCGGGACATTGTAATGGCTAACGGATTCCAGCAGCTATATATTGTTCCTAAAATTGGAATCGGAGCAGAATATAACAGGTCGAATTATTCTGATGCTTAGGTAGCTGACGACTACTAAAATTTATATAGTTATTTATTTACATGTTGGGGCATAATAAACGCAATGGCCCGGTATTTCACTACCAGGCCACGTGTTGCGTGAGCGGCTTCTTAGTATTGGGCCACCATGCCTTCCAATGCTCCAAAAGCATGGTCTATTACAATTTTCCAGGTACCATCTGCCTGTTGCTGCATAAGCTCAATGCCCTTGGCGCTTACTTTTACTTCCTGTCCATCAGTTATATTCCATTCAGACCTGCCGACAGCGAGCTTGCCGGTTTGCAGGCAATACACCGTTTTGATCTCCATCTTCCCTTTAATGGATAAAATAGCTTTGATGGCTTCTTCAAATTGTTCCTTGCCGGATACTGGTTTTCCTGGCTCCGGTACTATGATGCCATTAACATCGTACATGCTCATGACAGTGGCAACATTGCCGGTATTGAATGCTGCAGCAAGTGTTGCATGGGCATCTTGTGCCCTTGTAGGTAAATTCATCGTGTTGATTTTTATTGGTGATTAAGTATATGGAGATTACGAAAGAATGGGGGCAAAGCTGTTACTCTTAGCAATGGCCTGTGAAAGGGAGTCAATACTTCCATAGGCTTTATTGAATAAAAAGGGCCCCATGCTTACACGCTTTACGCCCAGTTGTTGTAAGGCGTCGAAATCGGGCAATCGGGGAATGCACATTACGTTCAGGGGTAGTTTTGTATGGCTGACCACCTCGGCAATATCCGTTTCGCGGGTAATACAAGGCAGGAAGATGCCGTCTGCTCCGCTGGCTTCGTACAAGGCCAGCCGTCTGATAGACTCCTGCACTTTGTTGTCAATATTCAGGAGGAAGGTATCACAGCGCACATTGATAAAGAGGCGCGCATTTTGAATGGCCAGTCCGTTCCTGATGTGTGCGATGGTTTGAGCAAATGCATCCGCATCTCCCAGCACCCGGCCTGATCCCTGGATAAGCGAATCTTCGATATTGATACCTGCCACACCCAGGTCAATAAGCTGCCGGATATTATTATAAATGGCTTCCCTGGATTTCCCATAACCCATTTCTATATCTACCGATAGTGGAATTTTTACAGAAGATATGATGCGCCTGATGATAAAGAGATAATCACTAAAGGGCATATCTTCTCCATCCTGGTAGCCCAGGCTGTTCGCTACAGCAGCACTGGAAGTGGCGACGGCCGGAAAATGATTTTCCTGGAAACGGATGGCGCTTTTGGCATTCCATACATTGGGCAATACAAAGAGATCGGGAGAAGTATGTAAACTGTTGAACTGATTAAATGAGGAAGACATGATTTTATTGTTTACTGATGAATAGTAATAACTGCAGACTATTGTGTGTTATCAGTAACAAAATTAGCATGGGTGAGAAAGCTGAAATTGTACAAAACGGAACAGGCTGCTAGTTGTTGACAAGCGCCTGTGTAACGGGAGAGCTTTCTACTGAATAGCCGGAAGGGGTGAGGCCTGTAAAGGATTTGAATTCGCGGATGAAATGCGACTGATCAAAATAACCACTGTCGTAGGCAATGGAAGTAAGTGAAGTGTCTTTTTGGGTAACGAGCCGGAGGCTGTGCTGGAAGCGGGTTATCTTGCTGTACAGTTTGGGAGTGAGACCTGTATACTGTAGGAATAATTTTTGGAGGTAACGGGAGGTGATGCCGTAACGGGACGCTACATTCTCCATGTTATCAAAGAAATCATTTTGGGTAATCTCCTGCATGATGTCATTGATCACGGCAATCTTGTTCAGTTTTCTTTCCGACAACGTAAGCCTGTTGAGTAACCAGGCTTCCACCAGTTCGATCCGCTTATGCCAGGCAGCGGTATCCAATAATTGTGCATATAATGTATTGACCGAATCATCCGACAGATGGCGAAAATCAGCTACCTGGTTGGTGAAGAGGTCTACCTTATCGTTCAGGAAGTAAGCGTGCGGATACAAACGAATACCCAGCATGGTATTCTTTCCGATAGACTTAATGGGCAAGGGGCCTACGATCTGCCCCCACAATTCAATAGCGGGGTTGGTAACAAAATCATCACCTGCCGCTGTTTGCCATTTGCCAGTACCGAGGTTGAAAATGATCTCCATGTTCCCGCTGGGGAAAACGGTATCAGCAAAGCTGGCAGCTGATTCCGATTCATAGGTATAGTAGCATTTGACATGCTGCCTCAACCTGTTGCCCGGCTTGATCTCACGATAGGTCATTTTATTACAAAATTTAAAGCAAAGCTGCCTGGTCTTGATAAAGATACAAAAGTACCCGGTCGCGGGAAGCCGGAATTGTACAAAACGGAACAAAACCACTTATCCTTGTTTGCCCGCAGCCAGGCACTAACAGAATAGCTAAAATGCCCTAAATTGTTACCTTTATTCGTCCCCGGTAGTGGGGTAGGTCACTTTATGAACGATAGCAATTATATCCTGTTTTTTCTGGGCATCCTGGGCGCTTTTAATGGCATTATCCTGGGTATTTACCTGCTGTTCCTCACCAGGAAGAAAAGTATCCCCAATTACTTTTTGGGTTGCCTGCTGCTGGCCCTGAGTATCCGCATCGGTAAATCGGTGTTTGTGCATTTTAACCCGGGATTGGCCAAGATCTATTTGCAGATAGGACTCTCCGGCTGCTTCCTGATCGGGCCTATGCTTTATTATTTCGTTAAGTCTACCATCGAGCAGCCCACTCAATTGCCCCGCAAATGGAAAGTGCAGATAGGCATTCTACTGGGCATTATGCTGTTGGGGGGTATCCTGTTTCCCTATGCTTCCAACAGTTTGCTGTGGAATAAATACATCATCAGGGGCATTTACCTTGTATGGCTGGCGTACATAATTGTATCGATCATAGCTTCCAAGCACTTGTTTGCAAAGCTGTTCAACAGGAAGGCCGCGGTAAGGCGCAGCCTGAAAGTGCCTGAAAAATGGTTGCTCACGATCGTGGGTGCCAATATGGTGATTGCTTTGTCCTTTTTCCTGGCGGCTGTGCTGCCCCATCCCTGCAATATATATTTCAGCGGGTCGCTGATCTTTTCTTTCATCCTGTATACGGTGATCATTGTATTGCTGAAAAGGAAGAAACCTGATGAAGTACTTTACCCGGCCCAGGCCAGGAATCCCATTAAAAAAGTAAATGACGATAATACGGCTGCTGTACTGGGCAAACTTGAACAGGTGATGGCGGAACAGGAAATGTATAAAAATCCTAATCTGACCCTGAGCGAGCTGGCAAAGGCGGTGAATATTTCCAGCCATCAACTTTCGCAGTTGCTGAATGATACTGTGGGCAAAAACTTTACTTCCTATATCAATGAATACAGGATCAATAAAGCCTGTGCCATGATTGCCGCCAACCACCCCTTCTCCCTGGAGGCTATCGGGTACGAGGTGGGTTTCAATTCCAAGTCTACTTTTTACACTTCTTTCCGGAAATTAAAAGCTACCACTCCTTCCCTGTACAAGGAAAACCTGGCAAAAACGGGCTCCTTGTAAAAGTTTCATTAGCAAAAGGTTACAAGTCTCAGAAGCCTGCCGATAGTACGGATTTATAAATCCGGACATCTGGAATAATAGATCCAGACCCCATGCGATGCCCTCACTGCTACATTTGGTAAGTGCCTTCAAAACGGCTCCTGATGTATCGTATGTGTAGACTTTTTCTCCTCCTTCCTGTAGCCATTTTAACCGGTTTTTCCCTGTGCGCCCAGGTCAATATCAAGGGGCAGGCGGTTGACAGCAGTACCCGAACGGGCATCGGCTTTGTGACTGCCTCCTTGCTAACGATGAAGGACTCCATTCTTGTAAAAAGGGGAATGGCGGATGCTGTAGGAAATTTTGAGTTGACAGCTATCCAGGCTGGCAGGTACCGGCTATTGCTATCCTCCACGGCACACCAGGCTTATAGCAGAGAGCTGTTGATAGCTTCCCAACCTGGCGATCTTGACCTTGGGTCAATGGCCCTGGTAAAGGAACAAAAAATGATGGACGAGGTAGTGGTGAAAGGAGAGAAAAGGGCGATCCGGTACCAGGATGACCGGGTGATCATGCATATAGCGGGTAACACGGCCTTCAAAACCGCTACCAATGTAATGGATATACTGGGCAAAGCGCCGGGGATAACGGTCAATGGGGATGGTACCCTGTTGATGGCTGGCAGGAATACGCCGGTGATCTTTATCAATGGGAAACCCACGGCCATGAGTGCAGAAGAACAGCAAACTTATCTAAGCGGACTTTCGCCGGAATTGATAGCATCCATAGAGCTTATCAGTAATCCCTCTTCCCGCTACGATGGACAATACCTGGGCATTATAGATATCAAACTAAAGAATGAGGAATTGGGCTGGAAGGGGAATATCACCACTAATTTGCGGCAGAGCAGTCACGCTTATTCCGATAATGCGGTGAACCTTACCCTGGGAACAAGAAAGTTTACCTATGGATTGAGAGCCGGATATGTAAACGGTACCAACCCTCACCTGTACCAGGCTTTACAACAGCAGGCCAATACGAATTGGATGGCTACCCGTACCTTGAATCTTACGGCAGTGAGTGATCTCTCGTTGCAGTTGAGTGTGGATTATCAACTCCAAAAAGACCAGACCATTGGTATCTCCTATAAATCCTACAATTCCGACCGGCACCGAACGAGCAACAATACGCTGGATTTTTCAGACTCAACCAGAACACGAAAGCTGGGGGTTACAGAAAGCATTACCATGGCCGATCCCATGCAGCGTAACAACGCCCTTAACCTCAGTTATGATGCAGTATGGGGGAAGAGCCGGTTGAATGTATTTGCCAACATTACGGAAACCAACAACAGGCAAAACGAGGATATTCAAAATACAGACCAGTCTACCGGCACATTGATCAATTACTGGAAAACGGCTATGAAGAATGATATACTACTGCGCACGGTGCAGGTGGATTACAGCCGGAATATTTCCAAAGGAACCTTGGAAGCCGGGGCGAAATTTGCCTTTATTACTACTGATAATGACCTGAAATATGATACGCTGGCGAAGGACAATTCATTTGTGCGTGATGCAGGCCGCACCAACAGGTTCTTGTATGATGAGTACATTAGCGCCGGGTATGCTGTTTATAACTACAAAGCCAAAAAGATCAGTTTCCGCCTCAGCCTGCGGGTAGAACATACGTATACAGAGGCCAATACTTTTACACAGGAGCCGAATACGAAAAGGAATTACCTCACCTGGCTTCCCGGGGCCGGACTTACGTATACTATTGATGCCAGTCAGCTGATTAGTTTTTCTTTTACACGGCGTATGACACGCCCCGGTTTTGCGGTGCTCAATCCATTCCGGTTTTACCTGAGCCCCTTGAATTATTGGGTGGGCAATCCCTTCCTGCTGCCCTCGGTTACGAGCTTGCTTAACTTGTCGTACAATTATAAGCACTTCAATATTGCCTTCAACCTGGGAAAAGAAGAAGATGTAATGACCCGCTATCCGGAGTATAACCCGGTGACGAATGAACTGTTGTACCTGGGCCGCAACCTGCCCTATAATAATTTCGCCAATATAGAAGGGGGCTACACTTTCAATATCACCAAATGGTGGAAGGTGATACAGCATGCCGGTATTTACTATAATATGCAACTCACGCCTTATCACGGAAAGGACTATGCCATCGATGTGGTCGATTTTTCCATCAGCGGCAGCCATATTTTTACCCTGCCCCAGGGTATCACCGCAGATGTATCGTACCGGTATAAATCGAAAAGCGGGAATGGGCTTTATATCTTCAGGCCCATCGGGGCACTGGACCTTGGCTTGCAGAAAAACTGGCTACAGGGCAAGCTAAATACTAAATTGAACTATTACGACATCTTTAATACGAGTATTGTAAGGTATATTTTCAGGGAAAAGAGCATCATCAATAACCAGCTCTCTCACCGGAACTGGGTGCAGCGGGTAAACCTTACCCTTAGTTACAGCTTTGGGAAGGCAAAGCAAAAGACGAAGCAAAACAGAACTACCGACGAAGAGGGCAGGCTTGGCAATTAACCATTGCCCGATTGCAGAATAGCCCCCTAATATTGTCGTACCAGGCCCCGGTGTATGCCATGGTTCTGCCGTATTTTAGCATCAACGCTTAACAATCGTTGATACCATATGGAAAATTTATTGAAAGATAAGGTAGCCGTTATTTATGGCGCGGGCTCTATTGGCAGCACCATTGCCCGGGCTTTTGCCCGTGAAGGCGCCAAAGTATTCCTGGGCGCACGATCGGAGAACAGGACAAAGAAACTGGCCGAAACTATTGTTAGGGAAGGAGGGAGTGCAGATACGGGTCTGGTAGATGTACTGGATAAAGCATCGGTGGATGCTTTTGTAGATAGCGTAATAGCCAAAGCGGGGCGCATCGATATATCCTTCAGTGCTACGAATGTTTCCGGCGGGGAACAGGGATCTGCGTTGTCGGAGATCAGCTATGAACAGTTTGCCCTTCCCATCATGCATTATACGAAGGCCCAGTTTCTCACGGCCAATGCTGCCGCCCGTCATATGGTAAAACAAGGCGCCGGTGTTATCCTTATGATCACGGCCATTCCCAGCCAGGTGCCGATCCCTTATACCACCGGCTTTGGACCCGCCTGGGCTGCTATGGAAGCCCTTTCGCGTACCCTGGCGGCCGAGCTGGGACCGCAGGGTATCCGCACTGTTTACCTGCATTCATCCGGCTCGCCGGAATCACAGGAAAGCATCGACCAAACATTTACCCGGAATGAGCTGGTAGAACAGCGCATGAAGGAATGGAAATTTGTGCACAGGAACCTGGTGGGCGGTAAACATCCTACGCTGGAACAGGTAGGTAATATGGCTGCCTTCATGGCTTCTGATAAAGCTGGCGTAACCACCGCAGCCGTCGCCAATATCACGGGCGGCATATCCAATCAGTGATCGGTCTTTCGGACTTCCGGACTTCCCGTCTTCTCAACGACCGTTTTTGCCCGCCTGCCGACTGTCTGTGGGCTGCTTTGTTAGTGTATGATAGTTTTGGTATCCATAAGCACTAACAAACAACCCTTATGAGTACTAACAAACAGGTCTTTCAAACCAGTAGCCGGTGGAGGTGGCGAACCTTTCAGTGGACAGGGAGGTCGCTTATCTTTGTGCTGCTGCTGATGGTACCGGTAGTGATCATTACACTGGCCAGGGGCTTAAAACCCGGCTTACCCATTTTGACCAATGAAGCGGATATTCTGCACAAACTTTCCAATCCCACCTTTCCTGCCGGGCTTAGCAAAAGGGAAATAAGAAAATACAAAGGCTTTCAAACCTTCCTCCGGGAAAAAGAGAAAAATACAAGGCTGCTAAATAGTACGACCAACCTCAGCAATCACCAGGTAAGGGCGGCTTTTTATGTAGACTGGGACCCCCAGTCATTCTTTTCCCTGCAGCAGAATATCGATAAGCTCAATATGGTGATCCCCGAATGGTTTTTTATCGATCCCACCACGGATACTTTGCGGGCCGATATTGATAGGAATGCTTTACAGGTGATGAAGCAAAAGCATGTGCGGATCATTCCCCTTATCAACAATACCAATGAACAGTTGGGCGAAGGCGAATTTGACGGGGATATGCTTCACCGCATCCTGCACAATCCCGCCAAAAGGGAAAGGCTTATCAACGACATGGTAAAATACCTTGACCGCTACAAACTGCAGGGCATCAATATCGACTTTGAAGAATATAAGGAGAAAAGCGATGCGCCCATCATTGCCTTTCAAAAAGAACTGTACGAAAAGCTCCATCCCAAAGGATATATCGTTTCGCAGGAGATCATGCCGCACAATGAGGATTTCAATATAAAGTCATTGCAACGGTACAATGATTACATGTTCCTGATGGCCTATGATGAACATTATGCTTCGAGTGTGCCGGGCAGCATCAGCAGTCAGCAGTGGATAGAAAAGGTATTGGATGAAACAGCCAAAGATGTGCCTTCCCAAAAACTGATCCTGTGTATAGCAGGGTATGGCTACGATTGGTCTAAAAATATGGAAGCTGTTACCGTCACCTATCAGCAGGCTTTGGCCAATGCCCAACAGTACCATGCCTCGATTGACTTTGATAACGATACTTACAACAACTATTATAATTACACAGACATTAACAACGTAAAACATGAAGTATATTTTAACGACGCCGCTTCTAATTTCAATACGATACGCTTTGCAGATGAGTATGGTACGGCTGGCACAGCCTTATGGAGGCTGGGCAGTGAAGATGAACGGTTATGGAACTATTACAGTAGGGGGCTTAGCAATGAGGACCTCCGGCAACAGCCATTTGATTTTAACAGCTTACAATATGTAAATACGCCGGTGGAACGCCCGGATTATATTGGAGAGGGGGAGGTGCTGAATGTGATCACCGATCCGCAGCCGGGAAAGATCAATCTTTCCATAGACAGTACCGAAGGGCTGATCGGTGAGCAGCAGTATGTGCAATTGCCCACCAAGTATGTAATTAAGAAATATGGGGTTGTACACAAACAGGTGGTGCTGACCTTCGATGATGGTCCCGATCCGCAGTACACCCCCCAGGTGTTGGACATTCTGAAGAAGGAGAAAGTACCTGCTGCCTTTTTTGTGGTAGGTATGGAAGCGGAGAATAACCTGCCGCTTCTAAGAAGGATATACAAGGAGGGACATGAAATTGGCAACCACACTTTCACCCATCCCAATATAGCCGCCGTAAGCAGCGAGCGGGCTGCTACTGAAATGGAAAGTACCCGCTTGTTGATCGAGGCTATCACAGGCCACAGCACGGTGCTGTTCAGGGCGCCGTACAATGCAGATGCAGAGCCTACAACAGATGTGGAATTGAAGCCTATTGCCTTGAGTAAGGAGAAGAACTATTATACAGTAGGCGAAAGCATCGATCCCAATGACTGGGAAAAAGGCATCACGGCTGATAGTGTGTATGCAAGAGTGATCCATGAATACGAAGCGAATCCTTCCAAAGGGATCATCCTGTTGCATGATGCCGGCGGCAACCGGCAGGCCACCGTGGATGCCTTGCCCCGCATTATTCACTATTTTAAAGACAGGGGTATACAGTTTACCACCATCTCGCAATTGCTGAATAAAACAAAAGCGGAGGTAATGCCCCGGGTGAGCAATAGGCTGGTAACCCTCAATGGCAATATTGCCATCTTTGGATACTGGCTGGAACATTTTTTAACAGCGGCATTTTGGGTAGCCATATTCCTGGGCTTTCTGCGGATCGCGGCCATGGCTGTAATGGCCATCCTGCAAAGGATCAGGAGCAGCAGGCGGCATTCAGTGGCTTTCTTACCGGTAAAGGATTGGCCGGCGGTGAGCATCATCGTTCCTGCTTACAACGAAGAGGTCAATGCTGTTAAAACAATAGAAAACTTATTGCAACAGGACTACCCCTATTTTGATATCCTGTTTGTAGATGATGGTTCAAAAGACAATACGTATCAAAAGGTAGCAGCTGTTTTTCGTGACCATGCCAGAGTAAAGGTACTTACCAAGGTGAATGGCGGCAAGGCATCCGCGCTGAACTATGGCATCAGCCAAACAGATCGTGCCTATGTTGTTTGTATCGATGCGGATACGCAGTTGAAAAGCGATGCGATCAGTCAACTCATGCATAAATTCATAGCAGGCGAAAATAATATCGGCGCTGTGGCGGGTAATGTGAAAGTAGGGAACGAACATAATATGCTCACCAGGTGGCAGAGCATTGAATACACCACCGCACAGAATTTCGATCGTCGTGCTTTTGATCTGATAAATGGCATTACCGTAGTGCCTGGCGCTATTGGTGCATTTAAAAAGGAAGCCATTGAGCAGGCAGGTGGATTTACTACCGATACCCTGGCCGAAGATTGTGATCTCACCATACGCATATTGCGCCAGGGTTACCGCGTGGTCAATTGTCCGGAGGCTGTTGCCGTTACCGAAGCACCGGAAACCTTCCGGCAGTTTATGAAACAGCGGTTCCGCTGGAGCTATGGTATCATGCAAAGTTTTTGGAAGAACAGGGATGCCTGTTTCAATCCCAGGTACAAGGCACTGGGTATGGTAGCCTTGCCCAATATTCTCCTCTTCCAGATAATATTACCGATGCTGGCTCCGTTAGCAGACATTATGCTGGTGCTGAGCCTGATCTGGAACCGGCATGATCCTGCCAGTATGCATAAGATCACTTTGTATTACCTTGTTTTCTTTGCCGTAGATGTGTTGGTGAGTGTGGTGGCATTTGCTTTCGAACGGGAGAAGTTTAGTAAATTGGTTTGGCTCATTCCCCAAAGGTTGGTGTACCGCCAGCTGATGTACTTTATTTTGTTCAAAGCCCTGCGTAAAGCCATAAAAGGCGAGAGCCAGGGCTGGGGAATATTAAAACGCACCGGCAGTGTCAAACAGTTGGCTGGCAAGGTCGGATAAGGGGAGTTCTTTTTCGGCGATCGTATTTGCCTGTTCAGCGACTGGGGTATGGCGAACCCTGGCACGAAATGTAAGTTTACTTAAACTATTAAATAACAAAACATGAAAAAGTTACTGATTGCAGCCCTTGCCCTGGTGGGATTTAGCGCTGCCACCTTTGCACAGACAACGCCTGCGGCTAAAACGACCGCCCCTGCGAAGGTGCAGGCCGCCAAAAAAACGACACCGGCTGCTGCCACAGCACCAGTAGCGAAGGCGGAAGTAAAAAAGCCTGTTGACAAAGCTACTCCAGCTGTGAAACCAGCTGCTGCCACAACGCCTGGCGCAGCAGGTCCGTTAAAGAAAGACGGTACGCCGGACAAACGTTATAAAGCGAACCAGGCAAGCGCCGCCACCGGGCCATTGAAAAAAGACGGCACCCCCGATAAGCGCTACAAGGCCAATAAAAAGAAAGGTTAAACGAGGCTCAGAGGTTGTGTATATTCCCTCTGGTTGTTCCACTCAAGCCCCGGGCAATAGCGCGGGGCTTTTACTTTTTTTATAGCAAGCCTTGCCGCGGGTAAGTTTACATGTATAATTGCGCGATCAGCTTTAATATTCAAATCTTTTTACCGCAGGATGATGCATCATGGCTTTAATGAACTGCTCGTGTCGTACCGCATAGCCCTGCGAAAACCAGGTGATAGACAGATCATTCTCTGTCTTTGTTTCACTGACCGCCTTACATTTCAGCGCGTGTTGCCGGAATAAGGATTCAAACTGCTCCCTGGCGTCTGGCGCGTAAGAACAGCTCACCGTATAGGTTTTAGATTGGTTTAGCTTGTCAATGATCGTCTCCAGGCGAGGTAATACAGCCAGTACGATCAGGATGAGCACACTGGCAAAAGCTGCTGCCCAGTAATAACCGGCGCCAATGCCCATGCCCACTGCGGCTACCGCCCAGATAGAGGCAGCGGTGGTAATACCATTCACCCGGTTATCGCCCCGGAATATTACTCCGGCGCCCAGGAAGCCAATACCTGTTACAATATTGGAAGCAATACGGTCGGGCGAACTGTTGGCCCCAATGCCCAGCGACATCATGGTAAAAAAGCAGGAGCCCATGGAGATGGTGATCATCGTGCGGAAGCCCGCCGATTTACCCCGGTATTCTCTTTCTGCGCCTACCATGCCGCCCCACAGTACGGCGAGCAACAGGCGAACAAGCATTTCATAGTTCATATTGTAAAGTTAGGTATTGAAATACCCTGCTTCGAGGGCTTTACAAAAAAGAGCATGGTCTTTTACAACCTGCAGGGCATATTGTTCTGTCCATTGTACCAACGGGCCTTCCCATTGATTGTCTTCTGCAAAGGCCTTCAGCTCGTCGGCCGTAGCCGAGCCATGCCGGCCGCTGCTGCGCAGGTGTGCGGAGGCGGTAAGCAGGGCCAGGTCGCTCAGGTATTGACCTACCAGCTGCGATTGCTTCCAGGTATCGTCGAGGTTGATCTTATCGGCCGTAGGTTGAATGGCCCTTGCCACAAACCAATCGCCCTGGTGGCGGAAGGCAGAGGTAAAGGCCGGCGACACATGTTGCATCATATCCTGTACCCGGATGATCCGTTCTGCTTCATTTTCCCAGGCTGGCTGTTGCAGACCCGCCGGCGAAGGAATAGAAGAAGGCATGGCCATCTTTACATCGATCATTCTTTTCTGCCTTGGATTGATCTCGTTTTCCAATAAGAAGATATAACGTTTTACACCAATGCTGCCCGTGCCTGCGATCCTGAATCCAATATCCGACACTTTATAGCCCGCATGGTACCCATGACTGAACCATTTTATGAAGGAGGCGGCCAGGGGCACTTTTTCTTCTTTGGGTAATTTGAGTAAGCGATCGTCTACGATCAGTTTGGCATTGACCGTTTTGTTGTTGGTACGCTTAGCCAGTAATTCAGCCTTCGTTCTTTCAGCTACTTTATTGACCAGCTTTTTGATCAGCCCGGTGGCCGTTTCCTTCTCAATATTCAGCGCCTTGTTTTTGATCAGCGCATAGCGGTATTGCTGCAGTAATTGCTGAACCAGCTTTTTCTTTTCTTTTTTGGGAAACTCAATGGCTGTTAATGCGATCTGTAGCGATACCAGCAATCTTGAAATATCATATAACACAGGCGCCTGTATGCCTTCATCAAAATCATTCATGTCGAAATACACCAGCTTGTTACCGCCTTTGTAACTGCCAAAGTTTTCCAGGTGCAGGTCGCCGCATAGCCAGGTAAAAGGAGAGCTTGTAAAAGGGTAATCAGCTAACAGGTCGTGGTAAAATAAATGACAGGTGCCCCGGAAAAAACGAAAGGGATCTTCTGACATAGCTTCATACTTGAGCGGCAATACCTGCTGCTCCCTGTTTACATTGAAGCTTTTAATGATCGACAGTATATCCCTGTTCATTGTTTATCTCTAAGATAACAAATTATATTTTAATATACTGTATGGCTTGCTGAAATAGGCAACGAGGGACAAAGGCAACAAGGCAACGAGAAAAGCTTGCCGGAAGTCACTGTAACAAGATTGTCAGCGTTTACCCCGCCTTAGCGGGGCTGAGTTCATCGAAGCTGGCTTCGACAGGATCAGGGTGAGCCGCCCTTGAAGGGCGACCCACCCTTGAAGGGCGACCCACCCTTGAAGGGCGACCCACCCTTGAAGGGCGACCCACCCTTGAAGGGCGACCCACCCTTGAAGGGCGGCTCACCCTGATCTTGTAATCTAAATGATCTCTTTCATGGCTATGATAAATTGGTCGAGTTCATCATTGGTGTTGAAGTAGTGTGGAGAAGCGCGGAGCGCCCAGTCTACCTTCTTCTCATCAAAATCAATGACCGCAAACTTCCGGTAGCTGGGCACTACATTGATCTTTCGCTTCAGCAATGCCTGCGTGAGTTGTACGGGATCGCCGCCTGCTATGGTAAACGTAACCAGGCCACCCAGCTCAGGGCCCCTGTCAAGAACCCTTACCTTATTGATCCCTGTTAGTTGTGTACGCAAGCGGGATGATAATTCCTGCACGCGCTGCCATACCCTGTCTTCACCCACCTGCAGAAAATATTCAATGGCCGTTTTTGTTCCCAAGACCAATGCATAAGCAAACTCCCAATCTTCAAAGCGCATAGCATCTGGCCGTTGTTTGTATACATCTTTCTCTATCCATTCGGCCCCCCGCATGTCGATGAAGAGCGGCTCCAGTCCGACTTGTAAGGCTTTGTCTGATATGTATAGCATACCTGTTCCGCGTGGGCCCCGTAGGAATTTGCGGTTGGTGACACTTAGGAAATCACAATGCAAGGCCTGTACATCCAGTTTCATTTGTCCTACCGACTGGCAGGCATCCAACAGATAGAGCGTATCGTACCGGGCTGCTATTGCACCAATGGCCTGTACGGGTTGTACCAGGCCCGAATTGGTGGGTATATGGGTAATGGCCAGCAGCCGGGGATGCAAGGTCTTTAATTTGTGCTCCAGGTCATCGAGGTCTACCCCGTCTTCGGGTGCGTTCCTGATCCGCTCTATCCGGATGCCAAATCTTTTTTGGCAGGAGAGGAATTGGATCTGGTTGGAGATAAAATCATCATTGGAGGTGAGGATAATATCACCGGCTTTGAATGGGATGGATGATAAGGCGCGGGTATAAGCGTCCGTAGCACTGGCCGTAAAAGCAATATTGCCAGGCCTGGCATTGAATAAGCGGGCGGCCTGCACATAAAAATCGCTGATGGCTGCCTGTTGAAGGGCTGATGCTTCGTAGCCGCCGATGGACGCTTCCAGTTTGATATGATCCAGGATGGATTGCGTTACAGGATCGGGCATCAGGCTGGCGCCTGCATTGTTGAGGTGAATAATGTTGGCACACCCTTCCGTATCCTTTCTAAAGGCTGTGATCTCTTCCGGACTAAAAGGCTGAACGATCTTTGATAGCGTGTTGTTGGGCATTTCCATATAAGAATTGTTAGTTTACAGTATGAAGCACTGTTATAGTCAACAATGCGATTTGAAAGAGCAAAGCTATAAATAGGCTAGTACAGGAAACCCGCAAATACATTCGTTTGATGGGTTTTTACGGTATTTTTGATTCCTTAAACGGGTAAAAGCTGCATGAAAACAGATCAGTTCGACAGGCACCTGCTCAGGTTATTGCAACAGAACAACCGCCTCACTTCGGATGAGCTGGCAGAGCAGGTAGGGCTCAGCGCTTCGGCTGTGCAAAGAAGACTGAAACGCCTGAGAGATGAAAAACTGATCGAAGCAGATGTATCTATTGTTTCTCCCTCAGTAGCCGGTATCGGGATCTCCTGCATTGTAGAAGTCGCCCTGGAGCGGTGTGGTTCACAAGACATTGAAAAGTTCAAACAGTCTATGCTCCAGTGCAGCGAAGTGATGCAGTGTTATTATGTGACCGGCAGTTATGATTTCGTCATTATTGTGAACATGGCCACCATGCAGGAGTATGAATTGTTTACCAGGAAATGGCTGCTGGACAATTCCAATGTAAAACATTTTTATACCCATGTGGTAATGGACAAAATAAAAGTAGGGTATAGTGTTGCGATCCCGGAGTAGGGGTCGGTTTCCTTCCTGTTATAGCGTTTGCCTTGTCTGCGACGCCCCCCTTGTCTATAGTAACTGTCGTTAAAAGCGCTTTGAACCTCAACAGTTCAGTCAGGTGGTCGATTTATTGCATATGTTACTGTTGGAATTCTTACATTTCATTATACAGAGGCATTTGCATTGCGGCGCTTTCCTTCATTTTTAAATTAATGATTTATGAAAAAGCAACCACTGGCTATCAGATCACTCCTTGCCTTACCCTTTACTGGTTTATTGATCATACAGCTGGCTTCCTGTTCCGGCACGGGTAATCCCGCTGCGATGCAGGCGAAGATTGATTCGCTGCAAGGTGAATTGAACAAATTTCAGGCAGAAAAGGCATGGACGGAAATGCGCCTTGCAAGATTTGATTCACTGGATTATATTTTTTACAGTAACCAACAATGGGCTGACTTTGCTATTAGCCACGCCGACAATATTAAGGTCTATTATCCTGATGGCGCTATTACAGAAGGTCTTTATCCGCATCATATAGATATGATGAAACCCATGTTTGTGTTTGCACCGGATACAAAGATCAAAACGCATCCCGTTAAATTTGGCAGTGGCGATTGGACGGCTGTGATCGGTGAAATGGAAGGCTCCTTCTCTCAACCGATGCCTGTTGGCAATGGCAAAACTATTCCACCCACGGGTAAGAAATTTAAATTAGGTATGTGTACGATTGGCCATTGGAAAGACGGCAAGATGATTGAAGAGTACCTTTTCTGGGACAACCAGGCATTTATGAAGCAGATCGGACTGGCGCAATAAAGTGCTGTTATTTGCCTGAAACAGGTATACTCCTCCCCGGCCAAACTGTCATTCAAATCCATCAATTAAATTGAACGCTATGAAAAGTTTAGAAAAAAAAGTAGCTATTGTTACCGGAGGCGGTTCAGGTATTGGTCATGCCATCTCCCTGTTATATGCAGCAGAAGGGACAAAGGTGGTGGTGTCGGATATCGATGAAAAAGGGGGCAATGCTGCTGTGGCGGAGATAAAAGCCAAGGGTGGGAAAGCAGTGTTTGTGAAAGCCGATACTTCCAAAGCCGATGATAGCAAACAGCTGGTGGAGCAGGCTGTAAAGCAATTTGGGGCCCTCCATATTGCGGTGAACAATGCAGGCATTGGCGGGCCGCAGGCTACCACCGGAGAATACCCCATCGATGGTTGGGACAAAGTGATTGGCATCAACCTGTCGGGCGTATTTTATGGTATGCGATACCAGCTGCCTGCGATAGCAGCGGCAGGCGGTGGCAGCATTGTGAATATGGCTTCTATTTTGGGTAAGGTAGGCACAAGGCTTTCCTGCGCCTATGCAGCTGCCAAACATGGCGTGATCGGACTTACGGAATCGGCAGCGCTGGAATATGCTGATAAGAAGATACGGATCAATGCCATCGGGCCGGGCTATATCGTTACGCCGCTACTGACTAAAAGTTTAAACGAGGCTGCCATGAAAGCATTGGTGAGCCTGCATCCGATGGGCCGGCTGGGGACCGCTGATGAGGTGGCCGAACTGGCGCTCTGGCTCAATTCGGACAAGGCCTCTTTTGTAACAGGCGCTTACTACAATGTAGATGGCGGATACCTGGCGCAATAATTACGATAATGAAAAAGCCCCAAAGGTCACTCACCTTTGGGGGCTTTTTATATAGAACACGAACAGCTGCTATCAATCAGTAACTATCGTTCTGCTTCAGGTAATCTTTCAGATTAGACGCACCATCAATAGCTGTTTGTGGAATAGGCATCAACCTTTTCTTCACATCGGTATTGGTTTTCTCCGTCCAGGTGCCTTCATATTTACCAAAGCGGATCATATCCGTTCTTCTAAGGCATTCCCAATAGAATTCAAATCCGCGTTCCCGGTAAAGGATATCAAGCGTCATGCTGGTCAAAGCTGGTGGTTTTTGTCTTGCCGTACGGGATGCCCGTACGGTATTGACATCTGCCAGCGCAGCGGCAGCATCGTTGTTCTTTCTCAGTTTTGCTTCTGCACGCATCAGGTAAATATCAGCCAGGCGTAAGATCACAATATTGGCTTCCCCAAAGTTGCGGCCGTTTACCGATTTGCGGCTAAACATATATTTGGATACGCGGTAGCCATTGGGATAATTGCTGCCTGCAGGTGTAAAGTCAACATTTTCCGTAAAGATCACCGGCAGGTCGGGCCTGCTCCGTGAATCATGATAAAGCGGTCCAACCTTGATGTTGCCATTGACACATTTCATGAAAACCCCATTTTTCTTTACCTGGCCATATTGCTGGCCCCGCAGGATACCGCGGTTGATAAAATACTGCGCAGCCGGTACACAGCTATCTGCCGGATTGGAATAGATAGACAGGTTCTCTTTATAAAACCGGGGATCAATGGAAGGATCCGCCGGAGCATAAGCAGTTTGCCATGTTTTATAAAAGTCGGATGTGATGGCGGGACCATCGGTGCCATTGGCGGCCACATTATCAGGCAGGGGCCACTGATCACCAGACAGGGAGAAATAGGCCATACGGTTATGCCCATTAAGATCGGAACGTTGGTCAACAGCAAAGATGATCTCTTTATTGCTGTCGTTATTGTCATCGAAAATGGCAAAATATTCGGGTGACAATTGGTAATTATTCGAAGAGATGATCTTATCACAATACTCAATTACCTTATCCATATCTTCAGGAGCAAAAGTAGGCGCAGCATAAATATTTCTGTAGACTGCTGCATTGAGGTACAACCTGGCCAACATGCCCCATACAGCCGATTTGGACATTCTGCCATGCGTTACATTCACCGTTTCCAGATCGGGTTCGGCGGCCAGCAACTCTTTCTTGATGTATTCTACAGCAGCATTGCCTCTTAAAATATCAGAGAGTGCGCTGGGATCATCTTTTACAAATACTACACCATACAGATCGAGCGTGAGCAGGCTGTAATAAGCGCGCATAGCCCTTGCTTCTGCGGTAAAGGTCTTTACGGATGGATCTTTTAATGAGGGCAATTGATTAATGGCACTGATAGACCTGGAGATAGACTGGAAGATAAAGTTCCAGGTATTCTTGATATTGTTATCAGTGGTCATGAATTCGTGCTTGTGATTGGTAAGGTAGATACCATTATCAAACCAATCTGTATTTCCCCGGTAAGGAAGTATCGCCTCATCGGTAGAAATTTCCTGGAGGGCGAAATAGTTCGTGTGCAGGAATATGTCCGGGAGGCGGGCATATACAGGCCCTATGAGACCTTCTGCTGCCTGCTTGTCGGTAAGGTTGGTGGCATTAGCTTCATCAAGCACCTGCTCATTGAGCTTGGTACATCCTATGCTGCTAAAGATCAAGAACAGCAGGATGGGGAATATATTGATTGTCTTTTTCATAAAGCGTCTGTTTTAGAAAGTGATGTTGAAACCAAGGAGGAATGAACGTGCCTTGGGATAACTGAGGTAATCGATACCATAGGATGAAATGCCAGCCTCTGCCCGGTCTGTATTAACTTCCGGATCATAACCGGTATACGGTGTGATCACAAACAGGTTCTGACCCGTTAATGATACCCGCATTGCGGAAACCCATTTTGACAGACCAAGTTTTTGGAGGTTGAAATTGTAGCCTATTGACAGGTTGTTAAGCCGGAGGTATTTTCCATCTTCAACAAACCTGGAGGATACCTGCGCGTTGTTGCTATTGGCCTCTTTGGGTTGATCAAGTGCCTGAGCAGTAGTATTACCACCTTTTACCAGCAATGCTTTATAGAAGATCGCATTGCGCGTTTGGTTGTATACCTTATTACCTGAAAGGCCATTGATATTGGCAGAAAGGTCAAACCCTTTATAGCCCAGGGTGATAAAGGCATTGTAAATGGTTTTGGGTAAGGCTGCACCCACTGCTACACGGTCTTTGTCGTCCGTGATATTGCCATCACCATTAACATCTCTGAATAAATTGAAGCCATTGGCGTCGAGACCAAGGAATTCCCGCATGTAGAAGGTACCAATTGGTTGTCCGTTTACATAGCCGTTTACAGGAGTCGCTGTAAGGCCCGCCGTATTGGCAAAACCCGTGTTGATCACCGTAAAGGGAGAATTCTTTACTTCATTCTTAATGAAGGTAACATTACCGCCTACTGAATAATAAAATCCGCCACGCGTAGTATGACGGTAGCTAAGGTCAAGTTCAACACCCTGGTTCACGATGTTCATGCCGTCGATATTCGTCCAGGTGGTAGATACAGGCTGAATAGGGTCTCCGGCTGTTACTTCTACCAGGATATTATCCGATATTTTACGGAAGTAATCTACGGTACCCGTCAGCGCGCCTTTGAAGAATTCAAAATCAACACCTACATCTGTTTGGTTCGAAACTTCCCATTGGATATCGGGATTTGCTAAACGGGAGAAGGCAGTACCCTGTGCATACACATTGGTGGGGTATAAGGGATAGCTGGTAGCTGCTGATACACCCTGCGCAGTAAACAATGCCTGTGTAATTTTGGAGGGGATCTCCTGGTTGCCCGTCTGTCCCCAGCCTGCACGCAGTTTGAGGTTATAGAAAGGGCTGTTCTCCATGAAGCTTTCCTTGGAAATGATCCAGGCGCCGGAGAAGGAGGGGAAGGTACCATATTTGTTATTGCTACCGAACTTGGAAGAGCCGTCCGCACGCACCGTAGCGGTGAAGAGGTATTTACCATCGAACTGGTAATTGATCCTTCCAAAGAAAGACTGCAATTCATTGACCAGTGCATAACCGCCGGGCCTGTTACCTGCGAGTGTCATGTCTGATCCAAGACCTGGGTTATACATCGGTTCAACAGCCGTGCCCGTGAAATTATTGATGCTGGTGTTCCTGCCTTGCAGGAATATCTTTTGGTAGGAATGGCCGGCCAGTGCAGTGATGCTGTGCCGGTTGAGTACTGTACTATAGGTAAGATAGTTTTCTACCAGGTAGTTGCGGTTGTAGGTATTGTAGGTTTGCAGTCCGCCCAGTCGCAAGGGGACCGTGCTGGGTTTGGATTGAATATCCCTGGTACCCGTAGAATTATCTATACCAAAATTGAGTTTGTAGGTAAGGCCCTTGTACAACAGGAGCGAACCGCTGATATTGCCCAATACCCGGTTGACCGTGGTAATGTCCTTTTCCAGTTCCAGCAGCAGCACGGGATTTGTACCATTTTCAAAGGCGTAAGGTTTGCCATCCGGACCATAAGCCGGAATCGTTGGATTGGTGGAGAGCGCGCCACCAACCAGGCTTCCGATTGGCGGACGGGCATTGACCGTGTTGCTGGCGCTGAGGTTTACTTCTACAGTCAGCCGGTCATCCAACAGCTTTTGCGTCATGTTCATCCGGCCATTGTAGCGCTTCAGCGTGTTTTTCTTCAACACACCTTCCTGCAATTGCATGCCGAAAGAACCATAATAGGTGAATTTATTAGTACCACCAGACAGGTTGATATTGTGGTTTTGTGTAAAGGCCGTTTGGCTTACTTCATTTTGCCAGTCCGTATTGCCGCCAAAATCACGCAGGTCTCCACTGAGCGCCGTGATCTCTTTCTTGTATTGAGCAGCATCAAAAACAGGAAGCTTATTGGCCATTTTGCTGAAGCCGCCATTAAAGGAATAGCTCATGGTGGTTAAACCCGCCTTACCTCTTTTGGTGGTAACAAGCACAACACCATTAGCGCCCCTGGCGCCATAGATAGCCGTGGCAGAAGCGTCTTTCAGTACATCTATCGATTCAATGTCCTGTGGATTGATCGTAGCGAGCGGGTTGGTGGCTCCACCCGTAGAAGCATTGTCCAGCGGCATTCCATCGATTACGAAAAGCGGCGTGCTACCCGTTCTGATACCACCGGGACCACGTACGGTGATGCTTTGCATACCGCCTGGTTCGCCACTGGCAGAAGTGACATTCACACCTGATACCTTGCCTTGCAGCAGTTCTTCGGGCGTGTTGATGATACCGCGATTGAAGTCAGCAGCTTTTATTGATTTAACGGCGCCGGTAACATCACGTTTGGTAGACTTACCATAACCAACCACTACCACTTCCGCTGCCGTGTTGGTGGATGATTGTTCCAGTTTCACATCCAGTGTAATGTTTCCTGCACCATCGGCTTTGATACCGCTCACCACTTTTTCTGCATAGCCAACGTGCGAGAAAGTGAAGGTGTAAGTGCTTGAAGTGGCGAGGCCTTTAAATTCAAAGGCGCCCTTGGTGTCCGTTTGGGCTGATCGTTTAAACTGTCCTTTTTCACTGGCTACCACCACCGTCACACCGGGCATGGGAGTGGAAGATTCATTTAATACAGTTCCTTTAGCAGTTGTCTGGGTTGTTTGGGTAAATGCAGTTGCATGCAGTAGCATTTGCATCAATAGCAGTACACCCCACATGGTTACCCGTGGGTTGAAATGTTTCATTTGGCTCTAAGTTTAATTTGAGTTGCAAAGTTGTTAGAAAATCAAGGGGTATGGAACGTTGATATGGTTATGAATGCGTTAAGTTAATGAGAACTAAATATTATCTTTTATCTTATTACGAAACCGGTTTCGTGCTTTGTTAATATGTCATGCATATAGATGATGACCCAATAGGGAGCTGGATTTTACCTGCTAAAAAAGGAGAATGCAGCTGTGTAATTTGAACATGATAGTATCTTTTACCAAAGAGGTTGATTAGGCAGATTTATACTTTTGCCTATATTGAGATCGAATAACCCCGCCTAAAAAAGCCCTGGTAGCTGCCTGCCTCATCTTCTTCTCCTGCACCTTATCAGCCAACAAAAAAAGGATCGGTCTTCGCACCTGGGTGATGGGATGGATTATATGCATCTGGCCAACCTTGATTTTCAAGATGGCGACTACCCTATGGCGAAACTGTATAAAGGAGGCTGGCATGTAAAGATCGAAAAAGGGATGTTGCACCTCAGTGTGCAGTTGGGTACTGAGGCTGTGCGCCAGCACAGTGGTCTTGCAACAGGTTATTTTGCAGAGATCATTTTATTGTGGGGTGATCCAGGGGATGCCCAAAGTTTACGGGTAGATAATACTGTATCAGAAACGTTTTCATTTGGAGCGCAGGGACCGAAAGTACATACGATCGTATTGTCGATCCAGTTGCCTGTACGGCAGTGCTGGATGGCGATGTTGAAACTGAGCTGTACGGGGAGGTATGTAGAAGAGGTGGCCAAATACCATGCGATGAATGTGGTGAGGGTGGGGAAGGGAGTTAGTTGACCAACTCCTTCACCTTTGTTTTGATATATCCATTCTGTAAATACTGGTAGAGGTTTTTGCCGGGACAATCGGTTTTGGTGGAATGGTCCTTGTGGGAAGCAATGGTCTCGGCCGGGATATTGTACTTTTTAACGCAATAAGCCAGGAGCCTGGTGAGGGCGTCCAGTTGTTTTTGTGGTACTTGCTGTTCTTCAAAATTGCCCAGACAGGAGATGAGCAGGTGGCCGGCAGGGTCGTACTCGGTGGCTGTTTCTCCTACTGTGTACACATCTCTTCCTTCGTATATGGTGCCGTCGGGCGCAATTAAGAAATGATAGGGTATATCTGCCCAGTTCCTGTCTTTGCCCATGCCCCAGGTTTGTACATTCTTAATATGCTTAGCGGCATCTTTGGAGGAATCGAAAGCGGTGCCTTCGTGGTGGATGGTGATCTTCACGGGGGTATGTTGCCGGAAGGGTTTGGGAACTGCGGCATTCCAACCGGAGCGGGGCACGATCACTGCGCTCGTGCCTGTGATCTTTATGGTGTTCTCTATTTCTTTATAAGTGCTTTCATTGCCGTTGCGGTCTACTGCTGTTACTACGATATGGGTAGGCATGTTTTTGTCGGTCGTCTGGTCGAAGGTGGTGGACCGGTCGTTGCGGTTCATGACCTTGTACTTCCAGGTAGTGTTGCCGGCATTGTCTTTGAACTTACCATATACTACATAATGGAAAACATCTTTCTCATCGGGATGGGTCCAGCTGATTTTTAAAGCATTGCCCAATTGATCGAGGGTTACTACGGGTGCATCCGGCGCTTTGTTGTCGAGCCAGGGACTGGAAGGGATCAACGCCTGTTTTTTGTAAGGGCCGTTGATGAGGCCACTGGTCATCTGCGGACTTTTGGTGAGTTGTGAAATGCTCCAATGGATAGCGCCTATGCTATTGGGCACCATGGCACGGGTGATCATGATCTCACCGATGATCTCATTGACATTGCGGATGCTGGTATCGGTACCTACGTTCATGCCGGGCCAGAGGTGCCTGTTCTGTGTGTTTTCACCAGCCCACCATCCCAGCAACAGGGGAAAGCTTTGCTGCAGACGGCTAATAGGCCAATAAAGCTGGGGAGAGAAATAATCGATCCAGCCTTTGTTGAGCCAGAGTTTGGCATCTGCATAGAGTACACTGTATTGATCGAAGCCGCCCACGTTCTCAGGATAACCAGGACGCCAGATACCAAAGGGACTGAGGCCAAATTTCACATGTTTCTTTTCTGCTTTGATCTCTTTGTAGAGGCGCTCAATGAAAGTGTTCACGGCATCACGGCGCCAGTCGCCTCTTTCGAGTTTGCCACCACCTGCTCTGTAAGCGGCATAGCTGGCACTATCGGGAAAATCTTCTCCTTTGTTGTATTCGGGATAGGGATAGAAATAGTCATCAAAATGAACGCCATCGATATCATAACGCTTTACGATGTCCATAACTACTGCGGCTGAATGGTCCTGTGTGCCTTTGAGGGCAGGATCAAACCACCAGTAATTGCCTTGTTTGAGTTTTACTACCAGTTCGGGTCTTTTCTTCACAATGGAGCTATCGGATACTTCACCCCCTACGGTATGGTGAGCGCGGTAGGGATTGAGCCATACGTGCATTTCGAGGCCGCGGTCGTGGGCGGCTTCTGTCCAGAACTGGAGGGGATCGTAATAAGGGCTAGGTGCTTTGCCCTGCACACCGGTGAGGTAATAAGACCAGGGTTCGAGGGAACTTTGGTATAAGGCATCGGCCTGCGGCCTTACCTGAAATACGACGGCATTGAAATTATTGGCTTTGAGGTAATCAAGTAAGGCAATGGCTTCCTGTTTTTGTTGTTCGGTAGAAAGACCGGGCTTGCTGGGCCAGTTGATATTGGCTACGGTAGCTATCCAGGCAGCGCGGAATTCTCTTTGTGCTTTGGGAGCTGAAGAGGGTGGAGTATTGGCTACAGCTGATGGCTGCTTCATAGGTGATTTGGAACCAGCGCAAGCTTGTACTATAAAAGCAATCAGGAGGGCGGTAGCAAATGTTGATAATCGGTTTGGCATAATCCTATATTGAATCGCTGTTTTGCAGTGAGGGCTTAAAGATACAGGTACAGGTAAATGAAAGTTGTGGCAGACGTTTAAATTCTCTTAAAAAGTGCAGTAATGTGCGGGATTTGTCGAGTAGGGGAAAGGGAGGGAATACTTTATGGGGGAGGCCTTTCAATAACCTGCAAGGGGATGTGGTTTGCAGGAGTGGCGGCAGTTACTTAGATTTATATTTTTAACACTAAATCCTGTTGATGCCCCCTGTAGTTGATCATAGCCGTATCCTGGAAGAGGTTACGAGAACCAGCATCGCCTTATTACTACAGGAACCCTTCTATTCGCATTTTTTCAGCACCCTCAACAAAGAAGTAGTAGCCCCCGATGATGTTATCCAAACCATGGCTGTAGGACTCCGGGAGCGCAAGCATGTACTGTACATCAATCCCGTGTTCTGGGACCAGTTCTTTACCGACAAGCGACACCGCTACGGCGTAGTAAAGCACGAAATTCTGCACATCGTATACAAGCATACCCTGGCCAATATTAAGGGCCTTAACAGGCGCCTGGTGAATATTGCCATGGATATCGTGGTCAATCAATACATCGACAAAGCACAGTTGCCCCCGGAATCCATTTTCCGGGAAGATTTCCCCGAACTGCAACTGGCATCCGACGGATCCTGGCGCTACTATTATGAGAAACTGCTGCACCTGCAGCAAAACCTCGATACCCTGTTTGCCGGTACTGCCAGCGCTGCTGCTTTGCAGTCCATCCGCGATTCCTCACATGGACTAGACCGCCATGGCGCCTGGGAAGAGATCAGCGCCCTGGATGAGATCGAAAAAGGATTGCTGGATGCCGATATTGACAACCTGGTGCATATAGCCCGGGCAAAGACAAATGAAAAAAGCTATGGCAAACTGCCCGCTGGCTTTAAAGCTTACCTGAACCAGTTGTTGTACAAGGCAAAGCCATTGGTAGACTGGCGGCGTGTGATCAAACTCTTCTCCGAAAGCAGCAGCAAGACAAGGATACGGAATACACTCAAGCGTCCTTCCAAACGCTATGGTACCAACCCGGGCATCAGGGTGCGGCGATTGAAGAAATTACTGGTAGCCGTGGATACCTCGGGCAGCATCAACAAAGATGAGCTCCATGATTTCTTCAATGAGATACATCACCTGTGGCGTGGCGGTGCCGAGATACTGGTGATAGAATGTGACGCATCGGTCAAACGCACCTATGCTTACCAGGGGATTGCCCCTGCTTTTGTATTGGGAAGAGGCGGTACCAATTTCAATCCGCCGATCGAATATGGCAACAAAGAATTTTATCCCGACGGACTGATCTATTTCACCGATGGCGTAGCTCATCCGCCTACGGCCATCCCCAGGTTTCCCGTATTGTGGGTGATCAGTCGCCATGGCATCCAACCCGATTCAACTACTTTTCAACAACTGCCTGGCCGCAAAGCCCGGCTGATGGCTTAACGAATACACTATATGTCGACCAATACACAGTTCAATTACATTACCTACGGATCGAAGGCCCATGCAGGCCAGGTGATTCAATTGCTCGCGCATGTATGCGGCCAGTTCCTCGATAAGCCCCATGAGCAGCGCCCTACGCCCGTATGCATCTGGGGGATGCACGGCATTGGCAAAACAGAATTGATCAGGGACTTTGCCTTGAGCAAGGGTTATGAATTTGTATACATCGCTCCTGCGCAGTTTGAGGAAATGGGCGATCTGCTTGGCATGCCACGAATAGAACAAGCCGATGGCGTAGCCGGTACCAAATTCGTAGCGCCCGACTGGGTGCCGCATAAAGCCGGTCCCGGTATCTTTCTCATCGATGATGTGAACCGCGCCGACGACCGCATCCTGCGGGGCATCATGCAACTGCTGCAAAACTATGAACTCGTGAGCTGGCGGTTCCCGCCCGGCTGGCTGATCGTACTCACTGCCAATCCCGACGGGGGTGATTATTCCGTGACCACCATGGATGATGCCATGCTCACCCGTATGATGCACCTCACCATGGAATTTGAAGTAAAGGCCTGGGCCAAATGGGCCGAGCAAAGCGGCATTGACCCACGGGGTATTGATTTTATATTGACCTATCCCGAGATCGTAACGGGCACACGAACCACCCCCCGCTCGCTGGTACAATTCTTCCGTTCGCTGGAAGGGATTACCGACCTGAAACAAGAACTGGACCTCGTGAAGATACTGGCCGATGGCTGTCTCGATGCAGAAACCACCGTAGCTTTCATCACTTTTATCAATATGGATATGGACCAGGTGGTGGCGCCGGAAGAAATTCTCAACGCACCCCTGTTCAAGATAGTAGAAGAAAGAGTGAAAGCCCTGGTAGATGGCAAAACCAAACGCATGGATATCCTGTCCGTGATCATGACGCGCCTTACCAATTACCTCCTGTATAGTAAAGAAGAACTGACCGACAAGGCATTTGACAATATCAAGGCATTCATTCTACTGCCTTTTATTCCCAATGATCTGCGGCTGGCCATGGCGCAGGAGTTGGTAGCCTCCGATAAAAAAAGCCTGAAACGCCTGTACAGTATACCGGAGATCGGCAAACTGATCCTCACCAAAATGTAATCCTGATGGACTTAACAAAGTATATAAGATATAACGCGGAACATGGCCTCCTGGAATGGAACGACTATGAAGGGGCCATACCTTCCCTGCCCGATGATTTCTTCGATGCGTATCCCGGTGCGCGTACGGTGAGTATCCATTCCAATGACCTGACTGCCATGCCTGCCTCTTTTAATAAGCTAACACAGTTGAAGAGCCTTATTATTTACAAGACAAAATTCAGGGAGCTGCCTGCCGGTATTGAAAACATGTTATCCCTGGAGTATATAGGCATCAGGGATAATAACCTGATGGACTTTAATAAAGAGGCGGTGCGATTGTCTGCCTTGCCTGTCCTGCGATCATTGGAGCTGAATGGATACCGGGGCACTGGTTTCCCGGAGAAGATCAGCCTGCTCACCAGGCTGGAAACCCTGGCGCTTACCAATGCCAAAAAGAATGAGCAGGACATGCCCGGTATCTTTAAGGTTATAGCGGCATTGCCCCGTTTACAATATTTGCAGGTAGACTTCCCACATACCAACAGCATTGCTTTTTTGTCAGCGGCCAACCTGGCCATCCTGGATAGGCTAACGGAAGTAGAATGCCGGGGACTATGGATCAGTACCGATAGCCAGTTACCCCTGGCATTGGGCCTTACGAAAAAAGTAAAGTTCAGGTACAAGTTTGAGGACCTGTTAACACCCTTCCGCGCATTTGTAGCCGGCAAAGGATACAGTGACTTGCAAACCCAACTCCTGTTTGGCCTGTTTATTAAAAACATGCTGGGCATACAGGAGCTGTTGCCCAATAAGCTGGCTGCGTCGATTGCACAGCAACTAAAACCCAGCCTCCGGCTGCTGGACAAGCCAAAGGGGGAGACCATCAAGTCCATTAACAGCAAACTGGAGCAATACGGCATCAGTGCAGATAACAATGCGGATAACGAGGATACCATCGTAGTGGTGGGTGGTAATACCACCGTAGAAGAAGCGGCTCCTTTTATCGTTGCCGGGCGGTCGCTGATCACCGTAGATCACTTGAACGAAGTATTGATAGGAGGAGGCGATCATTGGTTACTGACGGAAGACAATGAACCCGTCAATGAACAGTTACTGCAATTGCTGTGTAGCAACCAGGTGGAGAATTACAAAGTAGCTTTCCAGATCATTGCCACCGGTGGCGCCAATAAGTCCATTCAAAGTATACTGGCGGCCATTATGATGGCCCATCCCGATAAGGAAGTGCACAAGGCGGCAGAAAAGCTGTATGATAAATATGGATCACAGGCTTTTAAATTGTATGTAAAAGAATCGAAGATATCCCTGCGTACAGGTGGTGATGTAGAGCGTAAGGTCAATTCCATTGTAAAGCATGTGGATGTGGATTCCATGCTCTTCAGGTTGATGTTTCATTGCATTGCCGGCGCCAATGATCATATTGCCCGCGTGAATACAGCCATCTTCAGCATCAGTGAATTGCCCGATATCAGTCTGCCCCGGGAAATGATCTTCTTTACAGGCATCAAAGAACTGCACTTTGATTCGTGTGAACGGTTTGATATCGGTGGCGCTATCGCACTCATGAAGCAAATGCCCGAATGCCGCGTGTTGATTCTGAATGGTTGTCATATTACCATCCCTGCCTCCATTGGGGAGCTTACGCAATTACAAACACTGGAGATCGCCCACAACACACTGGCCGATGAAAACGCCCTGCAATCCTTGCAGCAATTGCAGGTGCTCAATGTAGAAGGGATTAAATTAAAACAATGGGATTGGCTGGCATCGCTCACCCAACTCAGGACATTGAACATTAACAGTACGGGGCTAACGGCTATGCCGTCACAACTGTACGCTTTGCAGCAATTGGGCAAACTGGAAGCCAAACAAAATAAACTGACTGCCGTTCCCGAACAGCTGGCTACTTTGCCCATGCTCAACTACCTCGACTTGTCAAACAATGCCATCAAAGAATTTCCTTACTTCCTGGCACGGCTGGCCCTGGATACGCTTTTATTGCGGTCCAATAAGATCACCGAAGTGAATACCGATAAATTGTATGCCGCCAATAACAACAAGTCCCTGCAATGGGGAGAGCTGAACCTGGCACGCAATCAATTGACGAGTTTTCAGCTGCGGGAAGGGATGCACCAGCTGCGAAAACTGGATATTTCACATAATCAGCTGGAAGTGCTGGATGATTCGCTTTTTGCGGGGCCACTGGGTTCTTTTTATGCCAGCAATAATAAGATCAGTGTAATACCCAGAGCGGTCTTGAAATGCGGGTTCTATACTTACTTTTGGGTACAGCATAACCTGATCACAGAATTGCCGGATTATTTTGCAAAGGCCAGTATTCAAAACTGCGACCTAAGTAATAACAAGATCGAATCCATTCACCCCGATTTTGAAAAGTATGGCAAGGAAAATCATGGCAGGCTGTATTGGAAACTGGGCAACAATCCCTTGCCAAGGGGCCAGGTAGGCGGTATTTACATATAATAAGGGAGTTGGTTACATTCGCATGTCCTTATGGCAAAAGAATCACCAGAGATCATTCTTGCAGGCATTAAGCTTTCCCGGCAATTGGCCACGCCACTGTACTTACAATTGTATGAACAGTTGCGGGCGATGATCCTTGCTGGCCGGCTACGGCCTGGTGACCGCCTGCCACCCGGCAGAAACCTGGCCAAAGAGCTGGGCGTGGCGCGGGTGATCGTGAGCCAGGCCTACGAACAGCTGGTGATGGAAGGCTATGTAACAGGTAAGACGGGCGCCGGCACATTTGTGGCAGAAAAACTACCAGACCATTTATTGAATGCCACCCGCAATGGGCAGGTTCCTTCCAAAGCTACTGCCCCCCCTGTAAAACCCCTTGCAGCGAGGCCAGCAGAAAATGCACAAACGGGCAGCCGCATAGAGGCGGTCCCCTTCCAGGTAGGGATGCCTGCCCTTGATCAATTTCCTTATAAATTATGGCAGCAATCGGGAAACCAGGTATTGAAAAATTTCAAGCAGGCCCACCTGGGTTATGAGGATACCCTCGGCTGCTGGAACCTGCGCAAAGCCATTGCTGCCTACCTGCGCATAGCACGCGCCGTGACCTGCGAAGCTGAACAGGTGATCGTAGTAACCGGATCACAACAAGGGCTGAACCTGGTGGTTGAATGCCTGCTGAATAAAGGCGATAAGGTATGGATGGAAGACCCCGGTTATCATGGCGCAAGGATCGCTTTTACCAATGCAGGCGTAATACCCTGTCCAATACCTATAGAAGCCGATGGGTTGAACGTAGCACATGGCGTGCAGCATTTTCCGGATGCGAAACTGGCCTATGTGACGCCTTCCCACCAGTTCCCCATGGGGTGTACTTTATCGCATGGGAAGCGGGAGCAGTTATTGGATTGGGCCCGGCAACAGCAAAGCTGGATACTGGAAGATGATTACGACAGTGAGTTTCGCTATGAGGGAAGGCCATTGCCCAGCCTGCAGGGTATGGATACCGGCGGACGCGTCATCTACTCCGGTACATTCAGTAAGGTATTGTTTCCCGGATTAAGACTTGCCTATATCGTGTTGCCTACTGTACAAATGGTCAATGAGTTCAAGCGCGTAAAAGATAACCAGGACCGGCAATCGCCGGTGATGGAACAGCTGATCCTCTGTGATTTTATGGAAGGCGGTTATTTCCTGCGGCATATCCGCAAGATGCGCCTGCTCTATGCAGAACGCCAACAACAATTATTACACCTGCTGCAAACCCATTTGAAAGATCAGCTCCGTGTGAGCGTGGCGCCATCGGGCATGCATGTGCTGTGCTGGCTGCCGGAAGACATCGATATGACAAAGTTCAAAGAAGCCATTCAAAAGGAGCGGCTGGCTATTGCTTTCGTGAGTTATTTTACCATACAATATAAGTTGTCCCCGGCCATCATGCTGGGCTTTACCGCTTATACCAAATACAAAATGAAAGTGGGGGTGGAGAAGTTGGTGCTGTGCCTGCGGGAGGCTTGTCCTTAATTGGTCTTATCGCTTTGCGCATAATGGACCCAATGGCTTTGCACAAGGCCTGTTAGTTTTGTTCTCACAAATCGAACAACAAAACTAATAGTCATGGAAACAAAACAAACAAACCCGGCAACATCCCTCAGCAATGAGCCTGTTATTACCACCCGCGATAACCATCCCCGCAAACAAGCGCGGGTATTGGATGCCACCATGAGTTATATAGACGTGGGCCAGGGCGATCCGGTCGTATTCCTGCACGGCAATCCCACTTCTTCTTTTCTCTGGCGCAATATTATTCCCTGGCTCAGCAAATACCGGCGCTGCCTGGCTCCCGACCTGATCGGCATGGGCCAATCCGGCAAATCTCCCGGTAAGTCCTATCGGTTCGTGGACCATGCAGCTTACCTCGATGCGTGGTTTGAATCGGTAGGACTGGAGAAAGATATCATCCTCGTACTGCACGACTGGGGTTCTGCCCTGGGCTTTCACCGTGCCTTCCGTTTCCCGGAGCAGATCAAGGGCATTGCTTATATGGAAGCCATTGTGCAACCCCGCTTATGGAGCGATTTTCCCCATGGCCGTGATGCTATTTTCCGCGCGCTGCGTTCTGAGAAAGGAGAGAAAATGATATTGGAGGATAATTTCTTTATTGAAACCGTACTACCCAAAAGTATTATCCGTACCCTTGCTCCCGAAGAGATGGACGCCTACCGCGCTCCCTTCCAACATCCGGAGCACCGGCTGCCCACCTTATCATTTCCCCGGGAAATTCCCATTGAAGGTGAACCACCCCATATTGTTGCTGTGGTAGAGCAATACGGAAAGTGGATGGCTGAAGCCCCATTCCCTAAATTGCTGATCAGTGCCGAGCCGGGGGCATTACTGGTAGGCCGTGCATTGGACTTTGCCAGGACCTGGCCCAACCAACGCGAAGTATCAGTAAAGGGAATACATTATATTCAGGAAGATTCACCTGCTGAGATCGGGGAGGCCGTAAGAGAATTTGTGCTGAATGATTGCCTTGTATAACACCCATTGATAAAAACGAATTAGGTATATTTAAAAACACTTTATTATGGAATGGAAAATAGCTTTTGCACAATTGTTCCTGCGATTGGCGCTGGGCATCACTTACCTGGTGCCGGCACTTGACAGATTAGGCGTATGGGGGCCTCCCGGGGCAAAACAGGTGAGCTGGGGCAACTGGTCGAGCTTCAGCACCTATGCCCACCAGGTAATGTCCTTTTTGCCCTATCGATTGGCAGAGGTGTTGGCAATCATTGCTACCATTAGTGAAATCATTTTTGGGGTGATGCTGATTGCTGGTTGGTATACACAGTGGGTAGCCCTCGGCAGTGGACTGTTGTTATTGTTTTTTGCTTTGAGTATGGCTGTGTCCTTTGGCATTACCTCACCACTCAATTATTCCGTATTCACAGCCAGTGCAGCCAGCTTCCTGCTGGCCGCCATTCCTGCTTATGCCTGGAGTATTGACGCATTGGGTGCCACTGGAAACATAAAATAACCAGCTCACTGTATGCTACTGAGAATCGCACATACCTACCGCGCTTCCTTCACCGGCCTGAGCCGGGAAACCTGGCTGCTGAGTTCTATTATACTCATCAACCGGGCCGGTACGATGGTCGTACCTTTTATGAGCATGTACATCACGCAAAACATGCACCGTAGTGTAGCAGATGCCGGTATTGTGATCACCTTGTTTGGTATTGGTTCCGTGCTGGGGTCTGCTGCGGGCGGCTACCTGATCGATAAGGTAGGATTCAGGCCCGTACAGATCATTGCTTCTATTACAGGCGGTATCTTGTTTATTCTTTTTGGGATGGTACAGCATTTTACCACATTGTGTGCTTTGACAGTAGGGATGAGCTTTGTGGCCGAGTCTTTCAGGCCTGCCAACGTGGCTGCCATTGCGGCTTATTCAGCACCGGCCAACCTTACACGATCCTATTCCCTCAACAGGCTGGCAATGAATATAGGCTGGGCCGTAGGTAGTTCCATGGCAGGCATACTGGCCGCTATCAATTATCACCTGCTGTTTTGGGTGGAAGGGATTGCCTATATTCTGGTGGGGTTGCTGATAATTGCGTTGTTGCCCCGTACCCGTGGAGGACCGGTAAAAACAATACAGACAACCACGCCTGCAAAAAAGAAGTCCCCCTGGAAAGACCCCTTCCTGTTGCGCTTCCTGGTATTGACTACCCTTTATATGACATGCTTTATCCTCATGTTTAGGCTGGTACCTGTATTCTGGAAAGAAGAATTGCATATCAATGAGTCTGTGATCGGTTTATTGCTGGGACTGAATGGTGTGATCATTGCCTTGTTTGAGATGGTATTGGTAGGTCACTGGGAGCGTAAGCAGCGGCATGTGTATTACATTGTGGCAGGGGTGGTGGCTACAGGCGTGGCTTATTTATGCCTCACCCTGCCCCGCTTACCTGCCTTGTTCATTGCTACTGCGTCTGTACTCTTCCTCACTTTCGGAGAAATGATGGCCATGCCCTTTATCAATACAGTGGTCATGCAAAGGGCCGATGAACAAAGCCGCGGTAAATATGCGGCCGCTTATGCGTTGTCCTGGTCGGTGGCCAATATCACAGGCCCCGTGGGCGGCGCCCTGGTGGTGATGCAGGGTGGCTATACCTTGCTTTGGGGCATACTGGCAGGTTTGTGCCTGGTCTGTGCGTTTATTTTTAACCGGCTGCGCGATCAAAACATATCTAAAGAATCACGATCTTCGGTTTCATGAAAATGTTTGCCGGTTTTATCATCCTGCTATTGGCTGCCATACCCTGTACAGCCATCACCAAAGTAGCCTGCATTGGCGCCAGTATCACCTTCGGACATGGCATTGATCAACGCGAAGTCAACTGCTTTCCCGCCCAGCTGTACGAATTGCTGGGGAAAGATTATATGGTAAGCAATTATGGGGTAAGCGGCACCACCCTGCTGCGCAAAGGGGACAACCCTTATTGGAATACCGATCACTACCAGATGGCCCTTAAGAGCCTGCCTGATATTGTGATAATAGACCTGGGCGGTAATGACAGCAAGCTGATCAACCGCGTCCACCTCAGTGAGTATGAAAAAGATTGTACCGATCTGATCCAGGCTTTCCGGCAATTGGCTTCCCATCCCAGGATCATATTGCTGCTGCCCATTCCTGCTTTCCTCACCGATACCACACAAATCTATGACCGCGTGATCGTAAAAGACATCATTCCCCGCCTGCAACGGGTAGCTTATACCGAAAAGGTAGAAGTAGTGGATATGCACTCCTTGTTTGTTGACAAGCAAAACCTGATGCCGGATAAAATTCATCCGGATAAGGAAGGCGCTACTATTTATGCCCGGCGTTTGTATGAGCTGATCAAAGCTAAGCGGGATACATCGTTCAATATTTTCCCCGGCATTCCGGAGCCCATTACTGTGAGTTCCTTTTATGGATATGAATGTGCAGACTTTACTTTCCTCAATCGGAAATGCAAAGTAGTAAAACCCAAATGGTCGGCAATAAAGCGACCCTGGGTATGGCGGGCGAGGTTCTGGGGCCATGAGCCGCAGGCCGATATTGCCTTACTGGAGCGCGGTTTTCATATTGTGTATTGTGACGTGGCGGAACTCTTTGGTAACCCCGAGGCTATATCCTTGTGGAATTCCTTTTATGCATTGCTGACGAAAAACGGACTGGCCAAAAAGACGATACTGGAAGGCATGAGCCGTGGCGGGGTCTATGCTTTCAACTGGGCCGCTGAAAACCCTAAGCGGGTGGCTGCGGTATATGTGGACAATCCCGTGCTCGACCTGAAGTCATGGCCCGCAGGATTGGGCAGGTTCCCCGTCAGTGAGAAAGAAGCAGCACTATTCAAAGAAGACTTCCAGTTGACTACATCTACCCAGGTAAGGGAGTTTAAGGGCAGTCCCATTGATAAAGTGCAGGAAATTGTAAAAGGGCATTACCCCATCCTCATATTGTGCGCCGATATGGATGAAGCAGTAGCCCCGCAGGAAAATACCATGCTGTTTGAGAAAAAGGTAAAAGCCCTGAAAGGGAATATCACCGTTATCTATAAGCAGGGATTCAAACATCATCCGCACAGCTTGCCGAATCCAACACCGATCGTTGATTTTATAGTGAAGGCGGCGGGGATGTAAGAAAGGGTGAGCCGCCCCGGCTACGCACAAAACCTGGCCACAGAGCGGCCCACCCTGTAAACATTTTGTGGTATTTTCACTGACCTAAAGCAAACAGATGAGTCCTAAAAAGTTGCCGGCTACTGCCACCTTTGCCGACCGGGTGATCGATTTCAACAAGCATGTTCATTTTGAAGGCAAGCTACCTGCCGGCATACGGATCATGAATCCCTTCCGGGAGGATGAAAACGTGCTTCAGATATCTTCCACCTTCTATAAGAAGTTCTACGATGACCACCAGCCCCGTCACCTGATACTGGGTATTAATCCTGGTAGGTTTGGCGCCGGTGTTACCGGCATTCCGTTTACCGATACCAAACGACTCAAAAATGAATGTGGCATTCCCTATGCAGGCAAAGAGACCCATGAGCCTTCTTCTGTATTTGTGTATGATGTGATCAATGCCTTTGGCGGCCCCAAAGCATTTTATGGGCAGCTTTATATCAACTCCATGAGCCCCCTGGGCTTCACCTCAGTTGCTGCCAATGGAAAAGAGGTCAACTACAACTATTACGACAGCAAGGCCCTCACCGATGCCGTGTATGATTTCATCGTCAACAATATCCGCACACAAATAGCCCTGGGTGTAAAGACCGAAGTGTGCTTTTGCTTTGGTACGGGCAAGAATGAGAAGTTTCTTAAGCAACTGAACGAGAAAGAAGGGTTCTTTGGAAAGATAGTAGCGTTGGAACATCCACGTTTTGTAATGCAATACAAGCTAAAGACCAAACAGCTGTATATTGATAAATACCTGGCCGCTTTTCATGAAGCAATGGGATAAGAAGCGGTTAATGGTCATCAAATCTTTTCAGTAGCTTGTCCAGCTCCGCTTGAGTGAGGTGCAGATCGAGGCCATCTGCTGGTATAAAGTTTTTCTCCCTTAATTGTTTCAACGTACGGTTGAGGCTGCGCACGGAAATGGCCAGGTAATCCGCCAGGTCTTGTTTGGACAGCGCCAGCTCCTGGTACGAGAATAAAGAAAGCAGTTTCAGCAGGGTATATTCAATGGGATATAACTGTTGGTACGAAACCCGCACCGCCAGCTGACTTACCCGGGTGGCCAGCTCTTTCAGCATAATGCGGTTGAATTGTGCGTTTGTTTCCAGCAGCTGCCAAAAGGCACTGCTGTCAGTTTTATACAATACCAGCTCCGTTACCGCCTCTACCGTGCTCAGATTGGGCGCATTGCGAAACAGTTCGAGTTCTCCAATCACTTCCCCTTCGCCAAAGAACTCCAATATATAATCCTTGCCATTCTCTTCGGTGATATAGCATTTGGCGATGCCACGCTTAATAATGTAGACATAGAGGGCTTTTCCATCCTGGAGCAGTAGTTTCTGTCCGGGCTGCAGCCTTTGCTGCTGAATGCCGGGCAGTTGCTCAATAAATTGTAAGAGATCCTGATTTGTACGTATCATATCGGTTAGTCCGGGACAAATGTCCCATCTTTTTCTATAGCCACAGCTAAATTGCAGAAAAAATAACGTGCATGTGGTTTACACGAAAACTTGGACTTATTTTAATCGTCATTTTTATGGTATCCTGTAATGACAATAGCAAAACAGCGGTGGCTCTTTTGCCCAAAATAGAATTGCACCAGCACATGGACTGTTCACTGAGCTATGAGGTGGTGCATCAGTTAAATCCTGCCATCACGTTGGAGGATTACAAACGGGATTTCATTGCACCTGCCAAATGTACTGACCTCGCCGATTACATAACCCGGGCAGTAAAAGCAGTTGACCTCATGCAAACCGAGGAGCAGCTAAGGCTGGTTACCCTGGATGTGATCAGGCAGTTGAAAAAAGACAATGTCATCTACGCAGAGATGCGCTTTGCGCCACTGCAGCACCTGCAAAAAGGGCTAACACCCGTACAGGTAGTGCAGATCGTGAACGATGCCGTGGAAGCCGGTATCCGTGAAACAGGTGTACAGGTGGGGATCATCCTTTGTACCCTGCGTCATTATTCAACCATGCAAAGCATGGAGACGGTGATGCTGGTAGAGCAGTTTAAAGGAACACATATCGTTGGTTTCGACATTTCGGCTGATGAGGCCGGCTATCCGATCGATAACCATACCGGCGCCTTCAAATATGCCCATGAAAAAGGCATCCCCTGTACCGCCCATGCGGGTGAGGCAAAGGGTGCTGCCAGTGTATGGGAAACACTGCAACATTTCCATCCTGCCCGCATTGGGCATGGTGTACGCAGCATGGAAGACCCAACCCTGATGACCTATCTCAAAGAGCATGATATACACCTGGAAGTATGTCCTACCAGTAATATTCAAACGGCTATTTATGATAGGATCACTGACCATACCGTGAATAAGATCTACGAATCAGGCGTTTCCATGAGCGTCAACACGGATGCGCGTACCATATCTGATGTGAGCCTCAACTCCGAATACCAGTTACTGGCCGACACCTTCCATTGGAAGAAAGCCCAATTCCTGCGTTGCAACCTGGAAGCCGTGGAGCATGCTTTTACCAGTAAAGAAAACAAGCAATTGTTGCGGGAGAAATTGATAGCGGGGTATCAGTAGGACCCTTGTGATAGATAGCCTTGAAAGACTGGTTTTATTACAGCCGGCCAGACCGCTTCAGACGGGCTGACCGGTTTTCGTTTTAAAGTGCAGGGTTAAGAGTATGTATCTTTGGTGGTATGAAGAGTGCCAAAGAATACCTTGATCAGCGTTTTCCGCAATTTGAACCTGAGCTCAGGCAATTGCTGGCTACGCATTGTGTAGTGAAATCACTGCAGGCAGGAGAAAAGATGGTACAAACGGGGCAGTATTTCCGTTCCACCATGCTTATTGTAGAAGGCAGGGCAAAACTTTACCGGGAAGGGGAGGAAGGAGGTGAATTTTTTATGTATTACCTGGAGCCTGGACAGGCTTGTGCACTTTCGATGATGTGCTCCACGCGTCAACAAGTCAGTGAAGTAATGGTGATCGCGGAAGAAGATACGACGGTACTGTTGATACCAATAGGTATTATGGATGACCTGATGGGTCAATACAAAAGCTGGTATTATTTCGTGATCGAAACATATCGTACGCGTTATGAAGAACTGCTGGTAGTCATTGATCAGGTGATCTTTAAAGGGATGGATGAACGACTGGAATTTTACCTCAAAAACCAGTATAAAAAATTACAGAGCCGGGAGCTCGCTATTACGCACCAGGAAATAGCCAATGACCTTAACACTTCAAGAGAAGTGATATCGCGGTTATTGAAGAAAATGGAGCAACAACAAAGGCTGGTACTTCATCGTAATTATATTGAATGGCTGGAAACGACCTAATCTTCACAGCAATAGCCTGTTACGCATAATTTTTGAGAGGCTGCCCGTTCTGTGACAATTGTCACCGTACAGGTTCCTGGCCTTTTGCAACTTTGCCCTGTAAATGAAAGGGATATGATAGCAATGGGTTATATAGGAGCTGCGATGATTGGCATTACGCTCGGACTTACAGGAGGGGGAGGATCTATTCTTACGATGCCGGTGCTCGTGTATCTTTTTGGTATCAGTCCGATAGTGGCTGCCGCTTATTCTCTTTTTATCGTAGGCTCTTCGAGTCTGGTAGGTGCAGCCAGTAAAATCAGGCATCAGCTGGTGAGTTATCATTCGGTCTTGTATTTTGGTTTACCTTCTTTACTGGCTGTATTTGCGACACGGAAATGGCTGATGCCAGTCTTACCAGAGGTGATTTTTGCATGGAATGATTTTACGGTGACCAAAGGAGGCTTTACGTTGGTGGCGTTCAGTGTGTTGATGATCATTGCCGGCATTGGAATGATCCGGAACAAAGAAGCCACGGCAGCGGCTGAGACGCTGCGCATACATCCATTGCGAATTGGGGTGCAAGGTGTAGGTACAGGTTTGATCACGGGGCTGGTAGGCGCTGGCGGCGGATTCCTGATCGTGCCCGCGTTGATATGGATGCTGCGATTGCCTGTTAAAACAGCCATCGGGAGTTCCTTATTGATCATTGCTATTAATTCACTGGCGGGATTTGCCGGAGATGTGATGAATTATACGATCGACTGGCCACTGGTGCTTACAATAGCCGGAATATCCATCGTGGGCATTTTTATCGGCAACAGATTACAGGGATTAATTCCGTCAGGTCATTTGAAAAAAGGATTTGGCTGGTTCGTATTGGGGATGGGGATCTACATAATTCTTAAGGAGTTATTCTTATAACGGCTTAACCTGACGGAAGTCATGGTTCCAGTGGCTGTAAATAAACAATTTTGTATATAAAAACATTATAATTAAAAAGGACTATATGAAAATAGAACAGATCTATACGGGGTGTCTGGCACAGGGAGCCTATTATATCCAGTCCGGCAAGGAGGTAGCGATAGTTGACCCCCTGCGGGAGGTGCAGCCTTATATTACCAAGGCCGCCGCCAATGGCGCTACCATCAAATATATTTTTGAGACACACTTCCATGCTGATTTCGTGTCGGGCCATATAGACCTTGCCAAAGCAACGGGTGCCACTATCGTATATGGACCGCTGGCAGCACCGGCTTTTGCAGCGCATATTGCTACGGATAATGAAGTGTTTAAATTGGGAAATGCTACTATCAGGGTGCTGCATACGCCGGGGCATACCATGGAATCTACCTGTTACCTGCTGGCAGATGAAGAGGGGAGAGAGACCGCTTTATTTTCCGGCGATACACTTTTTATAGGTGATGTAGGCCGTCCCGACCTGGCACAAAAAGCAGCGCATATGACCCAGGAAGAACTGGCCGCCACCTTGTTTGATTCTTTGCGCAACAAGATCATGCCGCTGGCCGATCATATCATCGTGTACCCGGCCCATGGAGCCGGCTCTGCCTGTGGTAAGAACATGGCCAAAGAAACTTCTGATACACTCGGCCACCAGAAGCAATACAATTATGCCTTGCGGTCCGATATGACGAAGGAGGAATTTATAAAAGAAGTGACCGAAGGACTTACACCACCACCTGCCTATTTTCCACAGAATGTAAAAATGAATAAGGAAGGATACGAAAATATTGCACAGGTATTGAAGCAGGGTACGCAACCCCTCAGTGTAGAAGCTTTTGAAGCCGCTGCCAATGAAACAGGGGCTTTGATGCTCGATACCCGTGCGCCCGAAGTATTTGCCCAGGGCTTTATTCCCAACTCCGTTAATATTGGTATCGATGGCAGTTTTGCCCCCTGGGTAGGCGCCCTCGTATCTGATATTCATCAGCCCATCCTGATCATTGCTGAGCAAGGCCGGGAAGAAGAAGTGGTGACCCGCCTGGCCCGCGTAGGGTATGATTCCTCCATTGGTTATTTGAAGGGAGGTATCGAAGCCTGGAAACAAGCCGGGAAAGAACTGGATGAAATTGAATCGATCTCCGCAGCCGGCCTGGCTGTCCTGCTGCAAAAGGACCCTGCCTTGCCCATAGCCGATGTACGCAGGGAAAGCGAGTACGTATCAGAACATATAATTGGTGCAGAGAATATGCCACTGGATTATATCAATGACCAGGTAGCCAAACTGGATAAAAACAAAACCTGGTATGTACATTGCGCCGGTGGTTACCGCTCTATGATCTTTAATTCTATATTGCGGGCCAGGGGCTTTGATAAACTTATTAATGTAGAGGGAGGGCTCAAAGCCGTTAAAGAAACCGGCCTTGTGCCAATGAGTGCTTATATTACCCCTACTACCATGCTTTAATCTATAAATAGTTACAATAGTTACATGAGCAATATTATCGACCTGATCAGGCAGCCCTGGCCCTGGTACGTGGCAGGCCCGCTGATAGGTCTTACCGTACCGGCTTTGTTACTGCTGGGTAATAAACAGTTTGGGATTTCTGCTAACCTGCGGCATATCTGTGCGATGTGCCTGCCTGCCAATATTTCTTTCTTTAAGTACGACTGGAAAAAAGAAGCGTGGAACCTGATGTTTGTAGCAGGCATACTATTGGGCGGTATTATTTCCGCATGGTTACTGGCCAATCCCGCGCCTGTAAAGGTAGATCCCGCCCTCGCCACCGAGTTGTCCCGTTATGGCATCCATAACTATGATAACCTGGTGCCTGCAGAAGTGTTCAGCTGGCAACAACTTTTTACCGTGCGGGGACTATTAATGATGGTAGGAGGCGGCTTCCTCGTAGGCTTTGGTACCCGCTATGCAGGCGGCTGTACCAGCGGTCATGCCATTACGGGGCTCAGCAACCTGCAATGGCCATCACTGGTAGCCACCATTTGCTTTATGGTGGGTGGCTTCATCATGGCCAATTTTATTTTACCATTTATTTTATCCTTATAAATTATGCAGTCTGTTATCGATACTGACCTGGAAGGCCGTTCACCGGATACGATAGCCGCAAACGGATCAACGCCCACTCATTGGTACCACCATCTCAGATACCTCGTGGTGGGCATATTGTTTGGGATCGTTTTTGTGAAAGCTGAAGTGATCAGCTGGTTTCGCATACAAGAAATGTTCCGTTTCCAGAGTTTTCATATGTATGGCGTTATTGGCTCTGCCGTGGTGGTAGGCGCCATCTCCGTATTCCTGATCAAACGGTTCAATATCAAAACTATTGACGGAGAGCCCGTGGTCTTTCATTCCAAAAAGTTCAATAAAGGCCAGGTGATCGGTGGTTTGCTGTTTGGACTGGGTTGGGCCGTTACCGGCGCTTGTCCGGGGCCTTTGTTTGCACAGATAGGAACCGGCGCTACGGTCATCATCGTGGTATTGCTGAGCGCCATAGCAGGTACCTGGGTGTATGGACGGTTCCGGGATAGACTGCCGCATTAGGCGCAGTTTTAGCTATTCAAATTGATAAATAATGATATGTGACAGGCTGTCCGGTATCCGGACGGCCATTTTTATGCCCGATAATCGGTCAAACCGGGGTGTTTGGGGAGGCGCCTGCGCGCTGGGGGCTCCCTGTCATTAAATTTAGGCCAGCTCTTGCTTCTGCCGGTACATCCTGTATATTTGTCCAGTTTTGAATCATATAAAATACGCTGACAATCTGTTCATTACAACAGTCCGTAAATGTGTAATAGATAACGCCGGGCAGCATCCCTTTTATTATCGATACAAGTAGTTAATGCTGAAAGTAGTTGTATCTTTTATAACGGTACAGGAATGCTGTGCGTAAAAGTATTCATGATCTTTTTGTAATAATCTGACTGATCAGCGACTTATTATTCAATCAAATGTTTCATTCAATATGCTGCAAAGCTTGTGTTATAGTTACCTAAACCCAATAAACTTCCATGCTTAAAAATTGGAAAAACCTCTTCGTTAAATCCGAAGGGACTGAAGAAGAGAAAAGCAATACGCAGGAAACATTTTCCTTTCCGGTAAACAATACCAGTTCTGGTACCGCACCTGCTGCTAACAGTTATAACCCTGCTCCTGTTAATGATCCGGTAGTCAATGAAGTGATACAGGTATATGAATCCGGTCTTGAGTCGATCAATATGCCCGGCTATGACTTCTATGAATTTTATAAAGCCATCAGCAGTACAGGACAGGTCAATGAGCATACCTACCAGCTTGCCTACCAAATGGCCAGGTCATTGGACAAAACCATCACGGTGCAGAAGCTGATGCATGACGCAGAATTCTACATCAGCAAGATCAATGAGGTACATGGCAACTATGTGAACCAGGGACAGGGCAAGCTGCGATCGCTGGAAGAAAAAAAGAGTGCAGAGAAAGGGCAGCTACAGGGTGAAATAGACCGCGGCTCCGCACGCATATCACAACTGAAAGCTGAATTGCAGCAGCTGGAAGCAGAAGTGAATACAAAAAGAAACACCTTGTCGAAGATCGATGAGGGCTTTGCTCCGCAGGAGAAAGCCGTGCGGGATAAATTGATCGCCAACGATACCGCCCGCCAGGCGAGTATTGCCAAACTGAATACGATCAAAGAAGGGATATTCAAATACATTAAGGCATAACCTATCAAACCAATAAAGATGTCGTCAGAATCAACCAAGGTGCTTGAGTTACCTATCCTCAAACACTTCGAAAAAAGCCAGATCACTTTTAATCCCAAGAATTGGAGAAAGGGAGAAAAAGGTATTGCCTGGGTGGTAGGACTGGTATTACTGGGCACCATTGCCTGGGGATTGTATCAATTCATTTTGCCCATCGTGTTTACCTGGATAGGCCAGGTGATGGGTGCCATTGCCGCAGCTGTACTGGTGATCGCTTTTTTTATCATGCTGCCTGTGATCATCAAAGGCATGAAGAAGCTGGCAAGGTCGATGCATAAAATGTTGATCCGGTATGATCCATTTGGCGAACTGGAAGAACAAAAAGAGAAGATGATCCAGAACCGTGTACAGTTCAAAGAAGCAAAAGCGAAGATCAAAGCGATCAAGTCGAATATGGAGTCCGAGTCCATCAAGGCCGAGAAGGAAGCGAAGGACTACCAGGAAAAAGTATTGGTATTGCAGGCAAGGGCCGAGGCTACCAAGAACAAGATGAAAGAAATTGAGCAAAGGATTGGTGAAGCTGCCAAGGACTCAGATGCCTATGTAGACCTGCAGACCAACATTATGAAAACCCTGAGTGAAGGACAACGGGTAAGTCATATGTTGAACCAGAGCACCAGCCTGGTACGCAAGTACGGCAGCCGTGCCCACGTGATCGGAAAGCTGGACCGGAAACTCAATATGGTAGATACTGCCATGGAGATCAAGATCGCCGATTTTGAAGTGAGTATCGATATGCTGAAAAAGGAGTATGCTTTTGCACAGGCGGCACGTAGTGCTACCGAACAAGCCAAGAGCGCGATGTTGTTTACCAAAGGGTGGGAACTGGAATACGCATTGGATGTAGTAACCGATACCATTGCGCTTGACCTGGCCAGCACCCGTGAAAACCTGCTGGACCTCGATTCACTGACCAGTCAATATTCTTTGGACAGCGATGAGCTGTATACCAAGCTGGACAAATTGTCTGATCAGATCAAGACGGATAATTACGATATCCCTGAATCCAAGAAGTACAGCAATCCGAATTACCAGCTTACACAGGAAGACAAGCAGGAGAGCAAAGGATTCGGAGATATATTCAATTAAACCCTTTAATAAATCATACAGAACATGAAATGGTCAAATCTCACCTTTTTTTCTAAAACCCTTATAACCGTAGCGATTGCTGCTGTGGTGGGCGGAAGTGTTTATTTCCTCTCTCCGGGTTTGCGGGTCGATGAATCCAAAAAGGTTGACAAATTAGAAGTATCCGATAAGGATGTAAACAATGTAACTACTTCAGCAGAATTGCCTGTGCCAGGCGATGAAGCTTCAACCGAGGTGGCTTCCAAGCCCCTGGTGCGCATAGCGGGATATGCCTGGAATGCCCAGTCAGGAATAATCGTATCCAATGGTGGACCTAAAACAACCAAAGGTTCTATCATGGAAAAGAATGGTGTGAACCTGGAGATCATTCGCCAGGACTGGTTGACTGAACTGCGTAACCTGCAGATGAAGTTTATAGAAGAACTGGACAAAGGAAATTCTTTCCCCAAAGAAGGTGCTGCCGGTATCATCATCATGGGTGATGGCGTTCCTTTTTATATCAGCTCTGCCCAGCAGGCCCTCGATGATAAATATGGTGCTGGTAAATACCAATTACAGGTGGTGGGCGCTGTTGGTTTAAGCTATGGTGAGGACAAGCTCATCGGACCACCCAGCTGGAAAATGAATCCCCAATCCATGAAGGGTGCATTGGTATCCGCTGTGATTGGTGATGGTGACTGGGTTACGGCAGTAAACTATGCCTCTGCCAATGGTATTAAGATCAATCCCGATCCTGCTACCTATGATGCAGAAGCGGTAAACTTCCTGGCTTCCGCCAATGATGATTATATTGAATCAGCCAAAGAACTGATCAAATCCCAAACACAGAAGTGGACCGTGCCGCTGAAAGAAGTAAAGGCAGGCAAACTGACCGGCAAGACCATCGACAAAAAAGTAGATGGTTGCGCTACCTGGACACCTGGTGATAAAATGGTTTTTGACGCCTTGACTGGTTTTACCGATGTAGTATCTACCAAGGAGTTTAACAACCAGATGGCTACTTCCATCATTTTTGTACGCCAGTGGGCAGAAGCCAACAAAGACATCGTGAGCAATATTCTTAAATCTTCCTATGCTGCTTCTAACCAAATGAAGCAATACGAGACCTGGAAGAAAAGAGCTTCTGAAACAACGACGAAGTCGTTTAATATGGAGACGCCTGAGTATTGGTACAACATGTTCAAAGGTCAGCAAGGCGAAAAAGGTGGCATCTCTTATAATATGGGTGGGTCCAGGGTATTTAACCTGGCCGATGCCAACCAGTATTATGGTATTACCGATGGCGTGAATCGTTATAAGGCCGTATATGACCAGGTATCACGTTACCTGAAGGATCTGAACCCGGCGGGCTTTAATCAGAATGTAAAGCGTATTGTGCCTTACGAAGAAGCAGTGAATTTATCCTTCCTGAAGGAAGTGAAAGATATTGATGCGGGTGCTACCTATACTACAGACTATTCCAAGAAGGCCACCAGCGTGATGGCTTCCGGCGAATGGCGCATCAACTTCGATCCGGGCCGTGCTACCATCCGTCCTGAAGCAAAGGATGTGCTGGAGCAGATCTATAACCTGCTGGTACAGGCAGAGGATTCCAAACTGGAACTGGTAGGTCACACCGATAATACCGGTACACAGGATGGTAACTATTCTTTGTCTACTGCCCGGGCGGAAGCAGTAAAAAATTACCTCATTCAAAAAGGCATACCTGCTACCCGTTTCCAGAAAATAGATGGAAAAGGCCAGGACGAGCCCGCCGCAGACAATAGTACTGCTGCAGGCAAGGCGAAGAACAGACGTGTAGTTATTAGTCTTCTTAAATAATCAATTGATGGAACTAAAGAAATGGTTCAGGCCTTTTGAGACCGTCAATCAAAGGCAAGGGTTACTTATTGGTGGCATATGGCTGGTGCTGGTATTGGGTTATTGGTTTTTGTCTTCTGCCGGCGCCAAGCATTTGTTCCCCACTCCGGGCCAGGTATGGGAAGGCTTCAGCTCGCTGTACCAGGAAGGACTGGTAGTGCATGTGGCCAGTTCACTGGCACTTTGCCTGCAGGCCACCTTGTTGTCCATCGTGGTATCGCTGGTGATCGTATACCTGTCGCCACTGCCAGCCCTGAAACCCCTGGCGCAAACATTCAGCAAGCTGCGCTACCTGCCGCTCACGGGTATTACTTTTTACCTGGCCATCCTGGTAAAAGATGCCCGCACCATGCAGATCAGTGTATTGTTTGTGTTCATGAGTTTGTACTTCATCACCTCGCTACTGGCCGTGTTGAAAGATATTCCGACAGAAGAAATTGATCATGCCCGCTCCCTCAAGTGCAGCCGTTGGGAAGTACTGTGGGAAGTGGTGATCAAAGGACGGATGGATTATGTGGTCGATGTGCTGCGACAAAACCTGGCCATTACCTGGATGATGCTGGTAACAGTAGAATCTATCCTGGTGGCGGCCGGCGGCCTGGGTGTATTGATCAAGAACAGCGATAAGTTCATGAACCATGGACGTATAGTGGCGTTGCAACTGGTGATCCTGCTGGTGGGCCTGCTGCTTGACAAAGTATTGCATGTAGCCAGGAAATCATTCTTCAAATATTCAACCTTCTGATAAGCTATGGCTATCGCATACGAACAAAAAGATACCATCCTCCATGTGGAGAACCTCACGGTGGCCTATGGCGAAAAGGTGATCCTTCAAAATGTGAACATCGTTGAAAAGGATACCGTACGTGCGGGGAAATCACAAGGTCAGGTTATTGCTGTGCTGGGCCGTTCAGGCCGTGGTAAATCCACCTTATTCCGGGCTTTGACCGGATTGGAAAAACCTACCTCAGGACGCATACTGATCCCTGATTATTCAAAGCCTGCTGCCAATGGCCAGCAACCAGCCAAGCTGGTACAGGAGGGCGATGTAGGTTTTGTGAACCAGAAGTATACCCTGTTTCGCCATAAAACCGTATACCAGGCCTTGTGGTTTGCGTTGCGCAATACCACCTTGACGAAAGCAGAGAAAGACGAGAAGATCATGCATTACCTGCAGGAATGGGGACTGGAAAAGAACAAGGACCAGTATCCTAATTTCCTTTCCGGTGGCCAGCGGCAGCGTACCGCCATCCTGGAGCAGCTGTTGAGTTCGGGCTATTATATGGTGCTGGATGAGCCTTTCTCCGGATTGGATGTGGGCAACATTATCAATGTAAAGAAGTCCTTTGAGCTCATCAGCCAAAGTCATGAACTGAATACGATCCTGTTCAGTACCCATGATATTGAACTGGCGGTTGAACTGGCGGATTCTATTTATATTATCGGTTACCCACAGGATGAAAAAGGCAACACCATTAATGTGGGTACAGTGCTCAGGCATTTTGACCTGAAGCAGATGGGGCTTGCCTGGCATGATGGACTTCGGGCAGAGCATTTAACCTGCGTGCAACATATCAAAGAGATCATGTTGAAGGGATAATTGTCCGAACCGGGATTAATAAAAAAGACCTTACCAGCCAGTAAGGTCTTTTTTATGCTTATTTTTTGATGACGAGGCCCTGATCGGGTACCCATTTGTCATACTCCATATAGGTGGCTACACTGCGGGCCGTTTCCAGTCCGCGTAGCTTGGCCACCAGGTGCAGGGCGCCGTCAATACCCGCAGAAATGCCTGCTGTGGTGATCACTTTACCATTATCAACAAAGCGGACATTGGACAGCACTTTCGCAGAAGGCACCGCCTTTTGCAGGTTGGCAATACTTTCATGGAAAGTAGTAACGGTGAGGTTGTCCAGTATGCCTGCTTTTCCCAGGATAAAGGCCCCTGTGCACACAGAGAAATAATAGTCGGGAGTGGGTTGACGCTTCAACCATTCAATCACCTGGGGATCGTTTGTCGCATTGCCGGCATTCCCGCCAAAAAAGGCAATGATGTCCGCTTTTGGTGCATCCTCAATACTGTAATCGGGAATGATCTTCAGGATACCTTGTGAAATGATCGGGGTTCTTGTTTTGGAAACCGTGAATACTTCAAACTTTGCATAGGAAAATACTTCCATGGGGCCTGCAAAGTCCAGTACTTCAACGCCATTCTGCAGGTAGAAGGCAATGGTTGTCTTTTTGGCTTTCATATGTTGACGATGTTCTTCTGTTGTTTGCTGTATCAATGTCATGCCGCAATGAGGGCATTTACCGGCTGCTGTAAAGGAGAGGCTGTCACAGGAATTGTCGCAGGGCGGGCAGTACCAGGCTTTGGCCTGCTGCGCTGCTAATGGTGTACGTGCTAACAACAGGAGGAAGAGAAAAAGGTAATGCAGGAGGGATTGTTTCATGGCTATACTTTTTACAAAAGTACCTGCCAGAGAGGAAGTAAACCGGGACAGGGTAGCGCAGTATCGGGACAATTAAGCTGCGAGCCGTGAGCTACGAGCTGCGAGCGAATACAGTGGATTGACCTGATTGCGGGTGAGGTCAGGAGTTGAGGGCGGCTGATAAGGGGACTTTATTTTTTGAGGAGCTGACGCAACTGGTTGGTGCTTTTAAGGCCGCAGAGGGCAGCTATTGATTGCATGGTATGGCCTTCACGCAATAACTGCTGAGCGCGTTCTTTACGAAGGAGGTCAATGTATTGACTGATGGAGATATTGGTTGTTTTCCGGAACAGGCGTGTGAGGTTACGGCCACTCATGTGCACCTGTTGCGCCAGTTGTTCGATATTGGTCTTTTTATCCAGCGATTGAGCGAGTATGTCCTGCGCCTGGTGGATACGGTCTTCCAGGTGATTGCGGTATTGCAGAAAGGCGCTGAGCTGGGGATCAGCGGTTGTCCGGCGCATATATACCACCACTTCTTTGGCGATCTGTGCAGCAAAGCTGGTGCCGAACAGCTGTTCCAACAGGAATAGCGATAGGTCTATGCCAGAAGCCACGCCTGCACTGGTGTACAAATTGCCCGATTGTACAAACAGCCGGTTTTGCTGTACCTGTACCTGTGGGTAGCGCAGTGTGAACCGCTCTATGTACTTCCAGTGCGTGGTACAGGGTTGCTGGTTGAGCAGTCCGGCCTGGGCCAGCAGGAAGGCGCCGGTGCAAACGGAACAAATAATGACCCCATTTTCGTGTTGTTGTGTCATCCAATGCTGGATAGGCCGGGAGGAGACCTGCAGAAAATGTTCATCCAGTAATAAGGATGCTTCAAGCCCGGGAACAAATACAATATCGCCTTTATGTAAGACCAGGCTATTGAAGTCGACAAGTTCGGATAGCGAAAGGTGGCTGCTGCTTTCTATGCTCTTTTCATGTGCCTGTATATTGGTGAAATGCAGCTTTACGGGTGCATCATAACTCAATGCTTCGTAGAAGATATGAGCGGGTCCGGTAATATCAAGCAGGTGTACCCTGGGCGGGATGACAAATACGATTTGTACCACAGCTTTATTAACAGGTTGCATCATATGATCTCTATGCCGGCAGCCCGGTAGGGGTTCAATAATTCATGGATTGGGTCCAGTTCTGTAATAAGGCCGTGAAGTTGGGTGAGCGCGCAAAGTTGTACAGGCTTTACCATATTGATCCTATCCGCCTTGCATAAGCCAATGACCTTCTGCGAGCTTTCGATCATGGCTTTCTTGATCTGTGCTATTTCCCAATCAATTTCGCTGACGCCCGTTTGGGTATCAATGGCTGGTATATCCAGGAGGCATACATCGGCTTTTATCTGCTTTATTTTAGCAATGGCCTCACTGCCCACGGTGAGCTTGCCATTTTTGGAGACCTTATCACCAATAATGATCACCTCTATCGAAGGGTGACGGGTAAATTCTACAATGGCCTGAATGCTGCCTGAAATAAAAGTGGCTTTGAGCTCTTCGGGAAGTGTACGTGCGAGCTGGCTGGTAGTGCTGCCGCCGCTGGTCATCACAAACATGCCCCTGTGGATAAGGCGGGCTGCTTTCTCTGCAATGATCGTTTCAGGAAGCGTGCTATCCTGATCAGGCAGTGTTTTCTCCTTGGGAGGCAGCTGGATATGTTCTTCCGTATAGTCGAGCGATAAGGCGCCACCGTGTACTTTAATAAGTTTGCCTTTATTGGCCAATTCCTGTAGATCACGACGTATCGTATCCTCCGACACATTCATCTTTTGAGAAATATCGGCAGAGATCACTTTTTGGTGGTCGGTGATCTGTTTTAAAATATAGGCTTGTCTTTCTTTTTTAAACATGCTGCCTGATTTGTATATGGAATTATAACTGAAGCTATGGCGCTTTATTGTAAAATCCAGCAAGATTGAATGATTTATGGAATGGACTGAGCAATCAGGGCTCCCGGCGAACCATCAATACTTCCTGGGTTGTAATTTTTTTAACAGTTGATCTTTCTTACTACGCGAAACATCTACTGATGATCCATCACTCATGATAAGATTTCCACCTTCACCTTTGATATACTTGCGGATCTCATTGAGGTTAACAAGAAAAGAGTGATGCACCCGCATGAACATAAAGTCTTCCAGCATTTCTTCCACCTCTTTAAGTGTACGGGAAACGGTGATCTTAAGTTTGTCTTTTAGTGAAATAATGGTGTAGTTGCTGCTGGAGGCACAACTGATAATAGCGTCAAGGGGTACGAGTTGCAGTCCTTCCATAGTAGGCAGGGCTATCTGGTTGACCTGCTGGGATGGCTGATGTAGTTTTTGTAACAGGATCTGCAGCTGCTGTGGTAAGGGCCGTTGTAAACGCTGGAGAGCCTTTCTTACCGCTGCCTGCAGTTCCGTACGGTCAATAGGCTTCAATAAGTAATCCAGGGCGCTGAACTTGATGGCTTTGAGTGCATACTGATCGTAGCTGGTGGTGAATATCAGGTCGAAATCAACGCCAGGCAGCCGCTCCAGCAGCTGGAAGCCATTCATATGGGGCATTTCAATATCCAGGAAGACCAGTTGAACAGGATGGGTTGTAATGGCTGTGATCGCCTCTGCAGCCGAATGGCATACCGCTTCAACCGTTACCTCGGGTACATGCCTTTCCAGCAAAGTGCTGAGCACCTCACAACAATAGGGTTCATCGTCTACTATGATGGCTTTGATCATGATCGTTTTATCAAACTGTTTCCTGCAGGAATTCCTTGTACCTGATCTCTACCGTGACCTGGGTGCCGGTAGTATTGCCCAGTTCGTCGGTAATGTCTTCTATTCTATAAAAATGTTGCACAGACCTGTCTTCATTAAAGAGCGCCAGGCGGTCTGCCGTTAGTTTAATGCCTAAGGATTTTATTTTCTCGGCCGATTTGCTTTTGATCTCCGCAGCACGGGCCCGCCCGATCCCATTGTCTGTAATAATGCAATTTAGAATATTATTCCGCATACTAAAAGCTACCGATAGCTGGCCATGGCCTTCTTTGTGCATTAATCCATGCCAGATAGCATTTTCACAGAAGGGCTGGAGTAGTAAAGGTGGAAGTAATATGTTGGATGGCTCTATATCATTGTTATAGATAATGCTATAATCGAAACTGTTTTTGAAACGGAGCTGTTCCATTTCCAGGTAGAGACGCAGCATTTCGATCTCATCTTCCAGTACTATGAGCGGCTTTTGAGAATTGATGAGTACGAGGCGAATAAGCCTGGAAAAGCGGGTAAGGTAATCAGAGGCTTTGTCGGGCTCGTTTTTAAGGATAAAACGATTGATGGAGCTAAGGCAGTTAAAAATAAAATGAGGGTTCATTTGCGCCCGCAGGGCCTGCATTTCAAGTTCAGTGGTACGGTGTTCCAGGTCTTTCTGTATCCTTTCATTGCGCAGCTTTTCATTTTTACGTTTCAGGGAGATATTGCCTAATAACGCAAGGCTCAGGACTGCCAGTAGCAGGAGGCCTCCCATCAGGATATTTCTTAATAGCTGGTTACCCCTGAGTTTTTCCTGCGTAATGAGCTTTTCCTGTTCCAGGAGTTTTATCTGGGCTACCCGCTTATCGTCTTCTGCGATGCGCCGGAATTCAAAGAGTTTTCCTTTTAGCTGATCGTTCAATACGGCCTCTTTCATTTGAACGTATTGCTTGTAGTAGCTATAAGCGAGCGCTGGTTGGCGTAATCCTTCATAAATATTGGCCAGCAGCTCATAGGCATTGCGGATATTGAGCCTCGCATTCTTTTCCTGTGCCAATGCCAATGCTTCCAGGGCGTATTGCTTTGCTTTTGCAAAGTCTTTTTTGATAAGGTATACTTTGCCTAAACCCAATATGGAGTACAGGAATAAATGTTTTTCACCTCCTGGCTTTAAGGTATCGTATAAATAGGTAAACAGTGTATGTGCAGAATCATATTGCTGACGGAGCAGGTAGTATTCGGCTAACCGTAGCTGCGTCGATTTGCTACCAGGGTTGCCATTAAAACTTTGCTGGTAAAAGTCCCTGGCCGAATCAAATTTTTGCAGATTGCAATAGAGGTCTCCCATCGACTGCATCAGGTGCCTGTTGCACCAATAGCTTTTTCCAGGATGGCAGTCATTGGCTTTTTTATAATATTCCAATGCGCTGGTATAATCGCCGATATTCCTGTAAGACTTGCCTATTTCTGTGAGTGATAAAACTTTGTTGGCTACATCATTCAGTTCTTCACTTAACACCAGGGCTTGCTGTGCGCCTTCAAAGGCCTTTTCATAATTGCCCTGGTTGCCGTAGATGGTACTGATCGTCATGATGGCGTCTAAAATTTGCCTTTCCATGTTGAGCTTTCTGAAGTATTGAATGGACAAGGTGATAGTATCTATGGCCTGTTGGAAATTGCCTTCATACCAGAGGGCCTGACCGATACCCCTGTAACCAAAGGCAGCCATGGTGTCGTTTTTTATTTCTGTTGCCAGTTGGGTGGAAAGCCGGTACCAGGGCAGCCCTTCTTTGGGCTTTGAGAGCTGCAGGAAAGTGTTGGCATGCAGGCTGGCAGCAAAACAAAGGCCTTTTTGATAACCCATCCTTTGTGCTTCATAAACTGCCTGGCTGGTATAAACAATGGCAGAATCGGCTTTAATGGTGTAGCTATGAACATACCGCGCCGCAATCATATTCAGGCAATCAACTTTGGATGTTCCGGTAGTAAAGGGCAGTTGTGCTTTTAATTGCACCAGTTTATTATCCTCTATTTGCCTGGCATGGGCAGGGATAGAAAGAAGCGGTATAAGTAAAGCAATTAGTAATAGTCTTCTCATCATAAATTTCTCACATTGTTACAGGCAGCACTAAGCTTGGTCACGCTGTATGATTTAAAGCTAATATTTATTGGGGAATAAGGAGGCCAGAGTGAGTCAGTAACGATAAGGGATGATGATTGGCTGGGGTGGGTGAGTAAGTAACCTGGACTTGCGTGGAGGGTGAATACTGAACAGGATAACAATAATGCAATATAGTTGCAAATAGTAATAAATACTTACCTTTGGTCTTATGGAGACAACAAGTACCATTCCCAAAGGATTATTTGATGTGATCATTGTTGGCGGAAGCTATGCCGGCCTGGCTGCTGCCATGACCCTTGGCAGGTCATTGCGCAGGGTGTTAATAGTGGACAGCGGTTTGCCCTGCAACCGGCAAACGCCCCACTCCCATAATTTCATCACCCAGGATGGTGAGAAGCCCGGAGCTATTGCCCAGCTTGCGTTGAAACAGGTGCTGGCCTATCCCACTGTGCAATTTATCCAGGGAAAGGTGACAGAGGCACAGCGCAACGGAGATCATTTTACTATCAAGGCGGCATCGGGAGAGCAGTATACAGCTTCGAAATTATTATTTGCCACCGGCATAGCGGACATTATGCCCAACCTGCCTGGCTTTGCTGCCTGCTGGGGCATTTCTGTACTGCATTGCCCCTATTGTCACGGGTATGAAGTAAAGGGAAATAAGCTGGCCGTATTAGCCAATGGAGAGATGGCTTTTGAATATGTGCGGCTCTTACACCAGTGGAGTCAGAACCTGGTCTTATTGACCAATGGCTCCTCTACGCTGGGGGCAGCATTAACGGATAAATTACAACAACATAATATCCCTATTATTGAAACACCCCTTCAGGAGTTGGTACATAACGATGGTTATATAACTGCCATTCGCCTGGCTGATGGATCGGTGCTGGAAGTAGATGCAATGTTTCACAAGCCGGCTTTTCGGCAACATTGCGATATCCCTGAAGCATTGGGGTGTACGCGCACGGAGCAGGGTTTTCTGCAGGCAGATGAGTTTGGGAAAACAAATGTGCCGGGCGTATACGTAGCAGGTGATAATTCGAGCATGATGCGTTCGGTAGCTGCAGCAGCGGCGGCCGGCAATAAAGCAGGCGCCTGGATCAATAAGGAGCTGGTAGAAGAACGTTTTTAATACCGGTAGTCAGTAAGAGAACATAAAATTAAAAAGCGGAAGGTATTACCTCCCGCTTTTTTTATATACGAAGTATATTTTATTACCTTCTGTCCGACAGTTTAGCCAGCAGGCGCAGGATCTCGAGGTACAACCAAACAATGGTTACGAGCAATCCAAAGGCGCCATACCATTCCATGAATTTGGGAGCACCGCGTTGAGCACCTTGTTCGATCATGTCGAAATCAAGGATGAGGTTGAGGGCGGCAATACCTACTACTACCAGCGAGAAGATAATGCCGATGGTGCTGCCTTCATGAATGAAAGGGATACTGATACCAAAAAGTCTCAGTACGATTGCTATCAGGTAAAAGATACCAATACCCACTGTAGCTGTTATCACTATGGATTTGAACCTTTCGGTAGCCTGTATTACCCGGAAATAATACAGTGCAAACATAGCCAGTACCACACCAAAGGTGAGGCCTACAGCCTGCATAATAATATTAGGCGCAAGTTTAGCAAATGCGAAATTGTAATAAGAAGAGATCGTGCCTAAAAAGAATCCTTCTGCCAGGGCATACAGCGGAGCTGTATAGCCCGCCCACTGTGGTTTAAAGATGGTCACCAAAGCCAGGATAAATCCGACTATGGCAGACCCTATCATATAAGGCATGACATTTACGCCGGAGGCAGCCATTTTCCAGGCGAGGCCGGCAGTTGCCATAACGAGTAAGAAAAGGATACCAAATTTGTTAAGGGTGCCACGCACAGACATTACATCGGTGTGCTGTGTGCCAATGGCTTTATCGAAGATCTTTTCACTTAATGCCGGATTACCGGATTTGAATAGGGCCATAGTTGTTCTGTTTTATTTGATCAAGATACAAATTTAAGTCAAAACAAACGAAGAAGCAAGTTGCAAGGGCAGGTTCCTGACTTCGGAGGGGTTGATTGCCAGTATTTAACAAACCTTTTTTGAAAGCAGGTGTCCCGCTGAAAGCTGAAGGGCAGCCCCTACGGGGCTGAAGACACTTTTGACGTTTTTTTCTACAAAGCGGTAGCCCCTCTGGGGCAAAAACGGCAAATCCTTAAGGGGCTCCGGAGCGGTTATTTCAGCAGCATGACGGTCCCTTTCAGGGGAAGGGCCTTGCCTTCGTTGCACACCACTTCTGCTACATATACGTAAGCGCCTGAAGCGGCTGGCTGTCCTTTGAACCTGCCATCCCAGCCGGCGTTTTTATCATTGGGTGAACTGTTTTCCCTGCTGAATACGATCTGCCCCCAGCGATTGAAGATGCGGAGGCTTTTTACTTTTTGGATGCCATATCCTTTAATAAAGAAAACATCATTGGCACCGTCGCCATTGGGCGTAAAAGCATTTGGAATATATACCGCTCCCTTGCCACAGGTGACAGTAATGCGGATCTCATCGGATGCTTCACAATTGTATTGGGTACGCACGGTGAGGCGATAGCTGGCATCTTTATCGGCAATGAGGCGGGGGCCGCTACAGGCATTGCAGCTGAGACCGGTGGCAGGCTGCCAGAGATAGCTGATCACATCATTGCTGACGATTGGCTTGAAGTCGATAGGCAGCCCTGCGTCTATCCTAAGATCGGGCCCAAGATCAACAGTGGGGATGCTGCCCACGGTGACAGTAACGGCACCCGTATCATTGGGACAGGTATTGGTGCTGAAACCCACTACCTGGTAAGTAGTCGTTTGCAAGGGTGACGCCCAGGGCGAGGCAATAAAGGGATCATTGAGACCGGTGACCGGCGTCCAGGCAAATTGTTGTGCATTACCATTGGCGGAAAGGCGTGTGCGCTGCCCCCGGCAAATAATAGCATCATCACTGTGCTGCAGGTTTACCTTTTGGTCTACATGGATCATAACACTATCCCGTTGTATGCAACCAAAGCGATTGATGACTTGTACATAATAACGCACATTGGTCAACGCCGTAGCTACGGGGCCGGCAGTATTGGGCTGCTGTAAATTGGTTTGTGGCCACCAGCTGAATTGTGTGCCATCGGTGGTATGTAAAGGAACAGGGCTTCCTATGCAGACAGTAGTATCCTGTGGAGAGGCCCCGGGCACTGGAAGCGGGCGGATGGTGATGGAGGTGTCGGCTGTTTCTTCACACCCATATTTTGTATGGACCGTAAATGCCAGGTTATAATCGCCTGCATTGGCAAAATAGTAGGTCACACTATCGTTGTAGCTGATGCTGCTGTTGTTGAGTTTCCAGGTATATTGACTAATGCTGTCCTCTGATTGGATATTGGCAGTATAGTCAAGGGTGGTCTGTGCACATTTTTCTACCTCGCCCACGATATTAAAAACAGGTTTGGTATAGATCTTCACCGGTTGGGCCAGGCTTACGGTATCATTGCAGCCGGTATTGCCGTACAGGATGAGAGAAGTATTGTAAGAGCCGGGTGTTGCATAGGTGTGCACGGGATCTGCATCTGCCGATATCGTGTTATCACCCAGGTCCCATTTCCAGGCAGCCGTGCCAAAGAAGGCGGTAGACCGGTTGTTGAAAGGAATGGTCCTGTCGTCACCACAGCGGATACCTTTGTCAATAGTATAAGCAGCTACCAGCGAATCGGCCCGTATGCGGTGGGCAGCAGAATCGACACAACCATTGATGGTGGTAGCTGCCAATGCAATGGTGTGGGTGCCCGCTGTGAGGGGATGGATGAGGCTGGCGGTATTGCCGGCGAAGGCGCCATCTACATACCAGGCCACATGATCGATGGGGTCTACACTGCGTACCTGGTTGGTAAATGTTTTGATACCGGGACTACAGTAAATACTATCTGCCTTGAAAAGCGCAGCGGGTTGCTGGCGGATACTTACAGCTTTTGCCTGGGTGAGGGTATCTATACATCCATAGCGGCTTTGCACGATGAGCGCTACTTCGTAGTCGCCATCCGTGCGATACGTGTGCGCAGGGTTTTGGGCGGTAGAGGTTTGGTTGTCGCCAAACAACCATTTCCAGGATACGGCGCCAAAGGCAGCTTCGGACAAGTTGGTGAACTGGATCGTTCTGTCGGTGAGGCAGCGCAATGGCCTGTTGATGGAGAAACGTGCACGTGCGGAATCAACAATAATGGTATCTGTCGCTTTCAAGGTATAGGGACAGCCTTCGGGGCTTGTTAAGATCACATTGGGCAGAAACTTGCCTGCCAGGGGATAGATATGGTTGACCACATCGTTCTGGGAGGCCTGCACAGGCGTACCATCGCCGTAATCCCAGGCATAGGAGCTGATATTGCTGCCCGTTACACGCATGGGCAGGGTGTAGGGTGTACAGCCAATAGCCGGCCCCACAGATAAGCGGCCAATAGGCCCTTTTACTCGAATGATCTTTGTGATGGAATCCACACAGCCGCTTACACCGGTGATGATGATCTTGACGGGATAGAACCCGGGCACCGCATAGATATGGGGAGCAGGGTCTTTGTCGGTAGAGCCTGTACCACCATCGCCAAAATCCCATACATACTTATTGGCATAGGTGGAACTATCATAGAAATTGATGGCTATGGGCGCGCACTTGCTGGTATCGCCTACTATAAAATTGGCCTTGGGTTTTACCAGTTTGATGTAAGCAGCCGTGGTCACACTGTCGGCACAGCCATTTTCATCTTTTACCACCAGTTTAATATCATACTCGCCATTGGTGCTGTAGGTATGGGATGCATGGTAGCTGTTGGCGGATGTGCCATCGCCAAAACACCAGGTATAGGTAGCGTTATAAGCAGAGGACTGGTTGTACAGGAATACGTTGGTGCTGCCGCATTTGAGGGTATCATAGCTAAAGATCGACGCCTGCGGCCGATAGCTTTTGACATAGTTATAGGTGATGGCTTGCGCCTCGCAGCCGGCCGCATCTTTGATATTGAGGGTAACATGCCAGCTACGGTAATAACTGTTGTTGGTATAGGTATGACTGATGGCTGTATCCCGGGTAGTGGTATAGGCGGGTGTACCATCGCCAAAATTCCAGGTCCATTCAACAATGGGCGTAGCGCCATTCTGAATAGAAGTATCCTTGAAAACAGTAATGAGTTCTTTCTCACAGGTGGTGAGCGGAGTTCCTTCGAAGCCTGATACGGGCCCTTTTACCACCACAGGAATGGCATACTGGAAGGAGTCGAGACAGCCCAGCTTATCCTCGATGATCAACTTGACATAATAGGTTCCTGCATCCGTGTAGGTGTGGGAGGTATTGCCATTTAGGTATTTGCCGTAGTTGAGGAAATAGGCCCTGTTGTTGATGGTATAGCGTGGGGTGCCATCGCCATAATCCCAGGTGTATTTGTTGATGTTGGAAGAGTCGATACCGATGGTAGCAAAGTTGATTGTTTTATTACGGCAGATATCGGTAATGGAGGGTACGAAGTTTGCCTTTTCATCAATGATCACTACCCGTACCTGCGCTGAGGAGGTGACATTCGTTACTGTATTGCGCCTGGTAACGATCACCACATACTTTTTGGCTGTAGTGGGAAAGGTATGTGTGACGGGGCTTACCGGTGAGGTAGTGTACAGGGGCGATCCATCGCCAAAGTCCCAGCTCAGCGTTTGGGAATTGCTGACGGTATCGGTAAACGTAATGATGTATTTCTCGTCGCAGGTTTTGCCCATCACAAAACCTGCACCCCCGCCGCCGTCTCCACCCCCGGAGCCGTCATCATCACAGAGGTCGGCAACACTAACTGGCCTGGCGATGGAACTGTCCGTACATCCCTGCTGAGTAATGATCTTCAGTTTGATATTGTAGCTCCCGGCTACTGTGTAGGTATGGGTGGCATTGTCGACCGTGGTAACCACCGGCGGCCCATCACCAAAGTCCCATACATAGCTCACTACGGGGTCTACTATATTGGTCAGGCGTGCCGTTGCTTTTACGGGAAGTGGCCTGCAGCCATCGGGTGGTGTGTAAGTGAAATCAACAACAGGCTTTACAATGCGGATGGTATCTCTTTTTTGCATCACAGCAGTGCAGCCGGTAAGGGGATCGGTAGCGGTGAGGGTAATGGTGTAATAGCCCGGTAGCTTATAAATGTGCACTGGATCTGTTAAACTGGAGTGTGGTGAGCCATCGCCAAAGTTCCAGTCCCAGGTGAGCCCTGTTGCTGGCAGGCTGGTATTGGTAAACCGGGCAACGAATGGTGTATCGCAGCCAATGGCCCTGTCGACTGTAAAGTTGGGTTTGGGTCCAGGTCCTACGGTAATCGTGTGCAGGGCGGTGTCGTTGCAGCCTGCAGCGTTGAAGGCCACCATGGTTATTTCATAAGTGCCGGGCGTGGTAAAGGTATGCGAAGTGTTTTGGCCATACTGGACAGCGCCGTTGTCGGGAAACAGCCATTTGACGGTGTAGAGAAAAGCCGCCGGGGTAACGCCTCCTGTGAAACTGGCAGCTGTATTGGCGCATACGTTTACAGGTGCTGTGATGGATGGTGTTGGTTTGCCTGCCAGTATCCCGTTACTCCCCGACCTTGAAAAGGTGCTCACGCAATTGGTGCCGTTCCTGGCCGTGAGGGTTACGGTATAAGCGCCGGTAGCCGTGTAGGTGTGACTGGGATTGGGATCGGTGGAGGTTTGTCCATCGCCAAAATCCCAGAGATAGGTAATGGTGCCGCCCCCGGTAGTTCCATTGACAAAAGAGGTGGTAAAAGGGATATCGCAACTGCTGTTATTGGGAATGGTGAAAGCGGCATTCACCTTTGGATATACTTTGATGTATTGGGGTTCAATAGCTGCTTCGCTTTCGCATCCCCAGCTATTGGTAACGATCAGGGAAACATTGTAATTGCCGTTTACATTATAGGTAAAGGCGGGATTGGGCTGACTGCTGCCGCCGGCCCCGAAGTCCCATAACCAGTTGGTGACCGTGCCGGTTTTGGTAGTAGCCAGGCTGGTAAACTGGACAGCATGTGGTGAACAGCCTTCTCTTTCGTTGGCACTGAATTTTGCTACTGGTTTGGGATGTACCATAATAAAGTCCTGTTTGGTACGTGTATCGCCATTGGAAAAAGTAACCGTGAGGGTAACTGTAAAAGTGCCATCTGTGAGGTAGTTGGTACCTACTGTAGCTGCGCCATTGTTGATGATGGTGCCATTGCCCAGGTTCCAGTCGCGGCGCGTGACAGTGCCGCCAGTGGAGGCATCGGTAAAGTTGACACCACTGAGCGGTATGCAGCCTTCTTTTTTGCTGATGGTGAAGTTGGCAGTGGTTTGGGAAAAAGAGGGGGCAGCCATGAATAAAAGGCCCAGGCATACACCGATGCGAAGGACTAGTGAACGGATGGTATAGACTGCAGCCTTATTGACCATGCTAACGAATACAGATAAGTAACCAAGCTCTCATGCCAAGCATTGGGGTGAAAAAATGAAATTTTAAAGTACGGGCTTCATAAGAGTGGATAGTGGATGGAGATGGGTAAAGGGGGTAATCTCGGACGACGAGCGCCGTTAGGTTTAATACAGGGTGGCGAAGGTATATAAGTTTTTTGTTAGATGGAAGTGCCCGGGGTTAATTTATTGTACAACGGGCTGCGCATTTAATCCGGGATGTGTGGTTGCTGCGTCTACGCGGAGTAGTACATCACGTATCTGGGTAAATTTGGTCCAGGGTATGAAGTGATTGGCGCCCGGTATGATGAGTTCATCGATCTGGGGGGCATTGACCAGTAATTTTTTGGCATAAGCTATATTGCCGGGCGGCACCCAGGTATCGGCAGCGCCATGGATAAAGAACACGGGGCAGTTGATCCTGGCAAATTCGGGTTGTAATTGTACCAGGTCTTTTTTCAGGTACCACAATTCTTTATTGGAAGGCCTGAAGGCGCCGGGCACCAGTAAATTCAAAGGCGTGTTGAAAAGCCAGGGGCGCCATTTTTCCGGCTTTTCTTCCGCAGGATCTACTGATCCGGAGATCATCACCAGGGCTTGTATGAGCAAAGGATTATCGGCTGCGAGTTGAATGATAAGCGGACCTCCGAGTGAATGGCCCGCCAGGTACATGGGCCTGCCATTGTCTAATTTCTCCAGTACGGGACTGATCAGTTCCGACTGGCGGATGAGGTGCTCGGATTTTCCAAAATCACTGTAGCCAAATCCCGGCCTGTCAATGGAGATCATGCGATAATGCGCCAGCAATAAGCTATCCTGCATGTAGCCCGCGAAAGCATCCCAGCTACCGGGTGTGCCGTGTATAAATATGATGGTGGGCAGGCTATCATTGCCGGTAGCAGCATAGTGAATGTTCCTGCCTTCTACTCTTTGTGTGGAGGTATGCAACTGTACGCCATTCTCCTGGAAACGCCTGATCATTTCCTTATCTGCCTTGCGGAAGGTCATGCAGCCAGGAGCTACCACCAGCCATATAATAAGCAATATAAGGAACACCATAACTGATCGCATCATACCATTTTTCTACTGGGTTGTATGAAGTTACTGAATAGTGGGATGAACCCAATAATGCGAAATGGTGAGCTGCTTTTGCAAACGGCTCACCATTCAGTATGAAGAGGTTTCGACTTCTGGTTATGAATCTTAGTCCTTTTTCTGAGGCGGGTTGGGTGGACGACGGTCGTCTTTTTTGGGCTGCTGTTGCTGTTGCCGGTTGTCTCTCCGCTGTTGCTGTTGCGGTCTATTTTGTCCCTGCTGACCACCACCTTGCTGCCGGTTGCCCTGGTTGCCACCACCTTGTTGACCGCTACCTTGCTGGCCCCCTTGTTGGTTTTGAGACCGCTGTTGTTGGTTGCCTTGCTGTGGCCTTTGTTGTTGCTGGCCACCGCCACCTTGCTGAGGCCGCTGTTGCTGGCGATTTTGCTGCTGGCGGTTTTCCTTATGGTGGTGTTTCTTTTTCTTTTCAGCTCTTTCCAGGGTACGCAGGCTGATCTGGCCCACCAGGTCTACAAACTCCGGTTCTACTTCCCTGGCTTTACTGCTGGTAATTTCTACCGGTTCCAGTTGCTCAGGTATGGTGCCCTGGGCATTGAGTTGTTTGATCTTGCGTACTCTTTCAATACTAACCGGGTATTGCTTGTTGCTATCGGGCAACACATACCACATGATGTTTTTGAAGATATCCTTCTTGATGAGGGTAGCATTGCCTTTGCCTACCTGCAGCAGGTCTGCATTATCGGGGAAATGCTGCAAGGCATCCAGGTAGGTATCCAGTTCGTAGTTGAGACAGCATTTCAGGCGTCCGCACTGACCGCTGAGCTTACTTTGATTGATAGAAAGATTTTGGTAACGGGCTGCGGTAGTATTGACCGATTTGAAATCGGTAAGCCAGGTACTACAGCAAAGTTCACGGCCGCAGCTACCTACACCACCTACTTTGGCAGCTTCCTGGCGGGCGCCTATCTGGCGCATTTCTACCTTCACCTTGAATTCGCGTGCAAGGATCTTGATCAGTTCACGGAAATCCACCCGGTCATCGGCAATATAGAAGAAAGTGGCTTTACGGCCGTCGGCCTGAATTTCCACTTCACTCATTTTCATGTCGAGGTTGAGCTGCTTGGTAATGGCCCGGGTTTGGATGAGGGCTTCTTTTTCGCGGGCCTTATTCTGGTGCCAGATCTCAATATCTTTATCGGAGGCACGGCGGAGTACTTTCTTTAATTCTGAATCGTATTCGCCAATACCCCTTTTCTTCATCTGGATCCGCACGATCTCGCCGGTGAGGGACACTTCACCTACATCAAAACCACTGATCCCTTCCACAGCGATCAGGTCGCCTTTTTCAAAATTCTGGATGGTTGCATTCCGGAAGAAGTCTTTCCGGCTGCCCTGGTTGAAGCTTACTTCTATTACTTTGCAGGCTGTATCCTGGTCGCTTACCGGCAGGTTCATCAGCCAATCGAAGGCATTCATCCTATTACAACTTCCTGTGCTGCAGCCTCCATTGCTTTTACAGCCAGCCACTTTTCCTGTGGTTCCACATGAACTACATCCCATTCTATAAGTAATTGAGAATGAAAAAAATTGTTGACGGCTGCTGAACGCTCTAATGTTGGGAGGTATTTTGTGGCAGGCGTTATAAAAAGATCATACACAGCCCTTTGAACGACAGTATATAATATTAAGGTCTGCCTGCATAAAGCGGTAATCAAATAATTACCAGGCAGGTAAAAGACAAATACGCAAATGCAACACAAAAAATATAGCGAAGTAAGATAACCGGGTAAAACGCTCCTGTTACACAAATCCACTTGCTACAGCCACTCCCTTCAAAATCCATACAACTCAGGCCGATTTACAAATATAGGTTTTTAAGTGTAAAACATTACATAAGCCGGGCCACCTGCTTGTGGGCTATAATATGGTAGAGTTTGATGGTGAGGGCCAGGAAGAGCATTTTTGCATTGGCATTGCGCTCAATGTAATAAGCTGCCTTGTCCAGCTCCTCAATAATGGCTTCCTGCTGTTCAAATCCGGCGATCTTATTCAGCCGAAGCGCAAAATCACGCTCATTATCAGGGAGATGGACGGCTTCCGTGCCCATTGCCTGCAGGCGGATGGCCTGCTCCAGGAGGTGGTTGAAATAGAGCAGGAACTGTTTTTGCTTTTCCCGGCCCAGCTTGCTTACCTCGTCGATCCACTTGACCTGGGCTACAGGACCATTTTTGAGGATGGAGTTGAGCCAGTCGCGGAGGAGCGACTGCCAGTCTTCTTCGGCATGGCGAATGAGCTGGAGAGCCTCCCGGTAATTACCGGCTGCGATGGAGGCGACGGATCTGGCCTGCTCGGGGGTGCATTTGGCATTGGTAATGAGGGCTTCGGTAATGGCTTCGGTAGCCAATGCAGGGATCTTTACCAATTGGGTCCTGGACAGGATGGTAGCCAGTATCTGGGATTCATTTTCCGCTACCAGGATAAATAAGGTATCAGCAGGCGGCTCTTCAATGAGCTTCAATAATTTGTTGCCCTCATTGCCCAGGTACTCCGGCATCCAGAGGACAAGTATTTTAAAGCCGCTTTCGAAGCTTTTGAGGTTGAGCTTGCGGATGATCTCATTGCATTCGTAGGCAGTAATATTGCCCTGCTTGTTCTCCGCGCCGATAAACTGGAGCCAGTCGTAGGCATTGCCATAGGGCGTTTCGGATAAAAACTGCCGCCATTCCTGGATATAATCGGTGCTTACGGGTTTGTCGCCCGATTTACGGGGAATGACGGGATAGGAAAAGTGGATATCGGGGTGAACGAGTTGCTGGGCTTTCTGGCAGGAAGCACATACACCGCAGGCATCCATGAGGGTAGTTCCGGTATTGGGGTTGGAGGCATCCTGTTCCGGTTCTTCGCCAAACAGGGAGGCGCTGCTATTGGCCAAGGTATTTTTCCTGCTTACTTTTTCACATACAATGTATTGGGCAAATGCAATGGCGAGGGGTAAAGCGCCATTGCCTTCTTTTCCGAGGAAAAGTAAAGCATGGCTGAGGCGGTTTTGCTGTACCATTCCCACCAGGTGTTCTTTGGCATCCTGCTGGCCGATAATATCCTTAAAAGACATGCGGCGAAGATAGGCGTAAAAAATAAACCGCTCGCAGGGTAGCGAGCGGTTTAAAAATCTTCCCAAGGGGAAAACGACTTCAACAGAGGTCTTAATACAGGATATCCCGGACTACTATCATAATGTGTTTGAGCTAAAAGGTCTTGAGGGTCTTCGCTCCAGGATAGGTCTCGTTCAACGGATACTTGGATTCAGGGGTGGTTTTCCGCTGTGGATATTTGCTGTTCTTCCCAGGGATTGGATCTGATTGGTTTCATTAGTTATACCGGACTGGTACTTTCAGCGGTATTGGATTGTTGCTGCTATAAAGTTGTTTAATTGTCAGGACAACGTTAAATCTATTCGGCGAGTGGCAGATTTCATCCGATTTTTGGTCTGATCCTTTCGATGTTGACGAAAAGGATTGGGTACCAAAGCAAATGGCGGGTAAATACCCGCCATTCCTTGTATGAATGATGTTACTATGTATAATCTTTCTTAATTCAGGTATTTGGTAACTTCCTCACTCATGGGTTTTGTCTTGCTGGGGATCACAGCGATCAATTTGCCTTTTTCGTCCAGCAGGAATTTTGTAAAGTTCCATTTGATGGGATCTTCCACACCCAGTTTTTTAGCTTCTTCGGTGAGGTATTTGAACAAAGGATGGATGTCTTCGCCTTTTACAGATACTTTTTCTGCCATAGGGAAAGTAACGCCATAGTTCTTACGGCAAACTTCTTCGATATCAGCAGCGGTACCTGGCTCCTGGTTGGCAAAGTTGTTGGCAGGGAATCCTACGATCACCAGTTTATCCTTGTACTTATCATACAGTTGTTGCAATTCGGTATACTGTGGTGTAAGGCCGCATTTGGAGGCAGTATTTACGATCAGTATTTTCTTGCCTTTGTATTTAGCAAAGTTGATAGGGTCTTTACCTTCCAGGGAAGGGACCTTAAAATCATAAATAGAGGTGGCTGCAATCAGCAACAGGGAACCTAGTAACAGGCGTATCATAGATGTAAGTTTTTAATGATAATAACTAATACAAAGATGGTGCTTAATTGGTTGCTCGCCCGGAAAAATTTATAGGTGGCAAAGGGAGATAACGATTAATTAACCAAAAGGAGGCATATTACTGTTTTTCGTAACATCCAAGGTCGGGAAGGCCAATGGGGCGGGGATTTCCATCCAGGTCAATGCTCAGTGCCGTGGCGCTTCCTTTATTGATGGCGGGCGATTCGTCCTTCAGCCGGAAATTGTACCATCTTTTCTGGGTATCTACGCTGTCGAAAAGCGGTGCCTGGTTGGCTATTACATTATTGGCTGTTGCATTACCGGGATTGCTTTTTGCTTTCCATAAGCAGTTCTGAAAGCTCAGGTTGAAGGAGCCGGTGCCCTGTTTATTGCTTACTACTTCATTGTCCACGATGCTGTTATCGGCCCAGAAAATACAGTTGCGGAAGTTGGCCGTAAGACCAGCCGTTAATACGGTATTGCCATCCCGGATAAAATCGGTTACCAGTAAAACAGGTTCCTTGTGTTGGATAAAGGTATTGGAATAAGCTACAGAAGTACAATGGTTAAAATCATAGTTACCTCCTAAAGCAAGCACCATGTTCTTGCCGCAATTGCTGATGAGACAATTCTGCGCCCTGATATCGGATTGCATAGATTGTATACCCGCATCATAGCAGTTGTCGATGATCGATTCGCTTAAGATAACTTTGGGATTGGCATTGATCGATGGGCCAATGGCTACAATACCCTGATAGGCATTTTTAATGACGGCAAACTGTAGGTAATTGTCCTTGCTTACACCCCGGAAATAAATACCTGGCCAGGCGCCGGGATAATCCCGATAGGGCTCATCGAGCCGGTCGCCACTGAAAGTAACCTTGGTACTGTCGTATTTCTCACCGGTAACAAGCAGGGTTCCATCGACGATAAAGGGGGCATTGGCATGGAGGTAGATGCGGCAACCTTTTTGAATGGTAAGGGTGGTATTGGTATCAACCTGCAGGCCGCCTAAAATGACATAGGGCTTGTCGTTAGTCCAGGTTTCGTTGACATCAATGAGTGTTGAACGGAGGAAGTGGGCATTTTGTCCCCAGGCTTCCAGTTGTACCCATTTTTCCTGGTTATTGAATTGGATATGGATACTGTCCCTTATTACAAAGGGAAGGTCTTGTGCGGTGGGGTTTATTTTTACCGATACAAAAACATAGAGGCTGTCGTTGGCTTCGATGTCGATGTCGTTCACAACCGGTCCGGGAGTGCCATCTACATTGATCTTAAATACGGAGGATGCGCCCCCTGCCAGAGATACATTGTGGAGCTTTAGCTTTTGGTTGTTGTCGTTAAAGATGCGGAAATAATGGGTTACTGATCCCAGGGTTGTAAATACGGTATCAAAATGAAGGGTATCAGCCGAAGTACTAAGATTGGCAGTACCGGTAATAAAAGAGTCCTTTTTGCAGGCGGTAGCCATTGCGGCAACGATCAATATGAATACCAGTACTTGCTTCATGAATTGCTAAAGTAAACCTGAAGTTTGAGAATACGAAATCCGAAGTGACGAATTGGCTAGTCTATAAACGTATAAGCCGGCCATTAATTGTTCCTGCTCACCGGGAGGCGATTCCCATGGTAGCCACGCTCAGCCTCACATTGGCTGCTGCCAGTAATGCCTGCCCGCAGGCTTCCAGGGTGGCGCCGGTAGTGATCATATCATCCACCAGCAGCAAGTGCCTGCCTTCAATAGCTGCTGCATCCTTCACAGAGAACTTACCTTCCATATTCTGCCATCGCTCGATCCTGTTCCTGCGCGTTTGTGATTCCGTAAAGACAGAACGGACAATAACATCTTTCAACACGGGTATTCCCATGATCGCTGCCATGCCGGTACATAATACCTCGGCCTGGTTGTAGCCTCTTTTTCTTTCGCGGGTGGCAAAAAGCGGAACCGGCAGGAGGGCATCGGGCATGGTAAAGCGGTTGGAAGCGGTGAGGACTTCCCCGATGCGCTTGCCAAACCAGGCCCCTATATCTTTTCTGTTGTTGTATTTAAGCTGGTGCATGAGGTGCTGAAGGAGGGAATCCTTGGTAAAGTATAAATAGCTGGTAGCGTTGACCAGGGGCAGCCTGCCCCGGAATATATGCTGCACCGGGTTATCGGCATACAGGTGAAAATTGGTCAGCGGTAACCGGTTTATGCAGGACAGGCAAAGTAGCTGCTCATTACTGATAACATCGCTGCCACAACCGGCGCAGCAGTGGGGAAAAAACAGGTGGAAAAGCGATCTGGCAGTTTCGGTTATGTTCATAGAATACAAGCTACGGGCTTCGGGCAATGCGCTTTTGGCAATGACCGTAATTAACCTACGGTAAAACAGGTGAAATGGTTTTGCGCGAAGTCCGTTACTTGTAGTTCTCTGCTTTAAAACAGGTATTGGTATACTTCATCTACTCTTCCCATGCTGATCACTTCGATATTGAATTTCTGCAGGTTAAGGCCTTTCTGATTGTAACGTGATACGAGGATCTTTTCAAATCCCAGTTTCTCAGCTTCGGCAATGCGTTGTTCAATACGATGAACAGCTCTGATCTCACCGCTTAATCCTACCTCTCCGGCAAAACAGGTAAGATCGGGGAGGGGCACATCTTCATAAGAGCTTAACAGGGCGCAGAGGACAGCGAGATCAATGGAGGGATCTTCTACCTTAAGACCACCGGCAATGTTGAGAAATACATCTTTGACCCCAAAATGAAAGCCTCCGCGCTTTTCCAATACAGCCAGCAGCAGTTGCATGCGGCGGAGATCGAAACCGGATACGGTGCGCTGGGGTGTTCCATAAACAGATTGGGTGACCAGTGCCTGTACTTCTATGAGTAAGGGACGCATGCCTTCAATAGTGGCGGCAATAGCAATGCCGCTGAGCCGGTCCTCTTTTTGTGTAATGAGTATTTCGCTGGGATTGTTAACGCCGCGCATGCCATCGCCCGACATTTCATAAATGCCGAGCTCTGCTGTTCCGCCGAAACGGTTCTTAATAGTACGTAGGATGCGGTATGCATAGTGGCGGTCTCCTTCAAACTGTAATACGGTATCTACCATATGCTCCAATATCTTGGGACCCGCTATGGCGCCGTCTTTGGTGATATGACCAATGAGGAATACAGGTATGTTGGTTTCTTTGGCAAAGCGTTGAAACTCTGAGGCTGATTCACGTATCTGGGAAATGCTGCCCGGTGATGAATCTATGTAAGGTGATTGAATGGTTTGAATAGAGTCAACAATAACGAGTTGTGGCCGAAGCTTTTTAATTTCCTGGAAAATGGTTTGTGTAGATGTTTCTGTGAGCAGGTAAAACTGATCGTTCTGTATTTTTAAACGGTCTGCCCGCATTTTGATCTGCTGGTCACTCTCTTCGCCGCTGATGTATAGGATGGTAATGTCTTTTAATAACAATCCGATCTGTAAGAACAAGGTTGATTTACCAATGCCGGGTTCGCCGGCTATCAAAGTGATGCTCCCGGGAACGATACCTCCACCCAGCACCCTGTTCAATTCTGCATCGGGTGTGATGATGCGTCTTTGTTCGGGTGTTGTTACTGCATGCAGTGCAATTGTTTTGATCTCTTTTTTGTCTTCGTGAAAGTTTTTCCAGTTATTCTCTTTTTGGGAAGTCTCTTTATGTATGACTTCCTGCACAAAAGTATTCCAGGAACCACATGAAGGACATTTGCCGAGCCATTTAGCGCTTTCATATCCACAGTTGCTACAAAAGAATGCTGATTTCACTTTACTCATGCGATAAAGTTAGTGGTATAAAAAGAATTGGGTTAACAGAAATCAAACAGACCGACTTAAAATCATCACATAAAAAGATGCACGGATAAATTTTTATGAAGCGGTTCCAAAAGCGATATTTTTTTGACCTTGTTTATCAAAAAAAACTGTTGAAAAAAGTGACGAAAGAAGATCTGTGATGAATACTTTTTTTATAAAAAAAAGTGGTGGGAAAAAAAGGGAAAAAGTAGTGATCAGCGGGGGGATTTCTTTTAAAGTAAAAGGGCCAACATTGCTGTTGACCCCTTACTTACTAACCCATTAAATTCTTGCACTAAATTACAAATAAGCGCCACATAACAAAATTATTTTTTGAGGTTGTGAATAAATTTTAACCCCGTTTTCAGGTATACGCGAGCGATGTTTTAAATGCCTATAAGTCATTGATAATTAATATTTAGTAAACATATTAGTATTTATGGGTAAGTCTTTGTGATAAAATGTCAGCTATTGTCTTTTATCAACTTTCGCGGTGACAAAATGCCCCTTTTTTGCGCACCGGATCAGACAAAAAAACACCCTAAAAATGGTGGTAACTGTTTTGATGTATAGATGTTATATAATATAAAATAGCGCAAAAAATGACACCATCAATTCTGATCGTTTCGTTGATTTTTTTAGGCATCAGTATGCTGGTTTCGGGGGTCCTGAAAAGCAAGTTTACGGCGTATAGCCGGGTGCCTCTTTCCGCCGGTTTAACGGGCGGTCAGGTGGCCCAGAAAATGCTCCGGGATAACGGCATATATGACGTGAAAGTAGTATCGGTTGACGGCTTTTTGAGCGACCACTACAACCCAGCTACCAAGACAGTAAATCTTAGTCCGGATGTATACAATGGGGTCTCCATTGCCGCCGCCGCGGTAGCAGCCCACGAATGCGGTCATGCTGTACAGCATGCTACTGCCTATCAATGGCTTACATTGCGTAGCCGATTGGTTCCGGTTGTCCAGTTTAGCTCTGGTATTGTGCAGTGGATCCTGCTGGCCGGGGTGCTGCTGATCAATGCATTTCCTGCCTTGTTGCTGGGGGGAATTATCCTGTTTGGCCTGACCACTTTGTTCTCTATTATTACCCTGCCGGTAGAGTTCGATGCCAGTAACCGGGCGTTGGCCTGGTTGAACCGTACCAATGTCACCAATCGGGTGGAATATCCCCAGGCCAAAGATGCCCTGAAATGGGCGGCCCTTACCTATGTGGTGGCGGCCCTGGCTTCTATTGCTACGCTGGTGCAATACATCATGATTTTCCTGGGGGGGAACCGCCAGCGGAACTAGGCTGAAATTATTTCCGAAACATTTCTCAATTTGACTGAAAGCTGTGCAGCATCCCGCACAGCTTTTTTGTCTTCTTGTCGTGCTGCGCCTGGTTCACTATGGGCGCCTACCTCCAAAATTTATAGAAAGAAGTTTTTTTTCCGGCCTTCAGGCTTTTGTGAGCCTGCTCTGGTCACCATATCTAACTGCGCCGGGTTGTTATACCTGCTACGTTTCCCGGCTATCAATAACCAATGCTAACTGTGACGCAAGCTCCGGCCTATATGCCGGAGCTTTTTTTGTGTGCTTACCCCTCACCAAGGCGGAAGACGGATATTAGGGGCTTGGCTACTTGTCCGACGGGGCATGCCTTTAATCCGGCTTCTTTGGGGATTGTCCTCAATGGTGACTCGATAGATTCGAACATCCTCCTCTTTGGTTCCTCATTGCTTCCTCGGGGTCCGAGGAGCCAAAGAGGAGGCATTGAGGAGGATCCGGGGAAGCAAAGAGAAGAAAGGATGAAAAATGTGTAGTCCGTCCCAAGGCATATGCCGTTCGTCCCAGGTGTTTTCTCCCTGCGTCCCTACCTGCCACATGTTTTGGAGGAAAAAAGTCTGTTCGTCCCAGGACATTGGTCGTTCGTCCCAAGATTCCGGGAATGCCGACCCAAATTTGAGCAACAGGTGTGGGTGCCACTGTAGCTTTGCTGTATCGATTACAGCCAAAGGGGTACTCGCCTGGAGATAGCAGGAAGAGCGAGCCTGCCAATCTTCTCCCCGGTAGCATAAACTCGTCTACAGTTCTTTGACATGATCTACAGCTTTTTGACCGCTGCTACATTTGGGCGGAAGTAGACCGAAAGGGAGGCCTTAAGGATTGGTTGGGCGATTGAGAAGGGGAAAAAAGCAGGATAGGGTTGCACACTTATAGCCCAAAACTGCACACTTACACGCCAAAACTGCACACTTATTGGTTTGTTGTAGGAGTAATGAAAATGGGTACATAAATTCACATTTTACTATCTGATTCCACGAGAGTTTCTGGTTCGCCTTTCTATAGTCTATCGGGTACCCCCTACGGTGCCCGATTTTTTTATTGTCTGAACCAGGATTAAGAGGATTGATTCGATTAAAAGGAATGGGACTAATGCATAAGGGATTATGCTCCGCTATGGGCAGCGACTATTGCTACGAAATGTGCGATTAAGCCAGGTGGGTGATTACAGTTTTATTTCTTCTTCATGTTTATCGAAGAAGTGGAATTCTGTGAGGTGATAGTTGGTGTTTTCGGAGATCTTGATCTTTTGCCCATACTTCATTCTCCACTTCCATTGCTGTGAACGGAATAGCCAGCCGCCTTTGGTGAGGTAGGCATACATGATGGGGTGAACCACCAGGGTGAGGTCTTTGTGTTGATGGGTGATGAGGTAACTCATGTTCTTTTCGATCTCATCTTCCAGCAAGAGGGTTGAAGATATTTTGCCGGTGCCGGCGCAGGTGGGACAAACCTCCTGGGTATTGATGTTCATCTCCGGCTTCATACGTTGCCGGGTGATCTGCATAATACCAAACTTGGAGATGGGGAGTACTGCGTGCTTGGCCCTGTCTGGCTTCATGAATTCCTCCATGGCTTCGAGGAGCTTGCGTTTATTATCGGGCAGCTTCATATCGATGAAGTCTACTACGATAATGCCGCCGAGGTCACGCAGGCGGAGCTGGCGTGAGATTTCGGCTGCTGCTTCGAGGTTGGTTTCCAAAGCATTTAGCTCCTGGTTATTACCAACGCTTTTGTAGCCACTGTTTACATCTATTACATGCAGCGCTTCTGTATGTTCTATAATAAGATAGGCGCCGCTGGGAAGGTTCACAGTTTTACCGAAGGCTGCTTTTACCTGTTTGGTGATACCAAACTGATCGAAGATGGGCAAGCCATTGTGATAAAAGGCTACAATGTCGGCCTTTTCAGGGGCGATGCGTTGTATGTAGCTCCGGGTATCGTTGTAGATATTCCGGTCGTTGATCACAATTTTGTTGAAATCTTCATTGAGCAGATCACGCAGGATGCTGGTGGTCTTTGTTTGTTCGCTGAGGATCTTGGCGGGGGCCACAGAGCCTTTCAGGTTGTGCTGAATAGCTTTCCATGTTTCTACGAGCATGGAGAGGTCTTCGTGCAATTCTGCCGTGTTCTTTCCTTCGGCTGCCGTACGCACGATTACGCCAAAGTTCTTTGGCTTAATGGCTTCTACGATCTTCTGGAGCCGCTTGCGTTCATCGGCTGAGTGGATCTTACGGGAAACAGCAACAATGTCATTAAAGGGAGTGATGACTACAAACCTGCCTGGTAAAGATATTTCGCAGCTGAGGCGTGGGCCTTTGGCTGCGATAGGTTCTTTGAGGATCTGAACCAGTATATTGGGTTTACCGCTCAGGACTTCATTGATCTTGCCGGTTTTAATGATCTCGGGTTCTACCTGGAAGGTGCCGAAGTCAAAATCCTTTTCGCTGTGATCGTTGATGGCCTGCTGGGTAAATTTCAATAAGGAGCGGGCGTAAGGACTAAGATCGGTATAATGAAGAAATGCATCCTTTTCGAAGCCTACGTCCACAAAAGCGGCATTAAGGCCAGGGATGAGTTTTTTCACCTTACCGAGATAAAGATCACCCACGGCAAAACTGGCATCGGCTTTTTCGTGATGCAGTTCCACCAGCTTCTTATCCTCTAATAGGGCAATCTCTACGCCCTGAGGAGCAGCATTTATAATAAGTTCCTTATTCAATCGTAACATCTTTTACCGTCTTACCAATCATCACTACAAGGAAGGCGCTGAAGTGGAATTAGTTGTCAGATATCCATTCGGTCAGGGATTTGCAAGCAGCACGTCTGTAAATAAATGACAAATAATAAATTCAGCCAAAGAAGGAAAGGGGCCCCGTATTGACGGGACCCGTTGCAAGAAGAGAAGACCTTAGCGGTTTTTCTTCTTATGACGGTTCTTTCTCAATCTCTTTTTACGCTTATGCGTCGCAATCTTATGACGCTTTCTTTTTTTACCACAAGGCATAAATTCCCAATGAATTTTGTTAAATAATAATTTTTAATACACTTTTTCCTTTCAGCGCTTCTTCAGCGATGCCGTTCCGGATCATAAATCCCAGGGGATTTAACTCAGCGCAGCCCAGGAAAGGTTTATTTCTTTAATAAGTTAATACGTTCGTCGATGTCTTTGATAAAGCCCGGATCTTTCAGGAGTTTTTTACCAGCTGTGTACCACTTAATGGCATTGGTTTTGTCTCCTTTTCTTTCGCAGGCATCTGCCAGCATCAAAATGGCTTCGAGGTTGGTGGGCTCGTGCTCTGCAACCTTGGTTAACCTCTCAATGGCTTTATCCAACTGACCTGAAACGATACCGCCCAAACCCAGCATAAATTGTGCATACATATTATGCGGATCACGGTCGGCAACGTCGCGTATCATCTGAATTCCCTGCATCGGGTTGTCGCTAATACCTCCCAGGAGGTAGCAACTTCCCAGCCCGATCTTAAGGGAATCATTGGCCGGATCTAATTGTAAAGCCTTCTCAAACAACTCTTTGGCTTCGATCGCCATCCATCTTTTCAGGGCGGGTTCTTCCTGTCGGCGAACCCCGTCTAAATAGAATTGGGCAGCAAAGGTGAGGTTTTTTTGAGAATTTTCCAATTTAGCCGCTTTCGCAGTATACCAGGCATAGGGAAGGAGCAAATGAGCCGAGTCTCTCCAGAACTCCGCCAGCTGTCTGAATACCTTGATCTGCTGATCTTTTACATCGCCACGGACAACGGCTGTTTCCAGTTTGCTAACCTGTGCCTGTTGGGATGGAGTAAGCTTCTGGCGGGAGGCCGCCAGGATGGTTTCAATGTCTAATTGACCTGCAGCAGCAGGTGCTGCAGGTATAGTTTTATCTTTCGGGGGGATAGTTCGGCCAAAGAAGTAGACCAGGCAGAGCAGAATTACTCCGCTGCCTACTAAGATCATCTGCTGCTTTTTCACGTATCAGTGTAAATTTAGTGAGCAGCAAATTTACATTTCATCATCGGGGTTTGGTTGATCTTCTTTGACGGATTGCAACTTTTTAACTTCTGCCACAAATTCTTTGGCAGGTTTGAATGCAGGAATGTAATGTTCAGGGATGTGTACCGCAATGTTTTTCTTAATGTTGCGGCCGATCTTGGCAGCTCGCTTTTTGGTAATAAAGCTGCCAAACCCACGAATGTAGATGTTTTCTCCTTGGGATAAGGTATCTTTCACTTCCTTGAACATGGTCTCCAGCGTAACCAAAACATCAACCTTGGGAATACCTGTTTTTTCAGATATTTGGTTAACGAGGTCTGCCTTTCTCATGTCGATGAATTTTTAACGGGTTTTCAAAAATTATTTACTTTAAACGGCAACCGGCACAAAATCAATTCATTACTCAAATTAAATGTTAATTCGCACATTTGCAAGAAAAGGTCTAAATAATTGATATTGAGGGGTATCAATTTTCATGCCGGGTTGTATTTAACCTATCTCATTATCAGAAAGTTATATATTCAATATTTACCATGAAACCAACGTTCACTGAAAAGCTTTTAGAGTGGAATAATGCCCAAAATACGCGTTCCATGCCCTGGAAAGGCGAAAAAGATCCCTACAAAATATGGCTGAGCGAGATCATTTTGCAACAAACACGGGTAGAGCAAGGACTCGCATATTATGAAAAATTCATTGCAGCATTCCCTACTATACAACAACTTGCGAAGGCACCGGAAAAGAAAGTGTTTAAGCTGTGGGAAGGATTGGGGTATTATACACGCTGCAGAAATCTTATTGCTACTGCACAGATAGTAGTGAAAGATCATAAAGGAAAATTTCCCCGCACTTATGATCAAATAAAAGAATTAAAAGGAATTGGTCCTTACACAGCTGCTGCTATTGCTTCTTTTGCTTTTAATGAGCCCAGGGCGGTTGTAGATGGTAATGTACAACGTGTTATGGCCCGTTACTTCGGCATCTCCACACCTATAGACACTACATCAGGAAAAAAGTTATACCAGGAACTGGCAACGGCCTTGCTGGATACAGAACAGCCAGGCATTTATAACCAGGCGATCATGGATTTTGGGGCAGTGATCTGCAAGCCGCAGAATCCTTTGTGTTCCGTGTGCCCGCAACAGGCCGATTGTGAAGCTTTTAAACATGATCTTGTAAAACAGCTGCCAGTAAAGGAAAAGAGCCTGAAGAAGAAAGAGCGGTGGTTCTATTATTTCATCATTCAATACCAAAGTAAGTTCTATATCCGGGAACGAACGGATAAAGATATCTGGCAAAGCCTCCATGAGTTTGTTTTATACGAAACGGATACACCTGTGCAATCCATTTTCCAGGACCTGCCCTTCTTAAAAACGTTGTTTGGTAAGCAGTCATATTCGGTCAGTCATATTAGTAAAGTTTATCATCAGCAACTTACGCACCAGCTTATTCATGGACAGTTTATAACGGTTACAACGGTTAAGCCTGTAACAGCTTTAAAGGACTATGTATTGATTGATAAAAAGCAATTAAAACAGTATGCTTTTCCGCGGATCATTAATACTTTCCTTGAGGAAAAGTCTTCACTGGCACAGTTATTTTAATCGTTTGAGTATTATTGGAAATGCCCCTATATTAACACTTAGAGTAGCTAAAAAAATGGAATAATATCTGTAAAAAAAATTAACTTTAAGAGTAAATAAAACCGGTAGACGATTTCTAACAATAAACTCACCATTTATGAGAGGCGTTAACAGGGTTATGCTCATTGGCAATTTAGGAAGAGACCCGGATGTACAGTACCTGGAAGGCAATATAGCAGTTGCAAAGTTTCCATTGGCCACCACTGAAACATTTAAAGACAGGGCAGGTAAGCTTATTTCACAAACAGAATGGCATACGGTGGTATTATGGAGAGGATTGGCTGAGCTGGCCCAGAAATACCTGCACAAAGGAAGCCTGGTTTACATAGAAGGCCGTTTGCGTACGCGGAGCTGGGAAGACAAGGAAGGCAACAAAAAGTTTGCTACTGAAGTGGTGGGTGATAACCTCATTATGCTGGATAAGCGGACAGATGGCACCGGCCATCATGGACCTCACAGCAATTCGCACGGTGAAAATATCGAAGGATTCAATGCCGATATTCCCCCCATGGGCGAACCCTCACAAGACCTGCCTTTTTAAACGCTGACCAATCGCCGATTAAAATGTCCCGTCCGGTTCAGGCGGATTTCGCTGATTAATAAGATTATTGGGCTGCAGCGCAATAAAGTCCCCATAAATCCATTTTTGATCATTCCAGCCCATGATAATATTTTTGCACAAAATTTGTTTATTAGGGGCAGGCTATCAACCTGCCTTTCTGATGCGGCATTAGAGCACATCGCCGGTCATTGTTGATCGAACATTGTTAACAAAAACCAATTGCTTTGGATAATTCTTTCCGGGGTTTGTTATTTGGTGAAGTATGGCAGCCCATCCTATTGGCGGTCAACGTACAAACCACTACTATATTGTCTGCAGTAGTATTATTCCTGTTGTTGATCTCTTTCTTTATTTCCGGGGCAAAAGTGGCCTTTTTTTCCCTGACCTACCGGGATGTTAATATGCTGAAGACGAAGCAGGATTCGGGGTGGAAACGTATTGCCAACCTGCTGGAAGAGCCCAGGACCTTACAAGCCTCTCTTGTAATAGCCAATGGCCTGATCAATATTGCGATCATCATCCTGGCCAATTTTCTGATCGATCCTATATTCACCTTTAAGCAGGATGGCTGGTTTGTACAATTCCTGGTATATGCCATCAAGGTATTGGTGATCTGTTCTGTCATCGTTTTGTTTGGTGAGGTATTGCCCAAGGTAAGGGCTAACCAGAACAATCTTCGGTCGGCCTATGAATCCTCCTTCCTGGTAGAAGTGATCTATTATATCTTTAAAAGGATGGCAGGGTGGCTGGTGAACCTCTCGGACCGGGTGGAGAAGATCTTTGGTGGAAAGGCCTCCCGCGCCTATACGCAGAAGCAACTGGAAGAGGCGATCCGCTCTACCATTCATGAGGAAGAAGAGCAACGCATTCTGGCCGGGATCTATAAGTTTGCCAATATCACGGTAAAGCAGGTGATGCGCACCCGGCTGGATGTGCATGGCGTAGAGCACGGTACTAGTTTCAAAGGATTGAAGAAAGAGGTAGAGGATTTGCATTATTCGCGGTTGCCGGTGTATAAGGGAAGCCTGGATGATATCCAGGGCATCATCCACTCCAAGGACCTGATACCGCACCTGAATGAGCCTGATAATTTCGATTGGCAAAGCCTGTTGAGGCCACCGTATTTTGTACATGAACAGAAGTTTATAGAAGACCTGCTCACGGAGTTTCAAACGAAGCGGATCCATTTTGCTGTGGTGGTGGATGAGTTTGGCGGCACCAGTGGGATTATTACCCTGGAAGATATACTGGAAGAGATCATTGGTGAAATAAAGGATGAATTTGATGAAGAGGAATCGGGCAACAAAAAGATAGATGACACGACCTATATCTTTGAAGGCCGCATGATGATCTATGATGCCTGCAGCATCATGAACCTGCCGGCTGATACCTTCGACCAGGTAAAGGGGGAAAGTGATTCCCTGGCGGGACTGATCCTGGAGCTGGCCGGAGAAATACCCAAGGCCGGGGATGTGGTGCCTGTAGGGGATTTTGAATTTGCTATCCTGGAAGTTGACCGTAACCGTATCAAAAAGGTGAAAGTGACGATCAAGCCGGGAACGGTGTAGTGAGTGATGAGGAAGATGGGCGGCAAGATAATTAATGGCTGTGATCAAGTATTAAAATAAAGTATGAAGAACAGATCCTTTTTGTGTTTCGTGATAATATGTTTGCTGGTTGCCTGTAATAGTGATTATACCATTAAACGAAGAGGATACTATAAAATAGACTTTCCTGCACATGAATACCAATTGTTTGATCAGCCAGGTTATCCCTACACTTTTGAATATCCTGTTTATGCCAAGGTAGTAAAGGACACTACTTTCTTTGAAGGCAAACCTGAGAATGATTACTGGATCAATATCGACTTTCCACAGTTCAATGGCAAGATCTACATGAGCTATAAGGAAGTAGGTAAAAATAACTTTACCAAGCTGGTGAATGATGCTTTTGAGATGACCTACAAGCACACGCCCAAAGCTACTGAAATAACAGACTCTGCTATGCGAACTGCCAAGGGGATCAGCGGCCTTTTTTTTAATGTGGGTGGCAATGCTGCCACGGCCAAGCAATTCTTTGTGACGGATTCTGTGCGGCATTTCCTGCGGGGGGCTTTGTATTTCGATGCTACCCCCAATGAAGATTCCCTCTCTATTGTAAACAATTTTCTCCAGGAGGATATGAAGCACCTGATCAATTCGCTTCAGTGGAAATAAGGCCTTTCTTTTGGCATTCCCGTTAACTTATTTTATTTTTCGTGTTCCTGAACCAACCATAACTATGCGCATGAAAAGGGCCTTCCTGCTATTCTGTACACTTGGTGTAAGTTACCTGCTTACTGCTCAAACTCCCCTGCCAGATAGCCTGAAAACTCAATTGGAAAAAGCTGTTACTGATGCGAACAGGAGCCAGATACTGGGAGACCTGTCGTTGTACTATATGGGTATTGACAATAGTCTGGCTGATAAATATGGCAACCAGATGCTGGAGGTTGGTGAATTGAGCCGTAACCGGGAATTGATGATCAGGGCATACCTGAGCAATGCACGGCGATTCTATGAGTTTTTCGGATCGCAGGAGGCACTGAGTAAGGCTGTTGTTTTTTCCAATAAAGCGCTGGAACTGGCCAGGAGCAGCAATTTGGACGATCTTACTGCCCTGGCGCATACCTTTGTGGCAAGGGGATACCGCACCAGCGGAGAGACGGACAAGGCGCTGAGTGCTAATAATATTGCGGTCAGCATAGCTTCGGCGGGCAAGAATGATTCGGTAAAAGTGATAGCTTATATATCGTTGGGCAATACCTACCAGGCAAGGAATGAAAAGCTACTTGCCTTCCGCCATTACCTCACGGCGCTGGACATTGCAGAGGTGGATAAGCGATACGCTTTATTGAACAACGCTTATTCCAGCATGTCTGACTTTTACACAAGCCTCGGTAATTACGAGAAAGCCAAGGATTTTGCCTTTAAAAAGGAAAGGCTGGAAAGAGCGAACAATAAGTTGTATGATCTGCTGAATACCTATAACAGCATTGGTCAGCTATACGGGCTGGACAAACAACTCAGTCTATCAGAAAGCTTTTTTGAGAAATCGATCGCTTTGGCGGATACGGTGAAGTTTGATGTGTTCAAATTGAATACTTATATCTACCTGGTGAACCTTTACCTGAGCAATGGCCAGTTTGAAAAGGCCCTGGCTTTTTTCAAGGACCATAAAGAGGTGGGAGATTTTATTATGAAGGCGGGGATGGACTTTATTCTTTACCAGGGGTATGGTTCTATGTACACTTATGTAAACAAGCTGGATTCTGCAGGATATTATTTCCGGTTGGCGGAACCTGGTTTTGAAACGAGGGCTTCGAAGGTGAGCCGGTACTTGTTTTATGGTGCGTATGCCTATTATTTCCGGAAGAAAGGAGAAATAGATAACGCTATCCTCTATTGGCAGAAAGCAAAACAACTGGGAGAAGATGTGGGGAGCCTTGTTTACCTGGAGGGGGCTACGGGGAACCTGGATTCGCTCTATCAAATGAAAGGGGATTATAAAAACGCCTATTTATACAGTTCTCTGAATTATAAGTTTAAGGATAGCCTGCAAAAGCTGTCGAAGGAGAAAGACCTTTTATCGCTGGAGATCGACAATGAGAACCGCCGTAAAGAGCGGGAGGCTAAGCAGCAGGAAGTTGAATTGGAAAGGCGCCATAATATCCAATACATGGGCATGGTAGTAGCTATTGCAGCTATTTTCATCTTACTGGTAATGGCGGGTATCTTCCGGGTGTCGACGAATACGATCAAGGTGCTGGGTTTCTTTGCCTTTATCTTCCTTTTTGAGTTTATTATTCTGCTTGCGGACAACCAGATACACCACTGGACGCATGGGGAGCCCTGGAAGGTGATGCTGATCAAAATAATATTGATTGCCCTGTTATTGCCCTTGCATCATTGGCTGGAAGAGAAGGTGATCCATTACCTTACTTCACAGAAGTTGCTACAGGGAAGAGGAAAGAACCTTGTTGACCGGCTGCGGGGGCGGAAGAAGGTAGATCTTCCGGCTGAAAATATATAGGGGCTGGTTTCGGGCAAGGTTGTAAATTTGCCTTGTAAAAAATAATACCCTTGATAGCAGTTGAAAATGTATTGATCAGTAATGAGGTAGTGGAGGCGCAGTTTGTGTGCGATCTCGTGAAGTGTAAAGGTGGTTGTTGTGAAGAAGGAGATGCGGGAGCGCCACTGGAAGACAGTGAGCTGGACCTTATGATTGAATTATTTGAGAAGGTGAAGCCTTATCTCACCAAGGAGTCATTGGCAGAAATAGAGCGGAAGGGAAAGTATGTATACCATCGTGAGTTTGGTTGGGTAACGCCTACGCTGGGCAATGATAATGAGATCTGTGTGTATGGTATCAGGGATTCGAAAGGGATCATTAAATGTGCTTTTGAGCAGGCCTATAACGATGGTGTTATTGGCTGGAAAAAGCCTATCAGTTGTCATTTTTTCCCCATCATACAAAAAAACGGCCGCAACGGCGATTTTGACCGCATGAATTACGAACCGCGGGAGGAATTGTGCAAACCTGCCTGCGGACTGGGCAAAAAACTGAAAGTGCCCGCTTACCAGTTTTTAAAGGAGCCGATCATCCGGAAATACGGTGAAGATTTCTACCAGGCGCTGGATAAGGTAGCCAAAGACTATTTTGCAAAGCAGGAAGATTAATCAAGTATTTCACTCTACAACAGGCATCATGAGCGATATTGTTTCAACCTTCATGGCCAAGAGCACGGTTAAAGCGGCAGATCTGGAACACCGGCGTAAGGTAAACTTTAACATCAGCAAGTACAATGCTACGGTACCGCTGGGCAAGGAGCAATTTTCGAATGTGCACCTGGCCAGGGAAAGGGCTAAAAACGTGAAGTGGCGGGCCATTGAAATGCTGGATGTATACCTGGAAGAGTTTGAGGCCAACCTGATAAAGCGGGGCGGGAAGGTGATCTGGGCGGAAACGGCGCAACAGGCGCTGGATGAAATTGCGAAGATCTGTGCAGAAAAGAACTGTAAGACGATCGTGAAGAGTAAAAGCATGGTGACGGAAGAGATCCACCTGAACGATTTCCTGGAAAAGAAAGGCATCGAAAGTATAGAAACAGACTTGGGAGAATACATTCAGCAGCTGGATGGAGAACCTCCTTACCATATCGTAACGCCGGCCATGCATAAGAGCAAGGAGGATGTTGCCAAGTTGTTTTATAACAAGCTGGGAACAGCGCCCAATCTTACGCCCAGCCAGCTGACATTGGTAGCCAGGGAGAAACTCCGGACTAAATATGTAGAGGCTGAGATCGGTATCACGGGCGCCAATTTCATTATAGCGGATATTGGGGGTATTGCGGTGACGGAGAACGAAGGCAATGCCCGATTAAGCTGCGCTTTCCCGAAAACGCATATTGCTATTGTTGGTATTGAGAAGATCATTCCCTCCATGAGTGACCTGGGCTTGTTCTGGCCATTGCTGGCTACGTATGGTACAGGGCAGCAGGTAACGGTGTACAATTCAATTGTGAGCGGACCACGGCAGCCCGGTGAAACGGATGGACCGGAAGAGATGTATGTGATATTGCTGGATAATGGACGTACGAATATCCTGGCCAATGAAAAAACAAGGGAGAGCCTTTATTGTATCCGGTGCGGGGCCTGCCTGAATGCCTGCCCGGTGTATAAAAATATTGGCGGCCATGCCTATGGCACTACGTATAGTGGCCCGATCGGATCGGTTATTACGCCTCACCTGAAGGATATGGGCGATTGGAAACACCTCAGTTATGCCTCCTCGTTGTGTGGTAATTGTACGGAAGTTTGTGCGGTGAAGATCAACCTGCATGAGCTGTTGCTGGAAAACCGGCATGAGGCGGTGGAAGAAGGGGCAGCGGGCTGGACAGAGCGGATGGCCTGGAAAGCCTGGAAGATAGCCAGCCTTAACCGAAAATGGATGAACCGGGGGAGTCAGAAAACGAAGAACTGGATGGTCAATAAGGTTTTCAAGGGCTGGACGGCACATCGGGGGGACCTGGATTTCGCGGAAAAGACGTTTAATGAGCAATGGCAGGAGCGGTATGGGCCCCCGGTCAAAAAATGAGAACATTTTTGCCCAATAGTCAACTTTGTCAGTTGACTTTTTTATTTTGTGCAACCGATGCTGCTTTATTGTAATACCATTACGCCCCGACTGCAATATATTGTTGAGTTTTTCAACAAAGAGTTGTTTGAAACGCCTATTACCATCACTGCCGACAGGAGCCAATTTGAGCAGGCCAGTGGCCCTAAACTCAACTATTCTTCGCATGAATTTGCCGGAACGGCTTTTAGCATTCACCCTGTGGGGCTGCTATTTGAAAGTGGTATACGGCCTCAAGCGATCCAATGCTTTACTGCTAACGGGCATGTAGCCTTTTTTTCAACAAGCGGCGATTTTCCCTTCGATATTTTTGCGGCCTCTTTTTACCTGTTGAGCCGGTATGAAGAATACCTGCCGCATGAAAAGGATGAATATGGGCGGTATGCGCATATCAATTCGCTGGCTTTCCGGGAAGGGTTCCTGGACCAGCCGTTGGTCAATTACTGGCTGCAGGGCCTTAAGCAGGCGCTGTCGCAGCGGTATCCTGCACTGCTGTTTCGCAAGCATAATTTTAAGTGTATCCTTTCTTATGATATAGATATTGCCTGGTCGTATTTGCACAAAGGATTTGCGCGTACGGCGGGCGGATTTGCGCGGTCGATCCTGAAGGGTGAATGGGCGCTGGTAAAGGACCGGTGGGATGTACTGCGGGGGACAAAGAAAGATCCTTATGATTGTTTTGAGTGGCTGGATGCCTTACACCTGTATTGCCGGTCGAGGCCGTATTATTTTTTCCTGGTGGCCCGTAAGCAGGTGGGGTATGATAAAAACACGCCTACGCATGTAAAGGCATTCCGCCAGTTGATAGAGTATTATGCGCATACTTATAAGACGGGGATACATCCCAGCTGGCAAAGCGGGGATGATGTGGATCTGTTGTCTGAGGAAAAGGAGTGGCTGGAAGTAGTAGCGGATACGGAGATCATCCGCAGCCGCCAGCACTATATTCGCTTTGAGCTGCCAGATACTTACCGCCGGTTGATCAAAGCGGGCATTGAAAAGGATTTTTCGATGGGCTATGGCAGCATCAATGGATTCAGGGCTTCTGTGTGTTCTTCTTTTGCCTGGTATGATCTTAAGAATGAAACGGCCACGCCGTTGCTGATCTATCCCTTTTGCTTTATGGATGCAAATTCATTTTATGAGCAAAAGGATACGCCGCAGCAGGCGTATGCAGAACTGATATTGTACCATGAACAGGTGCGTAAAATGAATGGCATGATGATCTCGATCTGGCACAATTCGATCCTGGGAACGGATAAGACATTTGCCGGCTGGCGTGAGATGTTTGAGCTGTTCATGAAAGAGACGGTATATTGGGATGCTTATTCGGATTGAGTCGGAAAGACGGAAAGTCCGGAAGTCGGAAAGAAGAACAGTTGCAGAAATATTAATTACGAACTCCTTTATTTCTTCGATAGGCCTGGTTGATGAGGTGAACGCCCAGTAAGGTAATAGCGCCTCCTGCTATAATGAAGAGGGTGAGTTTTTCATTAAACAACAGGGACCCTAGTAAAACAGCTACCACGGGATTAATGTATGCATAAATAGAAGCCTGCTCTGTGGGCAGGTTTTGCAATGCATACAAATAAGCAATGAAGGAGATCACAGAACCAAAAGTGGCCAGGTAGGCAATGGCGGTCCATGACTGCCAGGGAATGTCCTGAACGGGTATGGTTTGGCCGGCGGCTACTGCAATGATGGTAGTGAGGATGCCAGATATGAGCATCTGGAGGCCGAGGCTGAAATAGGGATTGAAGGCAGCAGCCTGTTGTTTGGTGTAGAGGGTACCGAATGCCCAGGTCCAGGAAGCGGTGAGGGAAAGCAGGATGCCGAACCTGAATTCGGGATCGAGGAAATCGGCGAGGTGCTCATAAAAGATCACGCATACGCCTGTAAAACCCAATAAGAGACCGATGACTGCTTTGGCTGGTATTTTCGATTTGGCAGTAACGAGGTTGATGATCACGATCCACAAAGGGAAAGTAGCAGCGATAATGGAACCCAGGCCCGCTGAAATGTATTTTACGCCCCAGGTGGACAGGCCGTTGCTCAACGCAAAATTGAGCAGGCTGAGGATAATGATAGGCCCCCATTCTTTTCCCCGTGGCCAGGCGCGGCCCTTGCTGAGGAAGAAGATCACATACAACAATCCGCCAATAGACTGACGAATGCCGGCCAATTGTAAGGCCGGCATATGTTTTACACCTTGCCTGGAGGCGATCCAGGTGGTACCCCAAAAAAAGCACACCATGCCCAGGGCAAATAGGGCCTTGAAACGGGTGCCCCTTTGTTGAAGGAAAGGCGCTTTATTGGTTGGGGCAGTCATGTATGTTTTTGATCAATGCTTAAAGTGGCGCATGCCGGTCATTACCATGGCCAGGTTGTTTTGCTGGCAATATTCTATGGAATCCTTATCTCTTACGGAGCCGCCGGGTTGAATGAAGGAGGTAATCCCCGCTGCGTGGCTCATTTGCACGCAATCATTGAACGGGAAAAACGCGTCGCTCGCCAATACGGCCCCATTGAGGTCGAACTTAAACTGGGCAGCTTTCTCTATAGCCTGCCTTAAGGAATCAATGCGGCTGGTTTGGCCACATCCTTTTCCGATGAGCTGCTTATTCTTTACGAGGGCGATGGCATTTGATTTAAGGTGCTTACACACAAGGTTGGCAAAAGTGAGGTCGGCCTTTTCTCCGGCAGTGGTATCACGTCCGCCTACTTCTTTCCATTCTGTATAATTGCCCTCATCAGCACCTTGTACCAATACGCCATTGAGTACTGATTTGTATTCTTGTTTTTTCCTGAAAGGGGCTTTTTGCTGCAGGAGGATGCGGTTCTTCTTTGATTTGAGGATGGCGAGTGCATCTTCATTAAACGCAGGGGCTATCAATACTTCGAAGAAGATCTCATTGATGGCTTCGGCTGTGGCTTTGTCAATGGCGCCATTGCAAACGAGTACGCCTCCGAAGGCGCTCTCGGGATCGCCGGCCAATGCTGCATCCCAGGCTGCTTTCACAGACTCACGGGCTGCTATTCCACATACATTGGTATGCTTGATGATAGCAAATACAGGGGTATTGGTATCGGCTGCAAATTCATTGATGAGTTGTACGGCGGCGTCTACATCGACCAGGTTGTTGTAGGAAAGCTCTTTTCCATTCAGCTGGTTGAAGATCTCAGCGAGGTTACCGTAGAACACACCGGTTTGGTGTGGATTCTCGCCATACCGCATGGTTTTGGGGTGTGGGATGGATTCCACGAAATATAAAGCGTTCTCCGGATTGAAGTACTTAGCGATGGCCACATCGTAATGGGCTACTATTTCAAATGCTTTGGCGGCAAAAGCCTTGCGTTGCTCGATGGTAGTGGTGCCCTGCTGGTCTTTGAGCAGTTGTTCCAATGCGGCATATTCAGATTTGGCGGCTACTACCACCAGGTCTCTGAAGTTTTTGGCAGCACCTCTTATCATGGAAGGCCCGCCGATGTCTATTTTTTCAATGATGAGCTTTTCTTCGCTGGTGCTGGCTACGGTTTCTTCGAAGGGGTAGAGGTCTACGATCACAAGGTCAATCTCGGGGATCTTGTACTGCTTCATTTCCTGCAGATCGGTCTCATTGTCCCGGCGGCCCAGGATACCTCCAAATACGGAAGGATGGAGGGTTTTGACCCGTCCGCCCAGGATGGATGGATATGTAGTGAGGTTTTCTACGGGAATGACGGGGATACCCAGCTTTTCAATAAAAGCTTGTGTACCGCCAGTAGAATAGATCGTAATTCCCAACTGGTGCAATTGCTGCACTACAGGTTCCAGACCATCTTTATAAAAAACTGAAATGAGGGCAGACTGAATCTTTTTTGTCATAAAACTTAAATTTTCTGAAAGGATCCCGAAGCAGGAAGGGCTTGCTTCCGTACTGCAGAATTATAGTAGTAAATGCTTTGAGAGGCGCAAAGGTAACTTAATGGAGGGTTAAAACAAAAGCACCCTGGCTTGTTACCGCATGGCAGGAGATACCGAGTTTTTGAAAATCCTGTTGCCAAGTCCTTGTTTTCCAATGGGTATTGGTGGGATCTATGACCACTGTGTTACAGGTAAAAAGGTTAATAAGTTCCTGTGCGGATACTTTGGCATTGTGGGAGAGGATGATAATGTCGATGGGAATCTTACCGGCGGATTTAGGAGCAGGGAGGGCTTTGTCGACCAACAAGAGGGAGGTATTGCCAAATGTGAACAGGCTGCTGGCCTGGGAAAGGCTGGTGAGGCTGTCGGCCGGGGAGATACGGTGTGCGGTCCGGCAGGGTTTTAGGTGAAAATTTTCAAGGGAAGGATCTTTCAGCAAGGTGGAGTCGCCTTTAAATACATATTGACGCCCTGTAATAAAATCCATGGCCTGGTGGCGGGGCACATTGTATATGATGAGCTTTTGCTGGCGGGCAGCCATCCACCAGGACCCGGCCTGAATGGCCAGCCAGAGCCAGCATGCTCCCAAACCTGTGAGCAGGCCGGTTTTCTTCTTTTGCAGCAGCCAAACGGTAATGCCTGCGATCATGCTATAGAGTAGTATGGCCTGTGGGATGTTGAGTTGTATGCCATCGATGGAGTTGTATGGAACCTGATTGATGGTTTCAATAAAGGTATTGAGGAGGCTGATCAACCATTGTAGTAACCAGGCAATTGCTTTTGCGGCTGCGGGTACAAAGGCTACCGCGCATAGCAGGAGCTCTCCTACCAATATAATACTTGACAGGGGCACCGCCACCAGGTTGGTAATGAGGAAGAGCCCGGGGAACTGGTGAAAGTGGTATATGGTGAGGGGCAGGGTGAGTATTTGAGCAGCCAGGGTAATGGCTATCAGTTTCCAGCCGTAGTTGAGGTATTTGTTTTGGATAAAGATGGAATGGTAAATGGGCTTCCTGAATAAGAGGATGCTGAAAACGGCGGCATAGGAAAGCTGGAAACCTATATCCCAGCAATACCAGGGATCATAACATAATAGCAGGAACGCGGATGCTGCGAGGGAGTTGTAAACGGAGGCCGGGTGGGGTAGCCGGTTGCCGATTATAAGGCAGGTAAACATAATGGCTGAGCGTAAAACGGAGGGGGAGGCGCCGGATAAAAGGGAAAAGAGCCAGAGGGAAGCAATGATGATAATGGGTGCAACCCATCGATCCCAGCGTTTGGGCATCTGATTGCATAACATGATCAACAGTGCGTAAATAAGGCCAAGGTGTAATCCTGAAACTGCGATAACATGTACAACGCCGGTGTTGATATATGATTGTAAAAGCTGTTTGTCGAGGTCATCTTTATAACCTATCAGGAGGGCTTCTGCTAAACCGGCTTGCTTTTTGTCGGGGATGTTTTTCCGGAGGATATCCAGTAGTATTTCACGGGTATGGTACAGTACTTTTTTTACGGGGTTAAGTTGCCTTTTTTCCGCAATTATATAGTCTTGTTTGCGCAGATATACCTGGTGGTAAATTCCTTTGAATGCGCAATACCTGCGGTAATCGAATGCGCCGGGGTTGCCTGCATTGCTGATGGGTTCAGGAGATTTAACGAACATCAATTGATGGCCATAAGACAATGGAGGCCCGGGGCTGTCTTTGGGGAAATACAGCAGGAGCCTGCCTTTTACCTTTTGTACATGGGTGCCTTTTATGACGGCCTGCATAACTGCTGTGGTGGAATATGCCTTTGATTTTTCGGAGAGGGGTTCCTGTATGGTGGCCAGGATGGTATCGCCGGCAGCATAGTATGGGGGAAACCATTGTTGCTGGTGCCTGATGTCCTTATAGTATACCAATAGTAATCCGGTAGCGAAAAGCAGTGCATTTAATAGTATTCCGTTGAGGGGGCGAAACCTGAATCTGGTAGAAAGGGGAAGGCGGGAAAAGAGCAGCAGGCCTGTACTGCAGGCGATGGCGGTTGTCCAGGCTGTATTGATGGGAAGGCTATAATGCCATTGAATGAGGATACCAATAATGAGGGGAGGGATAAAACGTAAAAAGGGTGCTTCTTTCCAGTCAATTATTCCGGTCGAACGCATAATAAAAAAGGCAAATCTGAGTTAATGAAAAGACGTGAAAGCCAGGCCTGGTATTGATTTTAAGAGAAGAAAGAAGCACCACTTCCACCAGCTCAGAAAAAGAAAAGAAGGATAAGGTAATAATGGTAATGGAAAATAAGGTAGTTGCGGTGCTTTTAATCTAGTTGGGAAAGATCAGAATAAAATTTCCTCAAGTTATTTGCGTGAACAAAGGCCTTGAGGAAATCTGTCGGCTGGCTTTCACAGGAGTATTGGATTTTGAAAAACGGGATGATAGCAACTCTCCAGTATCTAATTTCAGACAAAATTCTAAGCTACCCATACAAAGGGCTACATATTATTGACGGGATTTTAAGCAGTTGAATAGCGGGGGCGAGACCCCCGTTTTTTTACGGGGTCGGAATCCCATCTTTTCGCGGTTTTCTGACTGTTTAATAAACGGTTTTTTGACGATGTTTTTCACGCGACTCCTTGAAATACTTCACCTTACGAATAATACTAATTTGTAATTATTTGGCTAACACTCTATTGTAGCCGAAGTTCTCCGAAAAGGCTGATTAATTTTACATCGTTATCAAAATCATTCATGTTTAAATCCCCCAAGCAATGACAACTATTCAAAAAAAATCTTTAAAGGTAGGTCGCTATGTAGATACCAAGCACGTAGACACTGTAATCCGTAATTACAAGAGAGAAAGGTGGGTGCACAATTCCGAGCATATTGGCAAGGAAGACTCCTTAAGCGTATGGTATAGTGTAGAAGAACTGGAAGAATTCATTCAAAAGATAAAGAATCATGGCGGCGACGGTGTGAAGATGTGTTTTGGCGCTTATTCTGAAGATTTCGACGTTAAGCCTGATTACAACAACCGTCAGACGATTGTAATGGTGGCTACACGCAGCAAAGAAACTGAGACTGGTGTTGCCAACAAAGACCTGTATATTAACCCCGGACAGATCCTGGCTTACAATATCGGTAGCATTTGTCCTCCCACTTGTAGCTCAGGTGGTACCAGTAAACCTTCTGGTCCTGGCGATAACTCAGACGACTGGGGCGGTATTGGTGTGACGATCGTAGACCGCGGTCCCAAAGGATTTACGGTTGTTTAATCAACATATTTATAAGGAAACCTCTGTTGACCCCCAACAGGGGTTTTCTTTTTCAGGGAAGCGCCCCAAAAATATATACTATATTGAGGAGCCATGAATATCCCCGGCCATATATATTTTGAGCTGATCAGCCTGCTTGCTTCAATTACCCTTTTTTTCCGCAAGGGGATACCCTTGTACCTGAGGCTTTTTGCGCCTTACCTGTTAATTACCTTAATTGTAGAGATCGGCGCCTGGCGGATGGATAAGGAAGGGAAAGACGCTTCTTTGCTTCTGTTCCATTTTACGGTGCTTGAATTTGTATTTTATTTCTACGTTTTTTACAATATTATCAGAACGGCGGCGGCAAGAAAAGTGATCTTCTCTTTGCTGTTCATCTACCCGATACTATCGCTGATCAATATTTATTTTATACAGGTAAAGGCGTTCCCTTCTACCACGTATTCGCTGGGTTGTTTGCTCACTGTGGGCATCTGCATCTATTATTTTTACGAGTTGTTTCATTTGCCCAGTTCTGTGAACCTGTTGCGTGAGCCTGCTTTTTGGTTATGCACGGGATTGATGTTTTATTACATCTGTAGTTTTCCGTTGTTTGGCCTGTATAGTCTTTTATATTCGACATCGAACATTATAATGAAGAACATTTCGACTATTTTAATGGTGATGAATGCCTTACTGTATACTCTTTTTACGGTGGCTTTTCTGTGCGGAACACGGGTACGGAAGTTGCATTATAAATAAGGGGTCATTATATAAGTATTACCGGGGAATTTATTTTTGTAATTTGCCGCTTGCCTCACTTCACCAGTACTGTTAATAGCCATTCCGCATGAATAATCAGGGTCAGGAAATTTATATGTTCGTTATTATCGGTGGTATTTTAGCGATCGCTGTGGTGACCTTTATTGTCATCACGGTATTGCAATACCAGCGCAGGCAGCACCGTCATGAGCGGGAGTTGACCCGGATGAAGGACCAGTACGAGCAGGAAGTATTGCGCTCGCAACTGGAGATACAGGAAGAGACTTTTAAAATGATCGGTCAGGAGCTACATGATAACATTGGGCAGGTATTGTCGGTTGTAAAACTGTCATTGGCGATCCTGCCTATTGACAAAACGCATGAGGCGTATGAGCCAATTCTTAACTCCCGTCAAATATTGAATAAGGCGGCGCTGGACCTTTCGGATCTTACGAAAAGCCTGCACAGCGATCGTATTGCGCAGATAGGGCTGGTGGAAGCGATCAGGTTTGAGCTGGAAAGTGTACGTAAAAGCGGATTGATGGAAGTAGATTTTGAAGTGGATGGGTTTGAACATCATTTTGATGGGCAGAAGTCTATCTTCCTGTTCCGGATGTTCCAGGAGATGCTTAACAATATCCTGAAGCATTCCAAGGCCAGCCGGGTTAATGTAAGCCTGGTATTTTCGAATGATGACAAATTTGTGTTAATACTGGCGGATAATGGCGTAGGTTTTGATGTGGAAGCCAAGAGAAATTCAGTGTCTTCTTCTTCCGGTGTTGGATTAAAGAGTATCTTCAATAGGGCAAAGCTGATTGGTGCTGACCTGGATATGAAAAGTATCCCCGGGAAGGGAACTACAGTAACGATTCAGTTATCTTTGCCACAAGAAAGTTAAGCACTCTCCGAATGACAGCTGGAAAACAAATACAAGTAGCGGTTGCTGATGATCACACACTAATGCGCAAAGCATTGGCCCGGTTGATCAGCACTTTTGAGAATTATAGCATTTTATTTGAAGCGGATAATGGGTCGGATGTAAAGGACAAGATCGGCCGGCATATTATACCGGATATCCTGTTGCTGGATGTGAATATGCCGGGCATGGATGGTTATGAGACGGTGAAGTGGTTGTTTAAGAATCACCCGCATATCAAAGTACTGGCTTTGTCGATGTCGAGCGATGAGAGCACGATCATCCGTATGCTGCGCCTGGGTGCGAAGGGCTATATCATGAAGAATACGGAGCCTGAGGAGTTGAAAATGGCGCTGGATTCTGTGATGGAAAAGAACTTTTATCTTTCTGAATATATTTCCGGCAAGATCATCAGCGGTCTGCATAAGGATATTGACCAGCCTGATGAACCGATATCGCTTACAGAAAAGGAAAAAGAATTCCTGCAATGGGTATGTTCTGAACTTACTTATAAGGACATAGCGGCCAAGATGTTTGTAAGTCCCCGCACGGTGGATGATTACCGCAATTCTCTCTTTGATAAGCTTAAAGTGAAAACCAGGGTTGGCCTGGTCCTGTATGCCATCCGCCATGGGATGGTGGAAGCTTAAACGAGGGGTTTACTCCAATAATTTTTTTACGTAGGCTATTTGCCCCAGGTGGTAGATATTATGCTGTATAAGGCCATGCAGCATATAGCCCACATTGTATTTGCGCTTGCTGACGGGTGTAGCAAGGAAATCGTCGTTTTTTGACTTCAGCAGCTCTATAATGCGCTTGTGGGTAGCTTTTATTTCCATTACGCCGTTTTTCCAGGTATGGATGGTGGGGTCGATGTCGCGCCAGTCGAGTGCTTCGTAATAGGCGATCCCTTTTTCGGGGTCTTCTTCCAGGGTGCTTTGAATAAACTGTGCCCAGGCGATCATGTGGTACAGCAGTTCAATGAGGGCATGGCCTGTTTCGTCGGGATTGACAAAAACACTGGAGGGGTCTACTTCGTCCAGCAGGGAGTACATGGACCTGCCGTACCATGGTTCGCCATCGAGGGATTCCTGCAAGGTGGTAATGATGTACTGTATCTCTTTGTTCATGGGATCTGTTTTAGCTAAAGTTACCAGACTTAAAAAACATGCCATAAAAAAAGAGGATGCCTTTTGTAAGACATCCTCCCTGAGAATACTATATATGGACGGCACAACTGAGTTATTTGCTCAGGTACATGCTCCTGTCTTTATACAACTGGCGGAAGTAAGGATCGCGCAGGTCTTTGATGAAGCGGATGGCTTCACCGGTTGACTTCATTTCGGGGCCTAATTCCTTGTTGACACCGGGGAATTTCTCAAAGCTGAATACGGGTTCCTTGATGGCATATCCTTTCAGGCGTTTCACCACTTTCAGGTCGCGTACCTTTTGCTGGCCCAGCATCACTTTGGTGGCGATGTTGAGGTAAGGGATCTGGTAGGCTTTGGCGATGAAAGGAGTGGTCCTGGAAGCACGTGGATTGGCTTCGATCACATACACTTTACCATCCTTGATGGCAAACTGGATGTTGATAAGGCCCTTGATATTGAGCTTTAAAGCAATCTTCTTTGCATATTCTTCCATGGTTTCCACGATCAGTGGGGAGAGGTTGAACTGTGGCAGTACGGCGTTGCTGTCGCCGCTATGGATACCTGCGGGTTCAATGTGCTCCATGAGTCCCATGATGTGTACGGTTTCTCCGTCGCAGATGGCGTCGATCTCTGCTTCCTGGCAACGATCGAGGAAGTGGTCGATGAGGATCTTGTTGCCGGGGATGTGTTTGAGCAGGCTTACTACTGCGCTTTCGACCTCATCATCGTTGATGACGATACGCATTCTTTGTCCGCCCAATACATAGCTGGGGCGAACGAGTACGGGATAGCCTACTTTATTGGCTACTTCCACTGCCTCGTCTACATCATAAGCGGTACCGTAATCGGGGTAAGGTATTTTGAGTTCCTTGAGGAGGTCGCTAAAGCGGCCACGGTCTTCGGCAATGTCCATGTTGTCGAAAGAAGTACCGATGATCTTAATGCCTTTGTTGTGCAGGCGTTCGGCCAGTTTGAGGGCGGTTTGACCACCCAACTGTACGATCACGCCTTCGGGCTTTTCGAGTTCTATGATCTCCCAGAGGTGTTCCCAGAATACAGGCTCGAAGTATAATTTATCGGCCATGTCGAAATCGGTGGAAACGGTCTCGGGGTTACAGTTGATCATGATGGCCTCGTAGCCGCATTCTTTGAGGGCGAGGAGACCATGCACGCAACAGTAGTCGAACTCAATACCCTGACCGATGCGGTTGGGGCCTGAGCCGAGCACTATTACTTTCTTCTTATTGCTGGATTTGCTTTCGTTGGTATTGCCTGTTTCGAAGGTAGAATAGAAGTAAGGTGTTTTAGCCTCAAATTCGGCGCTACAGGTATCCACCATTTTGAATACGCGGGTGATACCGGCGGCTTTTCTTTTCTCATAGACGGCTTCGTCGGTGCCATCCTGCATGATCAAAGAGATCTGCTGGTCGCTGAAACCGAGGAATTTGGCTTGTTTCAGCAATTCATCGGGCAGGGTTGCCATTTTGAATTTAGCGATCTCCTTTTCCAGGTTCACGATCTTCTGGATCTCGTTCACAAACCAGCGGTCGATGCCGGTGGCTTTGGAAATGGTGCCTACGGATACACCGAGGGTGAGGGCATCCTTGATACGGAAGATGCGGTCCCATTTTGGTACTTTGATGTATTCGATGAGTTCTTCGGCGTGCATGCGGCTGTGGCCGTAATAACCGAGACCCACGGCATTGTTCTCCAGGCTTTGGCAGGCTTTCTGGATGGCTTCTGTAAAGCTTCTTCCGATGGCCATCACTTCTCCTACGCTCTTCATCTGGAGACCGAGGGTATCATTGGCGCCTTTGAATTTGTCGAAGTTCCAACGGGGCATTTTCACGATCACATAATCGAGTGCGGGCTCAAAGTAGGCGGAGGTGGTTTGGGTGATCTGGTTCTTCAGTTCATCGAGGTTGTAACCGATGGCCAGTTTGGCTGCTATTTTGGCGATTGGGTAACCGGTTGCTTTGGAGGCGAGGGCGGAAGAACGGCTTACGCGGGGGTTGATCTCTACGGCGATGAGCTCTTCTGTTGCCGGGTTGAGGGCAAACTGTACGTTACAGCCGCCGGCGAAATTGCCGAGGCTGCGCATCATAAGGATGGCTTTGTCGCGCATTTCCTGGAAAGCAGTATCGCTGAGGGTCATGGCGGGGGCCACGGTGATGGAATCGCCGGTATGTACACCCATGGGGTCTACATTCTCTACGGTACAAATGATGGTTACGTTGTCGTTCTTATCACGCAGGAGTTCGAGTTCGTATTCTTTCCATCCGAGTACGGCTTTTTCCACCAGTACTTCGTGGATGGGGGAGGCTTTAAGGCCTTTGTCGAGGGCTGCTTCGAGTTCGGATTTGTCGTGTACAAAACCGCCGCCTGTACCGCCGAGGGTAAAGGAGGGGCGGATAACGAGGGGGAATCCGATGGCCTGGGCAAACTCTTTTCCTTCGAGGAGGGAGTTGGCTACCCTGGAGGGGGCTACGGCCATGCCGATCTTTACCATGAGCTGGCGGAATTTTTCCCGGTCTTCTGCGGTATCGATGGCTGCGATATCCACGCCGATCATACGGACATGATATTTTTCCCAAACGCCGAGTTCGGCGGCTTCTTTGGCCAGGTTGAGGGCTGTCTGGCCACCCATGGTGGGCAATACAGCATCGATCTGGTTTTCTTCCAGGATCTGCTCAATACTTTCTACTGTTAAGGGCAACAGGTACACTTTATCGGCCATCATGGGATCGGTCATGATGGTAGCCGGATTACTGTTGATGAGGATCACTTTGATCCCTTCTTCCCGCAGGCTGCGGGCAGCCTGGGAGCCTGAATAGTCAAATTCACAAGCTTGTCCGATGATAATGGGGCCTGAACCGATGATAAGTACTGACTTGATCGAGGTGTCTTTGGGCATCTTCTTTAACGCTGTTTTTTACTTTTTTGAATGAAATCCCGGTCCTTACCGGCGGGATAAATTGCGCAAAAGTAAGGGGATGGGGGCAATAATGCGGATTATTTTTTGGAGTGGGGCAAAGTTGACAGGAATACAAGCTTCGAGCGGTGAGCTACGAGCTGCGAGCCGAATGCGGCTTTGGAGGGGGAGGGAAGGCAACAAGGCAGCGAGGCAAAGAGGCAACGAGGTGAGAGGAAGGCGTGAGGGGTAGGATAAGGGAAATTGAGGGAATACAGGGGAAAGGGGTGGTTGGGCTGTCTGGTACCTGTGTGGGTAGGGTCTGGAACGGGTCTGATACGGCTGGTATACGGAGGATAAGCGGAGGAGGGTCTCGACAAAGTCCCGATAAGGTCCCGATAAGGTCTCGATAAGGGTATCTTCTGAGGAGGGGTAAAAGGAGGAGAGGAAGAGGGGAACGGGCCCGGGAGGTATAAAAAAAGCCTCTACCACCGGCAGAGGCTGTTATTTTGCTGGCTGGATAAATAAATGTGTTCAGTTGTTGTGGAAAGCAGCGATCTCGATATCATCGAGCGGTACACCGCCCTGGCGGATGAATTTCTTCTCTTCTGCCAAATGGCGCTTTTCCTCAAAACGACTCTTGATACGAAATACCCATTTCTGCTTAGCTTCCGTTCCTTTAAACATCCCTACTATGGACCCTACCGTTAATGCCAGTAGTAAAACCGTCCTATTGCGTATCGTACTCATAAAACACTGATTGTAGATTTATACCTTCATTTCATATATACTTAGACAATTTATATACGCCAAAAGCTGTTCCATAGTTCACAAAAAGACATACAACTAAGTGGGTATTTTTAAAACTTAACATACTAATAGCGAATCACTGCCGTCCATATGTTTATACCCATTGGCGTGCCGGGTAACCCAATTGCCCAACTTTTAATATTAGTTTAATATTGGACTGCTGCAAAGGGTTTCTACATCCCTGGATTTGTTATGCAATTAGTCGCTTTTTTATGGGGCTTAGTAAACAAAACGAGTGATTGGTAGTCTATTTCCAGTGAACAGGTGGATTTTGTATTTAAAATGTTGTTCCCGGGGGCTTTGCCGGTAAAAACGTTTGTTAATTTGGGCTGGTTGGGGCAGCAAGGCTTAGTTTTGCAAGACTACTAACCTAAATGAATTGTTCGGATGCGCGTATTGGTTTTTGTTTTGTTATGCTGCACGGTAAGTGTACAGGCGCAGTTGTTTGCGCCAGCCAACTATCCCAAGGGATACTTTCGTAATCCGCTGGAACTCGCTATGGACCTGAGCGGGAACTTTGGCGAGCTACGTCCCAATCATTACCATATGGGGCTTGACCTGAAGACAAACAAGGTCGAGAATCAACTGGTGCATGCTGCTGCAGACGGGTATATTTCCCGGATCAAGATCGAACCGGGTGGTTTTGGCCGCGCCATTTACATCAATCATCCAAATGGGTTTACTACCCTCTATGCGCACCTCAATGATTTTAACCCAAAATTGGAAAACTGGGTTAAGCAACAGCAGTATGCTAAGGAATCGTGGAATGTTTTTCTCGAATTAACACCTGGCCAGTTCCCGGTAAAGCAAGGTGACTTTCTGGCCTATAGTGGCAATACGGGTGGATCGCAGGCGCCGCACCTGCACTTTGAGATCAGGCGTACGGCAGATGATGTGAATGTAAATCCCATGCTGTTTGGCTTTCCACTGGCAGATAATACGGCTCCACGCATATTGCGACTGGCTGTTTACGACAGGATGCGGAGCCTTTATGAGCAATCGCCCAGGCTTATCCCGGTAAAAGCCAGTGGCAGTAACTACTCTACTACGCCGGCGCTTGTTAAAGTAAGTTCTCCCAAAGTGAGTTTTGCTATTACAGCTTTCGATACGCATACGGGCTCGTCTAACCTGAATGGCATCTTTGAAGCGCTGCTGTATGTGGATAATGAAGCTGTGATCGGTTTCAGGATGGACAATATCAGTTACAGTGATACACGCTACCTGAATGCCCATATAGATTACCGCACGAAATCGGCGGGAGGGGCCTGGCTGCAGCACCTGAGTGACCTGCCAGGTTATGTAAATTCCATTTATAAGCAGGCCAAAGGAGATGGCGCGATAGATATTAGTGACGGGGCGGTACATGCAGTTCGCATTGTGGTGAAGGATGCGTATGGTAATGCTGCTACGCTTGATTATTCGGTACAGTATGACGGGACGGCTGTGGCGCCGCTGGTGAGCACGGGCAAGATGTTCTATCCTTTTATGCTCGATGGCTTTGAAACAGAACATTGCGAATTCTTCATTGGCGAGCGGTGTTTGTATGATTCGGTGCATATACGGTATGGTCAGTCGGCCAATACGCATCCGCAAGGGATATCTGAGGTACATACCATCGGTTCTTCTGCGATCCCGCTTCAGGAATCTTTCCTTGTGCGTATACAACCGAACCGTTCGTTGACCTTGCAGGAGCAGCAGCATACGGTGATGCAATGGTACAGCGGGAGCAAGAATGATGTACAAAAAGTGGAATGGCAAAATGGATGGGCTTCGGCGCGCTTCCGGGACTTTGGTTCTTTCCGCCTGGTGACGGATGATATTCCCCCTCAAATTAATACGCCCGGCCTGGCGGATGGGGCGAACCTGGGAAAGGCCAGCCGCATTACGTTTACGGTGACTGATAACCTGGGGCGGAGCAAGAATGTACGTACGCTGCTGGATGGCAAATGGCTACGGTTTACGAATGATAAAGGCCGTACATTCATTTACCGGTTTGATGAAAAATGCCTGGCAGGCCCGCATGAGCTGACGATCAGTGCAGAGGATGAGGCGGGGAATGGGACGACGAAAACGATCCGGTTTGTGCGGTAACGGTTAGGTGTTAGCTTTTAGGTATTAGCGGTTAGCTATTAAGACGTATAAATTATCTATTCTCCAATTATAATGATCACACTACAGGAAGGCGATAAAGCGCCGGCATTCAAAGGCAGGGACCAGAATGGTAAGGCGGTTTCATTGAGCGATTTTAAAGGGAAAAAGCTGGTCTTGTATTTCTACCCGCAGGACGATACGCCTACCTGTACGGTACAGGCCTGCAATCTGCGCGACAACTATGCTTTGCTGCGCAAGGAAGGCTTTGAGGTATTGGGCGTAAGCCCGGATGAGGCAGCCAAACACAAGAAATTTGAAGTTAAGTATGATCTGCCATTTACTCTATTGGCGGATCCTGAACATACGATCATAGACAAGTACGGTGTATGGGATGAAAAACAATTGTACGGCCGTAAATACATGGGGTTGCTTCGAACCACCTTTGTGATCGATGAAAAAGGGATCATCCGCAAGATCTTCCTCCGCCCAAAGAATAAGCAACATGCTGAAGAGATCATTGCTGCCTGGAAACAGCTGTGAGCTACGAATACGGCTGCGAGCAGTGAGCTACGAGCTGCGAGCCTTTTGCTACGCGTAATCCGGTAGCGAGGCATGGCATTAGCTTATCCCCTAAGCTGGGGATGGGATTTCCCTTCTATGGGGATTGGGGGATAGGGTTTTACGGCTGACATTTGTAGCCGTAACAGGTAAACCATTCCCATCCAATCAATATAATACAGTGTCTTTTCAGGTAGGGGTTTTATCGAACCGCCGGCATGTCAACAGCATCCGGCGGTATTTTGTTTTTACAGGTCTCTACTCATAATAATGGCCTATTCACTCGAATAGCCGGCCGGCCGGGTGCTGTATACCCTAGTTTTGGATTGCCGCGCAGTGTCAATTATGTTGTAGTATGTGCCAACAATTTTTATTGCTGCTTTTATTGTCAATGACCAGCTGGCTGAACCTGCCTGCCCAACAGCCTTCTCTGTATTTTGACAGGTTAACGATGCAGAATGGGCTTTCCCATAATAAGGTCAATTGTATTATCCGCGACCGGCGTGGGTTTATGTGGTTTGGCACGAATGACGGGCTCAACCGCTATGATGGTCATAATTTCGACGTATTCCAATATAAGCCGGGTGACAGTACTACGATCTCGGGCAATATCATCCATGATATACTGGAAGATGAGCAAGGGGTATTGTGGATTGCCACGGCGGATGGGGGATTGAGCCGGTATGATCATAAACAGCCGCCCCGCCGGCAATTCAAACAATACCGGCATTTACCGGGGGATAGTCATTCTATTCCGGTTAATATATTGAATAAGCTATTGCTGGACACGCAAGGTTATTTGTGGATCGGCACCAGCGGGGTGGGGTTGCTGCGCTTTGACCGGGTAATGGAAAAGTTCACGTTGCCGATCGCTCATGATACGCGTACGATCCTGGACCTGGAGATGGACAAAGCTGGTATGTCGAAGGTGCCCTTCTCCTTTAATAATGATGAGATCAGCTGCTTTACCACAGATATTAAAGGACGTTTGTGGATGGGTAGTCGTTTTGGAGGACTCCATATATATGATAAGGCATCGGGCCGGCTCTACCATTATGGCTATGACGCCGCCCGGGAAGGGACGATTGCAGACAACCACATCAACAGCCTGTATACGGATAGCAATGGTGTGGTATGGATAGGGACGGACCGGGGGGTGAGTATCCACCGGCCCGCGCAGCAACAGTTTGAGCAAACTTTTTTACCTGCCGCGGGGGGCGGCACGGCCAGAGATATTACGATCTATGATTTTTATGAACGTGATGGGAATTTATGGATCGGCACCAGCGAAGGGATCTATATCAGGGAGCCGGGAAATAATAAGCTTCACTTCAGGCCTGTACTGTATAAAGGTGAGCGGCTGGGGGTAACGCATTTTTTTGAAGATGTGGATGGGACTTTGTACCTGGGTACGGATCATTCGCTGTTCCGGTGTGATGTGTCTACTTTGCGGGTGCGTTTGCTACCGGATACAGAAAAGGACCTGGTAGCGAAGCGTTGGATATCCAGGCATGATACGCTTAAAAATGTAATTGACTGTTATAAGCCGGGAAGCATTAGCAGCAATGATGTATCTGACCTGAAAGAAGACGGGGCTGGTAATTTGTGGGTTAGCACTTATGGGGGCGGACTGCATTATTTTGACCGGACGCGGCGGATGTTTACGCATATACCTGCTTCGAATAACCTGCTGGAAGGTCTCCAACTGGATCCCAAGGGAAATGTGTGGATGATCAGCAATGGCAACCTGCATAAATATGATCCGGGCACAAAGTCTTTTACCTCCTTTGATCTGCCGGATATTGAAAAGGCAGGAGGGGTAAGGGGAAATATTTTTAGGGATCGCAAGGGCTGGCTGTATGTGGCCGGTAATAATTATTTTATTGCTTTTAATCCAAGGGAAGTGCAGGACACGCGGAGGATACCGCAGGTGTTCTTTACTGATTTTAAGATATTCAATGAATCTTATAATGACCTGCTGCAGCAAGACAAGATCAACCTGCGCTATGATCAGAATTATTTTACGGTGACTTTTGCAGCGCCCGATCTCTCTGTTGGCCGCAATACGCATTATGCCTATATACTAGAGGGCAGGGACAAGGAATGGATAGATATTGGTACACGGACTGCGCAGGAGTTCTCGAACCTGGAAGCGAAGGACTATGTACTAAAGGTGCGGGCTACTGATAATGCCGGTCTTTGGAATGAAAAAGTGGCTACGATCCACATCACTATTATACCTCCTTTCTGGCAGCGCTGGTGGTTTTACGGACTTTGTGCGCTCACCATGGGGCTTTTGATCTATAGCATTTATCGTTACCGTTTTGACCAGCTGTTAAAACAACAGGCTATCCGGAATAAGATAGCACAGGACCTGCATGATAATGTGGGCTCTACGCTCAGCAGTATTTCGGTTTACAGCCAAGTAGCTAAAATTTACCATCAACAGGAGCGGCAGGATGATCTGCACCAAACGCTGGAAAAGATCAGTGAAACTTCGGGAGAAATGATCTCGGAAATGAATGATATTGTATGGGCCATCAATCCACGGCATGATAGTATGGATACTATTTTGCAAAGAATGGAGTCTTTTGCCAGGCCTTTGCTTGCCTCCAAAGGCATTGTTTTTCATTTTGAGGTGGAGCCGGGAATAAAACAGGTGAACCTGGAAATGACACGCCGCAAGAACTTTTACCTCATTTTTAAGGAGGCTGTCAATAATGCGTTGAAATATGCAGACTGCAGGAACTTATGGGTAAGGATCGGTCTGCGGCATCACCAGCTTGAACTGGAAGTGAAGGATGGTGGGGTAGGTTTTGACAGGGAAAAAGTGCGGATGTATGCTTCGCAATCGTTGTCGGGCAATGGGCTTCGGAATATGGAAATGAGGGCGGCTGAAATGAAAGGGGCATGGACGATCGAGAGCGAGCCGGGTAAGGGTACGGTTGTTCAGCTTCGTTTTCCGGTGGGGTAAGGGACTCCGGTTGTGGGACGGGACAAGTAATGACGGGGCGGGTTATGAGCTAGAGAAGGGGGCTGAGGACGGGATTTCAAGGTTTTTTCTAACCTATAAAGGGGATTGCCCGGGCACCGGGAAATCGCGATGTTTGACTAATACATTTTTATGAGCCTGCGGATTGCCATATTTGACGACAATAAGAATATCAGGGAAAGCATTACCCTGTTGCTGAGAACGGTACCTGCCTTTGAGGTAGTGGGTTCCTTTTCGCATGTACTGGATTGTGTGGAGGATGTACGGGATAGTAAACCGGATATTGTGCTGATGGATATTGAGATGCCAGGCATGACGGGTATTGAAGCGGTGAAGGCGATCCGAAAGGAGTTTCCGCATATTCAGGTACTGATGCAAACGGTTTTTGAAGATGATGACCGGGTATTTGATTCTATTTGTGCAGGAGCTTCCGGTTATATTCTAAAGAACCACCTGAATACGAGGCTGGTGGAATCGATCCAGGAGCTGCAGTATGGTGGTTCACCGATGTCGCCTTCCATTGCCCGCAAGGTATTGGGTAAACTGCAGCAGATACCGCAGCATGTGAAACCGGAGGAGGCGCCGGACTATCATCTTACGCCGCGTGAAAAGGAAGTCCTTGCCTGTATAGTAGAAGGCCTGAGTTATAAAATGATTGCGGACCGGCTGGTCATTAGTTATGAAACGGTACGCAGTCATGTGAAAAAGATCTACGAGAAACTGCATGTAGCTTCTCTCACAGAAGCGGTGGCCAAAGCTATTAACCAAAGGATTGTTTGACCGGCAATCGACAATCAGCCACCGGCAGTCCTTTGCTTCGATGACAGAGATCTTAACCTGAAAATAGTTTTTTTATGAAAAGTAGTTATGTGATAGGTTTTGTAATTAGTGCATTGGCCATCACGCTTGTGCTGGAGGCATTTGAAAAGCCTGCTGCATCCCCACAGAAAATGGGCAAGGGTATTGCCGTTTTTTGTGCTCCTTCTTTTGATGCCGCTAAACTGAAAGAAGGGAAAGCTCCTTTAATAAAAGGACTGGGTAACCTGCATTACAAGATCACCACGCGTTCGAAACTAGCGCAGCGTTATTTTGATCAGGGGCTTACGTTGATCTATGCCTTTAACCATGGTGAGGCGGCGCGTTCCTTCCAGGAGGTGATCAGGCTGGATAGTACGGCAGCGATGGGCTGGTGGGGTATGGCGATGGTGCTAGGCCCCAATTATAATGCGGCACTCAATCCGTCGAGCCTGGAAGAGATCAATCAGGCGATGGAGAAAGCCAGGAAGTATTATTTAAACGCTACCGCCAAAGAGCGGGCGCTGGTCACAGCCCTGGCAAAACGATTCCCTACGGAGGCTGTGAAGGATATGACGCCTTATAATACAGCTTATGCTGCTGCCATGAAGGAGGTTTATGAGCAATATCCGGGTGATGCAGAGATCGCGGTATTGTATGCAGATGCACTTATGAATGAGCATCCATGGAACCTGTATCTGAAGGATGGCAGTGCACAGCCCTGGACAGCGGCTATTGAACAGCAACTGGAAAAAACGATGGCGGCCTATCCCAATCATCCGGGCGCTATCCACCTATATCTCCACGCGGTAGAAGCTTCCCGTACTGCACAGAAGGCAGTACCTGCTGCCAGGCGCTTGCTGAATATGTTGCCTGCGGCCGGTCACCTGGTACATATGCCGGCACATATTTATATCCGTACAGGCAATTACCATGAAGGAGTGGAAGCTACGGAGAAGGCGAGGTTGTCGGACAGTAATTATATCAATCAGTGTCAATCGCAAGGCACTTATCCCTTGTTGTATTACCCGCACAATATCCATTTTCTGGCCGCCTGTGCCTTCCTGGAGGGAAATAGTAAAAAAGCAATAGAAGCTGCTTGGGGTGTATCGCGGAATGCAGACAGGAAGTACCTGGCGCTTTCCGGTACGGTACAACATTATTATATCATTCCTTATTATGTACTGGTACATTTGGGGAAATGGGATGATATCCTGGCGATTCCTGCCCCCGGAGAATCGCTGCAATATCCACGCGCCATCTGGCATTATGCCCGTGGGATGGCGCTGGCGGCAAAAGGCCGGCTGCCGGAAGCACGCCAGGCATTAAAAACCTTACAGGGATATGCAGCTGATGAATCGTTGCGTAGTTTATTGGTATGGGAAACGAATAGCTCACTTGACCTGATCACTATTGCGGCGCTGACGCTGGAAGGAGAATTACTGAGTCATGAGGGCCAATATAACGAAGCGATCGTTTTATTGCAACGGGCTGCTGAAATGGAAGACAAGCTCAATTACCAGGAGCCGCCGGATTGGTTCTTTTCGGTGCGTCATACCTTAGGAGATGTGCTGCTGCAGGCAAAGCGGTATCCGGAAGCTGAAAAGGTGTACCGGGAGGACCTGGTGAACCTGCCGGAAAATGGCTGGGGATTGATGGGGCTTTTTAACAGCTTGCGGGAACAACAAAGATCAACTGAAGCGGCGGCGGTAAAAGCGCGGTTTGACAAAGCCTGGCAATGGGCTGATATTACGATCACTGGTTCCCGAAAATATTAAAGTACCTGACTGTCCCGACGGAAGTGCGGGACTTTGTATACGGTTATTTGTGCAGAAAGGTGACATCTTATTATTAAGGTGTCACCTTTCTGCATTTCGGCTATTGAAGGAAACCCTCGTGGTTTAATTAACGTATTGGTAGGATAGACCCGGAAGAAGCAGGTGGTTCTCTATCCTTGCAGAAAGGAACTTCTTTCATGGGTTATCTTAAGTTCTAAGGGTTTGGTTCCCTGTCCTTTCCAGGACAGGGCTTTTTTTAGAGGCAACCTTTCAACCTGAATAACCGTAAAAGTCACAGGAAACGAATCTAAATATGATGAAAAAAATTCTTATCACCTTATCAGTGTGCCTGGCAGTATTCATAGGCTGTACGAATGATAAAGATGAGTTGTTAAATCCGCTGGGCAGTGATTGCACAGGTGTGAATGCCAGTTTTGTGAATGATGTATTGCCTATTATTCAGGCCAATTGCCAGGGCTGTCATGGGGCAGGATCTACGAATGGACCTGGCCAATTGACCAATTATACTGAGATCAAGAATGCAGCCACCCGGATAAAGAATGCTGTTGTTACTGGTTTTATGCCGCGTAATGCGGCCCCGCTTCCTGCGGCCCAGATCAGGCTTATCAGGTGCTGGGTGGATTCCGGAACTCCCAATAATTAAATGCATGCAAAAAAAACAACTCCTTGTTATCAGCATCCTGCTGGTGCTTGCCGCGGTAGCTATTTATGCCTACCGGGAATACAACCGGACGAATAAGGATCTGGCCAGTGTGGAGGCGGATTATACGGTAGAAGCCACAGCATTGGTGAATGAGTTTTTGGCCAATGATACGGCTGCTTATAATAAGTACCGCAATAAAATACTGGCCGTACAGGGGATGGTAAAATCGGTGGATAAAGTGGAGGGTGATTGCACCATTGTGTTGGGCGATACTACTGAAATGTCTTCTTCGGTAAGGTGCCTGGTGGATAGTGTGCAGGCAAAAAATGCTATTGTCCTTAAGCGGGGTGAACGGATTACGGTGAAGGGTGCCATTACAGGCTTTAAGAAAGATGATACGGGGCTGTTGGGGTCGGATGTGGAATTGAACAGGTGTGTGATGGGGAGTTCGAAATGACAGAGAGAAAGATTATTTAATTCGTATACTAACCTAAAATAGTAAAGGAAATGAAAATGCGGGTTATTGGACTGGTCAATGTACTGATGTTGTTATCTGTACTGGCCTTTGCGCAGGATAAGTTTTTTACCAAGAGCGGCAGGATATCGTTTGTTTCCAAGGGAAATGTGGAAACGATTGCAGCCAAACACAAAGGTATTACGTGTGTACTGGATACAAAAACGGGCGCGGTACAGTTTGCTGTACTCATGAAAGGGTTTGAATTTGCAAAAGCCCTGATGCAGGAACATTTCAATGAGAATTATGTAGAGAGTGACAAATACCCGAAGGCGGATTTTAAGGGCACGATCGTCAATAACCCTGAAGTGAACTATACCAAGGATGGCACTTATGCTGCCAAAGTAAAAGGAACGCTTACGTTGCATGGAGTAAGCAAGGAAATTGAGACTGCGGGAAAGGTCACTGTAAAGGATGGCAAGCCACAATTGAATACTGAACTTACGATCCTGTTATCGGACTATGCTATCAAGATACCCGCTATTGTAAAGGAAAATATTTCGAATACGGTGGTGATAACGGTCGATTGTGCATTGGAACCTTTACAACGTTAATCATCCTCTAAATACACTGGCTTATGAAAAGAATACTATATAGCAGTTTATCTGGCATGGCGCTGTTGCTTTCCACTACCTGCCTCTATGCGCAGGACCAGGATCTGTTGAAAGAACTGGGTACTGATTCGGTTAAGAAAGAATATGTGAAGAACGCTTTTAAATCGAGCCGGGTGATTCATTCTCACTCGATGGAGTTTATTGGCAAGGGGGTGTTGGATGTTCGTATCCTGCACCGGTTTGGGACGGTCAATCATGGTGTCAAAGACTTGTTTGGTCTGGATGAGGCCAATATGCGTTTTGGCTTTGATTATGGACTGGGTAAAAACCTTACGGTTGGTATTGGCAGGAGTAATGTGAACAAGGAATTGGATGGGTTTGTCAAATACCGGCCTGTACAGCAATCGACAGGACCAGGTAGTATACCTTTCTCGGTGGTATTGATCACCGGTATGTCGGTGCGTACGCAGGAATTTCCTGAACCGAAGGATGTATACAAATTTCAACATCGCCTGGCTTTCTGGCAGGAAGTGATTATAGGCCGCAAGTTCAGCGAGGCTTTCAGCCTGCAGTTGAATCCCATTTTCCTGCACCGCAACCTGGTACCGAATGCTACTGATGACAACAATACCTGGGCCCTGGGTGTAGGAGGCAGGATCAAACTTACCAGGCGTACGGCCTTTGTAGTGGATTATACGCCTGTTCTGGCTGGCCGCCAGCCGGGAACGAAAGACCCGCTGGCGATGGGCTTTGACATTGAAACAGGAGGACACGTATTCCAGTTGCATTTTACGAATGCTACAGGGATGAATGAAAGGGCTTTCCTAACGACTACGACAGATGATTTCTGGAAAGGTGAGATCAGGTTTGGGTTTAATCTGTCGAGGGTGTTTACGATCAAAAAGAAGAAGTAATTAAAGGAGTTCCGTTTTCACTTTATTTTGAATAAAAGCCTTACTCCACCTGGAAAGGCAGGGAAAATGGTATTGCTTTGATTGGGATCTTCATTGAACATCCGTCGCAGAAAGGTATAAGAAGAACCGGGTGGCAGCTGTGCACGCTGCCATTTTTTTCTTACTCCAAATCCTACATAGAGTTCTATCCAAAGCCATTTCTTTTGTACGAGGCATTCCTGTACGCCTAGTTTGACCTGTAATCCGGCTACTTCTTTGATATACCTGAATTTTCTATATTCTTCATAGGCTGGTATGCCATTTACTACATTTCTGCCTACCCAGTCCTCCATGGGGCTGGCTAGATATTTATAATGGAACTCTGCTTCTACATAATGATTTAATTGCCGGCTAAAATATTTTCTCACTGCGGGCCTTACAATAAAACCATTGGAGGATTGCTGGTTTTGCAAATTACTGGAATGAAAGATCCAGGCGGCGTCTACTGCTGCCGACCATTTTTGATGGAACCTGTATTCTGCTCCTGTTGAGATATTTTGATCTATGGGGTCAATCAGGCCCAATGGGTTGATCCGTAAAAAGAGGGTGCCTTTGGGGAGGATAACAGTATTCCGTTGCCGGGCAAAAGTATTACCTATCCAACAAAGCAGGATGAACGAAAGGACAATGGTTTTCGGGGGCATTAATTGATCTTTGTAATGAGCTGAGGGGTGAATGGGTTAGAAATATCATATAAGATGATGCCATTTTTCACCCAACAGATGAGTGTATTGGAGGCCGGTATAACATCTACAAAGGAGCCATCTTTCACACTGGTTATAAATTTTGGTTGAAAGGGTTTTGAAATATCAAATACCATTAAACTGTCCTTGTCGCAAACATAGAGGGCATCCTCGGCATAGCCCAGGCCATAAGGTTCGGCAATGGGATAGGTGGCTTTTTGAACCGGTTTGGTAATATCTGTGATGTCGTAGACGGCTAATATGCTTTGAGTTCCTCCACATGGCCCGCTGGTACGCAGGGTGGCAAATGCCACGTTGTCTTTTGCTACCACGGGATCGCAACGTCTTATGACTTCAGGTGAGATAGCGGTACTTAATTTTTGAGGCTGCTCGGGATTTTCGATAGAGAAAATATACACCACGCTGGTGGAGCCAATGAATAGTTTGTCTTTGAAGGGGTAGATGGTCTCAATTTCAAAGCCGATGTTAACGGTGGTTTTCAAAATTGGCTCGGCGGCGTTGCTAATATTGAATACACGTAGTTTTTCTTTGTCTACTGTATACAGGTAATTGCCGGCAATGGCAAAGCGGGCTAAAGAACCACCCTGGCCGGTGCCAGGGGTAAAGGCTTTGGCGGTATCTTTTGTGCATTGCAGGGAGGCCAGGCAAACGGTTATCAGAACGATGGTGTATATAATATGCTTTCTCAAGTTGTTGATTTAAGGGGTTAACGCCTGCAATTGGGTCTCTTTATGGTCTTCAGTGCCCAATCGACTACAATACCTTTTGAAGGATCGACGCATTCAAAATACACATTGGAAAAAGGGGGGTGTTCCTGATCAATAGCAGGAAATGCATCTTTAATTCTTTTTACTACGGTTGGCTGCTGGGGATTGGTAATGTCGATCACCAGCATATCGCTGACGCTATTGGTGTATAGGTAATTGCCTTTTACAGCTATTTCGGTGCTATAGGGGATCTTTAGGAAGGCAATTTTCCTGGGTTGGGCCTGCGACTTGTCGATAATGTGTATGCCCTCGTTCATTTCATTTTGGAAAATATAGTTTCCATAGGTATAGATCTTACCTGCTTTTTGGGTAGGGCGTACGGGTGCAATTGTGACATCGTTCAGTAGGGAAGTGGTAGCGTATACTGGTACGTAAGCCTTTATTTCTTCAGGGGAATCCGGGGAATTAATATTCGTATCACAAGCGGATAAGAACAGAGCCAGGAAAAACAAGGCAGCAGTTGTTTTCATGTCTTCATGAGACGAAGGTCAAATTAAACGTTGCACCTGGGTAGTTAAATTAGCAATTATCAATCCCTGATCACCCATTCTACTTCGCCTACATCGAAGTGTCGTTCCAGGGTATCGCGGGTGATCAATTGCCCGGAAGGGGTGACGCCTTGAATGGTGGTCTCGAAAACGCCGGATGCTTTTTTCAGTTTTACAGTCTGGTGTAATTTGTACAAGGCCTGCTCGTAATTGGCCAATAGCTGTGCGGGATGCCGGATGGCCTGGTAGCGGTTTTCGAGGGAGGTACAGAGCTCCCTGGCCAATGCATTGATATCGTAGGTTTTACCTGTTATTTGCTTCAGAGAAACGGGCCGGAGGGCCTGGGATGCAAACTGTGTTTGGTTGATGTTGATACCCATGCCGGCGATGGACCATTGCCAGTCCTCGCTTCCCACCCTTGATTCTATCAAAATTCCCCCTGCCTTTCTGTCACGCCAGTAAATATCATTGGGCCATTTGATACGGGTTTCCTCCCCGGCATAATTTTTAAAGAAATCATAACAACCGAGGGCAATAGCTGCAGAAAGGAGGAATTGTTGGCTGGTTTTCAAGGGGTGGGGGTCAATTACCACGCTCATCATGATGTTTTCGCCGATGGTGGTGACCCAGGTTTTACCGCGCTGACCCTTGCCGGCAGTCTGTTCCAGGGCAAAATACACCGTTCCGTGACCGGCATTCCCGGCAGTTGCCTGGCCCATGGCATAGTTGTTGGTGCTGTCTACAGACGGCAATATAATAAGCCGTTGGCCGATAGTGGGATGTGGCAAAAGATTACTATTTTTGAATTGTACGAAAATAGATATTACTGTTGAACGTTTAAGCTACTGTGGTGTTATTAATGGAAGATTAGAATAGCGCAGCAGGTAAGCGGGATACAGCATCCAAAAGAAAGCAGCCTTTCCGCTATTCAGGATATCAATTTGACCATTTAAAACGTTTAGATTATTGGAACAATTGTCAATGTTAGCTACCCGTCGTAAGCGAAATAGTGTAGCCAGGTTAACTAAAAACTCTAAGATCTTCAAAGCTATCATCCACGCTATCCAGGAGAAAAAAGGTAGTAATATCACCTCGCTCGATCTCCGGAAAATTCCCGAAGCTATTGCTGATTTTTTTATTGTCTGTGAGGCAGACAGCACCACGCAGGTAAAAGCCATTGCCAGTTTTGTGGAAGATCATGTGCGGGACGCTGCCAAAGAGGCGCCTTACCACCATGAAGGACATCAGGGAGCACAATGGGTGTTGGTAGACTACGTTAATGTAGTGGTACATATCATGTTGCCGGAGACCCGCAAATTCTACAAATTAGAAGAAATGTGGAGTGACGCCGAGACTGAAGAACATAAATAATTTGATTCTTAGGGCCGGATGTTTGATATTGTGTACCGGGAGCTGTTCTAAATCTGCCATTTCAACAGGTTTTTTCGAACAATTTCATCGCTATAATCCTTAATTAGAAAAACAAGCTGAAGTAAGTACAATATGTCACAGGACGAGTCAAGACAGAATGAACGCGGTTTCCCCCGCCTACGCCCACGCGGTGAAGACAATGGCCAACGTAAAGGCCCGAAATTCAATATCTACTGGGTTTGGGCAATCATATTTGCTGTACTGGTAGCCTTTCAGTTATTCGGTTCTTTTGCCCCTGATGCCAAAGAGATCGATGAACTGGAGTTTTACCAGATGCTGGAGAAAGGCGATATTGATAAGTTGACCACGATCACCAATAAGAATCTTATCCGGATCACGCTCACACAGGGAGGTTATCAGAAATACAAGGACCAGTTATCTAAAAAATGGCCTGGTGTATCTGAAAAAGGCCCTCACTTTGAATTTCGCGTTATTAAAGCCGAAGAATTCAAGAAAGAGTTGAATACCTGGTATAAGGATCACCCTACTATTAAAGAAGTTCCTAATAAACCTGCCCAGGAAGGCGAATGGTTTACCTCCATTATCCAGTTCCTGCTTCCGCTGGTGGTTATTATCCTTATCTGGGTAATGCTGATGCGTAAGATGGGCGGCGGTGCTGGCGGCAGCAGCGGTCCGGGTGGTATCTTCAACATTGGTAAATCAAGAGCTACTTTATTTGATAAAGGCACCAAGGTCAATATCAACTTCTCTGATGTAGCAGGACTTGATGAGGCGAAAGTAGAAGTGATGGAGATCGTAGACTTCTTAAAGAATCCCAAAAAGTATACTGCACTGGGTGGTAAGATACCCAAGGGAGCCTTACTGGTAGGCCCTCCGGGTACTGGTAAAACCTTGCTGGCCAAAGCTATGGCCGGTGAAGCGCAGGTTCCTTTCTTCTCCATGAGTGGTTCTGATTTCGTAGAATTGTTTGTAGGGGTGGGCGCCAGCCGTGTAAGGGACCTGTTCAAACAGGCCCGTGAAAAAGCACCCTGTATCATATTCATCGATGAAATTGACGCCATTGGCCGTGCACGTGGTAAAAATGCCATGATGAGCAATGACGAGCGTGAAAGCACGCTCAACCAGTTGCTGGTGGAAATGGATGGTTTCAGCGGTGAGAGCGGTATCATTGTACTGGCAGCCACCAACCGTCCGGATGTACTGGATTCGGCGCTGTTGCGCCCCGGTCGTTTTGATCGTCAGATATCGATCGATAAGCCCGATCTGAAAGGCCGTGAACATATCTTTAAAGTGCATCTGAAGCCGATCAAGATCTCTGAAAAAGTAGATATCTATAAACTGGCTGAGCAGACCCCCGGATTTGCGGGTGCTGATATTGCCAATATCTGTAACGAAGCTGCCCTGATAGCCGCCCGTAAAGGCAAGCAATCGGTGGAAATGGAAGATTTCCAGGATGCAGTAGACAGGGTAATTGGTGGTCTGGAAAAGAAGAATAAGATCATTTCTCCTGATGAGAAAAAGATCATTGCCTACCACGAAGCAGGTCATGCTATCTGCGGATGGTTCCTGGAGCATGCCTATCCGCTGCTGAAAGTGACCATCGTACCGAGAGGGGTGGCTGCACTGGGCTATGCACAATACACACCGAAAGAACAATACCTGTACAATACGGACCAACTGACAGATCAGATCTGTATGACATTGGGCGGTCGGGCCAGCGAAGACATTTTCTTTGGCAAGATATCTACCGGTGCACAGAATGACCTGCAGCAGATCACCCGGATCGCTTATTCGATGATCACGGTGTACGGTATGAATGACAAAGTAGGTAACGTAAGCTTTTATGATCCTGCTGCGGAAAACTCCTTCACGAAACCTTATTCTGAAGAGACATCCCGCCTGATCGATGATGAAGTAAGGAAGCTGATTGAAGAAGCTTACGGTAAAACCAAGGCCTTGTTGCTGGAAAAGAAAGCACAGGTGGAAAAACTGGCAGAGGCTTTGTTAAGTAAAGAAGTATTATTCCAGAGTGATGTGGAAGCCCTTATCGGCAAGCGTCCCTATGGTGAGAAGAAAATACTGGATGTAGATGGTAATCCCAGTCATGGCGCTGAAGAAAGCAGCATCAGTGAAGGAGTACCTCCCTATGATAGCAATGTGACGAATCATCCTGCCACTTAATTGTAATTATGAACATTTCTCCTGCAAGGGAAAGTATTCTCAAGAAAATACGGAAGGCGTTGACACAGTCAACGCCTCTTCCTTTTCCACAAAGTGAAGGCAATAGTTCTGTGTTCCAGCCCTCGAAACAGGAGCTGGAAGTACAGTTTGCAGAGCAGTTTACCAGGCTGCAGGGTAAGTTTGTGTTCTGTCTTAACCAACAGGAGCTGGCAGCGCAGCTAAAACATGTAATAGCCCACAATAAATGGGAGAAAATATACTGCCGGGAAAATGTATTGAAACGCGACCTGGCGGCCAATGGCTTTGAGGACTTTACGCACGGAGATGTGGCCAGTTGTGATGCCGCCATCACCACCTGCGAATGGCTGGTGGCCAGAACGGGCTCCATTGTATTGAGTGCAGGCCAGCAAAGTGGCCGCACAGTAAGTGTCTATACCCCCATACATATTTGCATTGCCTATACCAGCCAGCTGGTATATGACATTAAAGACGGCCTGCAACAGGCGAAAGAAAAGTATGGCGCCAACCTCCCTTCACTCATCACTTTTGCCACGGGACCCAGCCGTACAGCAGATATCGAGAAAACGCTGGTGGTAGGGGTGCATGGCCCCAAGGAAGTGTATGTATTCCTGGTAGATCAATAAGCCGGCTCCTATATCCTATAATTGCCATTATCTTTACGTGAAAAGTGAGCGGTTTCACATCTTACATCATATGGCTACAGAAATATATCAACTCTTCGTATATGGCTCGCTGCTGAGCGGGTTTCACCATCCTGCCTATGGTTATATCAGCCGTTATTTTACCTTGATCGGCCCTGCCAAAGTAAAAGGCAAGTTGTTTGACATGGGTGAATACCCGGCGGCTGTACCGGTCAATGAAGATACCTGGATCATGGGGGAGCTCTACCAGCTCAATAACAAGGATGAATTTGAGTATGCTATCTGCCAACTGGATGATTATGAAGGGATCTTCCCGGAGGCAGGTGGAACGCCTTTGTATAGAAGGGAACCGGTCAATGTGGTGATCAATGAAAAGGATACGCTGGCCTGGATCTATTGGTATAACCAGGATGTTTTGGGCAAACCGCTGATCGCTTCCGGTAGTGTGCTGGAATACCGCGACCAACAGGAAAAGAAAAACCAGTCTGGCTTCTTTTAGTAAGCTGGTGTAAGGAACCCCACATTGATGGCCTATTTATTCGATCATTCACTATGAACATACCTGCTGGCAAAAAAGTATACTTTCTTTCTGATTTTCATCTTGGAGCGCCGGATGCGGCTGCCAGTTTAATACGGGAAAAACAAATTGTAGCTTTCCTGGAGGAGATCAAAAAAGACGCAGCTGTCATCTTCATCGTAGGGGACATGTTTGATTTCTGGTACGAATACCGGATCGTGGTGCCCAAGGGATACGTACGATTGCTGGGAAAGCTGGCTGAAATTACAGATGCGGGTATCCCGGTCCATTTTTTTGTAGGTAATCATGATATGTGGATGACGGATTACTTTCAAAAGGAATTGAATATCCCGGTCTATTTTGAACCACAGGAATTTGAATTCAACGGCCAATCCTTCCTCATTGGGCATGGTGATGGGCTTGGTCCCGGAGACCATGGTTACAAATTCATCAAGAAAGTATTTAGGAATCCGGTATGCCGGTGGCTGTTTGGCATCCTCCCGCCCTATCTGGGCATGGGGCTGGCTAACTATATGAGCCGCCGCAGCCGGGCGATGACTGGCCAAACGGATGAAAAGTTCTTTGGCGAACAAGGGGAATGGCTGATCATTTATTGTAAAGAGGTCTTACAAAAGAAGCATTATAAATACCTTATTTTCGGACACCGGCACTTGCCCATCGACTACAAGCTGAGTGAAGAAAGCCGGTATGTGAACCTGGGGGACTGGATCCGTTATTTTACTTATGCGGTATTTGACGGGGAGCAGTTAACACTTCAATCAAGGTATCCTGAACTGGAACCTAAGATCATAAGGGGGCAAACAGGCAGTTGATGTTTATACGAATTACGATACTGTGTCTTTTGATGGGTGGGTACCTTATGGGGGCTGCGCAAACAACCAGCGCTGTGCCTCGCGGAGGTACAACCCAGGCTGACTCCTTTTTCATGCTGCAACAAAAGATAGCCGGGGAGTTCACGGACTTTACGGTCGATAATTTAGGCAACCTGTATGTATTGAATCAAAGCGGCCAATTGAAAAAGATGGGTCCGGCCGGTGATTCGATCGCAGTCTTCAATAACGTGCGGCAATACGGCAAGATCCATTTTATAGATGTATCGAACCCGCTCAAAGTGTTGTTGTATTTCAAAGATTTTGGAACCGTGGTGACGCTGGATCGTTTTCTAAACACACGATCCACATTGGATCTGCGTCGTCGGCAGCTATTTCAGGTAAAGTCGATTGGCCAGGCTTATGACAACAATATCTGGGTGTTTGATGAGCTGGAAGGTAAGCTGAAACGGATAGGGGAAGATGGGCGGCTGATTGACCAAAGCTCCGATTTTCGCCTGCTTTTTGATTCGATGCCTTCTCCTCAGTTCATCGTAGATCAGAACAAACTGTTATATCTCTATGATGCGGCCAAAGGGGTGTACCTGTTTGATTACTATGGGACGTTTAAGAACCGTATCCGTTTTACGGGCTGGACAGATTTCTCAGTGATCAATAACACGCTATTTGGCAGGGATGCCGGCATGTTGTACCGGTACGAGCCAGGCACACTCAACCTGCAACAATACCCTATACCGGCGGCTATGCAAAGCGCCCGGAAAATAAAGATCATGCCCGGTAATTTATACTTGCTTCGGGATCACCAGCTGGAGATTTATTCTTATCGATGATTACGCTTGCTTCGAGGACAGATTTCTCACTGCGCTACGCTGCGTTCGAAATGACAACAAAGGGTGATTCGAAATGACAAAAAAGTAAGAAATCATAATGACAACCAAGACTGCGTGAAATGGGAAAGCTGATTTGGTTAAATTTGCAACATGAACAAATTGTTGGACAGTGTTTTTCTTGATAATACGATCCGTAACTATTTGCTGGTAAGTGGTTCTATACTGTTAGCTGTACTGTTCAAGCGCTACCTTTCCCGGTATATTGCGGGTCTTATTTACCGGATCATCCATAAGCTGGCGAGTGGGGTTGATAAGAAGTCATTTGTAAACCTGGTGGTTTCGCCGCTCGAAACATTCCTCCTGTTACTGGTATGTATTGTGTCGCTGGATAAGCTCAACTTTCCGCAACTGCTTAATTTTAACCTGTATAAGATACAGCTGCACGGCCTTATCGATGGGATTGCCATCATTGTGATGATTGTGGCATTTAACTGGTTGCTGCTGCGGATCATTGATTTTGTGGCTATGATCTTACAGCATAAGGCTGAACTGACACCTGATCAGACAGATAACCAGCTGGTGGTGTTCTTCAGGGACTTCTTTAAGGCGCTTGTTGTAATTATGGGGGTGCTGATGGTGTTGAAGCTGGCCTTCCATTACCCGATCACCAACCTTATCACGGCATTAAGTATCGGTGGTGCGGCGATTGCGTTGGCTACACGGGAGAGCCTGGAAAACCTGATCGCTTCTTTTATTATCTTCTTTGATAAACCGTTTATGGTGGGCGACCTGGTGAAGGTGCAATCCATTACGGGTACGGTAGAAAAGATTGGCTTACGGAGTACACGTATCCGCACGGACCAGAAGACGTACGTGACGATGCCGAATAAGCAGATGGTGGATAGTATTATGGATAATCTTTCGTTGCGTACGCAGCGCAGGGCCTTTGTGCAGCTGGAACTGGGCAATGATACGGCGAAGGAATCGGTTGATCAGTTGATCCTGCGTATACAGCAATTGTTCCAGGACCGGAAAGCGGTAATAGAAAACTACACGGTGTTTCTTTCGGATATTGTTAAGGATACTTACCTGGTCAATGTAGAGTTCTTCACGGCCACGATACCTGTGGCAGATTTCAATGCCTTGCGGCAAGAGGTAAACCTGCAGATCATTGGTTTATTGAAAGAATTGACGATCAAACTGGCCTCGCGGGATGCGGGTGTGGTGATCTTGCGGGAAGGGTAAAACAGCTGCGAGCCATGAGCTGCGAGCGAAAATGTGGCCAAAGCTTAGAGGCAGCTTGGATCTCTTACAAAGAGGCTTTTATCTCCAGGAGGAATTCCTTTACTTTCTTTAAAGACTGGATCATTTCGAAACTATCGCGTCCCTGCTTGTTCTTCTTCAGGAAGTCTTTGGCGCCTTCGATGGTGAGCTTGCGCCTGCGGAGGAGGTCATAGATCAGCTCCAGGTTCTTGATGTCTATAGGCCTGAAATGTCGGTCGCCCTTGCGGTTCTTACGCGGTTGGATAATATCAAATTCATTTTCCCAGAAACGTAACAAAGATTGGTTTACGCCAAACATTTCAGCTACTTCACCAATGGCATAGTACTGGCGTTGGAAAAGGACCTCATTGGCTGGAATGTTGACGAGATCGGCTTCTGCATCCAATGCTTTGAGTGATTTGCGGCCACGGGTAGACTTCTTAACAACCGGTTTGGCTGGTGCAGGAGCAATGGCGGCGGCAGTTATTGGCTCTTCTTCCTTAGGCGGCTCTACAGGCTTCAGGGACTTTACCCTTACGCCTACAGAGGCGTTTTCCTGTGGCTGGGCCGCATCGGAAAAGTCGAAGGTAATTTGGGAGAGGTTTTTTGGATCCATAGCTATTGAATGGGTAGCGGTTATTTCATAACAAATATCGTGCTGTAAAATTACGAAGAATATAAAGGGGCCAAAACCTTGTCTGAAAAGGGGGTGTTAAAACGGGTTTTGAGTGGCTCAAAAACAAGGTGTTAAACGGTGAAAAAAGGTGCATAAAATGGCCCTGTAAAAGAGGCCGAAAGCCTTAATTTTCGTACCTTTGCGGGAATCAACATTCTTAACTTTCACAAGCATTTTCACAAGCATTTATGGATACAGAAATCAAGGAAATTCTTACCCCCGCCACCAACGGTTATGGAGCAGATAGCATACAGGTTTTGGAAGGGTTGGAAGCGGTGCGTAAGCGTCCTGCCATGTATATCGGCGATGTTGGCGAAAAAGGCCTGCACCACCTGGTATATGAGGTAGTAGACAACTCGATCGATGAAGCGCTGGCTGGCTATTGTAAAAATATCGTGGTTACGATCCATGAGGACAACTCTATTTCCGTCATTGATGATGGGCGTGGTATCCCTACCGGTATCAATACCAAGGAACAGAAGAGCGCCCTGGAAATCGTAATGACTGTACTGCATGCCGGTGGTAAATTCGACAAGGATACCTATAAGGTTTCCGGTGGTTTGCACGGTGTGGGGGTAAGTTGCGTAAACGCTCTGAGTACAGTGTTACAGGCTACAGTAAAACGTGAAGGAAAGATCTTTGAACAGGAGTATCGCATCGGTGTACCGCAATATTCTGTAAGGGAGATCGGCGTATCTGAGGAAACAGGTACTACGATCCATTTCTGGCCCGATACGAGCATTTTTACGGTCAGTGTGTATAAAAAGGATATCCTGGAAGGCCGTTTGCGTGAGCTGGCTTACCTGAACAGGGGAATCCGTATTGTACTGAATGATCTGCGGGAGAAGGATGAAGCCGGAGAAACCTATACCAAAACCTTCTATAGCGAAGGTGGTATTGTGGAGTTTGTAGAGATGCTGGATAAAAATGCAGGCCGGGCAGCATTGCTCCCCAATGTTATTTTTGTAGAAGGCAGGGATGAGAAGTCGAATGTAGCGGTAGAGGTAGCCCTTACCTACAACGACAGCTATAACGAGCACATTTATTCTTACGTTAATAATATCAATACGATCGAGGGTGGTACCCACGTATCCGGTTTCCGCCGGGCGCTTACGCGGGTATTTAAGAGCTATGGCGACAAGCAGAACCTCTTTGAAAAGGCCAAGGTAGAGATCGAAGGCGATGACTTTCGCGAAGGTCTGAGCGCCATCATTTCGGTAAAAGTACCGGAGCCGCAGTTTGAAGGTCAGACCAAGACCAAGCTGGGTAATGGTGATGTAATGGGTGTGGTAGACAGTACTGTATCCGGCGTATTGCAGGCGTTCCTGGAAGAGAATCCCAAAGAAGCCAAGAATATCATCTCCAAGGTGATCCTGGCTGCACAGGCAAGGGCTGCAGCCCGTAAAGCCCGTGAGCTGGTACAACGGAAGAGTGTATTGAGCGGCGGCGGTTTGCCCGGTAAACTGGCCGACTGTTCGGACCGTGATCCGGAGCGTTGCGAACTGTTCCTCGTCGAAGGTGACTCGGCCGGTGGTACTGCCAAGCAGGGCCGCGACCGTTCCTTCCAGGCCATCCTGCCACTGCGGGGTAAGATCCTGAACGTGGAGAAAGCCATGGAGCACAAGATCTATGAGAACGAGGAAATCCGGAATATGTACACGGCATTGGGTGTTACAGTAGGTACGCCGGACGATCCCAAGGCATTGAACCTCGCAAAACTGCGCTATCATAAGCTGATCATCATGACGGATGCCGATGTGGATGGAAGCCACATTGCCACGTTGATCCTGACCTTTATCTATCGTTATATGGCTGCCCTGGTGGAGCAAGGGTATGTATACATTGCCCAGCCGCCTTTATACCTCGTGAAAAAGGGTAAGGACCAGGCCTATGCCTGGAATGAAGAGCAACGTAAGGGATGGGTGTCCAAATTTGCCGCCGGCAAAGAAGACAGCGTGAACATCCAGCGTTACAAAGGTTTGGGAGAAATGAACGCCACCCAGTTGTGGGATACGACCATGAATCCTGATAGCCGTACGCTGAAGCAGGTAACTATTGAAAGTGCCGCAGAAGCCGACCGCATCTTCAGTATGCTGATGGGCGATGAAGTAGCACCGCGTCGTGAATTCATTGAAAGCCACGCCAAATACGCTAAGCTGGACATCTAGGACGGCACATGCGTTTAAAATACGAATCCCTCTCTAGTTATAAACAGAGAGGGATTTTTCATTTAGCTTATGGCTATCAAAACTTGCCGTTCACTTTCTCCATCGCTGCAACAATGTAGTCATTGTACAGGTTGCCGATGCTTCCCTCATGGGTATGGTGTAGTTGCTTTTTGTAGTCGAAATTGAAAGTACCCTGCTCAATATCATTGCCCACCTGCTTGTAAGCATCGCGGAAGGGAATACCCTTGTTGACGAGTTCATTAACGGCTTCTACACTAAACAGGTATTTGTATTTGGCATCGTCCAGGATGTTTTCCGTTACGGACATACGGCTCAACATGAGGCGGGTCATTTGCAGGCAATCCTTCAGGGTCTCAATAGCCGGGAACAGGATCTCCTTGGTGAGCTGCAGATCGCGGTGGTAACCGGATGGCAGGTTATTGACCAGGAGGGTAAGTTCATTGGGAGTAGCTTGTATACGGTTGCATTTGGCCCTGATGAGCTCAAACACATCGGGGTTCTTTTTATGGGGCATGATGCTGCTGCCGGTAGTGAGCTCGGCAGGGAAGGAGATAAACCCGAAATTCTGGTTGATATACAGGCAGCAATCCATGGCCAGGCGACTGAGGGTTGCTGCCACGGCGCTGATACCGGTAGCTACCACGCGCTCTGTTTTACCCCGGCTCATCTGGGCATATACTGAATTGGCATTCAGGGCACCAAAATGCAGCAGTTCGGTGGTGCGGGTACGGTTGAGGGGGAAAGAAGAACCATAGCCGGCGCCGCTGCCCAGCGGATTCTTGTTGGCTACAGCATAGGCTGCGGCCAACAGTTCCAGGTCGTCGACCAAACCTTCAGCGTAGGCGCCTAACCATAGACCAAACGATGAGGGCATGGCGATCTGGAGATGGGTGTATCCCGGTAGTAAGTGTTGTTTGAATTTTTCGCTTTGGACGATCAGGAGGCCGAACAATTGCTTTACTTCTTCCTTCACGGCCAATATTTCAGCGCGGAGGTAGAGCTTAATGTCAACAGCTACCTGGTCATTGCGGCTGCGGCCGCTATGGATCATTTTACCGGCATCGCCAATGCGCTGGGTAAGCAGCAACTCCACCTGGGAGTGCACATCTTCTACGCCATCGGCAATCGCAAATTGTCCATCGGCAATCTCCTGTTGTATTTCTTGGAGGCCTTTTACAGCCAGCGCTGCATCTTCTTTACTCATCAACCCTACTTCACCCAGCATGGTTACATGAGCAATAGAGCCTTCCACATCATACTTCGCCAGCAGAATGTCGAACTCCTTGTCGCGCCCGACGGTAAACTTTTCTATCAGCGCAGATACGGAGGTGTTTTCTTTTTGCCACAATTTCATAATACCTGGTTTAAAAGTTGGATATATAATTGGATTCCTTCTCTGATCTCTTCCACATATATAAACTCATCGGCTGTATGGCTGCGGGCCGAATCGCCCGGGCCCATCTTGAGGGTCTGGAAAGGCATGAGGGCTTTGTCGGAGGTAGTAGGGGAGCCGTAATAAGATCTGTTGAGTGCGATGCCTGCCCGGGTAAGGGGGTGATCCAATGCAATGGAAGTAGAGCGAAGCCTGGTGCTTCTGGGTTGAACTTCACATTGTACCTGTGTGCGGATCACTTCCAGCACTTCTTCAAAAGTATACAACTCATTCACGCGCACATCTACCACAAATTTACACTGGGCGGGCACTACATTATGAGCCTTGTTGTCGGTTTCAATGACAGTAACGCTCATTTTAACGGGCCCCAGCAGATCGGATACTTTGGAGAATCGGTAATTGCGAAACCACTCTATATCGGCCAGCGCTTTATAAATGGCATTCTCCCCTTCTTCGCGGGCAGCATGACCAGCCTTGCCATGGGAGAGGCAATCCAGCACCATGAGGCCGCGCTCGGCTACCGCCATCTGCATCTGTGTAGGTTCGCCAACGATGCCGCTATCGATCACTATATGGGGTTGGTTTTCGGCCAATGCAGGTAGCAGGGCCTCTATACCATTGCGGCCGGATATCTCTTCTTCTGAAGAAGCTACCAGCAGCAGGTTGTATTTCAGGTCTGTTCTATCGTTGTAATACAGAAAGGTAGTAATGAGTGATACCAGGGGACCTCCCGCATCATTGCTGCCGAGGCCAAATAATTTACCCTCCTTTTCTATCGGCATAAATGGATCAAGGGTATATCCCTTATTGGGCTTTACGGTGTCGTGGTGCGAATTGAGGATGATGGTGCGTTTGGCCGGATCAAAATGCTTATTGACAGCCCATACATTGTGCAGATGCCTGTTGGCTTTGATATTGTTTTGCTGCAGGAATTGCTCCAGTATAGCGGCTGTTTGGTCTTCTTCTTTGCTGAATGATGGCGTGGCAATCAGTTGTTTCAGCAAGGCTATGGCCTGGTCCTGTAATATGGTGATCTGATCACTGCTCATTGATAATGGTTGTGCCGGATGATCCGGCAATTAATTGTTGAAGCTGCTCTGCTTTTCCGATGATCACTTTCTTTACGCCACTGTTCAATGCTGCAAAGGCATTATCCAGCTTGGGGATCATGCCTGCAAATATCTTTTGTGCTGCTTTTAATTGCTGGTAATAAGCGGGTGTAATGGAAGCTATCACGGTGCTGTCGTCGTTGGCATCCAGCAATACGCCGCTCTTCTCAAAAGAATAGATCAGCTCTACGTCATAATGTCCGCTCAATCCTTTGGCGGCTTCCTGGGCAATGGTGTCTGCATTGGTATTGAGTAGCAAACCTTGTTTGTCGTGGGTAATAGGCGCCAGTACAATGGCCAGATCCTGGTCCAGCAAGGATTTCAGGAGGGGGGCGTTTACGCTGTCAACATCACCTACAAATCCATAATCCAGGGTGGGATGTACCCGCTTGTGTGCCTGAATGGCATTGCCATCTGCACCACTCAGACCAATGGCATTGCTGCCGTGGGCCTGTAACCGGGCTACTATATTTTTATTGATGTAACCGGCGTAGACCATGGTTACGATCTTGAGGGTCTCGGCATCGGTGATCCTTCTTCCGTCCACCATTTGCTGTGGTACCTTCATTTCTTCTGCCAGGCGGGTGGCCAGTTTGCCACCGCCATGTACCAATATCTTTTTGCCTTTGAGGGCGGCAAAGGAAATGAGGAATGCAGCTAATTTGGCATCATCATCGATAATATTACCGCCAATCTTGACTACAAATAACTTTTCCAAGATCCCTGTTTAATGGTTTGCTTTTAATATCTCTGCCAATACTGCCTGTGCTGCCCATACCCTGTTGGAGGCCTCCTGGGTCACAATGCTGTTGGGACCATCCAGTATCTCATCGCTCAGCTCTACGTTCCTTCTTACGGGCAGGCAGTGCATTACTTTAGCATTATTGGTGAGGGCCAGCTTTTCGTTGGTCATCATCCAGCCAGGATCGTTGGTATAAATGCGGCCATATTCATGGTTGAAGGTGCTCCAGTTCTTCACGTATACAAAGTCAGCATCCTTCAGGGCTTCATTCTGATCATGTGTGATGGTAGCGCCGTTGGTAAACTGGGTATCCAGCTCATAATCTTCGGGGTGGGTGATCACAAAATCAGCCTGCCCCCAGGCGTTTACCCATTGGGAAAAGCTATTGGCCACACATTGGGGCAAAGGCTTCACGTGGGGTGCCCAGGTGAGTACGATCTTAGGTCTTTCCATCTGTGTCCACAAAGGGCCGCGTTCAACATTCATGGGGATGATGGAATTCTCCTGGATGGTGATAATATCTGTTAAACTCTGCAAAGGATGCAGGGTGGCGCTTTCCAGGCTCACTACGGGGATGCCGGCGTATTTAATAAACTGCTTGATGAACAGTTCGCTGTAATCATCATCACGGTTCTTCAAGGAGGGGAAGGTACGGATGGCCAGTATATCGAAGTACTTACCCATAATAGGGGCAGCATCTTTAACGTGCTCGACCGTGCTGCCACTCATAATGGCCTCTTCTTCAAATTCAAGTGCCCAACCTTCCTGACCTACATTGAACACGATGGCTTCCATGCCCAGGTTTTGCGCCGCTATCTGTGTGCTGAGACGGGTGCGCATACTGGGGTTCAGGAACAATAGCCCTATTCTTTTGTGCTTACCAAGGGATTTGTCTTTTAGCGGGTCTGCTTTATAGACTAAAGCCTTTGCTACGAGGTCATTGATGTTGGAAACATCGTGAACAGAAATAAAGTTTCTCATTTCCGTGAAGAACGTGTTTATGAATAATTATGAATAATGAGAAGTGATTTCACTTCTCACGTAGAAACTAGTGTGTGGGCACCAATGCTGCGATCTCTTCCTTTACGGCTTCTATAAACTCATTGGCATCTTTCTTACGCAAAGCCAGGGAAGGCAATAGGCGGATCACATTGGGTTTTGCTTCGCCGGTAAATATCTTGTGTTTCCACAGCAGGTTCTTCTTCAGGTCTTTCAGCTCTTCGGGCACATCAAACCCGATCATCAGGCCACGGCCTCTTACATTCTTCAATTCAGAAATTCCTTTCAGTTGCTGCATGATGTAGTTGCCTACTTCGGCTGCGTTGTTGAGCAGGTTTTCCTGTTCTATCACTTCCAGCACAGCCAGGGCAGCGGCGCATGCCAGGTGGTTACCACCAAAAGTAGTACCGAGCATGGAGTGTTTGGCCTGAATATGCGGGGCGATGATAATACCTGCTACAGGGAAGCCATTGCCCATGCCTTTGGCCATGGTATAGATATCGGCATTTACGCCGGCGAAATCGTGGGAAAAGAATTTGCCGGTTCTGCCATAGCCGCACTGCACGCTGTCGGCAATGAATACGGCGCCATGCTCATCGCAAAGGTGACGGATCTGTTGGAGGAAAGGAACGGAAGCTACATTGATGCCGCCAACACCTTGTATACCTTCAATGATCACGGAAGATATCTCACTGCCCTGTGCTCTGAAGCAGGCTTGCAGTGCTTCCTCATCATTGAAAGGCAGGAATATAACATTGTTGGTTTGGTTTACCGGCGCTACAATAGATGGATTATCAGTAGCTGCTACGGCCAGGGAAGTCCTGCCGTGAAAGCCTTTTGTGAAAGCGATGATCTTTTTACGGCCATTGAAGAAGGAGGCCAGTTTCAGCGCGTTCTCATTGGCTTCTGCGCCAGAATTACACAGGAACAGTTGATAGTCTTCTTTGCCGGATACCTTGCCCAGCTTGGCAGCCAGTTCTTCCTGCAAGGGAATACGGATAGAGTTGGAATAAAAACCTACTTTATTGAGCTGATCGGTAACTCGCTGTACGTAATGAGGATGCGTATGGCCAATAGATATTACGGCATGACCGCCATACAGGTCAAGGTATTGTTCACCGGCTGCATCCCATACATAAGAGCCTTTGGCCTTTGTAATGGTGATGTCGTTGATGGGATAAACGTCAAATAACTTCATGGAATACTAGTTTGAGCTGCGAGCTTCGAGCTATGAGCTTCGAGCAAAAGGCTCGCTGCTCGTGGCTCACAGCTCGTAGCTGGTATTTAAAAATAGTTAGCCTTCAGCTTCAGGCCAGCGCACTCCTCGAGCCCAAACAACAGGTTCATATTCTGCACAGCCTGACCGGAAGCGCCTTTCAGTAAATTATCTATTATAGAATGCACCACCAGTTTGGTGCCTACTTTTTCCAGTTGAATAATACACTTGTTGGTATTGACGGCCTGTTTTAAAAAGATCGGTTGTTTGCTTACGGTGGTAAATGGATGACCATCGTAAAAATCAGTATACAAGCTAACCAACTCCTGCTCAGTAAGGTCGCAATCGAGTTGTGAACTGATGAAAATACCGCGGGTGAAATCGCCTCTCCAGGGCACAAAGCTCACATCGATCTGGCTCTTGGGCTGTAATTGTAACAGTGACTCACCTATTTCGTTCATGTGCTGGTGATTCAATGTTTTGTAAGCCTGGATATTATTGGCCCTCCAGCTAAAATGAGAAGTCGCGCTGAGGCTTTGTCCTGCACCCGTAGAACCGGTGATGCCGGTGGAATAAACCTGGTCGAGCAAGCCAGCTTTGGCCAGGGGCAATAGACCCAGTTGAACAGCCGTAGCAAAGCAGCCAGGATTGGCCACATTAGAGGCTGTGCGGATGGCTTCCCTGTTCAGTTCGGGTAATCCATAAACAAAGCTCCGGGCTCCGAGCTTCGAGTTTTGAGCCAACCTGAAGTCCTGCGACAGGTCAATGATCTTGATCCTGGCATCGAAAGTGTTCTCTGCAAGGAACTTCTTTGCTTCGCCATGACCTACACACAGAAATACCACATCTACATCCTGGCTTAATTCTCCTGTGAATTGCCAATCGGTTTCACCAACCAGGTCTTCATGAACGGCATACACGGGTTTGCCTGCATTGCTGCGGCTATGAATAAAAGAAACAGCTACATACGGGTGATTAACCAATAAACGGATCAGTTCTCCACCGGTATAACCTGCTCCTCCAACGATACCTACTTTAATGTTCTTGCTCATACTGCTTGCTTTTTGAGCCAAATACCCCAATTCATTCTGCCTGCATTTTCTTCTGTATTCTGACTCCTGTATTCTGTATTCTACTTCTTATTCTCTTCCTTCACAGCGGTCCAGATCGAAGTCTGGTTGCCGAATATCTTGCTGAATCCACGTACATCATCACCGGTAAAGCCGGTATTCATTTCACCGTATTTACCAAACTTGCTGCTCATGAGATCGTACGGAGACTCGATGCCGATGACCTGGAAACGGTAGGGCATCAATTGTATAAATACATCGCCTGTGACTGTTTGCTGGGCATTCTCCAGGTAGGCTTCAATATCACGCATCACAGGGTCCATGATCTGTCCTTCGTGCAGCCAGTTGCCGTAGAACTGTGCCAGTTGGTCCTTCCAGTTCAGCTGCCATTTGGTGAGCACGTGTTTTTCCAGGGCGTGGTGTGCTTTCAGGATCACCATAGGGGCAGCAGCTTCAAAGCCTACCCGGCCTTTAATACCAATGATGGTATCGCCCACGTGGATATCACGGCCTACGCCATAAGGTCCGGCAATGGTTTGCAGGTATTGTATGGCTTCGGTGGGATGATCGAATGATTTGCCATCCACCGCTTTCAGTTCACCTTTTACAAAGCTCAGTTTTACTTCCTGGCTACCGGTTTGGGTAACCTGGGTAGGCCATGCTTCTTCGGGCAACATGCCTTTGGAAGACAAAGTTTCTTTTCCGCCAACACTGGTACCCCACAGACCTTTATTGATAGAATACATAGCTTTGGCAAAGTTCATGTTCACACCCTTGCCTTTGAGGTATTCGATCTCAGCTTCGCGGCTAAGCTTGAGGTCGCGGATAGGAGTAATGATCTCAACACCGGGGATCATGATGTGGAAGATCATATCAAAACGTACCTGGTCGTTGCCGGCGCCGGTGCTGCCATGGGCTACTGCATCCGCTTTCAGCTTTTGCACGTGCTCGGCAATATGTACAGCCTGGCTCAGTCTTTCAGCACTTACACTCAATGGGTAGGTATTGTTCTTTAATACGTTGCCATAGATCAGGTACTTGATAATGCGGTCGTAATAAGACTTCACGGCATTAACAGTAGTATGCGTCTTAACGCCCAGGTTATAGGCATGGGCCTCTATCTGTTTCAACTCTTCTTCGCTGAAGCCACCGGTATTAACGATGATGCTGTGTACTTCATACCCTTTGTCTTCACCCAGGTATTTAACACAATAGGAAGTGTCGAGTCCGCCGCTGAATCCTAAAACTATTTTTTTCATTGCTGTATTATGGTAGTTAATTGCTGAAGGTTATTTACTGTATTATTGCCGATTTTCTATTGCCGGTTCAGATCACAAGTTAAAAAAGTACTGCAGCAGTGATCTCCGCTTGCTGGCCTGTACCATTTTGGTGCTGTTGTCTTCCTTGTCTTTCTTCAGGAAAGGCTGCAGGAATTTCCACTGCTTGATACGCAGCAGGCGTTCCAGGATGCCTTTTTTCTCCTCGAAGAATTGTTTGGTCTCTTCCGGCTCGTAGTGATCCTTGGGATCGTAGAGCATGGCGGTACACATACAGTTCTTCCGTTCTTTGCTCATGAGGATCTCATAGTTTACACAGCTTTTACAACCTGCCCAGAAGGCGTCATCCTGTGTAAGCTCGGAATAGGTAACAGGTTCATAGCCCAGTTCACTATTGATCTTCATAACAGCCAGACCTGTAGTAAGTCCGAATATTTTGGATTCGGGATACAGCTTACGGCTCAGTTCGAAGATCTTTTTCTTGATGGCTTTGGCGAGTCCTCCCTTTCTGAATGCAGGGGCTACGATAAGGCCTGAATTGGCTACGTATTCGCCATGGCTCCAGGTCTCGATATAACAAAAACCGGCCCATATGCCATCCTGGTTGAAAGCGATCACTGCTTTGCCTTCCCGCATTTTTTGCTGGATGTATTCCGGTGATCGCTTGGCGATACCGGTACCCCGTGCTTTGGCAGAGGAAAGCATCTCGTCGCAAATGATCTGTGCGAAGTCAAGATGGGTTTCATTGGCTATAAGTATCTGGAACTGTTGTTGCGTTTCCATTGTTTGACAAGACTATAATGTGAAAAAATGCAGCAGACTGATTACTGCGAAAGACACGAATCCCGGGTTACGGGAGCATAGTTCCATGACAAAGGGGATACTATGGTAAAATGGTATCAACGTCGCACCCTAACGGGGACCGGGCGACTAACAAAATCTGTACGGAGCTGTACAGCAAAAACCCCACGCACTATAGTAATAACGCTTTGCGCTACTACATCAGCGAGTATTATGGTGAGATTTTTATGCATTTCTAATGGTGAATATTCTTTAACTCAATGCTTTTAACACCGCAAAGAAAACATTTTTTTAGGATGGGGGGGACTTTTTATTGTAAAATTTTAGCTAATTCCATAAAAACCAGCAAACAAGCGTTTGTGCCAGGGGCGGCGGGACGGCCTGCCGAAGCTGTAAAGGATCATGCTACCGGGCCTTCATCATTTGCCAATACTTGTATTGCCTTTTGCGCCGGGCAATGGATTGAGCAGGATAGCGCGCACAATATCAGGTCGTTGCAGCCTGATGAGGTGACCAGCATTAGGCAGGTAGATGAAGTTGGCCAGCTTTCCCTGCAGTATTTGTTTGGCAAAATCGAGGTTAGTCGGCTCGATAATATCGTCCTCACCTCCCTGCACCACCGTCACAGGTACTTTAAGGTTTTTCCACTCCGGCAGCAGCTTGCGCAGCTCTTCCACATGCGAAAACTTCTCGTCGGTGGCGCTCTTGATGAAGCGGGGAAACAACCAGTAAGGCGGTCCGCCATTGATAAAGGGATGAAACCACCAGAACTTTTCCTGGTCAGGATCGATGGCGGCCGCCAGCATCACCAGGTGGTTGTATTCCTGAGGGTATAATAGGGCCATCTTGCCCGCAATGGGCGCCCCATAAGAACTTCCCATTACCACACCGGGTTTATGGGAGCGGTTAAGCCGCATGGCTTCATGAATGGCCACAGCCTGGGTGGTGATGGAGGTCACTGCTTTGCGTTTGCCTTTAAACCGGGATTTGTTGTATCCCAGGCGGTCGACGGCTATTATGTGAAAATGCTGCTGCAGCAACGAATCATCTAGCAGGTTGCGGCTTCCATACCAGGCGCCCGGGGCGCCGTGGATCATCAGGAGGGGAGGAAGGGTGTCGGCGCCTGTGGTGGCACAGAAAAGGGATACAGAATCGTTGCGGATGGTGAAGTAGGTAGGCTTCACCGGTTTATGTTCGTAATATTTCCGTACCTCCCGGTTGGTCATGGTGAACCGGCTAAAACAGCCGGAACAGAAAATGCCGGTAAGCAGGAGGAATAAGGTAAATTTTACAGGCGTCATATTCCAAAACTAACAAATGACCCCGGCTTCTGTTGGGCAGGAAAGTTAAGGATTCATAAAAATGCCACTATTTTCTGCTCTACCTTGTGCAATGCCACGCCGGCATGGTACAAGGTACCATCTTTAATGACGGCATCGGTGGTTAAGCCGTCGTCGTCTACATAATCAATGTGATCGCCTGTGAAGGTATATTTACCATGGAAGGCATTCTTCTGGTCGCCCCGGGCCTCTACATAATGCCCATCGGGTAATAGTTCGTGCCGGATGTAGCCATTCCTGGTTATCCACACACCGACGTAAAATGGTGTTTCGTTCATGTATTATAGTTTTACTCCGTGTGTATTTTCAATGCCTGGTGAATGATCTCTGCCAGGTAATTACCTAGCAGCTCATACTTGAAAGTGTAATTGTTGTTTACCTCCACCAGCATCTTTTCAAACAACTCACGGAAATTGTTATCCTGTCCTGGATCTAAAAAATACACCGGGTTGACTTCCTTTCTAAACATAGGCAAGGCATGGAGCAGCGTTTGCATTTTGGCAGAAAGAAAGGCTGTATTGAACAGGCAAAAGAATCCCGTCGGTTTTGGAGGACAGGATCCTGTTGCCTGTGGCACCTGTGGGTTGTGAAAACACAACATGGTACCTGCTCCCGGTGTATTGCCGGCTATGAGGCTGATGGCGTAATAATCAGTTTGCCGTTGCTGAGGGGAAAAGATCCGGTTACGCTCTTCCAGCCTGAATACATAAAATTGTTTTGCATCATTCATGATCCTCTGTTCTGTGGCAGCGTTATGCTTCTACCGGTTGATGCTCAAAAGCGGTTGAAACGGTCACAGATTTCCAGGCTTCCAATTCTTCTTTGATAGAATTGATCTTGTTATAAGCCATGTCGTAGGCATCAGCGCCCAGGAATAAATGCAAAGGAGGATTTTGTGTTTCAGCGATCTGGATCATGGCGAGGGCTGCCTTATCGGGATCACCCAGTTGATTGCCATCCATGATGTTTTGGTGAAAAGCCTGTGATTCTCTTACCTCTTTATAGGCTTCAATGGGCTTTTCAGGAACATTAAGGGAACCGGCAGACAAAAATTGTGTTCTGAAATAACCCGGGGCCACTACGGTAGCATGGATACCAAAGGATTTGATCTCGGTTGCCAGGGCTTCTGTCAGACCTTCTACAGCAAACTTGGTAGCGCAGTAGATGCCAAAGCCCGGGAAGGTGCCGATAAATCCACCAATGGAAGAGATGTTGAAAATATGTCCTGATTGTTGCGCCCGTAAGTAAGGCATTACTTTGCGGATCACATTGAGGGTGCCAAATACATTGATGTCGAAATTCTTCCTGGCTTCTGCATCTGATAACTCTTCCAGCGAACCAGTCAGGCCATATCCTGCATTGTTGACGACCACATCCAATTGGCCGAACCGCACCACTGTTTCGTCGATGGCTTTCTGTATACTTGCTTCACTGTTGATGTCGACTGCCAGCGGCAGGAACTGATCGTGTTTGCCTACTGCATTTTTCAGGTCTTCCTTACTTCTGGAAGTAGCGGCCACTGCATATCCTTGTGCCAATAATTGCTGTACCAAAGAGAGACCCAGGCCTTTGGAGGCGCCGGTCACGAACCATACTTTACTTTGTTTCATAATTGATTTGTTTTGATAACACAAAGCTACGGTGCATACAGACCGTTACTGTTGTAGCATTCAAAGCAATAGTTACGAAATTCAAACAAGGCGCATCAAAGACAATATTAACGTGAGCAGGGACAGGCAAAAAAAATGCTGCACCTATAGTAGTGCAGCAAAAATAAAATGGACTAAGCGGGAACGCTTAAATACTTCTGAAGGCAGAAGGTGTAAGAGCTACCTGCTTTTTGAAAAAGTTATTGAAGTGTGCGGGTTCTTCAAAACCCAGGCAATAACTGATCTCGGAAATATTCCAGTTCGTATGTTTTAATAATGCTTTGGCTTCGGAGATCAATCGTTCAAAAATATGTTCTGAAGTGGTTTTACCCGTTGTTTCTTTAATGGCCCTGTTGAGGTGGTTAACGTGCACGGCCAGTTGCGTGGCAAAGTCGTTGGCCGACCGGAGAGTGAACCGCTGGGAAGGAGATTCGATCGGGAACTGTCTTTCCAATAACTCCGTAAACACGGCTGTGATGCGTGATTTGGCATTGGGGTGCTGGTAAATGGTGTCCGCAGGTTGTATCTTCAGGGCATAGTGAATGATCTCGGTAACATAATTGCGCAGCAGGTCATACTTATACATATAATCTGAACTGATCTCTTCCTGCATCTTTTTGAATATCTGGGATACTTGCTTGTCCTGTGCTTCATCCAATGAATAAGCCGGCTTGCCACCGGGAGCAAACATGGGAAATTCCTGGATACTGCCCCTTAGCTGTCCGCTAAAAAAGCCTTCTGTAAAAATGCAAAAGAAACCGGAGGCATTAACGGGACTGCATTCCAGGGAATAAGGAACGGTAGGGTTGAAGAACATGAGGGTGGTACCCCCTACCTCAATACTTTTATCAGCATAGTGATAAATATTGTTGCCCCGCATCATGCTGATCTTGTAAAATTCGCGGCGGCTGTATTTGGGAGGCGTTCCATTAGGTCCCACCGTATCCTCAATATTGAAAACATTAAAATGCCCGATGTCCTGTTTCAGGTTCTGTGGCAGGTGATTAAATTTCTTCTGGTAAAACTCCTCTAAGGTTTCTGTGTTTTTCATAATCCTTTAAAATTAGCAGTTGTACAATGATGGGGGGGCGGCGATTGTTTTACAAAGCTAAGGCGGGTTTGGGCTCCTGAAATTACGCTATTCAAACCGGTTATTGCAAAATTCAAACAATTGGGTGGCAGGACTGGTTCATACCGCATTAATAAAACAGTCATTTAAAGCCACTTTTTAATAAGCGCCAGAACCGCCTCTGGGCCGGGTTTGCCAGGGACCATGTTCGGGTCATGTTCGAGGCATGTTCGGGGATAAAGCGCATTTCATGCACCTAAGGGATGAATTGAATGCTGGCCTGGCTTGTTTTGTTTTTGGGCATGATCTGGGGCGGCCTAAGCGGGTACCGAATGAGATACGAATGAGGTACGACTCAGATCCAGGCCAGACCCGAAGAAAAGCTAGATGCAATGAGCTAAATGTCTTAATTATGAGGTCTTTACAGGAACGGAGTGGATGGCGGCGGCCATTTCTTTGATGAGGGAGGCGTCTTTTTCGATGGCATTGCCAATAACGATCACATCGGCGCCGGCTTTACAGTTGAGGTAGGCTTTTTCAGGATTGGTGATACCGCCGCCAATTACCAGGGGTGTTTCGATGACCTGGGATACTTTTTCGATCATGCTTTCGGTGATGGGCCGGCGTGCGCCACTGCCCGCATCCATATAAATAAGCTTCATGCCGAGCATTTCGCCCGCCATGGCGGTACACATCGCAATCTCATTTTTATCGGCCGGAATAGGCGCCGTATTGCTGATATACGATACGGTAGTGGGTGCACCTCCATCGATGACCATATAGCCGGTGGATATGATCTCCAGGCCGCTTTGTTTCACAAAAGGGGCCGATATCACATGCTGGCCGATCAATAATTCGGGATTTCTGCCTGAAATAACAGCGAGGTATAAAAGGGCATCCGCAAAACGGGATACCTGGGAGGGGCTGCCGGGAAAGAGGATCACGGGGATGTCACAATTGCGCTTGATTTGCTGCACAACTTCGTCTAACTGATTGGAAATGACTAAACTACCCCCTACAAAGAGGTAGTCGACCCTTGCTTCCACTGCCAAAGTGGTGAGCTCATCAATTTTACTGGCGTTTACCTTATCTGGATCAATGAGTACGGCAAACGACTTATGTCCTTTCGCTTTCTGTAGAAGTAGAGATTGATAGATACGATTCGTCATGCCTTAGCTATTGGATCTTATACAAAAATGCGAAAAGTTTTTGGCTTTCACGCAGTTAATTAGGGATGTGGATAATCACTTATAAACGTACGTAAGTGGCTACCTGAACGATGTGGTTGTTGGAAAAAGCTTTTCCCCGGCCATTGATATATTGGTTCATATAACCAAATTCTGCGTCGAATTGCCTGGCAAACCGGTAGCCCAGGGCGATATAAGCCCGGTTCTGATCAAAGAACTCCCCATTGACTCCCGATTTGTCGCCTATGTTCACAAACACCTCATTTTGCAGGGCCAGGAAAGGGGCTTTGCCGGAAGCCGGCCAGGGAACGAGGGGGGTTATATTCCGGATAAAGTACCGTAACCGGTTAGAATAAACATTGCCCTCATTCTTCAATTCATTATGCATAACGAAAGATTTGGCAATGAACCGCTGTTCCAACCGCAATCGGTGTGCCAGGGTGCCTTTTTTGGCATGAACGCCGGAACCTACCACCAGGGGATGGGTAAACAGCAATTGCTCCCACAGGCGGTGTTCAGGAGCATACCCACTTACTCCGGATATCACTCTTCGGTTATGGATAAACGCATACCCACCGGTAAGGACCAGTTTCTTGTTGACATGATAATTAAGGCCTGCCCGTAACAGCAAGGTTTGGACATGTTCCACCTGGTCACTGCTTCTTAACTGGAAGTCAGACTGAATGCTTAATCTGGTATTGATTTTGAGTGTATTAAAATCCGCCAGCCAACCGGTTAGTTGGGTTTGGGCGGTAACGCGGTCCATACTGAGCAGCAGCAATGCGATGATGAAAAAGTACCTGTAGTTCATGCTTGCAAAAAAACAATAAAAGGCGCAAAGCAGTGAAATGAAAATTGATCAATGTATTAAAATGCTGTTAAGAATAAGTCAGAAAGACGGAAAGTCTGTAAGTCGGAAAGATAATAAAAAATGAAAAGCCGATGAGGTAGAAAGACTATATGTTGGAAGAACATTTGAGTCTAAAGGTTGTAGTACATACGGACTTTCGGATCAACCGACTTCCAGACTTTTCTTCGGTCTTTTCTTTTCGAAAATGTACGTTGGCTAAACAGTGATTTTACGGTGCTGGCCTCACTTTCAACATAATTTTTTTATCGTTCTAAACCAAATAAAAGTTATCCTGAAATTATGTTTTGTGTGCAAAAGATCAAGGAATTCAATACCAGTGTGAACTATGACATTTTTCCACACTGATGTGCAAAAAAGCAAGATGGTAATGTGGGTTGAGGAAGATATTTTCGTTTCCTCCTACCCTGATCTAACACTGATAGCAACAGTTTTTATTAATTGTATATTCATTAATTACTAACCTTATGACTAGTAAGAAGCAATCTCCAAAAGGCTTACAGTTCAGCCGTCGTTTTACCCGTGATGATATTAGTGTGTTTGACCAGTTTGAGTATGATTATCGATCGTCGGTAATCCGAAACCCTAGTGGGGAGGTTGTTTTTGAAATGACCAATGTAGAAGTACCGAAGCAGTGGAGCCAGATCGCTACTGATATTCTCGCACAAAAATATTTCCGCAAAGCAGGTGTTCCCCAGGCAGATGGATCTTCAGGTCGTGAGACCTCTATCAAACAGGTAGCGCACCGTATGGCCAATTGCTGGCGGGTGTGGGGCGAGCGCTATAACTATTTCGCCTCTTCCAAGGATGCACAGGTATTTTATGAGGAGCTGGTGTATTGTATTATTAATCAGGCTTGTACTCCCAATAGCCCCCAATGGTTCAATACCGGATTGCATGAAAGCTATGGCATCACCGGCAAACCCCAGGGACATTATTTTGTAGACGAAAAAGACGGAGAGCTGAAGAAATCCACCTCTGCTTATGAGCGCCCCCAACCACATGCCTGTTTTATATTAAGTGTAAGTGATGACCTCGTTAATGACGGTGGTCTCATGGACCTTTGGGTACGGGAAGCCCGCATCTTTAAATATGGCAGTGGTGTAGGTACCAATTTCTCGCAGGTGCGGGGTGAGGGTGAAAAGCTGAGTGGCGGCGGCACCTCCAGCGGGTTGATGAGTTTCCTTAAAATAGGTGACCGTGCGGCCGGTGCCATCAAGAGCGGCGGTACTACGCGCCGGGCTGCCAAAATGGTATGCCTGGACCTGGATCACCCGGAGATCATGGACTTCATCAACTGGAAAGTAGAAGAAGAAAAGAAAGTAGCGGCCCTCATCAATGCCGGCTATTCCAGTGATTATGAAGGAGAAGCTTATCGTACGGTGAGTGGACAGAACTCCAATAACTCTGTACGCATACCCAATGAGTTTTTTGAGAAGCTGGAAGCTGGTCTTGACTGGGAACTGAAGGCAAGAACGGATGGACGCGTGATGAAGCGGATCCCCGCCAAAGAAGTGTGGAACCAGATCTCTTATGCCGCCTGGCGCTGCGCCGACCCTGGCACTCAATACGACACTACCATTAATGAATGGCATACCTGCCCGCAGGGGGGACGCATCAATGCTTCCAATCCGTGCAGCGAGTATATGTTCTTAGATAATACGGCCTGTAACCTTGCCTCTGCCAATCTCCGTAAGTTTTATGATGAAGCTACCAACACCTTCGATGTAGAAGGCTTTGAATACACCTGCCGTCTGTGGACAGTGGTGTTGGAAGTATCCGTACTGATGGCACAATTCCCCTCCAAAGAAGTAGCCCAGCTTAGCTACGATTACAGAACACTGGGTCTTGGTTATGCCAACCTCGGTTCTATGTTGATGGTAATGGGAATTGCCTATGACAGCGAAGAAGCCCGTGGTATTGCCGGCGCTATCACGGCAATCATGACGGGTATTGCGTACAAGACCTCCGCAGAGCTGGCCTCTATATTAGGGCCTTTTGCGAAGTATGAAGAGAACAAGCAGGATATGCTGCGGGTAATGCGCAATCACCGTCTGGCCGCGTATGATGCCAGCGAGTATGAAAAATTAAGCATCAAGCCGGTGGGCATCAAAGCACAGTATTGCCCGGCTTACCTCCTCACGGCAGCTACCAAAGCCTGGGATGATGCCGTGCAAATGGGTGAAAAATATGGCTACCGCAATGCGCAGACCACGGTTATCGCGCCTACCGGTACCATTGGCCTGGTGATGGATTGCGATACCACCGGGGTAGAGCCCGACTTTGCGCTGGTGAAATTCAAGAAGCTGAGCGGTGGTGGTTATTTCAAGATCATCAACCAATCTGTTCCTGCAGCCTTAAAGAACCTGGGCTACAAGGCCAAAGAAATTGATAGCATTGTAAAGTATGCAGTAGGTGCAGGCACTTTCGCCGGGGCACCGCATATCAATCACCAGACGCTGAGTGAAAAAGGATTTATTGCAGACGAGATCAAGAAGCTGGATGCCGCTGTAGGTTCTGCTTTTGAGATCGGATTTGTATTCAATGTATACAACCTGGGCGAAGAGTGTTTGCAGCGCCTTGGTTTCAAACCCGAACAATATTTCAACTTCGAGTGGAGCCTGCTGGAAGCACTGGGCTTCTCGGATGACCAGATAGATGCGGCCAATGACTATGTATGTGGCACGATGACGGTGGAAGGCGCTCCTTACCTGAAACAGGAACACCTGTCTGTATTTGACTGCGCCAACAAATGCGGTCAGAAAGGACAGCGTTATATTCATGCCCATGGTCATATCCGCATGATGGCAGGTACACAGCCTTTCCTGAGTGGAGCGATCTCCAAAACGATCAATCTGCCCAATGAGGCCAATGTAGAAGAGATATCCGATTCTTATATGATGAGCTGGAAGCTGGGTCTGAAAGCTTGTGCATTGTACCGCGATGGTTCCAAACTGAGCCAGCCGTTGAGCAATAAGAGCGATAAGAAGAAAAAGTCCGAAAGTCCGGAAGACGGGAAGATGGAAGAAGTTAGTACCCCAGCTGAAATAGCTCAGTCGCATATTGTAGACATGGGCAAACTGACGATCGACGAACTGCTGGAAGAAGTACAAAAACGGGTGCAGGCCTCTCCTGATACAAAACTGAAGCGCGACCTGGCCTCTATCGTAGAGCGCAGAACTTTACCCGCCAAACGCAGAGGGTTTACCCAAAAAGCCAAGATCAATGGACAGGCCATGTTCCTGCGCACGGGCGAGTATGCTGATGGAACGGTAGGAGAGATCTTCATCGATATGGCCAAAGAAGGAGCTACCATGCGCAGCATGCTGAACTGCTTTGCCATTTCCATCTCTATCGGTTTGCAATATGGTGTGCCGCTGGAAGAGTTTGTAGAGAAGTTTGTATTCACCAGGTTTGAGCCCGCTGGAATGGTGGATCACCCGAATATCAAGAGCACTACTTCTATTGTAGACTTCATCTTCCGTGCACTGGCGTATGAATACCTGGGCCGTACGGACCTGGTACATGTACTCGACAAACCGGAAGTACTGAATACCGGAAGGGATGACTGGGATGAAATTCCTACCTCATTGGAATATGATAAGCAAACGCCTGAGTTGAGTGATGTACGGATCGTGGCAGGCCCTAAGAGTGGCAAGCCAGCGGAATCAGAACCAGTAAAGTCATCTTATCGCCCTGTTAAAGCAGAAGCAAGCATGGATGCTGTGAATGCAGCTGCCAAGAGCATGCAAAGTGATGCGCCCGCCTGTAATACCTGTGGTCATATCACCATCCGCAGCGGTACCTGCTATAAATGCCTGAACTGTGGTAACAGTATGGGTTGTAGCTAAGTCTTATTTCCCGGCCTTTCCCGCCATTGAGGGATGGAAGGGTTCAACATATTGGACGGTTTATTAAAACATAAACTTCATCCGCTCATTTCCATGGGCGGATTTTTTTTATTCCTTTTTTCCCAGGCCTTTCCCCTGGCGGGAAAAGAATCTGGGTAGGGCAGGTTTGACGTATATCAAATGGGTGCATCGAACTGAAAGGAACTCAGGTATTTAGATTTCCTGACACGGGCGCCCAAAAAGTTGGCATCGTTTTGACATCTCCCCAGTACGATTTTGATTCACTCATTCGTTTAACGCTTGTTCAAAAATAATTCTGGACGTTTATGACAAAGAAATCAATCCTGGCTATTGCCATCATTACCATGCTCGTTGCTACTTCTTGTAATCGTTTTATCACTCCTTTCCAGGCTGCTAATGGCAAGGCCAAGTGCGGTCGTGGATTACGTTAGAGGAGTCTTGGAGGTTGCGGTTCTAACACAGTTCACACACAGTCACAGGGATCTCACTTTATTGCATTTTTCCGTTGGGGGATAAAACAGCGGGAATTTGTTTAAAAAGAAAGCCCTCCGTTACAACGGGGGGCTTTTGATTATAAGCTGTATATGGGCGGCCTTCGACAGGCTCCTTTAGATCGGGTGAGCCGCCCCCGGAGGGCGACCCACCCTGACTGCCGTCTTCAACAGGCTGACAAATAGGTCCTACTTCTTCTTTGTCACAAAATCTTTCAGGTAGCTACAGGTATTAAATGCCTGTTTGTAGAAGGCAGTAGTGCTGTATTCTTTGGCCAGGATGGGGAAACGCTCCTTATTGGTCATGATGTTCTTACTATAAATTTTCTGGGCATTCTCGTAATCGGAGTAATCCTTATACTGCGAATAAGAAGGCACAGGTATTTGCTTCTGGTCGCATTTGGCCATCATGAACAGGCAGCGTGCCTTGAAGTTTTTGTCGGTAGACAGATCAAAGGCCTTCTTGTAATATTCTTCTGCTTTGTATACCCCATAATATTCTTTGTCGCCGGGCTGCAGGTCATTGGCCCCATGCAGGCCATCATTGCCGCTCCAGTCATAATGCACCAGCAGCCAGCTATTGCCCCAATAGCTCATCTGATAAAGGCCTTTGGCCAGTTCATAATAGGCTTTGGCCTGTCTGTCTGGCTCTTTCATGGTCTTTGCTTCCTGCTCCAAGCCCCACATCTTTCGGGCAAAGCTGAGCTTGGTGTACTTCACCGTATCCTGTTTGGTAGGAGCATGGGTATCCTCAATGAGGTCGGCAAAAGGATTGCCGGCCAGGTAAGTGGTATACGGGTCTTGTTTATAATAAGCCGGACTTACTTTGGCAAACCATTTCTCCGCAGTGGCAAAATCAAACTGGCGCAGCCAGGTAGTACCGGCTACATCGTTTACATCATCTTTGGAAAAAGAATTGTGGGTAACCAGGTACTGCTCAAAATCGCTCAGCTTTTTTGATTCCACCAATTGGATCAATTGCTCCACCTGTGGGGCGGTCATTTGATAACGCAGAATGGTCAATGCACCAGGTCCGAAATAACCCCAGCCATCTTTTACGTATTCCTTATTGATCCAGTCGGCCACGCCAATACAAAGTACTTCTTTGGCATTGCTGGTCTTTTTGTATTTGGCGCTCAATACATCGGTAAAGAGGCGACGGTAGAACCGGGCATATTCCTCATCGGTCGCTGCTTTCTTCTCCAGCCATTTCAGGGAAGGCAATAACTGCTTCTCAAAAACCACATCTATATTCTCTTTGGTATTGATGGTGAGCAGCAGGTTGCTCATGGCCCACTGATCCTGCAGTTTGGAAGTTAACTTCAGTTTTTTTGCATCGTCCAGCAACTTCCGGGCATTGGCATAATCGCCACTAATGAGGGCGGCGTGGGCCGCGGCCAGGGCATACAGGCCTTTGTTATTTACCGCTTTGTTAGAAATTGCTTGTTGACAGAATGCTACCATCTCTTTGGTTTCCTTACCAAAAGCTATATAGGTAGTATCGTTGCGGTCGATGGTATTATAATTAATAGAAGCCTGTTTGGCGCCTTTCTCAAATTGCAGGGCCGGGGTAAAATAATACTCTTCCAGTTTATTCATTTCCCGGATGGTGAGGATCTCCAGCAAGGCCGCATTGGGTGATAACTGGTATATTTTTTTGAGGGCGGTAAGTTCATCCCTGTTGCTGCCGAGTGCAAAAAGCCCCAGCAGGTTGGCTTTGTCTTCATTGGTTTTGCAAAGCGCCAGGCAGGCATTGCGGTTGGGTTCGTCAAAGCGTTTTACACACCAGTCGAAGCTCATGTAATTGGATACCCGCTTCAATTCACTTTTACTGAAAAGCTGGCTGAAGATAACGGCAGCTTCCGCTTTCCGGTCCAGTCGCATGAGGGCGCCTGCTTTCAAGCCTACACATAGATCCTGTAAAACACTCGGTGTTGTATTGGGCTTCACCAGTTCATCATACAACCGTAAGCATTCTGCATAACGCTTGCTATAATGCGCCAGCCTGAGTACCTGGTAGGCAAATCTTAATTTAATAGCATTGTTCTTTGCCACGGCATGTAACTGCTGTCCGTTTTTGATCAACTTGCCCATTTTAGCAGTATCGCGTTCAATGGGATCCCAGGAGGTCCAGCCACCAGTCACATTCGGCTCCACCTGTTTGGCATACATGATATAACCCAGTGCTTCCAGGTCTTTGCCCGTCATGAAGAATTTGGTCATGCCGTTGTTGTTTACAGAATCGGGTAGCTGTAAAGGCTGACTTTTCTCCAGGTGAAAATACAGGTTGGAAAGGTCTTTGCGGGCATAGTCTACTATAAATGCCCTGGCATCTTTGGTGGTAAAGCTGTTGCTGCCATACCCTACCCATTCGGCAGAGGTAATATCTGAAGTGCTTACGGGTTCTTCTTCATGGTATAAAAATCGGTAGTTGGTATAATAGAAAGGCTCATACCCCTTCACCTCGGTATTGTTCTTATTGAAAAAAGAAACATAATAATCATAAGGATCGGGATCGTCGCTGGCGCAACCAATAATATTATAAGGCATAGCGAGGCAGGCAATGTTAATGCAGACTATCGAAAATTTCTTCCAGTTCATACGTTGAATACTTATGAAGTGTTAATGAATCGAGGTGAAAAAGTGCTACAGTAATCTTCGGAGTAACCAGCTTTGATCTGAGTAACCGGGTGGCTTGCATGATCTCTGCAAAACTAGCATCTTCCTGCCGGATATCGTCTCCTTTTTTCAACGGATAACCATTCAATATAGTATCCAGTAATATCGTGAAGGTATTACTACCTGTTTTCCGGGATATGCCTTTCTGTTGCAATAAAGAATCGGGCAATCCCTGTATCAGTCCTTTATAAGCGTGGTCCTGGTACAACACTTTCCAGTCAAACAAAGGCAGGGCTACATCCAACGGCAAAGGGTATTCCTGCAGGTTACCGATGTACTTTTCCAGTTCCGCGGCTTCCAGAATGGAGTTGCGCGTATGCTGACTTTTCAGATTGCCCATATTATAGCACATCAGCAACCCCCTGCCAACAGGTGGCACCCCGGTTTTCTGTTTGTATTTACATTGATACAGGCGGATAGTGGCTGAAACCTCCTTTTGCTGAAAGAATGGAAGCGCCTGTAAGCGGGTTAATAAGGAGAAGTAATTGTTTTTGCTGGTGGCTGTCCAATCGCAGTCGAGCTGAATTTCATGAATGGAACTGTTATCAGGCAATTGGTTGGCGATGGCTGCCATCAGGTCGTGCAGGCGATCAGCAAGGATAGCCACATTACTGCTATCGATAAGCTGCATGCATTCGTTGGTGATGAATACCGTGGGGATGATCTCTACAGGGTGACGGGATAGCCAGATGCTTGTGCTATCGGACAATTGAACCTTGGCTACCGGCATGGGTCGCAGCCCGGTTGGGTCCCATACTACATCAAAGAACTTGATGTAGAGTTTTTTCACCTGTAGTGTGTCCAGTGCATTCTTTTCGGAGGCGTTCAGATCGACATTGGATTTCCAGTAATAAAATCCCCGGGTGATGGTATGTGGCTGATTGGCCTGCCGGCAGGCGGCCAGCAGCAGAACGATCAGTAAACACGATGTGAGATTGCTTTTCATGCGGTTTCAAAATTATGGGAACTGTGGTATACCTTCTATTCCTTATTTTTACCGCCTTAACATTGAATGAATGACGATCCAATTTGGTTACAATAAAAAGGAAGTAGTGCAGGCCCTGCGTTATCACTTTCTGATGCGCCCTGAGATCAAGATATTACTGGTTTTCGTGAATATGTTTGCCATCCTGTCGGCGGTGATGTACGCCATGAAATATATCCAGGCCTTGTCTTTCCTGGCCTTTTCCATCCTGTGGTTTATCCTGATGCTGGTCATCTGGCGCATATTGCCGGGCAGCATTTACCGCCGGTCAGCCACTTTCAAAGATCATTTTATCATGCATTTCGAGGAAGATATGGTGGTACTGGAAACCGAGCGGGGCTCCAAAGGCTGGCCCTGGAACGCTTTCAGTCATTTTGTAGAAAGCCATTATTTCTTTCACCTGTATTTCGACCCGCGCTCTTTCTTCCTGGTGCCCAAAGATGCCTTCCTGGATATTACAGAAGTACAGGAAGCACGGGAACTGCTGCGCAAGAAACTGGGGAAGAAGTGAGGAGAAGAATATAGAAGTCAGAATCCAGAATACAGAAGCATAAGCGCGGCATTAGGTATAGGCCATTTCTCAGCCTGTTACAACTGGAAATTCTATATACTGGATTCTGGCTTCTGGATACTCCTTTCTAGTTTGGTTTGTATTTGCTTTGCTGGTAGATATCCATGGCCGGGGTTTTCAGCAGGGCAGGCAGTTTCAGATCGGGGTTTTTGGCCATATACTTCTTAACGATCTGCCATCCGGTAAACAGCCCAATAAAGCCCGGTGAGCCTTCTCCCAGTTCGCGTGTATTCGGGCCATCTGCCATAAAGCTTTTCAGCAATTCGGGTTCATTATTCATGAGCAGGCTGTTGACCAGGAAAAAGTTCCATATTCTTCCTTCATTCTTATAACATCCTTGCAGCTGAAAGTCGGTATAGCCAATTTTAAGCGTGTCGGGGGTTGTAGGCATCAATTTATCCAGCACATACAGGCGTTTTCCCTTTTCTACCATTTGTTCTACCAGTGTTTTACCGCCAATCTTTTCGGGGTAGAGGTCATCGATCACGGTTTTCATGCAGTTGACCGGTATATATTCCGGTGTAAAACGACGGGAAATATAGGCTGGGTATAAAGAGCGTCCCATTTCGCTGGTATACAATTCATAATCCTTGCCGAGGTGAAGTTGGAGACCTACGCCGATCCACTGATCAGGCCTGAGAACATCCCCATAGACGCCTAAAGAAGCCTGGTCGAAGGCATCCATCGGGCCAATAAAAAAGATAAGGCGGGTAGGCGCTTTGTATTCCGGGAAGTAGTATTTCACAAATTGTAACCCCTTCTTTATCTCCGCTTCAATACTACGGGTAGAAGAAAAGGTTTTATTGACAGCCTCTTTTACCGGCGTATAATCCCGTATGAATTGTTTCATCAATGGAATGGCTCCGGTGGTGCTGTCAGAGAATGGCGGCAAGCCCATGATGCCCTGAAAGTAATCAGTCATAAAGTGGGGGTACTTTTTCGACAGTTCCTGTAGGGAAGGCATCAGGTGGTTAGTATCCAGGGCGAAGAAATCCTGGTCAAAACGTTCGGCCTGCAAGTCTATTTTTATGCCGGATACATCCGGGGTATTTTTATCGCCGCAGGCAAACAAGGTGCATAACAATATGGCAATGAATCCCGTTTTCTTCATGTGTGACAAACGTTTGAGTTGGAATTATGTTGTAAACATAATCTTAAAATTTCTTATACATCGTTAATTTGCAGTCTTTTGCGATATAGCCGTAAGGCCTTCAAAATGTTGTGCCTACGGCTACATTGTGTAAATTTGCCTATATGAAGATTGCATTAGCTCAGCAGAATTATCACATCGGCAATTTTGAAGACAATACCTGGAAAATAATTGGTGCTATTCAATATGCGAAATCCCGGGGGGCAGACCTGGTGGTATTTTCCGAGTTAAGTGTATGCGGCTATGCACCCCGCGACTTCCTGGAATTCAACGATTTTATTAATGAATGTTACCGTGCCCTCGACATTATCAAGGAGCATACGGAAGATATTGGGGTCATTGTAGGCAGCCCCATGCGCAATCCCGAGATAGCCGGCAAAGATCTGTTCAATGCTGCCTGGTTACTGTATGAAAAGAAAGTGCACGGCGTAGCCCATAAGACCTTATTGCCAAACTATGACGTGTTTGATGAATACCGCTACTTCGAACCCGGCTACCAACATGCGGTGATCCCCTTCAAAGGAAAAAAGATTGCCCTTGTGGTTTGCGAGGATATCTGGAACCTGGGCGACAATCCCCTGTACCGCATGGCGCCCATGGATGTGCTGATCAAGCAACAGCCAGACCTGATCATCAATATTTCGGCTTCCCCCTTCGACTATGACCATGATGTAGACCGTATGGAGATCATCCGCGCCAATGTATTGAAATACAAATTGCCTATGTTCTATTGCAATGCAGTAGGCTCACAAACGGAAATTGTATTTGATGGTGGCAGCGTGGTGATGGATGCCCAGGGCAAGCTGGTGAAAGAGATGAAGTTCTTTGAAGAAGACTTTGCCATATTCGATGAACCTGATTACAATAGTAAAGAGTCTGGAGTTGGGAGTCGGGAGCCTGGAGTAAATCAGAACTCCGGCCTGCATGCTTCAGACTTCGATAAAGATATGCGGGTGTCAAAGATCAGTGATCCGGAACAGATCATTGACTACCTCACTGCCGAAAAGAACATCAAGGAAATACACCAGGCGCTGATACTGGGTATCCGTGATTATTTCCGTAAGATGGGGTTCAGTAAGGCCATCCTGGGTTCATCAGGTGGTATTGACAGCGCCGTTACCCTGGCGCTGGCCTGCGAGGCCCTGGGAAAAGAGAACGTACGGGCCATTCTCATGCCATCCCAATATTCTACCGATCATTCGGTGAGTGATGCCGAACAGCTGAGCAAAACGCTGGGCAATCCTTACGATACCATACCTATCAAGGACGTATTTGAATCGTTCCTTACCTCACTGAAACCGGTTTTCAAAGACCTTCCATTCAGTCTCGCGGAGGAGAATATACAAAGCCGCACCAGGGGCAACTTGCTGATGGCCATCGCCAACAAGTTTGGGTATATCCTGCTCAATACCTCCAATAAGAGTGAACTGGCGACAGGCTACGGTACTTTGTATGGCGATATGGCGGGCGGCTTGAGTGTGTTGGGTGATGTGTATAAAATGCAGGTATATGCGCTGGCCCGGTACATCAACCGCAACGGGATGGTGATACCGGAGAACATTATCTATAAAGCCCCTTCAGCCGAATTGCGCCCCGATCAAAAGGACAGTGATAGCCTTCCTGAATATCCCTTGCTCGACAAAGTACTGTACCAGTATATTGAAAGAAGGCAGGGACCCAAAGAGATCATTGCCATGGGTATCGATGAAGCGCTGGTAAGCAGGATATTGAAAATGGTGAATACGAATGAATACAAACGCAACCAGTTTTGCCCCATTATCCGGGTAAGCTGCAAAGCATTTGGTGTGGGCAGGCGGATGCCGATCGTTGGAAAGTACTTGTCTTAAAAGTTATTGCATTGTATAAAAGAACAAGGCCCATGCACATGCACGGGCCTTTATTTTTCAAGTAGAAAGTAACCTTATTGTTTGGCGAATTTGAATGTGAGTGTAGCGGTGATGCCGCTTTGTGTACCACTTGCTTCTATCACCAGGGTCTTGCCATCAAACGACTTAATATTGCCTGAGTAACCATCGATGTCAATATAATTGCCATCTAATTCCCAGGAGCTGGTATAGCCTTCGCCATTACCGCATTTAGTGCCTTCGTCTTTGATTTTAGCAGTAAAGTCAGCATTCAATACATACACATCGTCCTTCTGACAGGCTTCCACATAAGTGTCCAAAACATCAAGATCCTGGGTGAGGACTTTAGCTCTGGCTTCTGTGAGCTTATAACTGCCGATCAGGTTTTCCTTGCTGGCGGCTACAGCTTCGTCCTTGTCTTTCTTACAAGCGGTAAATAACATTGCTGAGAAAGCAATGGCTAATACGAGGCGGATAGAGGTCTTTTTCATTCGTTGGATTTTGGTGAGTAATATCGTTCCCCAAGAACGGCTTACGAGCTATTTTATTGTTTTTCAGGGTACTTATTTGGCCTTTTTAAAGGCTTTTCATAAGTTGGCAAGTAACTTGCATCGGCTTTGTTCGTATTTTCATATCCTGATTATCAATCGTTCATAATAAATGTTTAATATGGTGGCTACTGCCGACGATATTCGTCAACTAAACGATAAGATCCAATACCACAGCACGTTTATCGACCGCCTGCGGGACGAAACGGCGCGGGTGATCATTGGTCAGCATACCATGCTCGACAGGCTCCTGATAGGGCTCCTGAGCAATGGACACGTGCTGCTGGAAGGGGTGCCCGGATTGGCTAAAACACTGGCCATTAAATCACTGGCCCAGGCTATCCATGCAAAGTTCAGCCGTATCCAGTTTACGCCCGACCTGCTGCCTGCCGATCTGATCGGTACCATGATATACAACCAGCCCAAGAATGAATTTATGGTGCGGAAAGGCCCCATATTTGCCAACTTCATCCTGGCCGATGAGATCAACCGGGCCCCGGCAAAAGTGCAGAGTGCCCTGCTGGAAGCGATGCAGGAACGGCAGGTAACGATTGGCGATACGACTTATAAACTGGATGAACCTTTCCTGGTACTGGCTACGCAAAACCCCCTGGAGCAGGAGGGAACCTATCCCCTGCCGGAAGCCCAGCAGGACCGTTTTATCATGAAAGTGATCGTTGATTATCCCACCAAAGAAGAAGAGCAGATCATTATACGGCAGAATGTGATGGGCCTCCGGCCACCGGAAGTAGGGCAGGTAGTTTCCATGCAGGAAATACTCCAGGCCCGCGACCTCGTGAGGCAGATCTACCTCGATGAGAAAGTAGAAAATTATATCCTGGATATTGTATTTGCTACCCGGTTCCCAGAGCGTTACAAACTCGATAAACTGAAGCCTTTGATCGCCTATGGCGGCTCACCACGCGCCAGCATCAACCTGGCCCTGGCAGCCAAAGCGCAGGCCTTCCTCAGTAAACGTGGTTTTGTAATTCCGGAAGATGTACGCAGCATTTCCAAAGATGTGTTGAGGCATCGCCTGGGATTGACCTATGAAGCGGAGGCCGAAAACGTGAATGTAGAAGCGATCATTGATGATATTCTGCGCGTAATTCCTGTGCCATGAGCCTGACGACAGCCGAAATATTAAAGAAGGTCCGCGAGCTGGAAATTAAAAGCAAGAAGCTCACCCGGCATATTTTTACCGGTGAATACCACAGCGCTTTTAAGGGCCGGGGCATGCTGTTTAAAGAGGTGAGGGATTACCATGCGGGCGATGATATACGGTTTATCGACTGGAATGTATCGGCCCGTTTTAATCACCCCTATAGCAAAGTGTTTGAAGAAGAGCGGGAATTGACGGTAATGCTGATGGTAGATGTAAGCGCCAGTTCACTGGTGGGTACCACCCATGCACGCAAGAAAGATATGATCACGGAAATGGCGGCTGTACTGGCTTTTTCCGCCATCAGCAACAATGATAAAGTGGGATTGATCTTCTTTAGCGACAGCGTTGAAAAGTTCATTCCCCCCAAAAAAGGCCGCGATCATGTACTGTATATGGTACGCACCTTGCTTACTATGGAGCCTTCCAAAAAAGGCACCAAAATAGGGGAGGCCCTGCGCCGCTTCAACAATTCTACCCGGCAGAAATGCATCGCTTTCCTGCTGAGTGATTTCCTGGACAATGATTTTAATGATGACCTTAAAGTGGCAGGTAAAAAGCATGACCTGGTAGGGATCAAGGTATACGATAAGCTGGATATGCAATTGCCTGATGCGGGATTGATGCAAGTGAAGGATGCGGAAACGGGAGAGCAGCAATTGATCGACACCAGCGACTTTTCCGTGCGGAAACAATACCAGGAAGCTTTCTTCCAGCATACGAACTATTGCAAGAGCATTTTCACACATGCCGGCAGTGACCTGTTGCATATACGCACAGACGAAGACTATGTGAAGGTGTTACAGAAATTCTTTATTGGCCGTAATAAGTAATGGACTAAATCATACATGAGCCGGTTTGTACGATATATAATAGCTGGGATCTGTCTACTCGTTTGTTCGGTGGGAACAAATGCACAGGTATTGGTAAAAGCTTCTATTGACCGCGATAAAATATTGGTGGGCGATAGCATCGTACTCACCCTGGATGTACGGGCCCCGCTGGGCGAAGACCTGAGCTGGTTCAACCTTGATACCTTACCCCACTTCGAATTCCTGGACAAAGGAAAGATAGATACCGTAGAAGGTGTGGATGGGAAAAAATGGGTACAGCAATTGGTCATTACCAGTTACGATTCCGGTTACTGGCAAATACCCATCTTATCGATGAAGGTGGGCGGTAAAACCTATTATTCCGACTCCCTGGGCGTACAGGTCACGTATGCCAATGCTGATCTTTCGGCGGACTATAAAGACATCAAGGAAATTGAGGACGTTCCCAATACCGACACCAATTATATTCCCTGGATAATCGGGGCGGTGACCCTGGTAGCCATTGTTATCCTGGTCCTGTTGTTGTACCGGAAGAAAAAAGCGATACCTGTAGCAGTGCCGGTGGCAGTGAAACTAACACCTTTTGAGGAAGCCATGCAGGCATTGGAAGCACTCAGGCAAAAAGACCTTCCGCATAAAGGGGCCATCAAAGAATATTATACCGGGCTTAACGATATTCTGCGGGTATTTGTACAGCGTAAATTGAATATCGCTTCCCGCGAAAAGACCAATGAGGAACTGATCATTGCCTTAAAGAAACAGCGGATGCATGAAGAGTATTTCCAGGCGCTGTCAGATGCTTTGCGGATGGCCGACTTTGTAAAGTTTGCCCGTTATGAACCGGGTATTGCAGACAATGAGAAGAATTTTACGATCATTGAAACTGCCATTAAAACACTCAATAATATCGCTTAAGTTTTGTTATACGACTGGTTACAACATATTGATTTTGCCTATCCCTGGGTTTTCAGCCTGTTGCTGCTGCTGCCCCTGATGATCTATTGGTACATTACCCGGCAGGCTAAGCAGCAGGGCACCGTGGTGGTGTCTTCTGTAGCATTCATTAAGCAAACCAGCTCCTGGAAGAAGACCTTCCGCCATGCATTGCTGGTATTCCGGTTGCTGGCCGTAGGCAGCCTCATCATTGCCCTCGCACGCCCGCAAACGCGCAATGATGAAGAGCTGAAAATGGGTGAAGGCATTGACATTGTTTTATGTCTGGATGTCAGTGGTAGCATGGCGGCGCAAGACCTGCTTCCCAACAGGCTGGAGGCCAGCAAGGCCCTGGCTGCCGACTTTGTGGACCTGCGTCCCACTGACCGTATTGGGGTGGTGATCTTCTCCGGAGAGAGCTTTACCCTGGTGCCCCTCACTACCGATAAGTCGATCTTAAAATCGCAGATATTCAATATTCAACGCGGACTGCTGGAAGATGGTACCGCCATCGGTGATGGGCTGGGGGTAAGTGTAGACCGTTTAAAGAGCTCTCCCGCCAAAACAAAGATCATTATCCTGCTCACCGATGGAGAGAACCAGGGCGGGCTGATAGGGCCGCTGGTAGGCAAGGACATGGCCAAAGCGCACAATATCAGGGTATATAGCATCGGGGTAGGAACAGATGGCTATGCGCCTGTGCCGGTACCTGATGGTATGGGTGGCGCCGTAATGCGGCAGCAGAAGGTGAACATCGATGAAAAGCTGCTGCGCCTGATTGCGGAAGAAACAGGCGGCCTTTATTTCAGGGCCAGGGACAATGAAAGCCTAAAGAATATTTATCGCGAAATTGATAAGCTGGAGAAGTCAAAAATAGAGGTAACTACCTTAAAACGCTATACAGAACGATACTTTCCCTTCGCATTGGCGGCCGCTGTCTTACTTTTGCTGGAAATGATACTTCGCTATACCTTATTTAAAAAATTCCCTTAATGAGTAATTGTCAGTTGTATATATCCTATAAATCCATCAAATCCTGCAAATCCAGGTCCAGACCATGAAAGCACTGGTATACAAGTCTACAGGCAGTTGGTATGTGGTGAAAACCGAAGATAGGAAGGTGTTGAATGCCCGCCTCAAAGGGATATTTAAAATTGATGGTATTACTTCTACCAACCCTATTGCAGTAGGTGATGAGGTGGTGGTGGAAACAGAAAATGAAGGCGAAGGCACCATGATGGTCACCGATATTCTGCCCCGCAGAAACTACATCACCCGGCAATCGCCCTCGCATAAACATCAGCATCATATTGTAGCTTCCAATCTCGATCAGAGCGTATTGTTTGCCACTCTGAAGGATCCTAAAACCTCACAGGGGTTTATTGACCGTTTCCTGGTTACCTGCGAGGCTTATCATATTCCGGCCATCATCGTGTTCAACAAGGCCGATCTGTATAAGAAGAAAGAGCAGGAGCAATACGAAGCCATGCACAAAATGTACACCGACATTGGCTATACCGTTTTGCTGATGTCCTTGCCTAAAGACGAAGGTGTGCAGGAGGTAAAAAGCATCCTCACCGACAAGACAACTCTTATGAGCGGGCATTCGGGGGTAGGTAAATCGACCTTTATCAATGCCATTTTTCCGGAGCTGAACCTGAAAACAAAGGATGTCAGCGGCTGGAGTGGCAAGGGTATGCACACCACTACTTTTGCTGAAATGTTTGACCTGCCTTTTGGTGGCAGGATCATTGATACACCGGGTATGCGCGAGTTTGGCCTGGTAGATATTTCCAAACAGGAACTTTCCCATTATTTCCCGGAAATGGCCAAGCGCATCAACGATTGCCATTTCAACAATTGCCTCCACATCGACGAGCCGGGATGTGCTGTGAAGAAAGCCGTAGAAGATGGGATCATCAACGAAGACCGCTTTTTTAGCTACTATAAAATACTGGAGTCAATTGACGAGAAAGGGTATTAATGACTGTCGACTGTCACCCTGAGCTTGTCGAAGGGCTGTCGAAGGCGGCTTCGATAAACTCAGCCTGACATAAACTACGAAGAGGTTGTTAAATAAATAACAACCTCTTTTTGTTTCAGAAGTAAAACTGTATGGTAAGCCAACGCTGGTGATTTCAGCCGGGTGATGAAACGTCCATACAAGGCGGCTCATCACCGGCAATTATTTATTACTACGGCAAGGGTAATGCGATGAGTAAAAAGACAAGGGTACGATCGAACAAACCTTTGCAGGTATTTAAGACACAAATCTTCTTGCTCTATGCACCAGTAATTTATTCTCCAGGAAATTAGCTACTTCTACTACCGCATCGTTGTCCTTTCGGGGTGCTTCGCGAAACTTGAAGGGGTAGATGGAGATGCCTGTGTAAATGTTGTAATGAAGGGTTAAGATGTGACTTTTGTACAGGAAGTTCCAGGTTAAGGTATCAAAGTCATCCTGTTTTTGTGTGAAGCGGATTTCCAGGTCATCGGAGAGAATGTTGGCCACTTCATAAAAGCGTTTAAGACCGCAATCGTCATCTATGATCGCTTCGGTGCAGCCGAAGTCGGTACGTAGCGTTAGGCTCATACAGTATGGATTTAATTGTTATCTAAAGGGTACGAAAAGTTATTCTCGTAAATGGGAAATTAAGCCTTGAATTTTCTTGCCTTCGGTACCTTTTCTCCACTAAGTATTCGTTCTGCTCCTACATTCTTTCCATTGGAAGGGCAACCGGATTTAGGGCCAAAGAGACTACAGGAACTGCCACACAGGATGATGATTGAGCAGGCTAAAACGATTACAATTTGATGGATTTTCATAACAGGATTGCAGTGGATTTTAAACGCTTTTTAAAGCTATATATAATATTCGGTTGTTGCAATAGGTACCCTATTTTTCCTGCTCTACCTGGTCACGAAACCAGTCGGCATAGCGAATGTAATTGTTTGCTATTCTGTCTATTTCACCATGAATTTGAGATTCGTCAATATTTTTAACTTTTTTGGCGGGCACTCCTGCATAGATCGTTCCTGAGGGTATTTGGGTACCTTCCAACACCACTGCACCAGCTGCAATAATGCTATGACTTCCTACGATCACATTGTCCATGATGATGGCGCCCATGCCTACCAGTACATCGTCGTGGATAGTGCAGCCATGTATAATGGCATTGTGGCCAACGGATACATTATTGCCAATGATGGTCTGTGTTTTCTTATAGGTGCAATGGATCACTGCACCATCCTGGATATTTACTTTATTGCCCATGCGGATGCTGTTCACATCTCCGCGCACTACGGCATTGAACCAGATGCTGCAATCATTGCCCATCACCACATCACCTACGATGGTGGCATTGGGAGCTATAAAGGTATTTTCACCAAAAGTGGGGTAGGTTCCATCTACATGTAATATGACAGGCATAGCTTAAAGTTTATGGTATTTGGAATATTGTTTTGTGCTTATACAAATATACTAAACCCTTCACCCTTTTCCACTCTTCTAACCTATCAGCCTGTCAACTCTTCTGTAACCAGTATCTTTGCGCCATGAATCAACGGGAATTGTTTTTCCGCCATGTAGCCCAAACCTCCACCGCCCCCCTGGCGCTGGAAATTGTGAAAGCAGCAGGGAGCCGGCTGTGGGATGCCGACGGCAAGGAATATATAGACCTGATCGCGGGCATCAGCGTGTGCAATGTGGGCCATCGTCATCCCCGCGTGGTTAAAGCCATTAAAAAGCAATTGGATGAATACCTCCATTTATTAGTATATGGCGAACTGGTCCAATCACCCCAGGTACAATATGCTAAGCTGATCACCAACCACCTCCCGGGGTCGCTGAATTCGGTATTTTTTACCAATTCAGGAGCCGAAGCGGTAGAAGGCGCCATGAAACTGGCCAAACGGACTACCGGAAGGACCCAGATCATTGCTTTCAAACAAAGTTACCATGGCTCTACCCAGGGCGCCCTCAGCATCATCGGTGATGAATATTGGCGGCAGGCTTTCCGTCCTTTGCTGCCCGACGTATGGCACCTGGACCATGGTTCTATGGAAGCTATTGAGGCTATTACGGAGCGTACCGCCTGTGTAATTGCCGAGCCTGTACAGGCAGAGCGTGGCGTATTTACCCCCGCCAAAGCATGGATGCAGGCCCTGCGCAAAAAATGTACAGCAACAGGCACCCTGCTTATACTGGATGAAATACAAACCGGCTTTGGCCGTACCGGTACCTTATGGGCTTTTGAACAGTTCAATATTACCCCTGATGTGCTGTTGCTGGGCAAGGCATTGGGAGGCGGTATGCCGCTGGGCGCCTTTATAGCCAACCAATCGGTAATGGGCCACCTGGCCGATAATCCTGTACTGGGACATATCACCACCTTTGGTGGTCATCCCGTATGTTGTGCCGCCGGTCTTGCGGCCCTGAAAGTATTGTTGAAAGAAACATTGGTGCAGGAAGTGCAGCAAAAAGAAGCCCTGTTCCTGAAACTATTGAAACATCCGGCCATTAAGGAGGTTCGTTCCAACGGACTGATGATGGCGGTGGAATTTGATAGCTACGACACCAACAAACGGATCATTGATGCCTGTATTGCCAATGGGGTGTTGACCGACTGGTTCCTGTTTGCGCCCCAATGCATGCGTATTGTGCCGCCGCTTACCATATCACCCAAAGAAATTAAGCGGGCCTGCAAGGTGATCATAGCGGCGATCAGCGGATAGACGATAGACTATGGTTCAATTTCAACGATCACTTCCACTTCCACACTCATATTGCCGGGCAGTGCATTGACGCCAACGGCCGAGCGGGCGTGTTTGCCTTTATCGCCAAATACTTCTACCATCAGGTCGGAATAGCCATTGATCACTTTGGGCTGGTCGGCGAATGTGCTCTTACAGTTCACCATACCCAGCACTTTTACAATGCGTTTTACTTTATTGAGGTTGCCCAGTTCTGCCTTTATTACTGATAAATGATTGATTCCCGTAAGCCGGGCTGCCTGGTAGCCTTCTTCTATAGTGATATCTTCACCTACTTTACCGGTCACCGTAGTACCATCTGTTTTGGTAGGGCCTTTGCCGGATAGGTAGAGCAGGTTGCCCACCCGCACTGCATTTACATAGTTAGCAATAGGTGCTGAAGGGGTAGTTAATACGATCCCTTTTTCTTTTAGTTTTTGTTCTATATCCTGTGCCTGCATACCGATTGCCATATTAGAGATCATAAAAATAAAGAAGAGCTTTTTCATAAACGTGCTTGTGCGGGGTTAAGATTAAATGAAAGGAGGGGCCGCTTTACAGATGACCCTTCCCATACAAATATCAGGATAAAAAGTATTTGAATACCATGGCTGCCAATAGGGCGCCAACAATAGGCCCTATGATGGGAATCCAGGAATAAGTCCAGTCGCTGTTCCTTTTTTGGGGAATAGGCAATATAAAATGCGCTATACGTGGGCCAAGGTCGCGGGCGGGATTGATGGCATAACCTGTGGGGCCGCCCAGCGATACGCCAATGCCCAATACCAGCAGGGCTACCGGCAACGCTTCCAGTGTTCCAAGGCTATTTTCGGGCTTTATAAATAACAGGGCGCCCAGCATCAACACAAAAGTGCCAATGATCTCTGTAATGATATTATTGGGGGTACTGCGAATAGCTGGACCTGTGCAGAATACGGCCAGCTTGGCATCGCCATCCTGCGTTTGCTGAAAATGCTGGCGATAGGCCAGCCACATGATGATGGCGCCTGCAATGGCCCCGCTCAATTGTGCGAGGATATAGGTCAATACATTTTGCCGGGGAAATTCTTCCAGGTAAGCCAGCGCCAGTGTTACCGCAGGATTCAGGTGTCCGCTGCCGCCCAGCTTCAGCGAGGCATATACACCTACGAATACGCCAATGGCCCATCCAAAAGCTATTACAATAAGGCCGCTGTTCTGGCCCTTGGTCTTATTCAACAATACGTTGGCTACCACCCCGTTTCCGAGGATGATCAGGAGCATGGTGCCGATAAACTCACCAATAAATACATTCATATGGAAGTTTTGAAGGTTGAAGGTTTAAAGTAATCGTTGGTTTGTCGGAGGGTGGGTCGCACGCTAAGGGCGGCTCACTCGCCGACAGCTGAGTGATACTCACTACTGACCACTCACAACTCACTTTTTGCCTTTTCAGGTAAATAATTGTTGGCTATAGCATAGAAGGTTGTCAGTTGTTCCTGTATCCAATCCGCACCTTGATTCATGGCAGCTGCCATGAGTGCTGCCACCAGGGGGGCTGCTTCTATGGCTGCTTTGGCATCAAGCAGCAAAGCCCTGGTGCGGCGGCTTAAAGCATCTTCAATGGTCATACACATTTCCTCCTGTACAGCCCATATGATGGTGGCCTTATTATAAGGCAGGCTGGGATGCAACAAGACGCCTAGTTCCGGCTGGCCTGCTACCAGCTTTTCAATACCAGCTTTATCAGTGCCATAATAATAATCTGCGGTGGAATAATCCGTAGTAGGCATGGCGCCATGGATAGCGAGGTCTTTTGTTACCGGTTCTTTGTATGCCAGGGCACCTTGCACAGCAGCGATATTGATCACATCCGCCGCCATTTTACGGTAGGTCGTCCACTTACCACCCAGGATGCTGACCAGCCCGCTGTCTGAAACAAGGATCGAATGATCGCGCGATATTTCGGCTGTCTTCTTAGCCGTGCTTTTCACCAATGGCCGCAGGCCGGCAAAAATGCTCTTCACATCTTCCCGCGTGGGATCTTTGGTAAGATAACGTGCCGCATGTTCCAGGATGAATTGTATCTCATCTTCCTGCGCTATCGGTTCATCTGAGATATGATCAACCGAGGTATCTGTAGTACCTACTATAATTTTCTGGTGCCAGGGTACAGCAAACAATACACGGCCATCGTCGGTATGCGGGATCATGATGGCGGCTTCGCCCGGTAAGAATTCTTTGTCAAGCACTACGTGAATGCCCTGGCTGGGGGCAATGCTGGTAGGCTTCTGCGCGTCATCCATTTGTTGTACTGCGTCAGAGAATACCCCGGTGGCATTGATCACTACCTTGCCCTGTACTTCATAGGTCTTGCCCGTCACCTCATCTTTCACCTGCACGCCAGCCATTTTATCCTGTGTCTTTAAAAGTCCCGTTACCTTGAAATAATTCAGGATAACACCGTTTTGCTCTACGGCCGTCTGCGCGAGGTTGATGGCCAACCGGGCATCATCAAACTGACCGTCGTGGTATAGTACGCCACCCCGCAGCCCTTCTGTATCGAGGGTAGGGGCCAGTTCCAATACTTCTTCTGTGGACAGCCAGGCAGAGGTGCCCAGTCCGAGGCTACCGCTCATCCAGTCGTATACCTTTAAACCAAGACCATAATAAGGACCTTCCCACCATTTATAATTGGGAACGATAAACGACTGGTTTTTCACCAGGTGGGGTGCATTCTGTTTGAGGATGCCCCTTTCTTTCAATGCATCCATCACCAGTTTAATATTGCCTTGCTGCAGGTAACGTACGCCGCCATGCACCAGTTTGGTAGAGCGGGAAGAAGTGCCTTTGGCAAAATCGGCCTGTTCAAAAAGAATGGTACGGTAGCCGCGTGCGGCAGCATCTACTGCTGCGCCGAGACCCGTGGCGCCGCCACCGATAATAATAATGTCCCAGGGAGCACTATTCGCTTCGAGTTGTTCTATCTGTTGTTTGCGGTTCATTGAATACTTATTACATGTTCACGTTGCAATTCTTGGAGGCCACGCTAACGCCTAAAAGCTAGTTCCTAACAGCTAAAGGCTAAAAGCTAATAGCTAACTCCTTTTCTTACTTGTCATCTGCCCAGGCGATCGATGCTTTTACAGCACGGCGCCAGCCTTTTAATAATTGCTGTACTTCTTCCTGCGGCATCACGGGTGTGAACCGGGCGTCTACCTGCCATTGTTTTTGCAATTCTTCCACACTGTCCCAATAGCCTACCGCCAGTCCGGCCAGGTAGGCTGCGCCAATCGCTGTGGTTTCGTATACCTTGGGACGTAAGACCGGCACCTGCAGCATATTGCTTTGAAATTGCATGAGGCCATTGTTGATGGTGGCTCCACCATCCACCCGCAATTCTGCGATAGGTATGCCGGCATCCGATTCCATGGCTTTCAATACATCATTGGTTTGGTAAGCGATGCTTTCCAGGGCAGCACGTGCAATATGTGCATCTGAAGTACCCCGGGTAAGGCCATACAAAGCACCTCTTGCATGTTGGTTCCAGTGTGGAGCACCCAGCCCGGCAAAGGCAGGCACCATATACACCCCATTGGTATCGGGTACACTAGCAGCCAACGCTTCCACATCGGCAGAGGAACGGATGATGTGCAATCCATCGCGCAGCCATTGTACTACAGCGCCCGCAATGAATATGCTGCCTTCCAGCGCGTATTCTACTTTGTTATGTATTTTCCAGGCTACCGTAGTCAGGAGATTATTGGTCGATACCACCGCCTTGCCGCCCGTATTCATGAGCATGAAACAACCGGTACCATAAGTATTCTTTACCATACCGGGCTGCGTACACATCTGGCCGAAGAGCGCAGCCTGCTGATCGCCGGCAATACCTGCAATAGGTATATTGGCATGTTTGACCACTGTTTCTGTTACACCATATATCTTACTGGAAGGTTTTACTTCCGGCAACACGCTGGCAGGGATATCAAACAGCTTCAGCAACTCAGCATCCCACTCACAGGTATGGATGTTGAGCAGCATGGTACGGGATGCATTGGACACATCCGTGATGTGCAATTTGCCACCCGTGAGTTTCCAGATCAGCCAGCTATCCACCGTACCAAATGCCAGCTGACCGCGATTGGCCTTTTCACGGGCGCCGGGCACTTTATCCAGTATCCATTTAAGTTTGGTAGCAGAAAAGTAAGCGTCAATGATCAGCCCTGTTTTCTGTTGAATAAGCGCCGCATGACCGGTTGCTTTCAAATGATCGCAATACTCTGCCGTTCTGCGGTCCTGCCATACTATAGCATGGGATATAGGCTTGCCTGTTTCCTTATCCCATACAATGGTGGTTTCACGCTGATTGGTAATACCAATAGCAGCCACCTGGTCGGTAGTAATGCTCTTTTTGGCCAGTACTTCTGCCATCACACTGAATTGGGAGGACCATATCTCTTCCGGGTCATGTTCCACCCAACCGGGTTGGGGATACCATTGTTTAAACTCTTTCTGCGCTACGGTAATAATGCTGCCGGCATGATCGAATAAGATAGCACGGGAGCTGGTAGTACCCTGATCAAGGGCAAGGATATACTTAGAAGACATGCAATCGATTTAAGGGAAAAGATAAGAAATTAAATGTTTGTTATGATGATTTTGGGAATGCCGTGCAGGAAAATAATCATCATGGTACAACCACTCATAATAATTATTGGTTATTAAAAAGCTAATTGCAGTTACTGTTGTAATTTTCTGCACCTAACATCATAAAAACTACTCTATATGAGCTGCTCCCTTTTAAAAAACCGCAACCGTGGGTTGATTGTGCTACCGGCTGTATTGCTGGCGGGCGCCGTATTAGCTGCTGCGGGAAAAAGCTCCACTATTACTACGTGGAAGCACGAAATACTATCAGACACTACCCGGAAGGACACGGTTAAGTACACGGAATACAAGAACCTTCCGCTGAAACCAGAACGTAAAATTGCCTTCGCTACCAATGAAGGAACATGGATGAGTGTGGATGTTAGTCCCGATGGACAATCGATTGCGTTCGACCTGATGGGGGATATTTATACCGTTCCTATGTCCGGTGGTAAAGCTACCCTCGTCACCAAGGGCCTGGCTTTTGATACCCATCCACGCTATAGCCCGGATGGCAAAAAGCTGCTGTTCACTTCCGACAGGAGCGGTTCGGAGAATGTGTGGTACATCGACATGGAAAAGAAAGATACCGTACAGCTCACCAAAGACCGTGACCAGAACTTTCCCGGCGCCACCTGGACGGCTGATGGCAACTATGTGATCGCTGCCCGCGGCCGGCTGGATATTAAACTCTGGATGATACACAAAGATGCAGGCGGTGGTACACAGCTGGTAGAAACACCCAATTTTAAGACCATCGATCCTGCAGTAAGTCCTGACGGCCGTTATATTTATTTCTCTGCCCGCAATGGTGCCTGGACTTACAATGCACCCCTGCCACAATACCAGATCGGTGTATACGACCGCGACAATGCCAGGATTTCCACCATTACTTCAAGATATGGATCGGCTTTTACGCCTGTATTATCCAAAGATGGCAAGTGGATCGTATACGGGTCAAGGTTTGAAGACAAGACCGGCCTCGTGATCCGCAATATTGCCAGCGGCGATGAAAGGTGGCTGGCCTATCCCGTGCAACGCGATGAGCAGGAGTCGATGGCTACCATGGGTGTATTGCCCGGTATGTCCTTTACGCCTGACAGCAAAGCCCTGGTGGCTTCTTATGGTGGAAAGATCTACCGTATTCCCGTGGATGGTGGTAAGCCCACAGAAATACCGTTCACCGCTGATATGGAACTGGAATTAGGGCCCCGCCTTGAATTCAAATACCCCGTATCAGATACCTCTCATGCATTAGCTACACAGATACGTGATGCTGTTCCTTCTCCTGATGGAAAGAAACTGGCCTTCACGGTATTGAACCGTTTGTATGTGATGGATTATCCCAATGGTACGCCCAAAAGGTTGACCACCCATGAGTTTACCGAAGCAGAGCCTTCCTGGTCACCGGATGGCAACAACCTTGTATTCACTACCTGGACACCCGAGGGAGGTAACCTATTCAAGGTAAATGTGAATGGCAAGCCCACTGTACAGAAGCTTACCAAAGAACCCGGCTTTTATGCATCAGCCGTATTTAATTTAAAGAATGACCGTATCGTTTTCATGCGTGGCAAATTGCAACGCTACCGCGAATCAATTGGGCCTGTAGCCGATGGTGGTGAAAATGAATTGGTTTGGATGCCTGCTAATGGTGGTGATATTACCCTGATCCAAAGAGCTAATTTCCGTAGCAATCCCCATTTTGTAAAGAATGTGGATGACCGTATCTACCTCAACCAGGGCGGCAGCCTCATCTCCATCCGCTGGGATGGAACCGATGAGAAAGTGCATGCACGCGTAACAGGTGTTACCACCTATGGCATCAGCAACTTCAAGGATGATGAACACCGGCACGAGCTCAATTCCTCCGATTTTTGCCTGCTCACCGAAAAGGTAGCACAAGCGATGGAAGTACAGGTGCCCTCCTCAGCCGCACAGATCAACATGTCGCCCACTGGCGACAGGGCAATGGCGCAGGTCAACAATGATATTTATGTGATCACCATTCCCAATACCGGCCGTCCTGCTGCTATTAATGTAGCAGATGCTTCCAGTGCCGCTTTCCCGGCGAGGAAATTAACCGAACTGGGTGGTGAGTTTGCTTCCTGGGAAGCTGATGGTAAAAAAGTACACTGGTCGCTCGGTAATGCCCACTTTGTATATGATGTAGACAAAGCGCAGTTCCAGGAAGACAGTGTAAAGCTGGCGAAAAAAGCAGAAGCCAAAAGGAAGGAAGATTCCCTGGCCAAGGCCATCACCGCCGTAGTGAAAGTGCAAACCGACACTACTAAAAAGCTGATCGATACCCTGGCTAAGAAAGTGGTGGAGAAAAAAGAAGAGTTTAAATACAAACCCGAAGAGGTTGCTATTAAGATCTACTTCGAGAAAGACTTTCCCAAAGCTTCCGTATTGCTGAAAGGAGCCCGGATCATTACCATGAATGGCAATGAAGTAATTGAAAACGGTGATATCCTGGTGGTCAACAACCGTATCAAGGCCGTTGGCAAAACCGGCACCTTACAGGTTCCGGCCAATACCAAAGTAATTGATGTGGCAGGCAAAACCATTGTACCCGGCTTTGTAGATACCCATTCACATATGTGGCCACAATGGGGTATTCAGAAAAACCAAAGCTGGATCTATGCCGCCAACCTGGCTTATGGTGTAACCGCTACCCGTGATCCGCAAACAGCTACTACCGACGTACTCACTTATAGCGATATGGTAGATGCCGGTAAGATGGTAGGTCCCCGTGTATATTCTACTGGTCCGGGTGTAGGTTTCTGGATGTACAACGTGCGCGATTCTGCAAATGCCAGCAATATCCTGAAGCAGTACAGCAAGTACTACAATACCAAGTACATCAAAATGTATTTGACAGGTCCCCGCCAGGTAAGGCAGTGGATCATCAAAGCTGCCAAAGAGCAGGGATTGATGCCTACTACTGAAGGCGGACTCAACTATAAGCTCAACATGACCAACCTGCTGGATGGTTATCCTGGTCATGAACATTCTATACCGGTTTATCCCTTGTACAAGGATGTATATAAATCCATAGCTGAATCGAAGATGGCTGTAACGCCTACTTTGCTGGTAGCCTATGGCGGTCCCTGGGCAGAGAATTATTATTATGAGACCGAAATGCCTTACAATGATAAAAAGCTCCAGTTCTTTACCCCTTATGAAGAATTGGCCGGTAAATCACGTCGCCGCGCCGGCTGGTTCATGCCCGAAGAACATGTGTTTGCCAAACATGCCAAATCCATGAAATCCATGGTGGAAAGCGGCGCCCTGGCAGGTATCGGCAGCCATGGTCAATTACAGGGCCTGGGTTATCATTGGGAAGTATGGTCCATGCAAAGTGGTGGCATGAGCACCCATGATGCCTTAAAAACTGCTACCATACTGGGTGCACAGGCATTGGGCCTGGATGGTGATATAGGCAGCCTGCAAGCCGGTAAACTGGCCGACCTGATCATTATGGATAAGAATCCGCTGGATAATATCCGTAATACCAACACCATCAACATGGTGATGAAGAATGGCCGCCTGTACAACGGCAACACCCTGGATGAAGTGTACCCCACATCCCGCAAACTGGAGCGTAGTGAATGGACATTTGAAAAACCGGTCAATACAACAGGAATTAAAGAGTAGACGAAACCCCGAAGCATGAGCTGAAAAAATTGTCCTGCTAAAGGGCCCTGTGCAAACGGGGCCCTTTTTTAATGCCGTAGCCCTGGATCCTTCTATCCTGTAGAATGAAGAAATAATAAAACATGATCAGTAAAAAGGCCTTCCAGCAATTAAGCGGAAGGCCTCTTTTTATGGTGTAGTCTTAATCCCTGAAACGATACCCCTCGAAGCAACGCATGCACAACTCATCTCTAAAACGCCAGCCTGAAGCTAAAGAACACCCCAAAGCGTTTTACCTGTTCAACAGGCAAAGGCCGCGGAGCCAGGCGCCATATAAAATCAACCCGGAACAGTTTAAAGATATTGTCTACCCCCGTTCCTACTTCAATATAGGTTTTTCCGTCGAGTGATTCAAACTTGTAATCTGAACCTGCCGGCATATTGTAAGCCTTATTCTCATCACTCAGGCTGCCTATCAATGCTTTTGCTGTCCAGAACTGGCGGAATTTCAGTTTCCTGGTCAGCGGAATAAAGCGAAACAGGCCATTGCCAAAATTATGCTCTATGTTGATGCCTGCATAGCGGTCATGCAGGTATTCATAGCGGTTCATGAGGTTGAACGCATATTTGTTATAATAATAGATCTCATTACCCGGCGCCACATCCAACAGCATATAAGGCAGCTTGCCCCAGGTGCGGCCGGCAAACACATTATAATAAATAGTACCCAATGGAGGGATTTTAGAATAATCTGACACACTGGCGCTCAGCTTATGGTAATCATATTTGCCATTCAATACACCATTTAATCCCCTCGTATAGCGTATATCAACAATGGGATAATCACTGCCGAGGCTATAGCGGTTAAAGGTGCTTTCCAGGAATTTCTCCAGGAAGGCATAACGAATGCGGATGGAGGCTTCCGTTGTGCGGATAGAGGAATCGCCTTTATCGTCAACAAAGATGCTTTTATAGGGTATGTTGGCTACCGGATCATAATTCTTGTGGGCGCCGCCCAAGGTAACAGAGAACCCCGACTTGGTAGATCCGAAAAGCTCCACCTTGGTTTCATCGACCATCAGGAACTTGATGGGAACTCCATTTTTGCGGATGGCCAGCGCAAAGATATTGTCCTGGCTGATCTCATCATAGTATTGCTGCCCACGGTCAAAATCATGCTTATGCGAGGCCGTGATATACGTACGTGGGTTCTTATTGAGCAGCCACATACCATCCAACTGGTACTTGAATTCCTGGTCTTTAAAACCATAAGCCAGGTAGCCATGGAACAGGAATTTCTTGCTGAAGTATTTGTTCGTAGCCAGGTCAAAGCGCGTCCTGAAACCTTCCTGCTGATTGGCGGTGGCCCAGTTGAACCAGGGGCCGATCTCATAGTTACCAATATTCATATACCCCGTGGTTATAAAATTAATGGTACGCGTGGCCCTTTTGAAAGCCGGCATCTTCAGCAGGGTATCAATGGTTTGATAGATCGTTTTCTCCGTTTTGGTCAACTCTTCATGTCTTGAGTTTACCCAAAAGGAATCGGTGGCGCGTTGAGCTTCGGGCGACAAGATGGTTTCCTCCAGTAGCTTATTCTTGCTAAGTTCGGCTATCACAGAAGGGTTATTGACCACAATATCTTTATAGGTGGTGGTCTTTCTTCCAATGGCAGAAAGGGTTTTTTCGCCGGTGAGCGACATATCCACTACAAACTTATCACGGGTGAGGAACCAGGTAGTATCATTAATAAGGCTGAATTCCTGGATCAGGCTTAGCCTGTCTACAAAGTTGATATTGGCATCCTTGGCCAGGCGCAGGTTCATTTTCTGGATGGCCCAGGTGGTATCGTGTGCCCAGCAATCTCCCTCAAAAGTATTTTCACCCGGTCTTTTAGGCGTAAACGACATATGTATGAGGCGCCGGCCATTTACCACCTGTGTGTCCAACACCTTGTACCGGTAATAACTATCCCCGTTATCACTGAGGGGGCTTACAAACAGTTTGTCAAATACCGGGATGAAATTGCTGTAGAAATTAATATTCTGGTCCATGCCCCCCAGGAAGCGCGAAACACTTTCATTGTTCACCCCCATCGTCTTGGTGCCCTGGAATACTTCCCGCCGTTTGCGGGGCGATTTCTGATAGTAGTAGTCAGAAATAGCTTCTGTGAGGTATACCGGAAGGAAGGTATTGCCTTCTTCCGTGGTGTCGATATTATTTAAAACGAAGTTGAATTTCTTGATAAAGGGCAGGTTTTGCCACTTTTCCTTCTTGATATTCTTAATATCCAGTTCCAGCTTATTGTACAATTCATAGGAAAAGTTCTCAAACCGGTAGCGGTCATTGCGTGGTTTACGCTTTACAATACGTTTCCACATCAGCAGTCCACGGTCGATTGTTTTCCGCACCACCACTTCATCGGTGAATTTGCCCCTTTCCAGGAGGATGCTGATGTCAATAATGTTGTTTTTGGCTCTTTTGACCAGGTTGGAGTCGATGGCCAGGAAAAAATCCTGGTATCCCACATAGGTGATCTTGATCGTATCAGTTGGCCATTGATCGAAATGGAAGGTAAAAGTACCCGCAGAATCACTCAATTTGCCCGTGCCTGCTACCTGGAATTGCATGGAGGCAAAGGGAATACGTTCATCACTGTGGACATCCTTGATGATGCCCCGCAGTATCTTGGTTTGTCCTTGGGTGGCCTGAAACAGAAATAAGCAGCAACAAAGCCCGGCTATACTTAAAAAGAATTTCTTCACGCGCGCGATTTGAACTATGACCAAAAATACGACTTAGACCCCTATTCGGTATTGTTAAAAAGATCAAAAATCAGGTATATAACGACAAAAGTTTGCAAATATGAAAAATATACTGCTACTTTGTATTACAAAGTGCTTTATATGGATAGCCAACACCAACCATTAGAAACGCTGCAGGACATTAAACGCATCATGGAGCGTTCGTCCCGCTTTATCTCTTTAAGCGGATGGAGTGGGGTGAGTGCGGGAATTTGCGCCCTGATAGGAGCGTGGGTGGCACACAGCCGGCTTGGCAGTTTTATTGTATATCAAACTGCCAGGACCCACAAGGGCGTATACAATGAATATAATGCATATACCTCCACAGAGCTGTTCACAGACCTTATTGTAATCGCTGTTGTCACCTTCATTGCGGCTTTTGTATCTGCTTTTTTCTTTACGTATATACGTAGCAGACGCAACGGAGTGCCCTTATGGGATCGCACCGTACAGCGCCTGACCTGGAATACTATATTGCCCATGGCAGTCGGCGGCATCATGCTGCTGCGTGCTTTGCAAATGGGCTATTATGAGCTGGTGGCGCCTGGTTGTCTTATTTTCTATGGCCTTGCCCTTGTAAATGCTTCCAAGTATACACTGGGCGAAGTACGCTACCTGGGTTACGGACAGATCTTCCTGGGCATTTTGAATCTGTGGATAATAAACGAAGGGTTGTATTTTTGGGCCGCCGGATTTGGTGTATTGCACATCCTGTATGGCGCAGTCATGTGGTGGAAGTATGAAAGATAAGTGATCCCGATAGTTATCGGCAATCAGTTGTGAGTATCAATAACGAAGCAACCGGCTCGCAGCTCACCGCTCGTAGCTCGCAGCTTAAAAGTGAAGTATGAAGAACCCGATTGGAAATCTTAATAAAATATTCGACAGCCGCATACGCCTGGGGGTCATGAGCATCCTGATGGTGAATGAGGAGGTGAGTTTTAATGACCTGAAGCAAATGATGGAAGTGACAGATGGCAACCTGGCATCACACCTGGTAAACCTCGAAGAGAACGGGTTCATCAAAGTACATAAAGGTTTTATAGGAAGAAAAACCAATACAACCTATTCAATTACAAAGGCAGGTGAAAAAGCCTTCAGGGAACACATTGAGGCACTGGAGAATATGATCAAAGGCGTGCGGTAAGCGCTATTTTTTTTCTACTTACACTTTGTATTACAAAGCACTTTATAACACCATATATGAAACGTATTACTACCAAATTAAAAGATCAACTGTATATGGGTGGCCTGATCGTGATCATGGCCTCGCTGGTTGTTTTTTGCATTCCCCTTTTTATCACCTTGCCCCCAGACCGCAGCATGGGCATCTTCGTTGTCAACTTTGCTTGTACGATTGGCTACTTCATTGCTATAAAAGCCTGCGGGAGATTCAAGGCAGGACGTGAAGGATTGATCCCTATATTTCTCCTGTTGATCTTATTCCTGATCAGTGCTTTTGCTCTCAACCGTGATATGAACATCTTTGATGACTCTGTTACCTGGTTGTCGGTCGTATTGGTGGTCCTTTGCGTGAATTATATATTATTTCAATTCTTTGACGCTTTTTCGCGGTGGTTGCAATATACCATGACCGCATTATTAGGGGTGGCCTCCATTGTTTTCCTGTACTTCTCTTTATACCTCGCTCCCATGTATGTGCTGAGTACTGTGATCGTGTGGATACTGGGCATATCCGGCCACAGCTTCGTACCCCTGCTATTCCTGTTGTTTACCATCAAACTGATCAGAAGACTTGCCCGCCATGACAAAAAACTTTGGTACAGCTATGCCGGTGGTGCAGCAGCGATCGTTATTTTCACGATTGTTTTTATGGTACAATGGAGCCAGGTCACACGAGAGGTCAACCTTACCTATCGCAAAGCCGGCGTGGCCGAAAGCAATGGCTTGCCCCCATGGATAGCGGCAGCTCAAAAATCTTCACAAGGATGGTTGTCCGAAAGAATATTAAAAACTGATCTGGTATACAGCACCCCTGATATTACCAGCAATTGGGATCGTATTTTCTGGGGTTCCTCTTTCCGGAATTTCGATGAACCCAAAAAACATGATCCGCTGGTCATGACTGCTGTCTTCTTTGCCGGTAAACCCAACCTGCCCAACGATGACCGCATCAAAATACTCGAGTCCATTTACGATTCGCGCCACCAGGCACAGGAACGTTTATGGAGTGGGGAAGACCTGTATACTGAACATATTACAACAGATGTGCGGGTATGGCCCCAGTTTGGCCTTGCTTATACCGAAAAGAACATCACTGTTACCAATGCCGGGTTGCAGGAGCGTTGGAGAGGTAACCAGCAGGAAGCTATCTATACTTTCCATTTACCCGAAGGCGCCGTGATCACTGCCCTTTCCCTCTGGATAGAAGGAAAGGAAGAAAAAGGGATCCTTACTTCCAAAGCCAAAGCCGACTCCGCCTATAAAACCATCGTAGGCAAGGAAAGGCGCGATCCTTCGGTGGTGCATTGGCAGGAAGGCAATACTGTTTCTGTGCGGGTATTCCCCGTCATTGCCGGACAAAGCCGCCGTTTCAAACTGGGCATCACAGCACCCCTCATCAGGAGGGATACCAAGCTGGTATATGAAAACATCTGGTTCGATGGGCCCGCTTCACACAACGCGCAGGAAGAAGCTACTTTGAATTTCCAGCAATCACCGCGCGAACTGGTGGCGCCTGCTGTTTTCAGTGACAATGGACAACACACCTGGAAGCGTGCCGGTAAATATGAACCCGATTGGAAGATACAACTGAGCGAATCGCCCCTCTCAACCGATGCTTTTAGTTTCGATGGACAAACCTATACTGTTCACCCTTACCATCCACAAAGGGTGGCTTTTGATGCCGGCACAGTATATCTCGATATCAATAGGTCCTGGTCAAGACCTGAATTTGAAATGGTCTATGATCTGGTAAAAAATAAAGCAGTCTATGTATACGACAATGGCCTTGTGCAACTAACCCCGGAAAACAGGGCGCGCTTGTTTGGCCAATTGCAGGAAACCCAGTTCAGCCTGTTTCCCCTGTTTGAAATAAAGGACCCCACCACCGCCTTGCTGATCACGAAGAACCCCGTGGCTTCTCCCAATATAAGTGATCTGGCCGATAGCCGCTACCTGCAGCAGTTGAAAACCTATTTGGCCAGTAACGGTAGCATACGGCTTTTCAATATCGGTGAGCATTTATCCCCTTACCTCAAATCACTGAAGGAATACCGGGTGTTTCAATATGAGCAGGGAGAGCTGGCGCAGCTTAAAGAATTACTGGAGAAAAAGGTATTTGTCCAGGCCATTGAAAACGATCAGCAGGTAGTGATTGATGATGCAGGGTTACTGCTGCGGCAACAGGCAGGAGCGAACCCCGCTGCTGCTCCCGATCACCTGATGCGGCTCTTTGCTTATAACCATATTATGCAAAAGGCGGGCAGTGGATTGCTCACCAACCAGCCTGTGGAAGATACCCTGGTGCAGGAAGCTGTAAAAGCCTATGTAGTATCGCCCGTATCGAGCCTGGTGGTGCTGGAAACACAAAAAGATTATGACCGTTTTAATATCAACGACAGCAAGAACAGCCTGAAGAATGCTTCCCTGCAATCGAAGGGCGCTGTACCTGAGCCACACGATTGGGCGCTCATCATTATTGCCGTGCTGGTGATCCTTACCATTAAATTCAAGCCCGTACTTAATAAAAACAGGATATGATAAGCTCCCTGCAGATACCAGTAAAACAATGGAAGCTCAACCGCTGGGCCATCCTTGCCTTGCTCTTCTACGCAGGCATCCTGTACTACGCACTGCGCAACCATATCATATGGCAATCGGTGAACGTGCTGCTGGGACTGGTAGCCTTACCAGTGGTTACGGTGATCCGAACGGTTGATAAAGGATCTATCCGCTATGCGGTGGCGGCCATCCTGCTGGCATTGTGCTGCCTGGCGCTGCCCGTGAAAACGATCTGCTATGGCGCCATTGCCTGTTCGGTATTGTTTGTAATAGAAAGCTTCGTGGGTAAAACAAACCTGCTGCCACTGATCGTGGTTGGTATGATGAGCCCCATCTTCCAGTACATGGCCGATATATTCAGCTTTCCGATCCGCCTGCAACTTACCACCATGGCGGGCAAAGCCATGCAGTTGATGGGCAGTGCTGTACAGGTAAAGGGCAATATGATCCATTGCAATGGCCATGAATTTTCAGTAGACCCTGCCTGCATGGGGCTGAATATGCTGGTGACTGCTTTGTTGCTACAGGTATTACTGGTAGCAGTATATCAAAAGAAATACGGACGGACTGGCGCCTGGTGGCAGGTATTCCTGCTGCTGGGCCTGGTAATGGCATTCAATATATTATCGAATCTCATTCGCATTGTATGCCTGGTGCAACTGAATATTTTGCCCGGCACCACTTTGCACGAAGTGATGGGTATTATTTGTTTCCTGGTATATGTAGTATTGCCTGCCTCCCTGTTTACCCGTTGGCTGATACAAAGACATGGTAAGGCAACTATCGTACACCTGCCACCAGTTTCAAATACCAATACGGTGAAACAAGTAATAGTGCATCTCGTACTGGCAGTAACCATGCTGATGGCTGCCCGTTCGGTAGTGCAGCGTGATAACGTTACAGCCGACCAGTCTGCTGCCATTCCCGCAGTGGAGGGTTATAGCGTGCAGCGGATAGCCAACGATGTGGTGAAGCTTGAGAATGATCAATCCCTGGTATACATCAAGCCCATTGCAGGGTTTTACAGCGCCGATCACAATCCCATGATCTGCTGGCGGGGTAGCGGCTATGCATTTACACAGGTAGAGAAAAGCGAGGTAAATGGCCAGTTTGTATACATGGCCTTGTTGCAGAATGGACAAGATCAACTGTATACTGCCTGGTGGTACGACAATGGTTCGAATCGCACCATCGATCAGTTTGCCTGGCGACGTGACGCTTTACAAAACAATACAAAGTATGCACTGATCAATGTGACAGCCGCCAGCCGCGAAAAGCTGGAAGCAGCCATACAACACATACAACAAGAACAACCTTTTAGAAAACTATTATAACAACATTCAATATGAGCAACAACAACCGTTATCAACAATTCTTCATAGCCCTCCGCATTTGGTTCATCGCGGTGCAATTAAATACCCTATTGGGTACTTTTTTCCTGAGTTTCTCAATGAGTAGCGGTATGATGGGTTATGTTATATTTTATGGAACATTCTATGGCGTGCTGGTATCTCTCCCCGCGCTGGTATTGATGTTCTTATTGATCAATCGTTGTGTAGCCAGGAAGTTGAAAGGAATTACCATCTTCCGTATCGTACTTCCAGCGGCAGCTATTTGTGCTGTGATCGCCTGGCTTTTATACATGAAGTTTATCAATGAGTTTGATAAGGAGAATATTTACTTTCTGCTGATCGCGATCGTATCAGGTGTTACGGCAGCATCTACCCAATACCGGTCATTTCTTCGCCTGGCCAATTATACCGAGCCCTTTGAAGAAACACCATTATGAAAAAAACATTGCTAGCCTATTAATAGTTTTCGGGCCTGTACTTGCCCTGCTGCTGATTGTGTTGCACAACAGCTTCACCTCCACAAAAGAACGGATCGATTGCCAGGGAAGCCTGCTGAAGGACCGGCATAACCTGGCAATCATTATCCTTGGTGGAGGTGTGTTAAATCCGTAAAGCATTGAATTGATCCCAATCTGCCGGCTGGTGCATACCAGCGGACAGGCCAACTCATGTCTACATAAACCAACCGTTATGCGTAAACAAATTTCTCAGGGACTTTTAGTAATTGCCGGAGGCATCCTATTCAGCCTCGTCTTCTGGCAGGAAAAACTGGGCATCAACACTGTATTGTTCGATGCATTTACACTGGCAGCCATTTTCTACTTATACGCCAATGCCAGGCAAAGCGCTGTGGTGAGGTGGCTGTTGATCGGTCACCTCATCTGCCTGGCTATGATCGTAGTGCACAACACCCTGCTCAGTAAGATCGCGTTTGCCACCACGCTATTGCTCATCGTGGGATTTGCAGAATACATGCACCGGTCGGTATGGTATGCCGGTGGTTCTGTATTGCTGAATATCGTTTTCTGCTTTGCTTCTTTTGCGGAGCAGTTTAAACGCAGGAAATCGGGCACTGGTAAAAAACGTAAGGGTATAGCCAGGTTTATCCGGTTTGCCATATTCCCTTTGCTTCTGGTAGGGTTATTCTTTCTTATCTACCTTTCTGCCAATAGTGTTTTCCAGGTCATGGCAACCCGCATGGAGTTGTATGTAGCACAGTTCTTTAATGCGCTGTTTGGTGTATTCTCTCCCCAGCGTCTCTTATTCCTGGTGTTTGGTATCTATGTGACCGGTTGCCTGCTGATGCGCAGCCGGGTCAATTATTTCTCTGCAAAAGAAACCGGCCGTACAGATGTCCTCCTACGTACCCGCATATCCTGGAGAGAACGTACGCAAAGACCTTTCTATCAGCTTATCGAAGCGGTGATGGGGCGTTTTTCAAAAGGTATGCTGGCTTTGAAGAATGAAAATACCACCGGTATTATCAGCTTGTTGTTGTTGAATCTATTGCTCCTGGTGATCAATTCCATTGATATCAGCTACCTGTGGTTCGATTTTGATTATATGGGCGATGTGTTCCTGTATAAGATGGTGCATGATGGTACAGAATTGTTGATCGTATCCATTGTGCTGGCTATGTTGGTGCTGTTGTTCTTTTTCAAGGGCAACCTCAACTTTTACCGCCGCAATAAATGGCTGCGGTACGGTTCTTATGCCTGGATCGTACAGAACGCTGTACTGGTGATCTCCGTATTGCTGCGCGATTATTATTACATCGCCCGCTATGGCCTGGCCTACAAAAGGATCGGTGTATTGTTTTTCCTGCTGATGGTACTCATTGGTCTTGCCACCGTATTCATTAAGATATGGAAGCAAAGAACTTCTTATTTCCTGTTCCGGGTTAATGCCTGGGCCGGTGTGATCCTATTGGTAGTGGCATCTACTATTCATTGGGATGAGTTTATCGCCTCTTACAACCTGCAACGAAAAGACCGTGTACCCCTCGATGCGGAGTTCCTGCTCACCTTATCCGATAAAACCCTACCCTTGCTGGAAGCCAACCTGGATGCATTTAAGCAAGCGCAGTTGAAAGTGCAGGAGGGAAGTTCCGGTTTCAACAGCGATTCCTGGTCGGGTAGTAGAACACGTATTTGCGATACCTGTTTTGCCGAACAATTGCTAGCCCGCAAAGACCTGTTCCTGCAACAGCAATCACACCTTAGCTGGCTTTCCTGGAATTATGCAGATGCCTATACTGCCAGGTATTTCCGGAACAACAACCTTAACCATCATTAAACAGCCGGGCTATGACTACTTCAGTTACGAGCTTTAAGATATGGGCCATTACTATTTGTCTGAATGCTTTTTTGTTTGGGGCTATTGAACTGCTGTCAGGAAATATCTGGTTGGCTATGAGTTCGGTAATCATACTGGTTATGGGTTTTATTGTAGGGCTTCCGTTTTGGTTACTCCTGTGGTTGCTGACAGAACTGATCATGGCGCTACCTTATTCAACAATTGGCAGGATGGCCTGGCTGGCAGGTGTCCTCGCCATATTGGTGGCTTTATTATATGCCACTATAGGATTGATCACCACAGGTCATTTTGGCTTGTCCCAATCCCCACTCGGATTGCTGACTGGAACAACAATTGCTGCATTGATCCTGGCCTTGTACTGGAACCGGAAAGCATTTGGGAAAGCGAAGACCGGTACGGATGTTCAAAGTCATTGAGTGTAGCTGTCACCCTGACAAAATCGCTTAACTTGATCTGCTATAACAAACAGCAACAACTTATTTATATGAAACCAGCACCATTTTCCATTCGGGATCGCTTAAAAAGTTTCCAATATGCCTGGCAGGGGATCGTTCGTTTCCTGCGGGGAGACCACAATGCCTGGGTGCATGCCGTGGCTACCGTAGTGGTCATCATCCTGGCCAGCGTGGTGCCACTTACCAAAACAGAATTGCTGGCCCTGGTGTTTGCCGTCGGTTTTGTGTGGGTGGCCGAAATGTTCAATACCTGTATCGAACGCACCATGGATTTTATCTCAACAGAAAAACGGCCGGAGATTGGTCTTATCAAAGACGTGGCAGCCGGCGCCGTATTGGTTGCTGCTATTACCGCCGCCATTATAGGCGGCATTGTATTCATTCCTAAATTGATCAGTGCATGAAAAATATTATGAAGCCTCTGTGGCAGTACCGCCAGATCTTCTTACGCAGTGAAGTGGATCGTATACTGTCCTTGTCTATGTTGTTTGGCGCCCTCATGGTATTTGTAAGGATACTCTATACCGGTGAGCGGGGTTATCTCTTCCTGCTCTGGAATTTGTTCCTGGCTTATATACCGTATTTTATATCCAGCTGGTTATCCCGTACACCATCCTGGGCGGCCTACGGACGCAAGTTTGCACTGGTGTTCCTGGCTTGGCTGCTTATCGTACCCAATACCTTTTACATTCTTACCGATCTGTTTCATTTGGGTGGTCATGCAGGTGCTCCCTTGTGGTACGACCTTGCCCTCATCATTTCTTTTGCCTGGAACGGGTTGATGCTGGGCATCCTTTCCATACGACAAATGGAGAAGATCGTAGCCTTGTACCTGCCGGGAAAAACCGATTGGGCCTTCCTGTATCCTGTGATGGTGCTCAATGCATTGGGTGTATACATTGGCCGCTACCTGCGGTTCAACAGTTGGGATGTGATCACCAATCCTTTCGGGCTGGTATCAGACATCGCCCAGCTGGTATGGCATCCCTGGCATTACCGCGAAGCCTGGGCCATGGTGATCTGTTTTTCCGTGTTGATGACCCTGGTGTACACCACCCTCAAAAAGATCAGTAAGCTGATCTGGTAAAAGGTGAGCCGCCTTTGAAAGGCGACCCACCTTTCCGCCCTAAGCAAATATGCCCGTTATACCCTTCCATATATGACGGTTGGTTTAAGTTGGACACGGCGTCGTATTCTTACGACGCCTTTTTTAATCACTGATTAATGGATTATGCTGATTTCGCAGATGTTATAAATGGCAAGAGGCTACCAATCCGGTAGCCTCTTGCCATTTGTAGTGCTGTATTTTAAATCATCGAAATCAATTCTAATCCTCTAATCCGCGATTAGAAGTCCACTCCCATGGCAAAATGCAATACTGGTTTGCCTTTGAAGAAACCATTCATTTCCCAGCCCGTATCGAGGCGGAGGAAATAACCCAGCAGCATACTGCGTACACCAAAACCATAGCCTCCGGCAAAAGGACCAATGCCACCCGCTTTGATCCTTACGGTTACAGTAGGATCATTGGGATCATCGGGGTAAAGCTGTTGAGGACGCTCGAAATTCTTCAGGCCATCAAACAGGTCACCATTCCAGGCATTACCCAGGTCGAAGAATTGGACCAGCTGGAAGTTGCGCAGGAAGGCATTGTTGATTGGCCGGTTGATCAGCGTACTGAATATGGGGAACCGGAACTCACTGTTGAGGATCACATTGTTGTTACCATTCGTAAGGTTCTGTTTGAAGCCCCGCAGGTTAACAGCGGTTGACTGATAAGCATAATCATTAGAAGGATCGGGACGGGGTTCACTGTTGTATTTAGGGAACATCCAGCCATCTACACCACCCAGGTAATAGATCACCTTTTCATTGCCCCAGGAGAAATCGCCGGCTACACGACCAGCCCAAATGAAGTTGCGGTAGATGGGTTTGTAGATACGACCATCAAACCCAATGTTAAACATCATGCGGCCGGGTTTCACAAGACCTTCTTTAGGCTCATTCACCTGCGCATTGATATCCATATAGATCTTATAGCGGGCGCCATTCAGGATGTTCATGGCCTTTTGCAGCGTATTGTCATGCACCCATTCGATGCGCGATACGAAATAGGTTTGTTTATTGATATCCGGCGCTTTGAGCGTCACCGTATCAAACTGCGTTCCGCGCACGGTTACACGGTCCATACGGATACCGGCAGAGAAGCGGAGGCTGCGTACCTTATCAAGTGGCAGTTTGAGGATACCCTGGTACAGGTTGCTGTATGATTTGCCTTCATACACATTGATCACGTTGCCCGATTGATATTGTACACCACCGATCTCCGTTTTGCGGTAATACACCAATGAGTAATCTATCTTCTTTTTGAGGTAATCAATCCGGGCAAACCATTCGCCGCCACCATCAAACAATGACTGATTGACGGGCGTGAAAATAGTGGTGCCTTGATTGCCTACACTCACGCCGCCGCCGCCGCCACCGATCAGCGGAAGACGGATGGCGCCGGTAAAGCGAATGTCCTCAAACAGATCAAACACAGAAGCTTTCAACATACCATTGAAGGCGCCGCCGCTTTGCAACTGAATGGGAAGTGCCCCTGTATAGGGTTGGTAACGGGTTACCAATACATCGTTGTTAAAGCCGCCGGAGAAATTATCCATGGAGAATTTCAAGCGGTATGGAAACTGCTTCACCTTTTTGAGCACCGACTCTTTTTCCTCCACAGGTTCCTGGAATGGGTCTATAATAGTTGTAGCTGGTTTTTTAGTCGAATCTGCCTTTTCCGGTTCAAATCCTGTTTCGAAAGCGTCCCCCTTTCTTTTGACAGCCGTATCACCCGGAATGATCGTTTGCATATCGCGGCCTCCGGCCAGTTTGGCGTTGGCAATCGTTTTACGACGGTAGTCCGTAGGCTTGGGGTTTACATTGCGTCGTTGCAAAGCATTCTGGTCCACCTTCAGCCTGTACACCAGTTTCAGGTCGCCTTCCTGTCTTACTTCACTTATCTGGCCATTATCGCCGGCAGCTTTCGTTTCCACCAGCCCACTTTGATAATTGGTGATGGGGAATACGAAAGACGAGTCGTTTGTAACCGAATAGGCAAATACAGAATCCGGTGCCTGCTTGCCCCAGGTTTTCAGCGTGGAATCCAGTTCCTGGTCGCTGGGATTGCGCAGTACTTCATCACCTACTATGTACACACTGTCGAGCCCTGCTCTTTTGGTGGTAAAGAAGCCGGCGAAACGGTTGTTGATCCCCGTCTCATCACTGATGAAGGTGAAGTGCGAAGTATTGTATTGCAAAGGATAGCGGGCATTACCGTACTTCATGTGGCTGAGCTGCGTAATTTGCCGGAACTCACTTTTATTGTAAGTATCTGTCAGGAAGATATTGTACTTATTGGTAGCTACCCCTGTATCGCGGCCCAGTGCAGTGGCATTGGGGCGATTGGAAGAGAAGATGATACCCGTTTTATTAGGGAATGCTACAAAAGAAGCGTCCAGGTCGGCATAAGAATCATTCGTCACCTGCTCATACGTATCTTCCTGAATTTTGTAGATAAAGATATCCGGCTGGCCCTTGCGTACCGCACTCATTAAGATCGTATTGGAGTTGAGCATAAAGCTCGCACTCGTGATCTGCTCAAAGTGCGTGATCTCCTGTTTTACCGGTTTGTAATGTTTCAGCAGGTCATATACAAACAGCTGCACCTTGCCTTTCTCCCAATAGATACAGGCCAGGCGCGTGCCCTTCCCATCCCAGAACAACAGGGGATAGCTGGGGTTCACCTCGTTGTCGAAGGAGCGCACGCCATTTCTCAGCAATACCCTTCTGTCTACAAAGTTCTCATATAATACCACCTGGTTTTGTCCCTTTACGTACTCCACCACCGCATAGGTTTGGCTGCGGGGAGCCGGGTTGGGCGTAAACCGGATATAATCACGGTTATGGGTCACATCTTCTGTGAGGATCACATTGCCCTTGGGGGCATTGCGGCGACCTGTTATGTCTTTGTAATATTTCTCCGACATCTGTTCCATGAAATCCTTCAGCACATCCTTGAACTTCTTTTTACAAATGCGCTGCGAAGCACTGTTGAGGTTGCGGTACACACGGGCGAGGTACAGGAAATAAGTGACGTTCTCTTTCTTATACTTCTCCGCTATATAGTACCAGAAAGCATGACCAGCCAGCAAGGGCTTTTCAAAGGCAAACTGGTAAAAATTCTTGTATTCGGCCGACATCAGCGTCGATTTCAACTGATCGTCCAGCGTGGTATTCCAGTCTTCCGCCACATAATCTACATAACCATCTACCAGCCACTTGGGCAGGTCGAGCAAAGCCTGGTTGGCAGCAATCTCACCCAGATCATCCCCAAACAGGATATTGTCTACCAATATCTTGGCAATTCCCTGGCGCACCTGCCTGCGCAGATCCGCATGGTCCCCATTGAAGTAAACGATCATTTTATTGTTGACCAGCTTGGTGATGCCACCCGTGGTTTGCCAATCGAGGTTGAGCCCGATGTTGGATTGCTCCAGCTCATTGAAGTTGTTGTAAATAATGATATTGGCCCGGCGTTGCAGCCCGTATTCTACAAATTGCTCAATAGCCGGTAATTCTTCCTCCGCAATCTGGAGTACGTAGTTGGCAATGGTTTTGCCATTTTCGTAGAAGTAAGTGTTGAAATTGGTGGATTGGTAGTATTCCCATTTGAATTTTCGATACTGAACCCGGTTTTTACCAAACTCTACTGTATTCACCTGGGCACTCACATCCATGTGCAAAAGCAGTACGGAAAGCAGGAAACCAAAAAGTACTTTTGTAAATGGCTTAATCTGTTGAAATTGCATAGCCTGTCATTAATGTTTTAAAGTTAAAACAAACCCTGTTACCGGGTAAAAAAAAATCAATTGGCCTAAATCAGTTACCCTATATGCTTACAGTAAAACAATTTCCCTTCAGTCCTCTCCAGGAAAATACCTATGTAATTTATAATGAACAGGACGAATGTTGCATAATCGATCCCGGTTGTTACTTTGGCAATGAACGCAATGAATTAAAAGAATTCATTGAGGAAACCGGCCTTACCCCTAAATATTTGTTAAATACCCATTGTCACCTCGATCATATATTCGGTAACAAATTTGTTCACGATACCTGGGGGTTAACCTTACACCTGCACGAAAAAGAAAAAGTAGTACTCGACTTTGGCCCTACGTTCGGGTTAAATTGGGGGTTGCCCTTCGATAATTATAAAGGCGACCTCATCTATTTACGTGAAGGTGATACCGTTCGGTTGGGTGAAGATAGGTTCATTATCCTGTTTACACCGGGTCATTCTCCCGGCCATATCAGTTTTTATTGTCCCGAACAGCATTTTATCGTGAGTGGGGATGTTTTGTTCCGCCGCGGCATCGGCCGCACCGACCTTCCCGGGGGCGATTTCGATACCCTGGCCCGCAGCATCCGGGAGCAGCTGTATACCCTGCCCGACGAAACCCTCGTGTACAATGGCCACGGACCCGAAACCACGATTGGCGAGGAGAAGAGGCAAAACCCTTTTGTGAGGGGGTGAATTGAGAAGTTATTGAATAGCTAAATACATGGATAAATATTTGTCAAATTGGCATATTTTCGGTAGCTTACTTGTATATGATAAATGATAACAAGTGGATATTGGCGGCGTGTTTCCCTGCGGGTGCTTCTGCCTGCTTAAAAGGGGCTAATCACGCTTTTACCTACAAAAACGCCTTTTCACTTTACTTCAAGTTTACTTCCGGTTTACTTTAAGTTTATGTTCAGTTTACGTGAACCCCGGCTAAACTATGGCAAATCTATCTTAGATCTGCGGCTGGTCTACGGGTATACTCCCTTCATTTTACTATTTCGACTGGTGACAAAAAGTCATATCCTCAGTTAAAGTATTTGCCGATAAAGGGCAGCTTCTGCATTTCCTTTTTCTCCACTTTCACGATCAGCCAGGTAAACAGGCCAAAAAAGACCAGGGAGGAACCGTAATACACCAGGTAAGATATGCCCGTCCAATCCTTATCTTTTTTAGGCAGGTGGGAGGCAATGAGGTATTCATGAATAATATAGAAAAGTGATACGATCACCAGGTAGGTGATGAGCTTTTTGCGGGCATAGGGGATGGGATAATATTTTTGGCCCTGTTGGTAGCTGATCACCATCATAAATGCATAACACAGGAAGGTGGCCCAGGCAGCGCCGTTGTAATGAAAACGGGGAATGAGGGCAATATTCAGCACGATGGTAATGATGGCCCCGCCAATCGTGACCCAGGCGCCCGTCATATTGCGGTTGGTGAGCTTGTACCAGATCGACAGGTTGTAATAAATGCCCAGGAAAATACTGGCCATGGAAAGAATAGGCACCACGTGGATGGCTTGCGCGTATTCCGGATGTTTGGCAGCGATCAATCCTTTCCAGAACTGCAGGTTTAAGGAAATGATCAGGAACATGAAACAACAGGCGATCACAAACAATTTCATGATCCGGGCATACATTTTCTGCGCCCCGTCATTTCTCGACTGGTTGAAGAAAAAAGGCTCCGCCGCCATGCGGAAGATCTGTATAAAAATGGTGATCAGTACTGCCAGCTTGTAATTGGCCCCAAATACCCCCAGCTCAAACTCAGCCTGCCCTGCATATTGTTCCACCAGCACCTTCCGGTAGATCACCCGGCTCAGCATTTCATTGATCATACCGCCAAAGCCCACAATGATCAGGGGATAGGAGTAATGCATCACTTCTTTCCACAGCCCTTTATCAAACTGAAATTTAAACGACCTGAACTCCTTGTACAGCAACAGCAGGGTAACGGCGCTGGCTATCAGGTTGGCAATAATGAAGTACCCGATGCCGATGCGCGGATTGTACAGCAGCGCCAGGAAGGAATTGGCGCCCGAATCGTGCGCCGGCTTGGCTACATAATAAAAGAATAAAATGATGAGGATATTGAGCAGGATGGAGAAAACATTGACAAAAGCATACATGCGGGGACGCTCCTCCAGCCGCAACTTGGCCAGGGGAATGGTGTACAGCGTATCAAAAAACACGATCCAGATCATCCAGGTCACGAACTCCGGATGGCTGTCCATTTCAATAAAATGGGTGAGCGGACCTTTGAAAATGAACAATAAAAGGGTCAGCAGGATGGTGGTAAACCAGATCGACAGGTTGAGCGTATTAAATAATTTTTGCCGGTTATGGGTTTGCGCGAAACGAAAGAAGCTTGTTTCGAGTCCATATGTAAAGAGAACCGTCAAAAAAGGGATCACCGCATAGATCTGTGTGTAGGGATAGGATCCGTTGGGGTCAAACAAGCGAAAACCCAGCAGGCTTACGCCAAAGTTGAGGAACCTGCTGACGATTCGGGGAATGCCATACCAGACTGTTTGACCTGCTAATTTCTTAATGCTCAACTAAAGATGGATTTAGATTTTGTGTTCCAAAATTAAGGGTTAGCGCCACAAACTGATCGTTAAACCTCATAATGGAGCCGCTTTTGTTGACGGACCGGTAACTTTTTTGATGCACATGCGACCTATAAATAGTATAACGCCGGGTTTTAGCGTTTATGCTTTAAGGAATATATCTAATAACAAATAAACAACAATGAAGAGAATTTTACCCCTGCTGATCCTCCTGGTATCAGCCATGGTCAGCACCCAAGCCAACGCTCAGGTGGTCGCTACAGAAGGCAAAGTAGAGCATACGAAGGGCGATAAGATAGCCGCCGTCATTGAATTGCCTTACCCTGTAGATGAAGTAGAAGCTGCCATTGCCGAGCATTTTTCCAAAAAAGGCGGCAAAAGCGATAAAAGCAAGGGATTTGATATCTACCGCAATATGAAACTCAGTGATGAGGAAGTGGAGATGAATGACCTGCATTTTAAAGTAGAGCGCAAAAGCCGTAAGGAAAAAGATATTACCGTCGTATACCTCCTGGTAGGACGGCCCAGTGAAAACGTGGGTGTACGTTCTGGCGTAGACCGGCACAAGATCAATGAGGCCAAAGCATTCCTCAACCAACTTACCCCCTCCGTAGAATCCCACCACCTGGCTGTACAGATACAGGCCCAGGAAGAAGTAATGAAGAAAGCTACCAAAAAGAACCTGTCGCTTATTGATGAAGGAAGAGAATTGGAGGAAAAGATAAAAGCCCTCCAGCTGAAACTCGAGCAAAATAAGATCGACCAGCAAAAACAATCAGAAGAACTTACCCGCCAGCAAGGCGTACTCGATGCGATGAAGGCAAGGCAAAAGAGTTAGAAAATAGCTACGAGCGGTGAGCTTCGAGCTTTTATTCGCGGCAGCAGTTGCGGGTCTCAGCTTGTGCCTCGAAGCTTTTTTTAAGTTCAGGAAAGTATAGCTGGCATTGGAAGAAGGCTCGCATCTTTGCTGCGTAAAATGTATTTGCTCGCAGCTCACAGCTCGTGGCTCGCAGCTTTCTTCTTCGTAAACTCCGCACACTCCAACCTCAGGTCATCTGCGAATAATGCTACATTGACGAGGTTACAATAATGTTGATCCCTCCTGTTGCCGCTATAGTAACTACAATTAAAACACATGCGCTGCGTAGATACCACACCTGCCTGGTTGAGGCGATAGATCAGGTCAAACAGGGCATGGATCAGATGACCTTTCTGCTCCGGCAACAAACCATTCACGGCTTCATCCATCGGGCCTGTATAATTTTCAGTGGCCAGCGCCAGTTCCTCTCCTTTGGGCGTCAATGAAAGAATAAAACTGCGGGAGTCCTTCGCATCCGTGAGTCGTTGTACCAATGCCTTTTGTTCAAGCGCTTTTATAGAATCGGAGATCGTGGCCTTGGTCACATTGAATTCCCTGGCCATATTGGCCGCCTTACGATGTTGAGGATCGGGGTGGAACCTGATGAAGAGCAGTAACTGCAGCTGCGTGGAGCTCAGTCCATGACTTTGCGCCTGGGCCTGGGTCAATACACGGAATGCTTCCGAGATCTTTCCCAGGGAGGCGGTGATCTTACTGTTGCTGTTAATCAGATGCTGTTCAGGGTTAAATGACGACATAAGCGATAAGGTGTAGCCGGTTTTTGACGGGTAACCGGTTAAAATTCCCCGGTACGGACATAAGGATACGCCAACAATGTAACCGTGAGTACGATGGCCTTGAACCAGGCCTGGTGCATAGCTTCCACTTCTTCCGGAGCATGCCCTTTATTGGCCAGCAGTGGCTTGATGGTAGCGGTAATAGGATATATGAATGCGATAATATAGCGATAATGGACAATAGGGGCAGCCTCTATTTCATCAGTCTTGTTCTTTTTAATACTGTGATGACGCAGGGCAATCTCGTGCTGATAATTCAGCCAGGCTTGATCAAAAGGCCGCAGGCAAACGTCTTTTACCCATTGTATAAAACGTTTCCGAACGGCTGTAAGATATTCCAGATTTGCCATATTATTCTTACTAAAATAAATTAGCAGGTGCGGATGACTGCCGATCAGTTCATACCAGATGTCCATGATAGCATCTGCCTGCTCTATCAGTACCCCTCCGGCCTTGCGCAGGTTCTCTTCATCGGTCGGTGAAAACAATACCGTGGCCTTCAGCAATTCCAGCTCCTTCAAAGTAATGGGCGAGGGTTTGGCTGTTTTACCATAATCATACCCCTTGACGTTTGTTTCTAAGCTCTCCATAGTTGCACAGTTTGAGTGATGATCTAATGAGGAATCCTTACTAAGGCTTCCTTAACGCAAGCACATCCCAGCCGGCAGATTACCGGTGAGACTTTGAGATACTTACGAAAACCACATAATCAAGGGATTAGCGGAAAGCAACTATTTTTATTAAAGGGGCATTAAAAAGAGCTGGCTTTGGAATTGCAGGAGTCCTCACCAATGCATTACCTTATCCGCCTACTATTCGTAACATCTCAAAAACCTTTTGCTATGCTGTCATCCCAACTGATCAAAACCTGGGCATGGGCTGCACTGCCCGCCCTGCTCTTGCTGGCATGCGAACCCGCCCCCAAACCCAATGTGCCGGACACACCTGCCGGGCAGGATTCTTTATTTACCAAATACCAGTTGGATAAGATCAAATTGCCGCCAGGTTTCCACATTTCCATATATGCCGTTGTACCCAATGCACGCAGCCTTTGCCGGGGCAGCAACGGAGTATTATTTGTAGGCAATAAGGACGATAAAAATGTATATGCTGTTACTGATACCGATAAAAATGGCAAGGCCGATAGCGTGTACACCATTGCAACCGGTCTTACCATGCCCAATGGCGTGGCCTTTCGCAATGGAAGTCTGTATGTGGCTGAGATGAGCCGCATACTGCGGTTCGATAGCATTGAAAACCGGCTCTCCAATCCGCCCGCTCCTGTAGTAGTGTATGATAAATATCCCGACAAGGCCCACCATGGCTGGAAGTTCATTGCTTTTGGGCCTGATGGCAAACTCTATATACCCGTGGGCGCACCCTGTAACGTATGTGAAGAGAAAGACCCTGTATTTGCTTCCATTACCCGCATGAACCCCGATGGTACGGGTATGGAGATCTTTGCCAAAGGCATTCGCAATACCGTGGGTTTTGCCTGGCATCCCGATACCAAAGAACTTTGGTTTACTGAGAATGGCCGTGATAACCTGGGTGAGGATGTGCCGGAAGATGAACTCAATGTAGCACCCAAAAAAGATATGCATTTCGGCTTCCCTTACTGTCACCAGGGTGATATCCTGGATCCTGAGTTTGGCAAAGGGAAAAACTGCGCCGACTATACGCCGCCTGTTCAGAAAATGGGCCCGCATGTGGCGGCGCTGGGCATGCGCTTTTATACCGGCAGCATGTTTCCCGCTGAATACAAGAACCGGATATTCATTGCCCAGCACGGAAGCTGGAACAGGAAGATACCGGCTGGTTACCGGGTAATGATGGTCACCCTCGAAGGAAACAAAGCCGTGAAGTTTGAGCCTTTTGCTACAGGCTGGCTGCCGGGGACAGATGAAAAAGACGTGATCGGTCGTCCGGTGGATGTGGAAGTAGCTGCCGATGGAGCTTTACTGATCAGTGATGATAAACAGGGAGCAATTTACAGAGTAACGTATGCAAAGTGAGTTGAGGCGAAGAGTAGGTGCTAAAGGCTAACTGCTAACCGCTAAAAGCTAATTCTTATTCTTCTTCTCCTTCCACTTTATTCAACCCCAGTTTGTCGATGGCGATCGCAGCGGCGATCTGGCTGGCGTCTTTTTTATTGTAGGCTTTGCCTTCGGCCAGCAGGGCGCCATCAACTACCGCGCCGATGGTGAAGAGTCGGCGGCCGCCTTCGATGCGTTCATCGAGGGTTTCAAATTCGAGGTTCTTGCCATTCTTATTGGCCCAGCCGTATAATTTATTCTTGTGGTTGATCTCCAGTGCTTCCAGGTCCTCCATGTAGAGGTGGGGGATGATGATGCATTCCAGCACCCATTTCTTGGTCTTTACAAATCCCTTGTCGAGGTAGATGGCGCCTACCACCGCTTCCAGCGTATTGCCGAAGATCTGGCTCATCTTAAGGGAATTGTCAAACTTATTGTAGAAGGTGATCTTCTTCAGGCCCATCTTGATGGCAATTTCATTGAGCTTATTGCGGTTTACCATCTTACTCCGCATCTCCGTGAGAAAGCCTTCTTCTTTATAGGGATATTTCTTGAACAGGAAATCGGCTACAATGCCGCTCAGGATGGCATCCCCCAGGTATTCAAGCCGCTCATTGTTCTCATCGGCACTGTCACGAACAGAGCGATGCGTCAATGCGGCCTGGTACAAAGCAGTTTTGCCGGGTACAAAACCCAGCACATTTCGAAGATTCTTCTTGAAAGCAAGATTGCTTCCCTTGCCAATAAATCGGTCCAGGATTCCCACGATAGTCAAGCTACAATTTTTTCATTAAGCCAAAAAATCAATATAGGTATAGGGCTTATGCTTTGGTACTAAGATACCAAACAACGAACAAGGTTAGTGAAAAATTATGCAGCGTGCTTTTTAGTACTTCTTTACGATTACGCAGGCATTGTGCCCGCCAAAGCCAAATGTGTTACTTAGGGCAGCCCGCACAACTCTTTTTTGCGGTTTTTCAAAGGTGAAATTGAGACGTGGATCTAATTCGGGATCGTCTGTGAAGTGGTTGATCGTAGGAGGAACCATATCATGCTGAACAGCCATGATACAGGCTATGGCTTCTATCACCCCGGCTGCACCCAGGCAGTGACCGGTCATGGATTTGGTAGAACTGATATTGATATTGAATGCGTGTTCCCCAAAAACATCGGTAATCGCCTTTACCTCGGCAATATCACCCAGTGGGGTAGAGGTGCCGTGGGTATTGATGTAGTCAATGTCTTCGGGTTTCATACCGGCATCATCAAGGGCAGATAACATCACATTTTTAGCGCCCAGTCCTTCCGGATGGGGAGCTGTTACGTGGTGTGCATCGGCTGTAGCACCGGCGCCGGCAATTTCACAGTAGATCTTGGCGCCGCGTGCAAGGGCATGCTCCAGGTCTTCGAGAATGATAGCACCAGATGCCTCACCCATAATAAAACCATCGCGGTCTTTGTCGTAAGGGCGGCTGGCTGTTTTGGGATCGTCATTGCGCTCACTCATCGCCTTCATGGCATTGAATCCACCAACGCCGGCTTCGCTGATCACCGCTTCAGAACCGCCAGTCAGTACAACGTCGGCTTTGTTGAGGCGTATCAGGTTAAAAGCTTCCATAATAGCATTAGTAGAAGAGGCGCAGGCGCTTACCACGGCAAAGTTGGGACCTCTGAAACCGTGTCGCATGGAGATATGACCCGCTGCTATGTCCAGGATCATCTTGGGAATGAAGAAAGGATTGAACCGGGGAGTACCATCACCCTTGGCGAAGTTGATCACTTCTTCCTGAAAGGTGATGAGACCACCGATACCACTGGCGAAAACGACCCCTACACGATCAGGATTTACCGCTCCACCACCTATGCCGGAATCGGCTACCGCCTGATCGCTGGAACCAAGGGCTATCTGGGTGAAACGGTCAAGCTTCCGGGCTTCCTTTTTATCGAGGTATTGTAACGGATCAAACCCCTTTAGCTCACAGGCAAAGCGGGTTTTGAATTTCGACGCATCAAATAATGTAATGAAGTCTGCACCGGATACGCCACCAATCAGGCCATTCCAATATTCTTGCAAGCTGTTACCAATAGGAGTTAATGCGCCAATACCTGTTACAACAACGCGTTTTAAATGCATAGGATTCTTGCCGGAAGTTTATTAAGTAACAAATCCGCCTTCGGGGCGTACACCAGCTATCGAAGGGCGGATTTAATTTATTACACCTGAACGAATGTCCAGATTACTTAGCATGCTCTTCTAAATAAGCGATAGCCTGACCAACAGTAGTGATGGTTTCAGCTTGCTCATCGGGAATGGAAATATTGAATTCTTTTTCAAATTCCATGATCAGTTCTACGGTGTCCAGTGAATCGGCACCTAAATCATTGGTGAAAGAAGCCTCATTGGTAACCTCTGCTTCTTCAACACCTAACTTATCAACAATGATCTTTTTAACTCTGGTTGCAATGTCTGACATTTTTGTAAAGTTTAGTTACGGCTGCAAAAATATAGATTTTGGCATAATGACAATAAATCACTGGTTTTTAATTATGGTGCAGATATTTTTTAGTTTCAATGAATTGTAGTACTATCCGCCATGCATTTCCGGCAAATCCAATGCCGCGGGTGCTGTTATAGGTTTAATTTTTAATATATGACCCCCGCAGTTAAAGGGTAAATCCTTATATTGCAGGAACCGAAACATTTCACAAATTCCCTCGCATGGCTCTAAAAATCATCGATCACGGCACAAAAGAATACCACCAAATGGTTCAGTTGAGGAATGATATCCTCCGCAAACCGCTTGGACTTAGTTTTTCTCCCGAAGAACTGGAAAAGGAAAAAGAAGAAATACTGATCGGTGCATTTGAAGAAGAAAAGATGCTGGGCTGCTGTATGCTTATTACCGTCGATCCTGCTACCGTTCGGTTACGCCAGATGGCGGTATTGAACAATGTACAGGGAAAGGGTATCGGCCGGGCCCTGATGCAATTTGCGGAAAATATTGCCCGCGACATGGGCTACCGCAAAATGACCATGCATGCCCGTCAAACCGCCACCGGCTTCTACGAAAAACTGGGCTACCAGGTCAGTAGCGACCTGTTTGAAGAAGTTTCCATACCACATTATATAATGGAGAAGACGTTGTGAGTCGGCAATCGGCAATCGGCAGTCGTGAATCGGCAATCGGCAGTAATTCCTCTTGGTCCTTGTCACGCTGTCAATTTCTCAACTTGTCACTCCGCCTCCATTCATCCGGAACGTCAGTGCCGCAAAATCCTGTACCGATAATTGTTCTGCCCGCTTATTGAAGAGCTCGTCTTGCAGCACATCCGCAGGGAACAGGCTTTTCACCGCATTGCGCAGGGTCTTCCGCCGTTGGTTGAAGGCTGCTTTTACCAGCACAAAGAGTGCCCGCTCGCTTTTCATGGCCACCGGCTGTGCCAGGGGGTGTAAACGAATGACTGCACTTTTCACCTTGGGCGGCGGGTTGAATGCTTTTTCGTCTACTTCAAACAGGTATTCCACTTTAAAGAAAGCCTGTATCAATACGCTGGTCACACCATATACTTTGGAGCCTTCCTTCGCGGCTACGCGCTGGGCTACTTCTTTCTGAAACATGCCGGTCATCGATTCCAACTGCTCTTTCCAGTCGAGCATTTTAAATAGTATCTGCGAAGAGATATTGTAGGGAAAATTGCCCACCACCGTAAACCTGCCTTCAAAAGGAGCGGCAATGTCCAGGATGCTCTGGTGAATGATCCTGCCTTCCAGCACGGGATATTCCTGTAAGAGCCAGGCTACTTTTTCGTCATCCAGCTCCACACACTTCAAGTTAACACCGGCCAGGGTGATCAGGTATTTCGTGAGCGCTCCGCCACCCGGACCTACTTCCAGCAATTGCTGAAAAGGGTGCTCCCGCAGGGCCTCCACGATCTTACGGCTGATGTTCTCATCTTTTAAAAAATGCTGTCCCAGCGACTTTTTGAGTGTGTACATGCAGCAAAGGTAAGTGGTAATTTCTTCGTACTTTAGTCGCCAGAATTAAGAAATATGAGTGCACCGCAACAAAAACCGGTAATAGGCATCACAATTGGCGATCTGAATGGCATCGGAACGGAGTTGATCATTAAAACCTTCTCCGACCATCGGATACTGGAACTGTGTACCCCTGTCATCTTTGCTTCCAATAAGGTCATCAACTTTTACCGTAAAGGCTCACCTGATCTTAACTTCAATTACCAAAGTATTAAGGAGTTGAACCGCATCACACCCAAGCAGGTGAATATCTTCAACTGCTGGGAAGAAGAAGTGGGCATCACCCCCGGTGTACTCACCGATATGGCCGGTAAATATGCCGTAAAATCGCTGGCCATGGCCGTGCAGGCACTGAAAGAAAATAAGATACAGGGCCTGGTAACAGCCCCCATCCATAAGAAGAATACCCAGTCGGCTGAATTCAATTTCACCGGCCATACTCCTTACCTCAAGCATGTATATGGTGTACAGGATGTAGTGATGTTGATGGTAGCCAGCAACCTCAAGGTTGCCCTGGTTACTGAACATGTACCGTTGAGGGAAGCCGCCCAGCACATCACCCGTGAGCGTATTGTGTCCAAGCTCAATATCCTCAACCAGTCACTCATCAAAGATTTTGGCATCGATAAGCCTAAGATCGCAGTACTGGGATTGAATCCCCATGCCGGCGACGAAGGATTGATAGGCAAGGAAGAAGATGAGATCATTAAGCCGGCCATTAAAGATGCCAAGCGTTCCATGCTGGTGATGGGACCTTATAGCGCTGATGCTTTCTTTGCCCGTCACCATTATACCAGGTTTGATGCGGTGCTGGCTATGTACCACGATCAGGGCCTGATCCCCTTCAAATCGCTGGCCCTGGGCGAAGGCGTGAATTATACCGCCGGCCTGCCGGGTGTCCGCACGTCTCCCGACCACGGTACTGCTTTTGATATTGCCGGTAAAAATAAAGCCGATCATTCCTCTTTCCTCACGGCTATCTACGAATGCATTGACATTATCAATCAACGGAGTGGCTATGCTGAAAACCGCAGAAACCCCTTGAAGAAAATGACTTCCGTGATTCTGGCCAATGTCGTAGACGAAGCCTTAGAGATACCGGAAACAGACGAATAGCATTCCTACTTAAAGAAGCTATCCGCAATGCCTTTATTAACCGTATAGTTGGTGTAGGTAATTTCTAATTTCCCCTTCTGGTCTTTCCCGGGGGCAGCAGCTGCTGCTGGTTTTTCGCCGGTATCATAATCGAATGCCAGTCCTTTGGGTAGTTTATAATCTTTGGTATTGAAGCTGAATACTACTTTGTCGGGCAATCCCCAGTTGGCAAACTGCCCATAACTCATTTCCATTTCATAGGTGCCATTGCTCCTGGTGGTCATAATGGCTTTGCGCACCAGTGATTGCTTCTCATCGATGTACAGCGTGGCCACTACGATATCACTCTTTTCATCGAGCGGCAATAGTTTTACAATACGTGTATCGGTACCTGCTACTTTGCCATTGCCGGCCGGCACAGCAGTATAATTATCGTTGGCAAATAGACCACCCAGGTTTACATTGGCGCCCCCCTTGGGTACAATGGCAATGCCATCCTGCTTTTTGATCTTGAATTTATCGGGGTTCTTGTAATAGATCACCACTTTGGATTCCGGGATCTTCATAAAAGACACATCGGTTTTCATGATCCCGTCGGCCTGGTAATCTTTCACCGTGGCCAGTTTGTCTTTTACTTTTTTGATCAGTGCATCCGCTTCCTGGCTTGTACAATACAGTGCGGAAAGGAGGCAAATACTGAGGATGGACAATGCTTTAATAAAAGTGTGCATAGACTGCAAAGTTAAGGATAGGTTGATAAGTTGACAGGTTGAAAAGTTAATAAGGATTGAAAACTGGTGAAGGTAAAAAGACAACAGGTTGATAAAGGCGGATCATCCCCCTTATCAACCTGTTAACCAATCAAACTGTCAACCCTCTACAGGAAACTATCAGAATCCCGGTACGCCTTGATCAGGGCCACTTCTCCCTCTTTGCCCGGCTTCGAATTGCCGTGCTCCATGCCCAGGATGCCTTTGTAGCCCTTGCCATGAATATGCTTGAAGATGTTCTTGTAGTTCATTTCTCCCGTAGTAGGCTCTTTACGGCCGGGGTTGTCACCGATCTGTATATACCCGATCTCATCCCAGGACCTGTTGAGGTTGTTAATAATATCCCCTTCATTGCGCTGCATATGGTACATATCGAAGAGGAACTTACAACTGGGGCTGCCCACGGCCTGACAGATCATATAGGTTTGATCGGAATGGCGCAGGAACAGGTCGGGGTTATCGCTCAGGGCTTCCAGTACCATTACCAGGCCATGGGGCTCGAGGATGGCGCTGGCCTTGCGCAAGGCGCTGATCACATTGGCAGTCTGGTATTCGAAGGAAAGGCTTCTTTCATAATTGCCCGGTACTACCGTCATCCATTTGGCGCCACAGCGTTTGGCTACTTCCACGGCTTCCTTACAATCTTTGATCATTCTATCGATCCATTCCTGCTTGCCCGAAGCGAGTGAGGTTTTCCAATGCCAGTTATCGGAGGTAATAACAAAAACACCCATGCGCATGCCGAGTGATGCCAGGGTATCGCCGATCTTCTTTTGCATCTCTACAGGCCGGCCCATCATGCCATTGTCTTCGATAGACCGGAAGCCCATGCTATGGGCAAATTTTATCTGATCAATAAAGTCAGCACCCCCGCTGTTCTTAAACATGCCATCATGAAAGGCATAATCAAGGTTAAATGTTTTTTCAGCATTCGTTAGGGTATCTCCCTTTTCATCCGACATACCAAGTGCTACAGCAGAGGTGGCCAGGGAGGCGCCGGTGAACAGGGAATTACGCATAAATTGTCGACGTTTCATGTTCTGAGTGTTTGGATAAATTTAACATCAATATGCTGTAGCATGACAGTAGCGAGGAAATTTATTTTTATGCAATCGATTTCTCTACCTGAATGATATGGTTTGGGAGGGACCTATAAATTATTTGCTTATCTTTCGACCACCTAAACTTATTAAGTGTGAAACGACTGGTGTTATTCTTTTATGGGGCTGCTGCAGTAAGTGTAGCCCAGGCACAGCAAGCAACGAACTTTGAACCCTACGAAACAACGATCCCCGGTTCGGCTATATCTTTTAAAATGCTGCCCGTTCCCGCAGGGAAATTCCTGATGGGCAGCGCTGAAAAGGATGCAGGCAAAAAGCCCGATGAGACGCCACAGCGCAACGTAAATGTCTCCGCCTTCTGGATGGGCCGGTACGAAGTTACGTATGATGAATTCCTGTTGTTCTTCAATGATGAAAGCACCAGCCGCAATTCGGAAGTAGATGTGGTAACAAGACCTACGCCACAATACATCGACCTGAGCTGGGGCATGGGCAAGCAGGGCGGATTTCCGGTAAACAGTATGTCACAGCGCACAGCCCTTATGTATTGCCGGTGGCTGTATAAAAAAACAGGTGTATTCTACCGCCTGCCTACAGAAGCAGAGTGGGAGTATGCCTGCCGGGCTGGCACCAATACCGTTTATTATTTCGGGAATGATGCCAAACTGCTGAAGGATTATGGCTGGTTTAGCGTCAATAGTAAGAACAAGTACCAGAAAGTGGGGCAAAAGAAACCCAATGCCTGGGGGTTTTATGATATGATCGGTAATGTAGCGGAGTGGACCCTCGATCATTACGAGGAGAAATACTTTACAACGATTGCTGATGGCGCTACCGACCCTTCTTTCAGCACAGAGGATACGTACCCGAAGACCGTGCGTGGCGGTGGATACCTCGATAAGCCAGAGGCTTTGCGCAGCGCCAGTCGTGGTAAATCAGATCCCTCCTGGAACAAACGTGATCCGCAGATACCCAAAAGCAAATGGTGGCTCACAGATGGGATGCAGGTAGGTTTCCGCCTGGTACGCCCCTTGAAGGCGCCAACAGCTGAAGAGGCAGACGCCTTTTATAAAAAATACCTCGGTAATTAGATTGCTCCATTATATAAATTAACAACCATGCGTAAAGATGCATCCAACCATTCTTCCCGGCGTGATTTTGTGAAACAGTCCTCGCTGATTGCCGGCGGATTGATCGCCGCCCCTCTCTTTTCCAAAGCCAATTATTTTTCAGGCGCTGATGACGTTATTAAAGTAGCCCTCATCGGCTGTGGCGGCCGGGGTACCGGCGCTGCTATGCAGGCCCTGCTTACCAAGCAAAATGTAAAGCTGGTAGCCATGGCCGATGCCTTCAGCGACCGCCTGGAAAGATGCTATAAATCATTGACCGCCGATTCCAAATCGGGCGATAAGACGGTGAAGGACCGCGTGGATGTGCCTGCAGAAAGGCGTTTTGTAGGTTTTGATGGCTACCTGAAAGCCATTCCCCTGGCCGATGTGGTGATCCTGGCCACGCCTCCCGGTTTCAGGCCCATTCACTTCGAAGAAGCGGTAAAGCAGAACAAACATATTTTCATGGAAAAGCCGGTGGCTACTGATCCTGCCGGTGTACAAAAAGTACTGGCTGCGGCAGAACAGGCCAAAGCTAAAAAGCTGAATGTAGTAGTGGGTTTACAACGCCATTACCAGAACAGCTATCGTGAACTGTTTAAAAAGAAAAACCTCATTGGCGATATCACTTCCGCACAAGCGTGGTGGAACAACGACGGTGTGTGGGTAAACAAACGCCAGCCTGGTCAAACGGAAATGGAATACCAGATGCGTAACTGGTATTATTTCGTATGGCTTTGCGGCGATCATATTGCGGAACAACATATCCACAATATTGATGTGATCAACTGGTTCAAAGGCGGCTATCCTGTAAAAGCACAGGGCATGGGCGGCCGCCAGGTGCGTAAAGGAAAAGAGTATGGTGAAATATTTGACCACCACTATGTAGAATTCCACTACGCCGATGGTTCCATCCTCAACAGTCAGTGCCGTCATATTCCCGGCACCATGAGTAAGGTAGATGAACTGTTGGTGGGCACCAAGGGCATTATCCAGACAGGGGCGGCCAATATTGTGAGCAGCAAGGGCAAAGTATTGTACCAGTACGACACGAAACTGGAGAACAATCCTTACCAAACAGAGCATGATGAACTATTCGCAGCCATTGCCAAAGGCGAATACAAATTTGCCGATGCTGAGAATGGCGCCAAAAGCACCATGACCTCTATCCTCGGTCGTATGGCCACCTATACGGGACAGGTGATAGAGTGGGACAAGGCCATTAATTCGGGCATTGACCTCCATCCCAAGCAATATGATTTTGCGGCTACACCGCCCGTATTGCCTGATGCAGATGGATTCTACCCGGTAGCGACACCCGGCGTAACCAAATACGGTTTCTAATCGTATTCACTTAATACAAGGCGGCCCTGCTTCTATAGCGGGGCTGCCTTTTTTAATGGGATAGTAGTCAGATGGTTGAATGGCGCATAAATTTTATATAATGTTAAAGTGACATTATTTTAATCCCCGTTTCCGGCTTTGGAGTATATAATTCAGTTATCTTTAGCGCAACCTTTAAAACTAAACAACTTACGACCTTGGCCGTATTGAGCTATTATATAGCCCTACCCTTTTTGTATTTCCTATCTGTGCTGCCTTTTCGCGCACTGTACCTGTTATCAGATGTCTTTTGCTTTGTTTTGTACCATGTGATCGGCTACCGGAAAAAGGTGGTTTTTGACAACCTGCGCAACTCTTTCCCTGAAAAAAGCGACTCCGAGATCAAAGCCATCCGCAAACATTTCTACCGTTACTTCTGTGATCTTTTCCTGGAAACATTCAAAACACTGACAATCAGTAGTGATTCCATGCTAAAACATTGTAGTATGGAACCAGCGGCAGAGGCCTTGTTCAATGGGTTTGCCGCCGAGAATAAAAGTATTGTGATCGTGATGGGTCATTACGGCAACTGGGAATGGGCGGGCAATACGTTCAGCCTCAGGTGCAAGCACCAGTTGTATGTGATCTATCATCCACTGGCCAATCAGCATTTTAACAGGTTGACTATAAAAATGCGCACGCGGTTTGGTACTAAGCTCATTGCCATGAAAGATACGTTCAGGGAAATGGTGCAAAACAGGGGACATTTATCCGCTACTGCTTTCATCGCCGATCAAACACCATCACCTGACAGAGCTTATTGGATGAACTTTCTGAACCAGGATACACCTGTTTTTCCAGGTACAGAGAAGATCTCTCAGAAAATGAATTATCCGATCGTTTATGTATCGATCAAAAAAATAAAACGGGGCTATTATACGTTAACCGCTGACACTTTAATGATGCCGCCTTATAATAACATCCGCGAGGGTGAAATTACTGAAGCACACACCAAAAGACTGGAAGCAGATATCATCAATAACCCGGAAACCTGGCTGTGGACACACCGCCGGTGGAAGCATAAGCGACCAAACATTTAGTTAAAATTCTTTAAAGCAACACCAAATATGAATATGAGGTCCGGGAAAGAGCTGATATTGGCTACCAAGCCTTTTGCCAAAGAGATCAGGAGTAAAAGTTGGTTCCATACGCTTACAACACTTGGGGTCACCATCCTGGCCCTGGCCGGAACAGTTTTATTGCCCTGGCTCGGTGCAAGAATAGCCTCCAGCCTGCTGGCCGGATTGCTGCTGGTGCGCATGTTTGTGATCTACCACGACCACCAGCACCATACCATCTTACACAAATCGAAGCTGGCCGAAGCCATCATGACCGTTTTCGGTATCTATATGCTGGCTCCTACCAGTATCTGGAAACGCTCGCACGACCATCACCATAAGCATAATTCCAAATTATTCAGCGCCAGCATCGGTTCCTTTCCCATTGCCACTAAGCAGAAATACCAGAATATGTCGGCCGGAGAAAGGATCGGCTACCTCGCTATCCGCCATCCGCTCACGATCGGGCTGGGTTATTTCACCATGTTCCTGCTGGGTATGTGTGTAGGCTCTTTTGTGAGCAGTCCGCGTAAGCACTTCGACGCCTTGCTCGCATTGGTATTGCATGTTGCCGCCGCCACCTGTATTTTTATTTTCCTCGGCTGGCAGGCCTGGCTCCTGCTGTTCTTTGTGCCCTTCCTGATCGCTTTTGCGCTTGGTTCTTATTTATTCTATGCGCAGCATAATTTTCCCGGTGTTACCTTTTGCTGCAATACCGAATGGGCGTATGATAAAGCTGCGCTCGAATCATCCAGCTATATGACCATGAGCCCTGTGATGCATTGGTTCACCGCTAATATCGGCTACCACCATATTCACCACCTCAATGCCAAAATACCTTTCTATCGCCTGCCTGAGGTGATGGCGCACTTCCCCGAATTGCAGGTAGCCAAAACGACCTCGCTGCATCCCCGGGATATCATTGCCTGCCTGCGCCTGAAAGTGTGGGACCAGGACAAAAGCGAAATGGTGAGCTTAAAAGGCATTACTGTAACCCGGAGAAAGCGCAAACTGGTTACGGCTTAATATCTACGGTTTACTACTTACTACGATAAAATATCTTTCTTTTTGAACAGGTAGATGGCAATGCCTACGAACCCTGCTATGTGGAGCAGCAGCACGCCTGCTGATTTGAATACACTGCCATAATTGATGGGATTATCGAAGAACCCTTTCCAGCCCAGCATATGGGAGGTAAAGAGGTAGGGCTTCATTAAATTAAAGAAGGGCAGGTCCATGGTGGTGAGGATGGTAAATACTATTACAATACTCATGGTAGCCACGATGGGTCCGATGGAATTTTCTGCAAAGAGTGATAAGAAGAAGGAGAGTGCCGCTACGGTAGTCATGGCAATGGCGGCAAATCCAAAAGCCGCAAAGTAGCGCCACATCACATCGGCCTGTTTGAGCTGAATGATCTCCGAACTTTTAAAGACCATCAGGTCGCCCACGCCAAATACCACCATCGACAGGAACAGGGAAAGGAAGGCCATCCACACCAGCAGCATCAGGGTATAGATCACACTGGCAATAAACTTGGACAACATCAATGAGCTGCGGCTGATGGGCTTACTGGCCAGCAGGCGGAGGGTACCCATATTGGCTTCGCCGGCGATCATATCTCCCCCGATCAGGGCGATCAGTAAAGGCACGTGGATCAATAAGGTTTGTAGGATAAAATAACATACAAAGTATCCATTGGCAATCTTGCCGTCAATGGCAAAGTCGGACCGGATGGATTGTAAGAGCAGGTCGAGGTAGGTATCGGCATCAACAAACAGCGCCAGCTGGATGAGCAACACGATAGCGGCAATGGCTACAAATGAGATGTAGGTACGCGGCCGCTTGAATATCTTAAAGAGTTCAATTTGTAAAAGTGTCCACATGTCGGTTGGCTGTTGTTAAGGCCAGGAAATAAGCTTCCAGGGAGTGTTGAGGCTGCAGGGCGGTAATGGCTGCACCCATATTGACCAGGTCGGCAGTAAGTGCGGGCACCTGCTGCTCATCCATCTGGAAAACTATATTGTTTTGCTCTTGTGTTTTGATCAGGTCTTTCCACTTGCTGTGCTGCAATTGTACGGCTACCTCCGCTGTATTGGCAAAGCTCACCTGGATCAACATGCTGGACGGATCGAACAATTCTTTCACACTGCCCTCTGCAATCTTCTTTCCCTTGTCGATAATGATCATCCGGTTGGCTGTCATTTCTATTTCATACAGGAGGTGTGATGAAATAAGGATGGTTTTTCCCTGTTGCTTACTAAGCTGTAAGATCAGGTTGCGTATATCGGCGATGCCCTGTGGGTCGAGACCATTAGTAGGTTCATCGAGGATGATCAGTTGCGGATCATGTACCAGGGCTACGGAAATGCCAAGGCGCTGCTTCATGCCCTGCGAGAAGGTCTTTACTTTACTTTGTGCCCGTTCCTGCAATCCTACCTGCTCCAGCTGCGCCATCAGTTGCTGCTTGTTGGCCCTTATACCGCTCATGCGTGCAAAGAGGGAGAGGCATTCATAGGCGGTAAGGTATTTATACAGATCGGGCCGTTCGATCACGGCGCCTATTTGTCTTAATATGTCCTTGCGGTGCTTTTTAAGGTCCATGCCAAACAGCTCAATATGACCGTTAGTAGGTTCTATCAACGTGAGCAACATGCGAATAGTGGTGGATTTACCAGCGCCATTCTGGCCCAGGAAGCCATATATATCGCCCTGGTTCACGGTAAATGAGATATCATCGACCGCTTTTAATTCTTTGTAGTATTTGCTGAGGTGATTAACCTGTATGATGACCGACATATGGTAATTACGTTACAAATTACAACTCAAATTGTTAGGAAACAGTAAAAATATAATAGGATCAGGCAGGTAGGCGAAAGTCCCTATTCTGGAAAAAAAATATTCCAAATACTTGCATAATCCGTCGTGGCGCTTTACTTTTGCTCCATCATCCCACACATCCTCTGAGATTTCCGTTACCTGCAAGACCACACGAATTACCATCTTGCACCAATTTCCAACCATCTTTTAGTTTAAGTCTGTTTGATGTTTAACCTGTAATGGTTATTACCTATAGTATCTTCCAATAGCTATGTGTAAGCTCGGAGTGGAATCTATTCCCTCATTCGTATGTCCCTTTGCAACTCATTCTCCTTCCTTTGAATGCCCCGATGAATTTCATTCATCCGTGTATCAAGATTGATTTCTAAACTCTGAAACTTACATCAATGAAACGGAATTTTACACTCCTTATGGTATCCGCATGGGTACTCCTCTCTTCTCTCGGGGCAAATGCTCAGGTAAATGAAAAGTTTAACTCACGCTCAGGCGTATCTCTTTCCCAGGTAAAAGGTCATCTTCAACAACATTGCTGGGTTATTAACGATTTCAATGTGAATGATGGCTGGACGCCCGGCATCGAAGGTGATGGCGCCATGGTTTCTTCCAACACTACTGCTTCTAATTCTACTACACAATCTACCGGTATCTATACCCAGGTATTGGACATTCCTGGTGAAGTAAAGGTTTCTTTCCGTTACAAATTAGAAACGGCCCTGGCAGCGGGTTCTACCCGGTGGATCAAGATCTATTTAGCAACTGCTGATCTGATCAATGCCGGTCCTGCTATGGCTACCATTACTATGAACAGCAGCACGGTTGCTGGTCAGGAATATACTTTTAGTCAAAAATTCGGACCCGTAGGTTCAGGCCCTTACCGGGTGTTCCTCCAATACGGCGGCACTAATGGAAACACCAGGGTGGCCATTGATAGTCTTATTATAGATGCTCCGCTTTATTATCCGTCTGGTTGTAACTCAGCACCCGTTGCAGTTAATGATAACTTCAACGGTGCTGCCAACCACAACGCTTCGGGTGATGTAACGCTGAACGACAGTGATCCTGAGTTTGAGTCTTTCGACGCTTATCTTACGCAGCAGTCTGCACACGGTACAGTAGTTTTGAATACAGATGGTACTTTCACTTTCACACCTAATCCTGGTTTTGCCGGTACATCTACCACCTTTAAGTACAGGATCTGTGACTTTGGTTATATTCCCCAGTGTTCGCAGGAAGCCACTGTAACCCTCACTTTTGCTACTGCCGGTACACTGCCTGTAAGCCTGGTTGACTTTAAAGGTCTGTACAAAGATGAAGGTAATGTAGAGCTGAGCTGGACCACTAACTTCGAATCCAACAGCGACCGTTTTGAGGTAGAAAGAAGCTTTGATGGTTTGAAATGGGAAGTTGTTGGTACGATCAAGACGGGTGGTAACTCAACGGTGAAGAAAGATTATGACTTTGTCGATAAAGTAGGCCGTAACACAGTAGCGAGAAAAGACATCTACTACCGCCTGAAACAAGTGGACCTGGATGCAAGGACTGCACTGAGCAAGATATTGATCGTGCGTGTGTACAATACACGCTCCCTGAAAATGGTAAGTGTAAGTCCTAATCCTACCAAGAATGATATTGCCGTAACGGTTCAATTGAACGAGGATTCGTACATCGTGATGAAAGTGCTGAATGCAAGTGGTGCGGAAGTAATGCGCAAGAGTGCCAAAGCGGGTACTGGTTCTAACAGTTACCTGATCGATGGCAGCAGCAATCTGAAACCTGGCATGTATGTACTGGAAGTAACTATCAACAGCAAAGAACGTATGATCGTTAAGCTGATCAAAGAATAATTGGTTAGGTTTCAACAGAGGTAAGAAAGCATCCCCCCTGTCCTGCTAGTAATACGCTAAGGATTTGGGGGGACTTTTTTGTGAATACAGGAGAGAATACAGAATGTAGAATAAAGAATACAGGAGTCAGAATTCAGCATATAGAAGGCGGAAGTATAGAAAAGGAAGTAATGAGAAATTTATCAGGTCTTTCTTATAAACGCTCCTGAGGGGTGCGCCTACAGCGCACAAAAAAACGTTTCATACGTATGCTACAAAGCGAAAGCCCCGATGGGGCTTGAATACACGTTTCATACGATTGTTGCCGATTTACGACTGCCGATTTACGACTGCCGACTGCCGACTCGCTACTTCTTCACGCCTAAGTAAGATTGTAAATTCTGTACGTATTCTTCAAAAGCCTTTACGCCGAGGGGTGTTATTTTGCAGGTGGTTTGGGGGTAGTTGTCCTTGAATTGTTTGATGACCTCTATATAGCCGGCTTCTTTTAGCTTATTGATCTGCACACTGAGGTTGCCTGCGGTAGCATTGGTCTTCTCTTTGATAAAAGTAAATTCTGCTTCCTTCACACTGATCAGGAGTGAAACAACAGCCAGCCGGAGCTGGGAATGAAGTATAGGATCTAATTCTTTAAATTCCATTAGGCAATGATTCGATCTGATGACAAGCTCTTTTTCCTGAACTCAGCCCGCAACATATAACCGGGAATGAGGTACCCTACCAGCACAGCCAACGCAGAGATCATCATATCATATTGAAAATCTTTGATCAGGAAAATGGCAATGGCGGCAGCCCAGTTGACCCAGGCGCCAATGATCAATGGCCTGAAGCGGATGGCACTGCCATGAATGAACATCCAGAATGCATACAGAATATAGAAATAACCGAAATTGAAATTACTGTTGCTGATGTAGACGGAGGCTACAATGGTAAACAAACTAATAAAGAACCCACGCTCGATCTTATTGAGCAATTCCTGTACATAGGTTTGTACTTTTTCCTTGCGTTGGTGCAGCAGGTGCCCGATGGCATACACGATCAACCCAACTGCCAGCATGCCCAGCCATACCCAACCCACATACCTGCCCAGTTTGACATAACTCATCACAGCAGAGGCAACGGAGGCCACAAACAGCAGCCATCCCCAGATGAGCCAGCCATCACCTTTCTCCCGGTGCTCATCTTTGGCCACCTGTATCATTTGCCGGATCAGCAGCAGACTTTCTTCTCCGGACAGTTTCTTTTCTTCCATAACTGATGCATTTACTTTTTGAACTACGCTGATTCCCGTTGTGAGCTGCGCAACAGGTGACCCGGAATAATATAACTAAATAACAAAGCGGCAGCAGCAAACAAGGGCTGGTAACCAAAGGGCGCCCAGATGGCAGCCAGGGCCAACGCCCAATTGATAATGCCCCCTACTACCAGGGGAGTAAAACGCAATATGCGGCCCGATACAAAGGATCCCAGGCCATAAAACATAATATAAAATGGATAACAATTGAACCACCCGATCTTCATAAAGATCACGCTCACCACAAAAAATGAAATGCCCACCCCGGTCCACAGGTAACTCATGTTATCAGCGGCATAGGTCCTTACTTTGTTTTTCTTTTCCTCGCGTGAAGAAAACCAAATGGTGTAGATGGCGCAGGGTATGGTAATGAGCCATACCAGGTAATGCCTGGGAGAATGGAATACTGTCATCAGTAAAAATTGACCCACGCAGGCTGCCAGGGTACACCAGCCCCATACCAGAAAATAATGGCTTTGCCCGGAAATCTGCTGACGGGTTTTATTGATCATCGTCTGGATGACCCGTAAACTTTCTTCAGGCGAAAGGCTTTGTGTTGACATTACAATTATTTAATGGCTCAAATATAAAGTTGTCCACGGCAAATCTGGTGAAGACCGGCCGTGGACAATGCACATGATATACACTATTTTAACTGATCCAGGAAGAACAGCACCTGTGATTTGCCCCATTGGGGATCGATATTTGTTGCCGGTTTACTGCTTTCGTATTTTTTGATGGATGTCTCAAACAAAGTCCTGGCTTCTGTTTTGCTGCCGCCATACTGCTCAGGGGTATAAAATTTGTCCTGTCCTTCCAGGAGGTACACCCTTGGATTTTCGGGATTGAGTGATTTGGCTTTTTGTAAAGCTTCGGCAGCCTGCGGACCGTAGGTCATGTAGCGGTTCATGGGATCGGCCATCATACGCAGGGTGGCGATCATCTTCTTTACACAAAAGATCTCGGAGTTGTCTTTGCTCAATGCTTCTGCTTTGTTGAGCAATTCCTCTGCTTTATTGGCCAGTGGATCTACTTTGTCAGCGCTGGCAGTGCCGCCTGTTGCAGCGCCTTCCATATAACCTGTCATTACATAGCCCAGTGCTGCATAGTAGTAAGGCTGCCACTGTGTCTTTTCGGCATCGGCAATGCGTTGAAAATTATTGGCCATATCGGTCCAGGCTTGTGCGGTGTGCAGGGAGTCGATGGTGGCTACATTGGCCTGCATGGCCTTGGTGTATTTTTCACTTTGTGCTGTGGCGGCTATCACTAAGAATAAAAGGGAGGCTGATACAATGAGCTTTTTCATATTGCTGTTTTTTATATAATTGTTTGGTAAATTATTTCTTTGTTTTTATAAATTACTATTGATCACATCGTCTGTACGGTCTACGCCAAAACTCAGGAAGCAACCGAGGAAGAAGAAACGTTTGGCTGTTGGGCCCACGGCTTCTTTCCGTGTGCCATCGGCAGAGAAGTTGTAGCCGAATACCTGGTTGTTGCCGATCACATTGTTGACGGAGAACACCCATACGGCAAATCTTTTAGCGCCCTGCTTACCGATATTGGGCAGGTAGTTGACACTAAAGCTCATGCTGTGGTAGGGGATGGTCTTACCCTGCTCTGCAATGGTGAATTTGGCGCTGCCATTGTCGTAGCGGATATTGTAATAAGGCCGGCCAGAGGCAAAGGTATAAGAACCGTTGAACTGTGTTTTGAGTTTGGAAACAAACTTCTTTACCACCAGGCTGGCTGTATGTTTGGCTGCGAAGTTGGGCTGAATAGCATAGGGATAATTGAGGTAATCCCTTTTGGTATCGAGATAGGAGTAAGAGATCCAGTAATCAACATTCTTGAAGGTCTTACGGTCTCTCCAGAACACTTCAATACCTTTTGCATGGCCAAAGCCGCCGCCGCCCACACTGTCGATCACCTTGCTGCCGCTGGAGGTAAAGGTTTTGGTGAGCTCGTTGTATTTCTTGTAAAAGGCTTCCACGCGCAGGGTGTAATCCCTGGTCACCTTCTGTACATTGGCAATGTAGTGGGTGGCTTTTGTATAGGCCAGGTCGTTGAAGGTATAACCCCGCAGGAAATAATCCTTCTCGGGCTTTTGGTAAAATACGCCGTAGGCCAGTGATGCCTGTGCTTTATCGGTGAGCTTGTAGGCGAGTGAAATGCGGGGAACAATATTGGCTTTGTTCAGCAGGGAGGAATGTTCGAGCCGTCCGCCTACTTTGGCTGCCAGGTCGTTGGTGATGTAAATATCCGTCTCGGCAAAGGCAGCTTTGAACTGGTCGTCGATACTGTTTTGTGTTTTGGCTACAAAGCGGTTGGTGAAATCGGTACGGTCTTTAAAGTACATGTATTCGCCGCCAAAGCGGATAGCGCTCAGGCCATAGAGTCTTCTTTCCAATACGGCCTTGATCTGGGCGAGGCTTCCATAGGATTTGGCCTGGAAGCTTTTGCTACCATAGGGATCATCTTCTATATGCTGGGGCTCGTTGGCCTGGTTCTGCAATTCATTGTTGATCTTGTCGGTGTTGTCACTGTAGGAAGTACCCATATAGAGTTTCCACTTTTTGCCCAGCTTTTCTTTCCAGGAAAGGTTGGCGTATACGTTGAAGTTGGTGAGCTTAAAGGCATTTTTAAGATCGGTTGAATCTATATCGCCCCTGCGCACACCCAGGTTGCTGTAATTGGAATAGCCATAGAATTTGAGCATCCCTGTTTTGGAGGTCTTGACGCGAAAATTAAATTCACCGTTGTGAAATTCGGGTGTATGGAAATTGTCTACCCTTTGTTTGACCAGGGCGAAATAAGCCGCCAGGTTGGTATAGTTGTAGTTGATGCCCCAGCTGGCGTTTTTCTTTTTGGACAATTGTTGATAGCCCCCGCTCAATCCTACCGTAGATATGCCCAGGCTGGCAGAGGATTGTTCGGGCAGGTCGATGGATTCGAGGATCAGTGCAGCGGACAAAGCCTGTCCGTATAAGGCAGAGTAGCCGCCTGAGCTGAATACTGTTCCTTTAAAAATAAAAGGGGTGAAGCGGCCGCGCTGGGCGATATCGGGTACACTGCTGAAGAAAAAGTTATTGACCAGGGTGCCGTCGATGAATACTTTGGTTTCCTGGGCGGTGCCACCGCGCACGAAGAGGCCTTCACTTTCTCCTACCTGCTGTGCACCGGGGAGGGTTTTGATGGCGCTGGTGATATCGCCATTGGCGCTGGCGGTGGTAACAATGTCGATGGGGTTGAGCACGGTGGCGCGTTTGGTATCGCTGGCTTCGAAGGTGCCGGCGGTGATCACTACGGCTGTCAACTCGTTGGGTTCCTCTTTGAGCAGCACATCCACGGTGATGGATGTGCCGGAGAGGGTGACCTTTTGCTCGTACAATTTGTAACCGATGGAGGTGACCAGCAGGGTCTGTTCTCCTTTTTCGGTGGTTTTGAACCGGTATTGACCGGTAGAATCGGAGGTGCCTCCGTCGTAAGAGTCTTTGATGGCTATACTGGCGCCGTTAATGAGGCGGCCTTTCCCATCCTTCACTTTGCCGGATACGGTGGTCTGGGCTGAACCTGCGATCCAGGTGAGGAGTAAAAGGATGAGGGGAATCAATTTGAACATGGTAGCGGTTGTTTGTGATCCAAAACTAAAGTAGTTTATAAAATAAACCAAATAATATTATAAAGTTAATTGTCTGGCCGGGTACGGAATAGCCAGGGTGAGCCGCCCCTGCCATGCTCCCTTGCAGCCCTGCAGGGCGACCCACTTTGCTATTCAACTAATTGTAAAAGAGGCGAGTAATGCGAACGGGAGTATTTGTGGGTTGGGGTGGGTGAATTGTAGTTGTACGTGGTTTCCCCATAGGGATTCTACCTTGCATGGCTAAAAAAAATGATCTACTCTTGTATTAACCCTCTCCCGTAGAAAGGCCTCCACCGTAAACCCCGGTTGCGAGGCGAACATTTTTGCTTTTTTCCCTGAGCGCAGGCCGGATCGACCCGCCTGATAACCCCCGCTTTGAAGCCAACAGGCTACCATTATAATCATTTAATCCAGTACAAAAATTCTGTACTATGAAACACTTGTACTCACTATCCAACAAGCGCGCGCATACGCGTATGTGCCGCAACGGTCATTCGGTCATCTTCTGTCACCCGCCATTTTACCGGCGATCGTAAACATTTACTGAACACTTATAAAAAAGTGCAGCACGTCTATGGCGTGTTGAAACGACCTGACGGGTCGTAAGGGTTTCCTTTTACCTAACCCCGGTAGAGGGCCTGCTAACCATATCCCTAAATGTCTAAGCCTATGAAACCGCTTCATTATTTAATTGCCGTACCATTGATCACTTTAACTACCACCATTTGTGCGCAGACCACCTATAGCAGGGTGAGCCTCAGGATACCCCGTGAAGGGCTGGCCTGGCTGCAAGCGCAGGGGGTTGAATTTGATCATGGGGAATTGAATAAGGAGGAAAATACTTTTATTACTACCATTGATAATAAGGCGCTGGCCATCCTGCAAAAAACGGGCGTGGCCTATTCTGTATTAATAGCGGATGAAGCGGCGCACTTTCAACAATATGCCCGGAAGGAAAACTTCTACAAGCAACCGGATGCCATCATGCTCAATGGCAAGCTGCAATTTGAAAGCCCCTGTGGTTCGCACCTTACGAATGTAGCGGTGCCGGCGGGTTTTATTCCCGGCTCGTATGGCGGGTATTATAGCTGGCAGGAAATACAGCAACGCATCGATTCGCTGGTGCATAACTATCCTTCCCTTGTGCAGAAGATCGTATTGCCGGGCACCAGCCTGGAAGGGAGGCCGATGATCGTGGTGAAGATATCGGACAATGTGGCGACTGATGAAGGAGAGCCGGAAGCATTTTATACGGGCCTGCACCATGCCCGGGAAGGCATGAGTATGATGAACCTGTTTTTCTTCATGCAATACCTGGTAGAAAATTATGCCACGGATAACCGCATCAAAGAACTGGTGGACAGCCGTGAGCTTTTCTTTTTGCCCTGTGTGAACCCGGATGGTTACCGGTACAATGAGACGAGCGCGCCTTCGGGTGGCGGCATGTGGCGGAAGAACCGCCGTAACAATGGCGGCGGAGATTACGGGGTAGATCTCAACCGGAATTATAATGTGGACTGGGGCGTAACCGGTGCAGGCATCAGCACTTCCCATGATCCGGGTGATGATGCGTATGTAGGTCCCTCTGCTTTTTCGGAGCCGGAAACCCAGGCGATCCGGGCTTTTGCAGAGACGCGGCATTTCACGATTGCCATCGATCATCATGCTTATGGCAATTATTATGTAACTCCTTATGGCCGTCCGGCCAATCATAGTTTTACCTCACCCGATCTTTCTTTTTATAGTTATGCTTCGGCGCTGATGGCCCGCTACAACGGCTATTTTGCCGGCGATGGCATGGCCACGGTAGGTTATTATGCGGTAGGCAATTCGCGGGACTGGCATATAACGGGTGATATTGGGGCAGGCACCAAACAAAAAACCTATGGGTATACGGTAGAAGTAGGGCCGGGCAATGCGGGATTTGGTTTCTGGCCCGATCCGGAGAATATTATCCCGCTCGCCAAAAGCATGTTCTTTGCCAACCTGCAGATGGCTTATATGGCGGGTTCTTATTTTGAGGTGCAGGATATGAATACGGTGGCTGTTAATACGGTGACGGGTAATTTTAATTTCAGTCTGCGCCGCATCGGTATTACGAATGCCCCGGTGACGGTATCGATCATACCGATCGAAAATATACAGGGGGTTGGCAGCCCGGTAACTGTTAACAGTTTTGCCAACTATTTTGATTCGGTACAACGCGGCATCAGCTATACCCTGCCGGCTACTTTGGCTGCGGGATCAAGGATAAGGTTTGTATACCAGGTCAATTCGGGTGGTATCAACCAGTATGATACGATCACCAAAATATTTCAGCCGGAAGCTGTATTCAGCGATAATATGGAGTGGACCTCCAACAGCAACTGGACGCTGTCCGGCGCCTGGGGCACCAGCACGGGTTCGGCTTACCAGGGCAGCCGGTCGCTGAGTGAATCACCTTCGGGCAATTATACGGCGGGCCAGACCTCTACAGCTACTTACAATAGTAATATCGACCTGTCGGATGCGACGGCTGCCTATTTATCTTTTTGGGTAAGGCACCGGGCAGAGAATGCATACGATAAGCTGCAGGTGCAATTATCAACGGGCGGTACTTTTCAACCGGTATGCGGCATCAACACGGTGTGTGAAGATGTGGGTACGCTGGGCAACCAGCCGGCGCTCACGGGTATGCGTGAAGCGTGGACGCGGGAAGTGATCGATCTCCGCAACTACCTGGGCCATGGGGCGGTGAACTTCCGTTTCCGGTTTACCTCCAACAGCTCTGATAATGCGGATGGTTTTTACATCGATAATATCGAGATCGTGAAATCGACGCTGCAATTGCTGCCGGTGCGGTTTATCAGCATCAATGCGGTGCGCACCACGCAGGGCGCGCAAATTAGCTGGGAGGCGGTGACCGACAATAACCATGATCACTTTGAGGTAGAGCGGTCGGATGACGGAGCGCATTTTGTGACGATCGGCACGGTGGCGGCAGGAGCCGCCTACCGGTTTGTGGATGTACAACCCGGCGCTGTGAACTATTACCGGGTAAAGGCGGTGGACAAGCGCGGCCGGGCAGATTACAGCCGGATGGTATCGCTGACGGTACTGACGGCGCATGGTATACAGCTTTATCCCAACCCGGTTGAAAATATGCTGCACCTGCGGTTCAACCTGGCTGCGAAAGCAACGGTATTGGTAACGATCACTGATATCGCCGGCAGGATGCGGTACCAACAGTCGGTGGTTGTAGAGCGTGGGGTGACTGACCGGCAGGTGGACATAGGCCAATGGCCTGCACAGGTATACCTGGTGCGAACCCGTAACCTGCAAACAGGAGAAGAGAGGGTATTTAAAATGATCAGGCAATAGTTCCAAAACGGCTGCTTCTGCAAGGGGCAGCAGACCATGTTCAATATTTTAACTGCAAATCCATTTCAATGAAAACCAGATCTACTATCCTAATTGTACTCATCCTGGTCCTGCTCCTATGGGGCATGGCAGAGGATACACAGGCCCAAAGTGTGGACCTGAGCAAATCGGTGGCCAATATCACCACCAATAGCAATGGTACGCTGGCTGTGGAAGGTAATGTGCTGGAGTACACGATCATCGTAAAAAACCTGTCGACGGTCAATCTTACCAGTTCCACGCTGTACGATAATATCCCTCCGGGCAGTGCGTATATCGCCGGCACTACCACGCTGAATGGGGTAGCTGTGCCCGATGCTACGGGCAAGATGCCTTATGCCAATACGGGGGGGCTTATCAAATCGCCGGCGGGGGGTGTGGGTGTGCTGATCCCAAATGCGCCGGCTACGATCAAGTTCAGGGTAAAGGTGACGGCCAACGGGGGCAATATCTCCAACTTTGCCATGCTGGAATGTACCAGCCAGGGTGTGACCGTAACGCAGAGTTCCAATACGGTGTTTACCAACCTGACGCCCGATCCGTTCTGTTCGATCGTGTATCAATCTACATCAGAAACTACCACGGGGGTTCCTCAATCGCCTTCCAATAAGCCTTACCGGTATATCAAGATGGTGAATACCACGAATGGGATGGCCAGTCCTATGATATACGATGGCGCCAACGGGCTTTGTTTTGATGCGCTTACCAATGCTCCGCTGCCCAATGGCAGTGTGCTTACCTATGCTTCTGCCCTTGCTTATGATAAAAAGACCAACCGGATCTATTTTGTAAACAATTATTCCAATGCTGCCCAGGACCTGAGTTATATAGACCTCAATGCGCCGACGATCTGTGCCAAGCAGTTTGTAGGTTATCCACTGGAGACCAACCTGTCGAGTGGCTGGAACATTAACCGGATGTCCTTTTGTTCGGATGGGTTTGGTTATGCCATTACACAGAATGGCCGCGATATTATCCAGTTTTCGATCGATGCCGTGACGGGCACTCCCATTATCGTGAGGCTGGGCGCTTTGGTCAATGATGCGAACAATGGGGTGAACAATATCCTGGCAGAAAGTGGTGGTGATATTTTTGGAGACGGATCGGGTAACCTGTACCTGATCGCTAATTCCAGTAACCTGTATAAAATTAATCCCAATACGAAGATCTCTACTTTTCTCGGTGCAGTGAATCCTTTTCCCGGTACTTCCAATTCAATGGCGGTAGACCCGGCGGGTAATGTGTATATCGGCGGGGCTTACCGCAATGTGTTTAATGTAAACCTGGCTTCGATGGCGGGTGTGTCGATCGTGACTGACTCGCTCAACAATGTATGGACGAATGGTGACTATACCAGTTGTGGTTTCCCGGTACTGGCGCCTGTGCTGGTGGCCAATAAGACCTACCGCAATATCAATGGCCGCCCGGATGTAGTAGGCGGCGATACGGTGGAGTATGTGATCGAAGTAATGAATACGGGCAACCTGAATGCTGCCGGTGTAAAACTGTATGATGGCATACCGGCTTCTACCAATTATATTCCCGGTTCTACCAAACTGAATGGGGTGACGGTGGCAGATGTAAGCGGCAGCATGCCGTTTTCCATAGCGGGGGGCCGGTTGATCAGCACGCTGGGGCAATCGAATGGTATTATTAAACCCGGTGCGCCTTTTAAGGTGGTGATGACCTTTAGGGTGAAGACGCAGCCGAATACGTATGTGTGTAACCAATCGAAGGTGATGCTGTTTGATCAGAATGGCAATACGATCTTTATCAATACGAATGATCCTACGCAGGGCGGCGGTGGATTGCACCCTACCTGTTTCTATGCGAACGGTGTGCTGGCTGCCAATACGCTGTCGGTGAAGGCCAGCCTGCTCGATGAAAGATCGTTGCTGCAATGGAGTGTAAAGGATGAGCATAATATAGCTTATTATGAGGTGGAGTACTCGGCGGATGGAACGGGGTTTGCGGCGCTGGGCAAGGTGAACAGCAAGGGCAATAATACGGGTATCAACAATTACCAGTTTACCGATGCGGGCAATACTGCTGCGCTTACCCGCTATTACCGGTTGAAGGTGGTGGGGGTGAACGGGGCATATACGTATTCGCCGATTGTAAAGATCAGTCAGCAAAACCTGCAGGTAGCGCGCATCATGCCCAACCCTTTTGATAAAGAGATCCATGTGCAGCTTACCCTGCGGAGTGCGGAAAAAGTGCAGGTGCGCTTACTGGATATGTATGGGCGGGTGGTGTACCGTGCTATAGAATCTTTGAGCAAGGGCACGCATACGCTGAACATCCAGGCGCCCGACGGGCTGGCTGCCGGCACTTATGTGATGGAACTGATGGCGGGCACGGATGACCTGTACCAGCAGAAATTATTAAAACGATAGTTCTTCAGTTTTCACGAAACCATGAAGGGGGCGGCATCACGGCGATGCGCCCCTTTTTAGTTGGCGGCCTGCAGGACTGGAAAGGGCACCTGATTAATATGGTAAATTATTTTTATGTAATGGTGTGGATAATCAGTAACTTAATAGTGCGGTGCAGGGTGTAATAAAATAGCAGGAACAGCTACTTATTCTATATACTTAAAACATAAACATTATGAGCCAGCAGCCTAATTCATTTCTGGGCAGCGAAGAGCAGCCCTTGTATACGCCTACTTCGGATGAACGTACGATGGCTATTCTCAGTCATGTATTGTGCCTGGTAGTTGCATTCTGGGCGCCATTGGTCATTTACCTGGTGAAGAAAGATGATTCGAAGTTTGTGGCAGAGCATGCGAAGGAATCGCTGAACTTCCAGATCTCGCTGATCATCTATGCTATTATCTGCTGTATCCTGATCTTTGTGATCATTGGCATATTCCTGCTGTGGGCCCTGAGTATTGTGGCTATTATTCTCATCATCGTTGCTACTATACGCGCCAGTGAAGGTAAGCTATACCGTTATCCTTTCTGTATCCGGTTGATCAGGTAAGTCGGGAAGAAAGACAGGCTTTGACAAACTACTTCAGCGTCAGGGTGAGCCGCCCTTGGAGGGCGACCCACCCTGACAAGGGGAACCCACCCTGACAAGGGCGACCCACCCTGACAAAGGCGACTCACCCTGACAAGGGCGGCTCACCCTACAAACGGCTTCGACAAGCTCAGCCTGACATCTCTTTCTTAATTCATACTCCTGTATTCGCGGGGAGAATAACCGGTTTTACTTTTGAATAATTTGGTGAAGTGGGATGGATGTTCAAATCCCAGGTCGTAAGCGATGGAGCTGATGGGGCTTTGGGTGCTCCATAATAAAGACTTTGCTTTGTCGATCAACTTCAAATGGATGTGTTCCTGGGTAGACTTGCCGGTGTATTTGCTCAACAGGTCGGAGAGGTAATTGGCCGAGAGGTTGAGGCGTGCGGCGAAATATTTTACATCGGGGATACCTGACTCAATGGGCGCCTCCTGTGCGAAGTAATCGTTGAGAAGCCTGTCGAATTGCTCTACCAGGTCATTGCTTGCTTTGACCCTGGTAAGGAACTGCCGGTCGTAAAACCGGGCGCAATAAGATAAGAGCAGTTCGAGGTTGGTGAGGATGAGGTTGTGGGAGTGGGTATCGAGGTTCATCGCTATCTCGCGTTTGATATTCTGCAGACAATCTTCCAGCACTTTTTTTTCTGTGTCTGAAATATGCAGGCACTCGTGGGTATCATAGCCAAAAAATGAATAGGCAGTGAGTTTTTGTCCCCTGCTGCTGGCATGCAGGAAATCGGGGTGGATATAGATGGCCCAGCCCTCCACTTTGTTCTCAATGCCGGGAGTTAAGACCTGGTGTGGGGCGGTAAACATGAGGGAGCCTTCGGAAAAGTCGTAATCTGTGCGCCCATATTTAAAGGAGCCTTCTATTTTTTTGCAGGCAATGGAATAGAGGTTCAGGCGGTAGGAGGCGCCCGGTATCCGGTGCGATCGGTCGACCCTGGCCAGGTCAATGACGGTTACCAGGGGATGCTGCGGTTTTTCGTAGCGGAAGAAATCGTGCAGGGCCGAAATGGACTGGATGTCTACATATTCCATGATCGTAAGTTGAAAAATGCACTTATAAATTTACAACAAAAAGGATAAGGGTTTGCGTGCCGGCTGTATGCCCCGGGCTGTTCAGATCATGATGCCGCCACTTACTTCTATGCGCTGGGCATTTACAAAACGGCTGTCTTCTGAGAGGAGGGAGGCTACAAAGGCGCCTACATCGCCGGCTTCGCCGAGGCGGCCAAGGGCTGTCATGGCAGCAATTTGCTGGCGGTGGCTTTCATCGCCTTTGCCTCCGCCAAACTCTGTATCGATGGCGCCTGGGGCTACGGCGTTGACACGGATCTTTCTACCGGCATATTCTTTGGCAAAGTAGCGGGTCAATCCTTCGGTAGCGGCTTTGAGGGCGCCGTATACGGCTACGCCGGGAAAAGCAAAGCGGGCGAGGCCGGAGGAGATATTGATGATCTGGCCACCGTCGATAATGAGGGGCATCATTTTTTGGGTGAGGAAAAACGGGCCTTTAAAATTTACATTGACGAGCTGATCGAATATTTCTTCGGTGGTGTCTTTGATGAGGGAGCGTTGGGCAATGCCGGCATTGTTGACGAGGTAGTCGAAGTTGTCCCTGTTCCATTCTTTCTTCAGTATGGCCAGTACCTGGCTGGCGAAATCATTTAAAGAACCGGTATTGGAAGCATCCAATGGTAAGGCCACTGCTTTGCCGCCATTGCTGTTGATGGTATCGGCTACAGCTAGTCCCTGGGCGGGGTGGCTGTTGTAGGTGAGGATGACGCCGATGCCACGGCTGGCAGCATGCAGTGCAATACTTTTTCCGATACCACTGCTACCGCCGGTGACGAGGACGATCTTTTGTTGCTGGGTTGATGTGTTCATGATTGTTGATTTTTATAACACAAAGTTCAACCAGACTCCGGGCACGCACTTGTACATTTAAAGGGAAGACTTATACATTTCTCTGAAACAGGTATAGGAAGGGCTGCCTTCTTGTAGTGGGCAGCCCTTTGTTGTTGGGAGGCTGTTCTTATTTGATAACCGTTCCCTCCCTGATCTCGTCGGTAGCGTGTAATAGAATTTCATCACCGCCCGCAAGTGTGCCAAATACTTCTGTTGAATCATGGGTTCTCAGGCCTTCCTGGATGTTAACCAGCATGGCTTTTCCTTCTTTTACGGTGATCACATATTGCCTTTCTGTAGAACGTACAATGGCATTGTTGGGTATCAACAGGGATTTGGCCTGTGACAGCAGGGGTATCTTTACTTCTGCGTACATGCCGGGTTTCAGGTCGAGGTGGTGGTTGTTAATGTCGATCTCAATGGCTTCGGAACGCAGGCTGCTGAGGGCATTGGCGGAACGGCTTATGGTGGCTTTGTTTTCCTGACCAGGCATGGCATTGAAAACAAAACTTACCGGACTTTTCAGGTCTACCTTGTCTACATAGGCCTCGGGGATGTATACTTCCAGTCTTAGTTTTTCCAGGTGTTGTAATACCAGCATGGGCTGGTCGTTGGATTTACTGCCGGGGCCTACGAGTGCGCCTGCGGATACATTGCGCTGTATGATGACCCCATTGAAAGGAGCTGTAATGGTGAGGTAGCTTTTTATATTGCTCATGGATTCTACATTGGATCTTTCGGACAATACGATGGCCTCATCTGCCCGCATGCGGGATAAGGCATTGTCGAGGTCGAGCGGCGCCACGGCGCCGGCTTCCGATGCGGCCTCTTTCAGCCGCCTGTATTTTTCTTTACTGGCTACGGCATTTTCCTGGGCCTGTACATATTTGGAAGTAGCTGCCTGCAATTGAGATTCCAGTTCGGGAGCTTCGAGGGTGATCAATACCTGTCCTTTGTGTACGGTGGTGCCCCTGTCGGCCAGCACCTCTTTTATGAAACCGTTGACCCTGGCATAAATATTCACTTCTTCAAAGGGTTTTAACTGGCCGGGGAGTTTTACATAGCTGGCCAATGGTTTTTCCGCTACCCTGCCTATCTCATATTTACTGTGGGTGTTGGTAGTGCTGTCGCCCGTCATGTCTACCGGTTGCTGCTGCTGGCCACAGGCACAGAGGAGGCTGATGGTAAGGGTGGTTATACTAAGACTATAATATTTCATGAACTGTATTTTACTGTGTGTGATGAGAATTTATTTATCAACGCCTGCTGCCGGGGTGTCTGGCATCAGGGAGGGGGAGTTGAGGGTTGCTTTCTTTTGCATCCAGGCAAATACCTGCGGCAATACGAACAAGGCTGCCAGGGTAGAAGCGGCCAACCCGCCAATGACCGCCCGGCCCAATGGTGCGGATTGTTCTCCGGCCTCTCCCATGCCAGAGGCCATGGGGATCATACCGGCGATCATGGCAAAGCTGGTCATGAGGATGGGGCGCAGCCGTATGGCTGCGCTGGTAACGGCAGCGCGGGTAGCATCGCGGTAACTGATGCGCAGGCTTTCGGCATTGGTAACAATGAGGATGGCATTGGCTACGGATACACCGGTAGACATGATCATGCCCATATAGGATTGCAGGTTGAGGGTAGAACCTGTTAGCAACAGCAAGCCCAGTGACCCGGCAATCACAGCGGGTATGGTGCTCAATACCGTAAGCGCCAGTTTGAACGACTGGTAGTTGGCGGCCAGTAACAAGAGGATGACGATGATGGCAAAGAGCAATCCCTGCTGCAGGCTGCTGAATGTTTCGGTAAGCAGGTTGCTCATACCCCGTACTTCTGTGATCATGCCTTTGGGTGGTGTGCCTGCCTGTGCGATGGCTTTTTCCACGGCAGCGGTAGCCGAGCCGAGGTCCTTATGGTGGATATTGGCGCTTACGGTGAGGAAACGGCGCGGGCCGCTCCTGTCATATTCACCCGGTACATAATTGGTGGTGAAAGCGGCAATATCACCCAGTACAGGACTGCTTTGTCCTTTTACGAGGGGTATCTCTTTCAATTCATCCATGGTATTCATCACGTATTCGGGCACCTGTACCTGCACCTGGTAGGTATAGGCTTTGCTTTCATCGAGCCATTGGTTCTTTTCTGTAAACCGGCTGGAGGAAGTACTGGCTGTGACCGAACGAGCGATATCCGCGACATTGAGGCCCAGCTGCGCGGCTTTGAGGCGGTCGATGGTGATGGATACTACGGGAAATTTCAGGGGCTGGGCTATCTGCACATCGCGCAGGTCAGGAATGTCTTTGAACTTATTGACCAGTTTATTGGCATACGTTTCTATTTCCTTCATATTCTTTCCGGCTACGCGCACTTCGATGGGGGTAGCTGCGCCCTGGCTCATGATCTTCTCCGTCATGTCGATCGGTTCAAAGCTGATGCGCATTTCCGGCAGGCGCTTTTGTATGTTCCTGCGCAGGGTTTCTTTGAGATCGTCCATATTGACCTTGTATTCATGATCGAGGTTTACCTGTATCACGGCCTCGTGGGTGCCGGTATTGAAGATGTATAAATTACTGGTGCCATAGCTGCTGGGGATTAACCCGATATAGGCGGAACTGATGGCCACCTTGTGCTGCACGGTGGTATCGATGATCTGCAATACCTGCCGCACTTTGTCTTCTGTTCTTTCGAGGCGGGTGCCATCGGGCTCTTTGATCCGTACCTGGAATTGTCCGTTATTGAGTTTGGGCATCATGTCTTTGCCAATTACCATAAATCCTGCTGCTGCCGCACCGATTGACAACACCAGGTAGAGCGGCACCAGCCATTGCCTGCGCGGCATGTTCTTCTCCAATATCTTTTTGTAACGCAGTTTGATGCGTTCGAAGCGATCATTCTTTTGCGGCTGCTGCATTTCTGCTTCGAGGTGCTGGGCTACCTGCTTTATTTCTTTTTCATCGAGGGCCTGGCCGGCATGTGCGTGCAGCTGGCCGTGGTGGTACTGGTACCGTTCGGCTTTGATCATCCAGTTGGAGAGGATGGGCACCAGTGTAAGGGCGGCTATGTACGATACGATCATGGTGAGGCCGATGGATAGTGACAGGGGCAGGAACATTGCTTTTGGCACGCCATTCATTAAAAAAGAGGGGGCGAATACGGCCAGTATACAAAGCAGGATGAGCAGTAAGGGGAAGGCCACTTCCTTACAGGCGTCGTAGATGGCGAGCCGTTTGTTCTTGCCCATTTCGAGGTGCTGGTGAATATTCTCGATGGTCACCGTGGCCTGGTCTACCAGGATGCCGATGGCCAGGGCGAGCCCGCTCAGGGTCATGATATTGATGGTTTGTCCAAATAAGCTCAGCAATAACAGGCCGATGAGGATGGATACGGGGATGGTGATGACGACAATGAGGCTGCTGCGCAGATCGCGCAGGAAGAGCAGTACCATGAGGCCCGTGAGGAGCGCGCCCAGGCTGCCTTCGGTGATGAGGCTTTTGACGGCATTGACGACAAAGACGGATTGGTCGAACTCATAAGAGAGCTGCACGTCATCGGGCAGGAGGCTTTGCATATCGGGCAGCTTCTTTTTCAGGCTTTTCACTACTTCCCAGGTAGAGGCATCGGCTGTTTTTACCACGGGAATGTAAACGGAGCGTTTGCCGTTGATCAGGGCATAGTCTACCGTGATGTCGGACCCATCGGCTACCCGCGCCACATCTTTGATGAGTACGGGCACGCCATTTTTTGTAATGACGGGTATGTCGCCAAACTCTTCCACTTCTTTAATGAGGGTATTGGTGGTAGTGAGGAACATGGTATTGTTGAGCCGCAGGTTGCCCGATGGTGACATCACATTGAACTTAGAGAGTGCGGTGACAACCTCATCGGGTGTAAGATTGTAGCTGCGCAATTTATTGGGATCTACATTGACGGTAATGGTGCGGGAGTTGGCGCCAAAGGGTGGCGGGGCCGAGAGGCCGGGTATATTGGCAAAAGCAGGGCGTACGCGGGTAGCAGCCAGGTCGTAGATCTCTTTGAGGCTGCGCGATCTGCCGGCGATCACCAACTGACCTACGGGCAGGGAAGAAGCATCGAAGCGTACTACCTGTGGCGGCAAGGCGCCGGGCGGAAAAAACTTCATGGCCCTGTTGACCTGTAAAGCTACCTGGGCAGCTGCTTCGGCCATATCGGTATTTTCATAAAAGCTGAGTTTGAGCATGGTGAGGCCCTGTATGTTTTTGGCGCTGATATTGCGGATGCCATTTACATAGAGGAACTGGTCCTGCATGCGGGTGGAGAAGAAACCTTCCATTTGCTGTGCGGACATACCGCCATAGGATTCTATGACATAGATAGTGGGCAGGTTGAGCCGGGGAAATATATCAATGGGGATCTTACTGGCTGTAATGACCGAAAATAACAGCAGGCTCATGGTGACCACGATGGTGGTGATGGGGCGCCTGAGGGCTGTGGATACTAAGGACATAGGGCTGAATTATTTTAAAGTATTTAAGAGGGCCTCCACCTGGTTCTCCTGCACGGCTTTGCGGAACAATGCATTGCACCAGGCGTAATTGGCATTGGTATAATCGGTTTCTGCGCGGTAGAGGAGGTTAAGTGCGGCGTTGAGGTCTACAATATTGGTGAGTCCATTCTTGTAGAGCGAGAATTTCTGCCGGTAGGCTGCCTGTGCGGCAGCCAGCTGGTGGGGAATTTCCTGCAGGCGCTCGCGCGCTACTTCCAGGTCGGCATTTGCCTGGCTGATGCTGAGGTGTAAAAGGTTTTGCTGTTCGGATAATTGCTGCTGCACGTAGCGGGTGGTTGCTTTTTGAGTATGGAGCTGGAGGTTCTTTCGTTTGGCATCGAAAATATTGTAGGTAACACCGAGGCCCACCAGGTAATTGGCTCTTTCGAAACCCAGTCCTTTTGATAAGGGCCTGAACTCATCGGCGGGGCTTACACTGGCGCCACGCCCCCATACGGCCGCCTGCAGGGACACCTTTGGATAATAACTTTTGCGCACCAGGTCTTCTTTGGTGAGGCTATTGCGGTACAGTGACCTGTAATAACCGATGACGGGATGGTGGAGCGTGTCGGCTTCCTGCAGCCGGACCGGGTTGGCCTCTTGTAACAATTGTTGGGCAAACGCCGTATCGGGCACCAGCTGCGGGGCCGGCATGCCACTGATGGCGGAGAGCTGTAGTTGCAATTGCTTGAACTGGTTGCCTAGTTCGAGGTAGATGAGGCGGGAGCGGGACAACTCTGCTTCGGCGATGCTGGTATCCACGCCTGCTATGATGCCGCTTTTGGCGAGGGATTGGATGGACAAGCGGATCTCCTGGTTGCGCCGGATGTTGAGCTGTTGGATAGCCTGCAGGTCGTGCAGCTGCAATAAGCGGAGGTATAATTGAATGGTATATGCCTGCCATTGGTATTTGCTTTGCACAAAGCGGGCCTGTTCTACTTCCACTTCGGCATGGGCTGCTTTTTGTTGTGCTTCAAAGCCGCCGAAATTGTACAGTTCCCAATCGAAGGCGGCAATACCCAGGTCGCTGAGGATGGTATTGGCATTGCCTTCTGTGCGTACCCTGGAATTGCCGGGCACAATGCCGTAGGAAAAATAACCGCCGGGCATATTGTTGTTGGTGCCTGCATCTACCTGGTAATTGAGCCGGAGGTTGGGCAGCCTGAAGGCTTTGGTGGCAGCCTCCTGAGCTTCGCGGATGTGGATGGAGGCGGAGTCGGTGAGAAGGGCGGGGGCATTGGCGGCTACACGGGCCAATAGTTCCTTGAGGCCAATGGGTTGTTGCTGGGCCATCGCGGGCAGGCATAGTACTACCAGGAACCCGCCGCACCAGGTACGGATCAGTTTAGCTATATACATGTGTAATAGAAATTAAGGCGGTTGCCAGGCAACCTGCCATTGTATGAATGAATAGACCGGTATATACCGGGCAGGGTCATCGGCCGATGGCCTGTTTACATCAATGAATAAAAGATGGATCAGCTATTGCGGGGAGGGCCACGCTGAAAGACGTGGAGAATAATGGTGCTGTGCAAGGGGGCCACTATCACCGTCCTGTGCTGTTCGACAGCGGTATAGGTTTCTTTGGGAACTTCCAGGGCAGGGAGTCCTTCAAATACGCTTTGGGGCTGGTAGCGCTTGTTGAGCTTTACCTGTGGTGCTGCCACCTGTATTTGCTGGTGACCGGGTGACTGCTGCTGTTGCACCTGCACGGTTTGGTGCAGCACGGGCTGGTGTGCGGTGGAAGGAAAAAAAGAAAAAAAGGCATACCGGAAATGCAGCTGAACGGCGAAGAATACCAGGTACACGCCCAGCAGGAATGCTTTCAATAGCCGGGAATGTGGGGAATGGGTTCTTCGCATGGGACTAAAATTACAGAAAATGCCGGCTCTGACAGCCTGCCGGCGGTGTAATAACAATTACTTTTCAAAAAAGCAGGGGAAACAGCAGGGACGGCCTCCAATTCTAATGGAATCCTAATGTGGTATGGGGTATGCTGCCAGATAAGATGGGCCTGCTCCTCAAATTGTCGGGCATGTGGATGCCGTTTGCCAAATGGCCATTGGGGGCACTGATGGATCTTCATCAGCCCTACAAAGCCTTACAATCCGGCGGGAGTGAGGGGCCGCCGGTTTTTTGTAAGGTTGACTGATCAAATTATTTGACTCATTGCGTTTTCGGTATTTGGTCAGCCATCTTCGTTGAAGTAGCTGAACGAATTCCAGCAGTTGATTTTAATGTTGTTCATAAGTTATTTTTTTTATGGTTTCGGGATAGTTTTTAATCCCAATTAAAGAACTTACAGACCTTGTCTATGTCGAGCTTCATATGTTTACAGAACTCGGCAGGTAAACCGGGAACCCGGAAGGTTTATCGAATTCATCCCTGGTGTCTTGCAAGGAGCGGGTTGCTGTGCGCGGGGACACTGTCATTAAGCTCTGTACATGCTTGTTTTCGATTATCCTAAATTCTCGGGAGCTTCCCATAGTGGATTTATTTTTAGTGTTAATATATTGTAAATGTTAAATGCGAAGTACGCTTGCAATGGCGTTGTTGCTAACGGCGTGTGTGGTGAGCAAGGTGGTCCGTGTGTCATGGGCCAGCCTCGCCATAGATAGATGGCATAGCTTTAGTTTTATCACCTTGTTAACAAAAAAATAGCCGGGGATAAGGTGTATGTAGCACTACCTGGTTGGGTAATGTAGAACTAACTATGATCGATGGGGGCGATCATTGTAAAAAGAATCAGTGGTACTTAATGGTGAGAGATCTATTCACAAAGGCTATACTAATGAGATGTAGCGGCTAATTTTTTCCATAAAACAAATTATAAATATTTACTGGTGCCGGATATAAATGATCGTCAGGGGGCCGGGGGGCTTCCTGATCATGGCGCCTTTATAGCCCGCAGGGCCGTACCAGTGGATACCAAGAGCTACGATGATGAGGCGGCCTTTCATGTGGGTTAGTTCCGCAGTGAGGTGCCTGGGTTTTATGTGCATTTGTTTAATGGGGATGAGGGTGGTGGTCTTTGTTATGATCTCGGCTTCCTCTTTCTCTTTGCAATTGATGGCAACCACGGTGGTAAAGATGCGGCAATGGGTAATGCCCCCGGGCGGTATCAACTGCTCTGTAGGTATGAAGGCGGGCAGCCTGGTAGTGATCCAGTTCTTATGAATATTGGCTACCACATCGGGTTGGATGGTGGTGCATTGCTGCCAATCGACGCGGGGATTGAAGTTGTAGCCAAGGAGGTTGTCGAAACAGGCGGTGCTGAAGTCGGGGTCAGCCGATGGGCTGGTACGGAGGGCAATATGTAATCTTCCTGCCAGCAAGGGCGCAGTGGTTTTGATGCTGGAGTGCAGCAACAAGGCATTACGAATGCGCCTGCCGAGGCGGGCCGCTTTGGCAAAGTCGCCGGCACATATACGGGTACGGTGAAAGGCCGGATCTGTCTTTACGCGTTCGGCGGTAAGGGTGATCTTTTTTACCTGGTAGTGGTCGTCTTTGGGGATGAGGGAGTAGCCGGGAATGGCGGTGCGGGATATTTTGTTTTTGTATAGCATAGTTTTTGTTTTTGTAGAGAATACAGAATTTAGAATTTAGAATACAGAATACAGAATACAGAATACAGAATACAGAAGAATACACGTTTGCTTCGGCAGTCGGCAGTCGGCAGTCGGCAGTCGGCAATCGGGAATGAATACACGCCCCGCGGAGCGGGACAAGTTGTGCTTCGAGGCGTCCCGCAGAGCGGGACAAGTTTTGCTTCGATAGCAGATTTCTCACTCCGCTGCGCTCCGTTCGAAATGACAAAGGAGGGAGTGTTCACTCCGTTCGAATGAACAAAAGAGGGAGAGTTCACTCCGTTGGAAATGAAAAAAAGGGTGAGCCGCCCGGAAAGGGCGACCCACCCTTTGATGGGTTAAGGCAGTTGATCGACTGCCCAGACCTGCAGGGAACTGAGGCCCTTACTGAGTGGATAGGACTTACCGTTTACGAGCTTCACAAACTCGACTCCCAACAGGAGGAAGATGGGAAGGGTTGTAGCGGGCAGCACAGCCATCTGCAGCACGGAGGCCACGGTGGGATCATTGTCCCAGGGCAGGCTGGCACTGCTTTGCCTTGTGATGGAATACTCACCAGTTGCAAAATCTATTGCTGCGGCGGCGGCAAAGATGCTGTAATGGGTCGCATTGTCGGGGGGTGCAATCTCCAGCCTGGGGATATGGGACACGAGGTTGACCCTGACCTGACCGGATACGCGGTCGATGGTATGCGGGAACTGGGTCTTGACACAGGCGGCAAAAGGCACACCGATGTTGAACTCAAATCCCTGTAGCAAGGTGAGGTCGCCATTTTCCACGCGCCGCAAGCCTAGATCGCTGGTGGGATCGGATTGCAATACGGCTACCATGGCCTGTGTAACCCTGCTGGTGACGCGGTTGTCACGGGCTTTGTTGAGCTCGGTGTTCCATATATCGCGGAACAATTTTCCGGCTTTGCCGCCTGTGCCAAATTCCTGACCAGCCCTGCGAAGGAGGTCGAATTTGGGATCGGTCTTGATGCGATCGGCAGAGATGGCTGTCTTCTGCCGGGCCATGAACCCATCCTGGGTTTTGTAAAAGCTGATATCGTCGATGGCTCCTTTGAGCTTGACGATGGGGCTTATTTGCTTTGGCATTTGTTTGTTGTTTAAAAATGAATGAATGTTCTTTGGAAGAAAGCGGCGAGCCGTGAGCTACGAGCTGCGAGCGAATACACGGTTGCTTCGATGACTTCGTGAATCGGCAGCCGGCAATCGGCAATGAATACACGGTTGTTTCGAAACGTTTGCTTCGATAGCAGATCTCTCACTGCGCTTCGCTTCGTTCGAGATGACAAAGAAGGGAGAAACGTTAATGAGATACGCTTGCTTCGATAACAGATTTCTCCCTACGGTCGAAATGACAAATAGGAAGAGACGTTAATCGACAATCATGATCCGTCTGCATCGACTGCTTTTCCAAAGAACTGTTTGAGGCGGTTGCCCGCGGTACAACCTATATACATCCGTTGTTGCTTTGGGTGGGAGGCGCCAGCTTCCCTACCACTTTATGCAAAAAAGGGCTGTTTTTGTGTTTGATGCTATTAGCATACTCTATCCATACTGAAGGTATACTGAAGCTATACTGAAGGCATACTGAAGAGACGGTTGGTTCTACTTTTCTTTTTGTCGTTTATTTTGCTTTTTTCTTCTTCGTGCTTGTCTTTAATTTCTTCTTTCAGTAACACTGCACAACAAACATACGATGACGGACAGGCGATTTCCAAATGTGCCATTGTATAAAATGTCAATTTTGTAATTTTTGTAAAAAATCGACGTAATGTGCGTCGATTTTTTACAAAAATTACGAAATATACAATGGGGTATTGGAAACGGGTATCTGCGTGTTGTATGTTTGTGATGAACAGATAGACATTAATGTCTTACTATCATCAATAAGCTTTTTTATTATGCGCATACATACAACAATTACTAATAAGCAATCAACAAAGAATAGGATACCCCAGGCTGATTTTGACAGGGTACATAAATACAGCACACTGATCTGCGACGCCTTCCACAAACCTTTATTCAACCTGGAGGAGCAGCATTTGGACTGTCGTTTGTTTTGGCGTGTATTTAATCTGCTGCGGAGTGATAAGCAGTATCCTGCTGCATTGGGGAAGATAACTTCAGATAATCTTAAACTATTGGAAGGCTTTGACTTTAATAAGCGTAAACCACTGTACAGGACCTTTAACGGACGGTATGATGTATCGATTAACCGTAACAAAGGCGTGTGCATGTTGAATATACCTGCTTTCGATCCGGTACGTGATCTGCGATGGGAGGGACGGGTTACGCATATAAAGATACTGGCAGCTGCAGCTGTGCTGGACTTCAGGAGTATGAAATTCCTGACGACTAGCGAGGAAAGTGGTTTCCTGGATGTGCAGCAGCTTACTACGACTTCGTTGAAACTTTCCTTTCCTGCAAGAACACGGCGGCCGATCGTTGTGGTGATGGGGATAGAGTTTTACCAGTTTGTGGGGAGCCGTTATTTTTTGCGGCAACAGGATGGGGCGAAGTCGTTGACGATTGTAAAGGTTAGCTTTTAGCGGTTAGGTATTAGCTTTTAGCCTTTAGCTGTTAGCGAATACACGATTGCTTCGAAAGCAGCTCTTTCACTCCGCTTTGCTTCGTGACCATGATTTGTTGGATTGAATGGATTATTAGGATTAAGAACTTTTGCTTCGTTGGGTTTCTTTTGAGGGACCAGGCGAAGTATACATAAAAATGCTGATCGACTGTGTGGACGGGGCCCCTAAGCACGGTTGATGTATGGTAGTGTTGTGCAACACGAACTGAGGATGTAGAGTTAGCTGTTAGGAGTTAGGTTCCAGGATTTAGCTTTTAGCGGTTATCAGCTGAGTTTTGGTATCAGCTACTAGCCTTGGACTTTAGCAGTCAGGTAGCTATTAGCGGTTGGGTTTAGTGATTTACTTTTTGGCATTAGCTGTCGTTATCTGCTTTTGCAGGTAGCTATTGGCTGAGGGCTATTGCCACTGGTTTTTATTTTGCCGCTGTGATGAATAAAGGCCTTCGGTGAGCCAGCCACCAGGCACTGGACAGTGGTCCGCCAGCAGCGGGGAATAAAGGGCAGGTTTTGGCTGAGACATGCAGCTACCAATAGTTCATTGTAAAAACCCAATATTAGCAGTCAGGAGTTAGGGATAATCTGCTAACTGTTAGCTTTTAGTGATTCGCTGTGAGCGTCCTGGTGATGTAGTTATTTTTTAACATTCAAAAGTATCATATGAGTATACAGGAAAGAATGCAGTCGCCCACGCCGCCCTTCTTTGTGAAGCTGCGGAATTGGAGCCTGATCCTTGCCGCGGTGAGCGGCACGATCCTCACCACACCGGTGGCTTTGCCAACGATCGTGGTGCAGGTAGCCAGTTACCTGGCTGTTGAAGGCACAGTAGCCAGTGCCGTAAGCCAGGCAGTGACTGATGGCAGTCAGGAAAAGTAGTCGTTCCTTTCATCTGGTATTCCTATGAAGCAGGCCCCGTTCGGAAGAGCGGGGCCTGCTTCGTGAACCGGCATAAACAATATGAATCAGCAAGGGAAATAGCCTTGCTGTACGGTAGGTGTTATAAGTAGTTTAAAAGATCATGCGGCGACTCTAGAAGATGTGTGTTTGAACCCAAATGCAAAGCAGCTATTGCCTTATGACTTCCGGCTACCAGCAGTGGTAGATCGCGTGGTAGTTGCATCGCTTTACGAATATACGTAAGATTATCTTGTTCGGGTCGAGCAATGAAGAACAACAAGACATGAGTTAATTCGGTTTTTTCCAGAACAGCAGGTACCTGCTCATAAGGAACATTTTGTCCCAGGTAAATGGTTTCCACCTCCTTTGCGCGAATAATGTAGTTGGCAAAAAGCAACCCGATCTCATGCCATTCCCCCGGCGGCAGCATCAGCAAGAATTTCTTCCGGCGTTTTCTCTTTAGGACGAGGGCATCGGTTGCGGCGATCAGTTTACGACGTACCACAGCGGATGCAAAGTGCTCCTGTACAGGCATTGCATCTTCGGTCGACCACATAATGCCGATCTTATGGAGCAGCGGGTAAAACACGTTTAACATAGCTTCAAATAGCCCGTAGCGGCTTGCGGCGGCAGCAAAAGTTTTTTCGAAATTCACTTCGTCGAAAGCCAGCATTGACACAATGAGTTCGTTGACAAACGACGTGGCTACCGAATCGGCATCATCAGTACTGCCCTGTAATCCCAGCACCATGGCATGCATGTCATCCTCATCCAGTTCAGCGATCTTCGATATCTTGTAACCATTCGACAACAATGTAGCCACGTTCAACAGCTTACGGACCTGCCGGTCATCATACATCCGGATATTGGTGTCGGTACGGCCAGGTTCAATAAGATTGTACCGACGTTCCCATACACGGATGGTAGGGGCTTTAATGCCTGACAATTGTTCCAGCTCGGATATGTGGTAGAGCTTCATAAGACGGCAAAGTTAATAAACAGTGGCCATGCCTGCATAACGCAAAAACTCTTCTTTTACGGCTGCATTGCCGAACTTGCCTCCGTAAAAAGAGGTCACATACATCCTGGCTAGCCGTAAAGGCGTGCCACGCAGGCTGTCATCAGTGAGGTCGAGCCCCAGGGTTTCCATCAGCTGCCTGAACAGCCCTTCAATCTTCTTTACCTTCTCTACATTATCCATATCAAATGCGCCGGGGCGTAAAGGGGTATCATCCGATGTAGACAAATGATTGTCACCCATTTCCATGACCGCTTCACTCAGCATAAAATCCTTACCTGCACAAAGCGCGGCCGCTTTTTTGCCATTTTGCATGAAATTTATTTTTATTAACAAATTAAAGGTATGCTTATTTTGTTCAACTTTTAATTAAATTTGTTGAACAAAATAATTTAGCCTTTGCTGCACGCCCTGCAAACGCATCAGTTGTCTTTCATTTCGGTTACCAGGAGGTTGCAGTCCTGTTCAATCAAAAAATGACTGCATGAAAAAGGTACGGCTCATACTGGAAGATCAATTAAACTACCGGCACAGCTGGTATAAGACTGGTCGTTGCTGGAAAAAAATCCACGGATAGGCATGGTGTACAACACATGGGATAAAATGCAGCCCGCAGCAAAAGCATCACTGCTGCAGCAGGCAGCAATCTACGGGGAACAAATAGAAGAATTGTGGCAGCTTTACACAACACCTGTCAAACTGTAGACAACGATAAACAAAATGACAGCTCTTTTTATAGGGATTTGCTGATGAGAAATAAACGATGAAGACAATCGACGGTTCGCTCCGGATTTGTGATGGTTCACTCCGGCAGTCAATCTATCGGCAAGATTTAAGCTATATAATAACGGTAACACCGTTAATAAATATGCTTAAAAAATCATTTATGAAATCTGCACGTTTAGTCAGCAAAGTTTTATTGGTAGCAGTATCGGCAAGTGCACTTGCCATGACCGGATGCAAGAAAGATGATGATGACAAACCGGTACAAAGGAACATCACGGAAACAGTCGTGAACGATCCGCAGCTTACGCTGTTGGAAGCAGCCGTGGTAAAGGCCGGACTTGCCAATACATTGGCAACGACAGCCAACCTTACGGTATTTGCACCGGATGACGCGGCCTTCAGGCAGGTAGACCTGAATGGTGATGGAACGCCCGACCTGGATACGGAAGCGAAGATCAATGCGCTCGATGCCAATGGCGTGGCCTTGCTTACAACAGTACTGCAATACCATGTATTGGGTTCGAAAGTGATGGCGGCAGATGTACCGGCCGGCCCCAATGCACCCATTACCACCCTGGGCGGCAAACAGGCATTCGCCACGCGCAACAGTGTTGGCGTATTCATCAACGGGGTGAAAGTGAAGAAAGGAGATGTAAGTGCCACCAATGGCATCATACATATTGTAGACCGGGTATTGATACCACCGGCAGGAACATCGTGCAAACAGCTTCGGCCAATCCCAATTTCACCTACCTCGTAGCAGCGGTACAGCGCGCGGGTACTGATATTGTCAATGCATTAACGGCCGCAGGTCCGCTCACGGTATTTGCGCCCACCAACCAGGCGTTCATCAATGCAGGCTTCCCGACAATTGCATCGATCCAGGCAGCCGATCCCAATGCGCTCAAGCCAATACTCCTGTATCATGCAGTAGGCGCGCGGGTATTTTCATCGGACCTGACAGAAGGTGCGCAGCCCACCACCGCAGGGGGTGGTAAAGTGACAATAACGCTTAGTGGAGGAGCTAAGGTAAAAGGCAACAGCAATCCGTCTGCATCCAATATCGTAGCAACAGATATTGTGACCACCAATGGCGTGATCCATGTAATCGACAGGGTGCTGTTACCTTGATACAAGAATTGATCCTTATAGTTGAAAACCTGGGAGACAACTACAGTTATCTGTAGTTGTCTCCTCTTTGTTGAACACTAATTGGAAGATAGCATGTTTACACATCCCTACAGATATCTCTTTATAGTATTGTTGTCGGCCTACGCCTACATCAATACTGTGCTGTGCGAAGTGTACCGCTACTTCCATATCGAGGTGGCATGGTACCACGCATTGCTGACCGTGGTATTGATCACCTGGATTACCTGGGAAGGGAACCGGCTCATTGAAAAAGGGGTAATGAAACGCTTTCCACCACAGGAACAGCGGATAGCATACCTCGCAGTATTTTTTGCAGGAGGAATAGGAGTTGCCTGCATAGCGGCCACGCTGGTGGTCTATGGAATGGGCGCCCTGGTGTACAGTTATTCCTTCCGGCAGTATGAAATGCCGCTGAAGCTGAACCTGATCTATGCAGGCCTTATCAACCTGTTCTTCCACCTCCTCAACATGATCCTGTTCTTCTTCAGGGAATACCGGATCAAATACACAGAAGCGGAAGAGCTGAAGCGCATCAGCACACAGGCACAGCTACAGGCCATCAAAAGCCAGGTGAATCCGCATTTCCTGTTCAACAACCTGAACGTGCTGTCGGGCATGGTGATCAAAGACAACCCCGGGGCCAACCGGTTTATAGAAGAGTTTTCTAAAGTATACCGCTACATACTCAAGAGTCAGGATAAAGAACTGGTGGAGCTTGAAAAAGAACTGGCATTCATCAAGCCCTATGTTTACCTGCTGCAACAGCGGTACCCGGATGGATTGAAAGTGGACATCGGCATTCCTGAACAGTATTATGATTGTTACATCATA